>NZ_JBGBYL010000007.1:0-383335 GCF_041260495.1 Paenibacillus sp. RC84
TTCATCCGGCTGGAGCGGATTCCGCTGACGCCGAACGGGAAAGTCGACCGCAAGGCGCTGCCGGCGCCGGAAGCGGGCGCGGACGGAGGCGCGGAGTATATCGCGCCAAGGACGCCGCTGGAAGCGAAGCTGGCCGCCATTTGGCAGGACGTGCTCGGTCTTCAGAAGGAAATCGGCATCCGCGATAACTTCTTCGACCTCGGCGGACATTCCCTGCGGGCGACGACGCTTGTCGGCAAAGTGCACAAAGAGCTTAACGTCGATCTGCCGTTAAGAGATGTTTTCCGTCACTCGACGGTTGAAGAAATGGCAGAGGCAATCGCACGGATGGAACGGCAGGAGCATGTCTCCATTCCTCTTGCCGAAGAACAGGACCATTATCCGCAATCATCGGCGCAGAAGCGGTTGTACATTCTCAACCAGCTTGAGGGAGCGGAGCTGAGCTATAACATGCCGGGAGCGCTGCTGCTCGAAGGGGCATTGGACCAAAACCGGTTCGAGGAAGCATTCCGCAGACTGATTGAGCGGCACGAGACGCTGCGCACGGGCTTCGAAATGGTGAACGGGGAAGCAGTGCAGCGGGTATATGCGGCCGTGGACTTCTTCGTGGAACATTTTTCGGCGGCCGAGGAAGAAGCGGCTGAAACGGTGCGGGATTTTGTCCGACCGTTCGATTTGGCCAAACCTCCTTTGCTGCGCGTAGGCTTGGTGGAGATGGCGGCAGAGCGGCATGTTCTGTTGTTTGATATGCATCATATCGTTTCCGACGGTGTTTCGATGGACGTGCTGGTGGAAGAGTTCGTCCGCTTATACAGCGAAGAAGCGTTGGAGCCGCTGCGCATTCAGTATAAGGACTACGCCGTCTGGCAGCAGTCCGAAACGCAGAAAGAGCAGCTAAAACGCCAGGAAGCTTACTGGCTTGACGTTTTCCAAGGAGAACTGCCCGTGCTGGAACTCCCGACGGATTATGCCCGTCCCGCCGTGCAGAGTTATGAAGGGCGGACGCTCGAATATTTCCTGGATGCCCAGAAAAGCGATGCTCTGAAGCAGCTTGCGGCGGAAACCGGAACCACGCTTTACATGGTTCTGTTTGCGGCCTATACCGTTATGCTGCATAAATATACCGGGCAGGAAGACCTTATTGTCGGCACACCGATTGCGGGCCGGAACCACGGTGACGTGGAGCCGCTGATCGGAATGTTTATCAATACGCTGGCGATCCGCAGCTATCCGGCAGCGGACAAAACGTTCCTCTCCTACCTGCAAGAGGTCAAGGAAACGACTCTCGGCGCGTACGAACACCAGAACTATCCGTTCGAGGAGCTGGTGGAAAAGGTTCAGATTGCCCGGGATTTAAGCCGCAATCCGATTTTCGATACCATGTTCACGCTGCAAAATACGGATAACAAAGACTTTGAACTTGAAGGTCTCCGGCTGACCTCGTATCCGAGCGACAGCGCCATGGCCAAATTCGATTTGAGCCTGGATGTTATGGAAGACAGCGGAGGTTTGGATTACAGCTTTGAATATTCGACCGCTTTATACAGAAAAGAAACGGTGGAACGGATGGCGCAGCATTTCGAGCAGCTGCTCGGTGCCATCGTGGAAAAGCCGGATACGAAAATCGCCGAGCTGGAACTGCTTACGCCTTCCGAAAAAGAGCAGCTGCTCGAAGCGTTCAATCCGGCCATGTCCGAGCTTCCGCAGAAGGTGCAGACATTCCACCGGCTGTTCGAGGAACAGGCGGAGCGCACTCCCGATGCGGCGGCCGTCGTCTACGAAGACAAGCAGCTGTCGTACCGGGAGCTGAACGAACGGGCGAACCGGCTGGCTGGTGAGTTGCGCGCCGGCGGCGTCGGCAGAGAGTCCATCGTCGGCATACTGGCCGAGCGTTCGGTGGAGCTGCTCGTCGGCGTGATCGCGGTATGGAAAGCGGGAGGCGCGTACGTGCCGCTTGACCCGGATTATCCGGCCGACCGCATCCGGTTTATGCTCGAAGACAGCGGGGCAACGGTGCTGCTGACGCAGACTTCTCTAAGAGAAGGCGCCGAGGCTTGGCTGGACGCGGAAGAGACGGCGCTGCGTACGATCCTTTGTCTGGACGACGAGAAGTCGTACAGCGGGGACGGAGAGAATGCGGCTATCGGAGTCGTTTTGGAAGGCAGCGTAATTGGGGCTGCTGATGAAAGCCGGGTGTCTGCGGATCAAGGAGACGGCGCTGCGTTGGGCAGCACGGCTGACAGCGGATCAGATGGAAGCTTGTCCGCATCAGGCACGCCGGACGGTGTCCCAGCCGAAACCCAGCCGCACGATCTCGCCTACGTGATCTACACGTCCGGCACGACGGGACGGCCCAAAGGCGTCATGATCGAGCACCGCAGCCTTGTGAACACGGCGGCCGCCTACCGCCGGGAATACCGGCTGGACCGGTTCCCGGTACGGCTGCTCCAGCTCGCGAGCTTCTCCTTCGACGTGTTCGTTGGCGATATCGCGCGGACGCTGTACAACGGCGGCACCATGGTCATCGTGCCGAAAGACGACCGGATCGACCCGGCCCGTCTGCACGGCTGGATCCAAGAACAGCAGATTACCGTGTTCGAATCGACTCCGGCGCTCATCGTGCCGTTTATGGAACATGTGGCGCAGCACGCGCTGGATATGAGCTCGATGGAGCTGCTCATCACCAGTTCCGACAGCTGCAGCGTAGGCGACTACCGCGTGCTGCAGGAGCGCTTCGGCTCGCAGTTCCGGATCATCAACAGCTACGGCGTCACGGAAGCGGCGATCGATTCGAGCTTCTACGACGAGCCGCTGGCGAAGCTGCCGGAGACGGGCAGCGTGCCGATCGGCAAAGCGTGGCTGAACGCGAGGTTCTACATCGTGGACGCGCACCTGAATCCAGTGCCGGTCGGCGTCCTGGGCGAGCTGTGCATCGGCGGACCGGGCGTGGCACGGGGGTACTTGAACCGTCCGGATCTGACGGAGGAGAAGTTCGTGGACAGCCCGTTCGTCGCGGGTGAACGTCTCTATCGCACGGGCGACCTGGCCCGGTGGACGGCGGACGGCAACGTCGATTTTATCGGGCGGATCGATCACCAGGCCAAAATCCGGGGCTACCGGATTGAAACCGGTGAGGTCGAGTCGCAGCTGCTCCAGACGGACGGCGTCCGCGAAGCGGTCGTCATCGTACGCGAAGACGGCAGCGGGCAGAAAGCGCTGTGCGCCTACTTCACGGCGGGCGGCGAGCTTGCCGCAAGCAGGCTGCGAAGCGCGCTGGCGCAGGAATTGCCGGGGTACATGATCCCGTCGTATTTCATCCGGCTGGAGCGGATTCCGCTGACGCCGAACGGGAAAGTCGACCGCAAGGCGCTGCCGGCGCCGGAAGCGGGTGCGGACGGAGGCGCGGAGTATATCGCGCCAAGGACGCCGCTGGAAGCGAAGCTGGCCGCCATCTGGCAGGACGTGCTCGGTCTTCAGAAGGAAATCGGCATCCGCGATAACTTCTTCGACCTGGGCGGACATTCCCTGCGGGCAACGACGCTTGTCGGCAAAGTGCACAAAGAACTGAACGTCGATCTGCCGCTGCGAGATGTTTTCCGTCATTCGACGGTTGAAGAAATGGCAGCGGCAATCGCGCGGATGGAACGGCAGGAGCATGTCTCCATTCCTCTTGCCGAAGAGCGGGACTATTATCCGCTCTCGTCGGCGCAAAAACGGCTCTTTATCCAGCACACGCTGGAAGGGGCGGATGAGCTTTACAACATGCCTGAAATGCTGCAGCTGGAAGGGCCGGTGGATATCGGCCGGATAGAGGAAGCTTTCCGGACATTGATCGCAAGGCATGAGACGCTGCGCACCGGATTTGAAATGGTTCACGGAGAACCGGTTCAACGGGTACACGCTCAAGTGGAATTTACAGTCGAAACGAGCAAAGCCGCAAAAGAAGACGCGGAACAGATCGTCCGCCGTTTCGTCCGCGCGTTCGACTTGAAGACACCGCCTCTGCTTCGCGCAGGTCTGATCGAACTGGGTCCGGAGCTGCACATTCTCATGTTCGATATGCACCATATTGTCTCCGACGGTGTTTCCATGGCGATACTGGTGGACGAATTTTCCCGGCTGTATGGGGGAGAGGAGCTTCCTCCGCTGCGAATTCAATACAAGGATTACGCGGCATGGCAGCAGAGCGAGACGTACAAAGAGCGTACACGGCAGCAGGAGTCGTACTGGCTGGGAGCGTTGGCCGGCGATCTGCCCGACGTGGAGCTGCCGGCCGATTATGAGCGGCCGCCGGTGCGTAGTTATGAGGGCGCTCATCTGGAATTTGAAGTCGGCGCGGATCTCACCACTGAGCTGGGTGTTCTGGCAGCCCGGTCGGGAAGCACCCTGTTTATGATCCTTTTATCCGCCTACAACGTGCTGCTGTCCAAATACGGCGGACAAGAAGATGTTATTGTCGGAACGCCCGTTGCAGGCAGAACGGATGCCGATCTGGAACCGGTTATCGGCATGTTCGTCAACACGCTGGCGATCCGCAACCGGCCTGCCGGCGACAAAACCTTCCTTTCCTTCCTGGAGGAAGTGAAGGAATCTGCGCTGGGAGCTTTCGAGCATCAGGACTATCCGTTCGAAGAGCTCGTGGAGCGCTTGAATGTGAAGCGGGAAGCAGGCCGCAATCCGCTGTTCGATACGGTGTTCGATATGCAGAATATCGAGGAACACGAGGCTTCGCTCGGAACTCTTCGTCTCAAGCCTTATGAGCTGGACGATCTGGAAGAAGCGAAATTCGACCTCACCTTGTTCATGTCGGAAGACAACGGCGCGCTCAGCGGAGGGTTTTTTTACGGGACGAAATTGTTCAAAGAGGCGAGAATCCGGACAATGGTCCAGGATTACTTGCATATCTTGTCCCAGATTTGCGAAAATCCCGAAAGCCGGTTAAGCGAGATCCAATGCCTCAAGCTTTCGAGCGGCACGAAGAGTTCGGTAGAAGCGATTGAATTCGCTTTTTAGACAAAGCCCTGCCAGGTACTAGTTGTTCATGCCTGAAGAGTGTGTGCCCAAAAACGAGGGCATGCACTCCGGGTATGAGCCGATATCATTTTAGGGGAGGTACGCATGAAATCGTTGTTTGAAAAGGAAGAAATGTATTGGAAAGAAAAATTCAATGCCGATGACAGCTTGACCTTTCTTCCTTACAATCTATCCCCCAAAGCCGCAGTAGGACCGATTTCTGAAGGGAGTCCGGACGTGGTCAGCCTCAGGCTGCCCCCCGCGCTGTCCGAAAGAATTCTCCGACTTGCCAACGGTTCGGATTTGGCAGTTTTTATGATCGTGCTGGCGGGAGTAAACTGCTTGCTCCACACTTACGCTAAGCGGGACAACGTGCTCGTGGGGATTCCGGCGGAAACGGGCCCCGGAGACGGACCGGCGATCCACGATTTTCTCCTGATTAAAACGTACATAAACCGTCAAAGCACGTTCAAATCCCTGCTTGGCCAAGTTAAGCTGGCGATCGGCGAAGCGCTGGAAAATCAGCATCTTCCGTTCCGTAAAATGACGGGTTCCCTGACTATCGAAACTACTCCCGAAGGGACCCCTATTCTGAATACGATAGTTACCTACAAAAACATCCATAAAGCGGATATTCAAGCAAAAGCCGCTGCGGATACTGTTTTTCAATTCGATTCGAATGAAAACTCTATCGGGATAAACGTGAGTTTTAACAGCGGGCGTTATAGCTGCGATTTTATTGAAAAAGCCGCCGGGCATCTCGTGCAGCTTTTGTCCGTCCTGTTAGTTCAGCCGGATCTTGAGCTCGGTGACGCGGATATGCTCTCGCCTTACGAAAAGCAGCAGCTGCTTGTTGATTTTAATAACACGGAAACGCGCTATGAACGGGAGCAAACGATTCACGGGCTGATCGAAGAGCAGGCTGCCCGCGTTCCGGAAGCGACAGCGGTGGTTTTCGAACAGGAACGCCTTACTTACCGGGAGCTGAACGAGCGGGCGAACCGGTTGGCGCGTACGCTGCGTGCGGCCGGTGTGCAGCCGGATCAGCTTGTCGGCTTGATGGCCGGACGCTCGCTGGAAATGGTGGTCGGCATCTTGGCGGTTATGAAAGCCGGAGGCGCATATGTGCCGATCGATCCCGAATATCCCGAGGAGCGCATCCGCTATCTTCTGGAAGATTCGGGTGCGAAGCTGCTGCTGACTCAGCGGCGGCTGATGGATCGCGTCCCGTATGCGGGAACTGTACTGGCGCTCGACGACGAGAGCTCTTACAGTGCCGACGGCACCAATCTGGAGCCGGTTAACGGGCCGGACCATCTGGCCTACGTTATCTATACGTCCGGCACTACGGGGAAACCGAAGGGCGTGATGGTGGAACACCACGGACTGGTCAGCTTGAAGCACATGTTCGAGGACACGCTGGGCATCACCGAAACGGACAGAGTCGTCCAATTCGCGAGTCTGTCGTTCGACGCGTCGTGCTGGGAAGTGTTCAAGGCGCTGTTTTTCGGGGCCGCTCTCTACATCCCCACAGCCGAGACCATTCTGGACAACCGGTCGTTCGAGCGTTTCATGCACGAAAACGGAATTACGGCCGCCATCCTGCCGCCGACGTATGCGGCCTATTTAAACCCGGATCATATGCCGAGGCTGCAAAAGCTGAT
Source organism: Paenibacillus sp. RC84 (assembly GCF_041260495.1). NCBI lineage: Bacteria > Bacillati > Bacillota > Bacilli > Caryophanales > Paenibacillaceae > Paenibacillus > Paenibacillus sp. RC84. Next base: position 6,678 of record NZ_JBGBYL010000007.1, read on the forward strand.
TACCGGGGGCTCGGCCGTATCGGCCGAATTCGTGCAGCAATGGAAAGACAAAGTGCGGTATTTCAACGCCTACGGTCCGACGGAAGCTTCGATCGTTACCTCGGTTTGGACTGCCCGCACCGACGATATCGGACTAAAATCGGTCCCGATCGGCCGTCCGATTCAGAATCACCGGATTTACATTCTGGACGACCGTCTGCAGCTTGTGCCGGCGGGAGTAGAGGGTGAGCTGTGCATCGCGGGCGCTGGCTTGGCGAGAGGGTATTTGAACCGTCCCGAACTGACGGACGAGAAGTTCGTGGACAATCCCTTTTCGCCCGGCGAGCGGATGTACCGGACCGGAGATCTGGCTAGGTGGCTGCCGGACGGAAACATCGAATACAGGGGCCGGATCGACCATCAGGTGAAAGTCCGCGGTTACCGGATCGAAACGGGCGAAATCGAGGAGCAGCTTCTGAAAGTACCGTCCGTACAAGAAGCGATCGTCATCGCCCGGGAGGAGGCGGACGGTCATCAGTTGTGCGCTTACTTCGTGGCGCAATCGAAGCTGACGGCCGCAGGGCTGAAGGAAGCGCTGGCTAAAGAGCTGCCGGGGTACATGATCCCGGCGCATTTCGTGCAGCTGCTCCGTATGCCGCTGACGCCGAACGGCAAAATCGACCGGAAGGCGCTGCCCGCCCCGGAAGAGAGCGCGGAGCAATCAGCGGAATATATCGCGCCCCGCACGCTGATGGAAGTGAAGATAGCCCAAATCTGGAAGGACGTGCTCGGTCTCCGGAGGGTCGGCGTGAAAGACAATTTCTTCGATCTCGGAGGGAGTTCTCTGAGCCTCATGCGTTTGATTCAGGCGGTCTATGACGAAACCGGAATCGAAGTACCGCTGAACCAGCAGTTCAAGAATCTCACCGTGGAAGCGATGGCGTTCGGGAGCGGAGAAACGGGCTTGGAGAAGGGCCAATCGTTTATCAAGCTCAATAAAAACGGAGCCTTGAATGTATTTTGCTTTCCGCCGGGAAGCGGATTCGGCATCGGCTACCGGGAACTTGCGAACCTATTGGACGACCGATTCGTCTTGTACGGGACCGATTTCATCGAAGATTCGGAAAGTTACGAAGCGATGCTGGACGACTATGTCGACGAAATCGCGCGCATTCAGGAGAAAGCTCCTTACGTGCTGCTCGGCTACTGTTTCGGCGGGAATTTGATGTTCGAAGTCGCTCAAAGAATGGAGAAGAGAGGCTATCGCGTCTCGGACTTGATCATGGTGGATTCCTGGATTAAGGAGACTTTGACGCCCGCAGAGACGACTGAAAGCGAATGGCAGGAAATACTGGAGGATTTGTCGGATACGGAAAAAGAAATGATGGCGAACCCCCTTATCCGCGAGCGTGTCAGCATGAAGGTGCGCGCAACTTTGATGTATGAAGCGCAGCTCATAAACAGGGGAACGGTCGAAGGGCGTGTCCACGAGCTGATCGCCGAAGACAGCGATGCTTTCCGTCTGGAGCACGGTCTGCCGTCATGGCGCGGAGCGGCTCAGGGTACCTACACGGAGTACAAGCTTGCGGGCGCGCACGAGAAGCTGCTTGAGCCGGAATGCCTGGACGGGACGGCCAAAGTCATCCTCCGGATTCTGGAGGAAATCGCTCAGCGGAACGGAGCATCATCGAAGGTGCTGCATGGAAACTGACGGCCGGTCCATCGCCGGGAAAGGGGACCCAATGGCGGCACAAAAAAGCAAACGCGTATACGCTGCATGGAAAGCATTCCGCTGGTTATTAACGTTTATAAACCGTCACAGAGGCTGGATGATCGCAGGTACCGTATCCGCGATTGCGGCGGCCACCATCGAAGTGTGGACGGGCAGTTTGATCGAACAACTGACATCCCAGGCCGAGAACGGAGCGGGGCCGGTTGTCATTGAAATCGTGTGTACCGTTTTTTTCGTCATTCTGATCGGAGTGCCCGCGAAATACTTGATGATCTACGGGGTTGAGAAGAGCAGCGCGTTGGCTGTGAGAGATATTCGCAACCATGTGATGAATCATATCGGCAAATTGCCTATTCATTATGTGGAAAAACAGCATTCCGGCGATATTCTGTCCCGGATCAGCAGCGATCTTCAGCTTATTCATCAATTTATGAGCCGGGATTTGGCCCAGTGGTTTTATCATCCGCTGCTGTTCGTGGGCTGTTTCACTTATCTGATCTGGATTCAATGGGAGTTGATGATGTACAGTCTGCTGCTGTTTCCCGTCTCGCTGCTTGTGTCGCACTGGATCGGCAAGCAGCTTCAGCAGCTGACGGAAGAGGCTCAGGCAAACATGGGACGGATGAATATGAATCTGCAGGATACGCTTGGCGGTATGCCGGTGGTGAAAAGTTATTTGCTGTCGGGGCTGCTGTTCCGCTCCTATCAATCACTTCTGCTTCTGACGGCTCAGAAAAAACTGGCCGTGAAAAAAAGGGAATCGTGGGTCAATCCCCTCCTGTCCACGCTGATGCTCAGCCCGATCATTTTTGCCGTGAGCTACGGAAGTTATCTGATTTCCAAAGGGGAGCTCGGCACCGGAGAATTGATCGCGTTTCTTTATTTACTGAATCTGTGTTTGGAGCCGCTCGATCATATTCCCGAGTTGATCACGCGTACGTTCGAGATGTCCGGCGCTTTAAAGCGGGTTTCCGATATTTTGGAACAGCCTGCGGAAAATCAGGAGGGGCACGCGATTACAAAAACCGCCTCGCCGCCGGTCGAGTTCCGGAACGTCTCTTTTTCTTATGAAACCGGATCTCCCATTCTTCAAAACTTGAGTTTCACGGTGCCGGAAGGAAAGACGATCGCTCTGGTGGGCGCGAGCGGCGGAGGCAAGAGTACGGTTTTCAAGCTGTTGTGCGGCTTTTACCCGCTGGAGGACGGGCAGGGAAACATCTGTGTATTCGGTCAGCAGGTAAACGGCAGCAACCCGGAGCAGTTGCGTTCCCATTTTTCCGTTGTGACCCAGGAATCGTACTTGTTCAGCGGCACCGTGGCCGACAATATCGCGTACGGCCGGCAAGACGCGTCCATGGACGAAGTGATCGCGGCTGCAAAATCGGCGCAAGCGCACGCGTTTATCATGAGTCTGCCCGAGGGGTATCAGACGTACGTCGGGGAACGGGGCGGCTTTCTTTCCGGGGGCCAGCGTCAGCGGATCGCCATTGCCCGGGCGCTTCTCAAGAATGCTCCCATTCTGCTGCTCGATGAGCCTACATCCGCGTTGGATCCGGAATCCGAGGGCGCTGTGCAGGAAGCTTTGCAAGTTCTTATGAGCGAAAGAACGACAATCGTCATCGCCCACCGGCTGTCTACCGTTCAGAATGCGGATGAAATTTGGGTTCTGGAGCAGGGAAGGCTTGTGGAAGCCGGGACTCACGCGCAGCTTCTGGAGAAGAAAGGGTTGTACGCCCAATCGTTCCTCCAGGAGTTTACCGGTCTTGCGGAAAGCAAGGAGGTGGTCTACACATGAAGAGCGGCGGGTTAATCTCACAGGTAAAAGAACTCGTGTACTTAATGAGATTCATGAGCCGCAGACGCAAAATTCAGTACTACACAGGTCTCGGTATTACGGCGGTCAACCAGACGCTGTTTCTCGTTTCTTTCAGCCTGGTTGTCCAAAATCTGGTCAACTTTGCCGATTACCGCGATTCGGCCCTGATGTACCGGGCTTTTTACATCCTTGCGGGGGCTTTGCTTCTGGAAAATGTCATTTCCCCTTGGTTTACGTACTTGTATCAGCGCAGCGTCGAATTTACGATTGTGGACGTGCGTGAGCGCCTTTACCGGAAATTTTGCCGGCTCCGGCCGAAATATCTGGAACAGACGCACCACGGAGACCTGATGTCACGGGTAAATAACGATGTGGCCGCGGTGGAACTCACCTTTTCCAGCATTTATTTCATGCTGCTGCTGCAAGTGGTGTTCAGTGTCGGCTCCATCATTTCGATGGTGCTGATCGACTGGAGATTCGCCTCCGTTTCGCTGCTCGTTCTGCTTGTTTCTTTCTCGATCAGCGCCCGGTTTGCCCGGCAAATCCGTGTCCTTTCCGAGAAGTCGCTGCAAACTTTAGCCCGGATGACCGAAAAGTTTAAAGACTTTATCGGAGGCATTCAGCTCGTGAAATTGTTTCATATCCGTCCGGTTTATTCCCAGTACCGGAGCCTGAACGAAGAAGTGACCCGGCTTGCCGAGCGAACCGCAAGGAAGAACGGGCTGCAGGCCGCCGTCAACCATTTTGTCAGCTATGTCACGTTCTGCGGAATTATCGTCATCGGAAGTTTGCTGTATGCTTACGGGATGATCGGGATGGGAAGTGTTGCGGCGCTTGCCGTTCTCCAGATCAATCTGACCCATGCGATTATGAATTTCGGGACGGTGCTGTCTATGGCGCAAAATTCGTTAGCCGGAGCCCACCGGATTGAGGAAATTTTATCGGAGGAAGAAGAGCCGGAAAGGTTGGGATTGCCCGATCCTAAGAGGTCCTCGGAGGCGATGGTGGAGTTCCGGGATGTGGAATTTTCGTACCAGGCGGACAAAAAAGTGCTGTGCAGGATGTCCATGCAGGTATATCCGGGACAGGTCGCGGCTATCGTGGGCGCAAGCGGGAGCGGCAAAAGCACGCTGATCAAGCTGCTGCTCGGCTTCTATCCCGTGGACAGCGGGGAAATTTTGCTCGGAGGCAAACTCTTCGGCAGCTACACGCTGGACGAAATTCGCGGGCAGATCGCTTATGTGCCGCAGGAGCCGTTTCTGTTCAGCGGAACGATCGAGGAGAACATCCGTTACGGCAACCCGCAAGCGACGGCGGATGACGTGATCGAGGCGGCCAAGGCCGCGTATGCCCATCATTTTATCGAGGAGCTGCCCGGCGGGTATGGAACCCAGGCGGGGGAGCGGGGAGCGTCTTTGTCCGGCGGACAAAGACAGCGTATCGCGATTGCCAGAGCCATTCTGAAAAATGCCCCGATTCTGCTCCTGGACGAAGCGACGTCCGCACTCGACAACGAGTCGGAGCACTGGGTGCAGCAGGCTCTGAACGAGCTGATGAAAGGGCGGACGACGATTCTGATCGCCCACCGCCTAAGCACCGTGGAGAAGGCGGATTCCATTACCGTGATGAACCAAGGCACGGTTGTGGAGCGGGGAACGCACCGGGATTTGCTGGCTAAGGGCGGCTATTACGCGAGGCTGTACGGCTGACAGTCCCGGACCCGGCAGAAAGTTGTGCCCTTATGCCCGCGCAGGGCAGAACATCTTAACCGCAGTCCGGTTAACCGGACTGCGGTTATTTTGCGTGCGGAAGGGAACAACTGTTGAAGAGCCATTGTTATGTATACGCTGATCCGGACTGGAAGCATGGATAATTCGCTCCATACCGGTATAATGAGGGTACGAAAGTCGTGCGATACCGGGTCTGGAAGGTGATGAAATGAACAAGGATTTTAAGTTGATGAAAGCGCTGATCGAGCTGCTGGATTCCGAAGAGCGGTGGTTTACTTTCGGGGAGGCCGAAAGGCAGCTGGGCATATCGGACAAGTCCGTCCGGAAAGTGGTGGAGGAGATAACGGCGCTTATGCCCGGCACAATGAGTATCGAAGTTTCCAGAGGCAAGGGCATCTTCTTCCGCCGCGAACGTCACGGGCCGACTATCCGGGAAGTCCTTGTGGAGCAGTTCAGGCAGACATCTTATTACCGTCTCATGCACAGGTTGTTCATCTACGGCGGTCAGGCTTCCGCCGAGGAGCTTGCGGAGTTCCTTTATATGAGCGCTTCGTCGTTTAAAAAATTCATTATTCAACTGAATCGGGAAGATCTCCAGCCGTCCTGCCTGCGGCTCGCTTATTCTTCTCCGGCGCTTAAAGGAAATGAAATTCACATCCGGTATTTTTACTGGAAATTATTTTCTGATTCACACCCTTATACAGGCTGGCCGTTCGCAGAGGTTGATTTTCAGCAAATCCAGGAATGGATAACGGAATTGGAAGAGGAACAAGGGATCGTTTATTTTCTGAATTCCAAACGGAGCCTGATTTTCCTGATTGCCGTTACGCTGGAGAGAATCCGGCAGGGACATTCCGTTTCGGTAAGCGGGGAGCTTTACGATTGGCAAAACGGCGCTTTCCATGAATCCGTCCGCCGTTTAGCCGGAAAACTTGGACAAGAATACGGCCTGGACATTGCCGGGGAAGAAATTTATTTTCTGCAGTCGTTATGCAGCCTAAGTCAATATCATTACCGGAACGAAAGGGAAATGGCCCTGGAGCAGGAGGAGGCTCTCCTTAGGAACGATGATCCCAAATACCAGATGATGAACAACCTTTTACCCTTGCTCAGGGAAACCTTCCCATCGTTAGGTGCCGGCCACCGGTTTGTAATGGAAATGTGCGAGTTTTTCGAGAAGCTGATGATCGATAATGCCATTCCCGAACTGATGGCGGTATCGAAAAGCCGGCTGATCGCCTACATGCGCCAGGAAGAGCCTCTTATTTACGAAGGGGTAACGGAGTGTATAAACGGGTGGAGCCGTGAATACCCCGCCGTATCGATCAGCTCGTACCATCTCGTCAAGCTCGGTTTTATCGTCAGCTCCAATGTCCGGTACAAAAGCAAAAAGGCTTTTCTCATTATCGGTGAAGAATTTTCCGTCCGTCATTATGTGGCCAACCGGATTAAAAGAGAGATCGGCGACGAGTTGACGATCGAAACTTCCATCTTGCATGAACTAAGCGATGAAACCGTCCGTGAGCGGGAGATTGATTTTATTATAAGCACGATGCCCGTTGCGCTGAAAACCGTGCCGGCCGTGATTATTTCCGCCATACCGACGAAAAGAGACTTGGAAAACATTCGCAAAGAACTGCTCGAGTAAACGCTTGGTCCCGATTGTTCCGTATTCAACGGCTTATATGTGTCTAGTTTCCGGCCCCGGATTCTTTTATGCTGTGGTTGAAAGCGGTTGCGAACCGCCGATCCACGACAATCGAGGAGGAAACACAACATGAGTATCCACTTGGAAGCCAAACCCGGAGAAATCGCCGAACGCGTCCTGCTGCCGGGAGATCCGCTGCGCGCTAAATTCGTAGCCGAGCATTTTCTGGATGAGGTGCGCTGCCATAACGAAGTGCGAGGGATGTACGGCTATACCGGGTTATATAAAGGAGTTCCCGTTTCGGTTCAAGGTACCGGCATGGGTAATCCTTCAATGAGCATTTACGTGACGGAGTTAATCCGGGATTACGGAGCCAAGAAACTGATCCGGATAGGCACTTGCGGCGCGATGCAAAAAAATATCCGGATCCGCGATCTTGTACTGGCCCAAGCGGTCTCCACGGACAGCAATATGACGGACAAAATGTTTCATGGCTGCAGTTACGCCCCAACGGCCGATTTCGGCATGCTGATGCAGGCATATCAAGGAGCCAAGCGGAGCGGCGCCAACGTATTTGCCGGAAATGTGTACAATTCCGATGAATTTTACCGCCATACCCTCGACAGGCTGCATACGTTTATGGAGTTCGGCGTTCTCGCCGTCGAGATGGAAAGCACCGCGCTTTATACGCTTGCCGCCAAATACGGAGTGAAGGCGCTGAGTATTTTGACGGTGGGCAGTCAGCTTCTTACAAACGAACGTTCCGCGCACAAAGACAGCGAGCAATCTTTCAATCAGATGGCCGAAGTCGCCCTGCAGACGATCACTCAGGATGCCGTATGAAATATGCGCTGGCTCTGATCGGCCTTATCGTCATTTTGTCGCTTGCGTGGCTCGTCAGTTCGGACAAGAAAAACATCAAGTACCGTCCGGTCCTCGTGATGATTGCTCTGCAAATCATTTTAGGCATGGTTTTGCTTAAAACAGGCGTAGGAGAATTTCTGGTAAAAGGATTCGCGGACGGGTTTGCCAAGCTGCTCGGCTTTGCCAACGCGGGAACGGACTTCGTCTTTGGCGGAATCGTAAACGAAGGAATTCACTCGTTTTTCTTCCACGTCCTGATGCCGATCGTGTTCATGTCCGTTCTGATCGGAATCCTGCAGTATTACAGAATACTGCCTTTTATTATCAAATACATCGGGCTTGCCTTAAGTAAAGTGAACGGAATGGGGAAACTGGAATCTTACAATGCGGTCGCTTCCGCGATTCTGGGACAGAACGAAGTCTTTATCTCTATCAAAAAGCAGATCGGGCTGCTGCCGCGAAACCGTCTCTATACGTTGTGCGCGTCAGCGATGTCGACCGTATCCATGTCGATTGTCGGCTCCTACATGACGATGTTGAAGCCGGAATATGTGGTGGCCGCATTGGTGCTGAATCTTCTGGGCGGGTTTATTATCGCATCGATCATCAATCCGTACGAGGTGAAGCCGGAAGAAGATCTTTTGGAAGTCCGGGAGGAGTCGAAACAGACGTTCTTTGAGATGCTTGGCGAGTATATTATGGACGGCTTCAAAGTTGTCGTAATCGTCGGCGCCATGCTGGTCGGGTTTGTTGCTCTCATCGCCATGATTAACGGCATTTTCAGCAGTATATTCGGAATTTCATTTCAAAATATACTCGGGTATGTTCTCGCTCCGTTCGCTTTCCTCTTAGGTGTCCCTTGGCAGGAGGCCGTAAAAGCGGGAAGTGTCATGGCTACCAAAATCGTGGCGAACGAGTTCGTGGCTATGCTTGATTTTGTGAAAATCCAAAACGATTTCAGTGAACGTACCCGGGCAATCGTGTCCGTATTCCTGATCTCGTTCGCTAACTTCGGATCGATCGGTACAATCGTCGGCGCCGTTAAAGGGCTGAACGAGAAACAGGGCAACGTAGTGGCCGGATTTGGGCTGAAGCTCTTGTACGGTGCGGCTCTCGTAAGCTTTCTGTCGGCGACGATTATAAGTATCATATTCTGATAGAGCCGCCTTTGCAGCCGGGTGTGACGGAGCTGATTTTCCATCCTTCTGTCGAAACCGAGGAGTTAAAGGAAATCACAGATACATGGCCTGTGCGTCAGAAGGAATATGAAGTTTTTCGTGATCCCGATATCCGGCACATTCTTGCACAAGAGAATATTAAGCTGATCAAATGGCGGGATTTGCGCGATTTGCAGCGGAACGAATAGCGCACTGACGCCGGTAACTTGTACCGGTAGGCGCAAGAGGCTGATCGCACCGGAACCGGGCGGTCAGCCTTTTTATTAGGGATCGCCTACAAATACGAAAAAAATATTAAACTATCGATTATTATATATTTTTAATATCAAAAGGGGCTTGTTATAATCGGATTCAAACGGAAGGGAGGAACGAAAAATGAAATACAGGAAACTGGGCAAAAGCGGCTTGTCGGTTAGTGAAATGGCTCTTGGGAATTGGATCACACACGGGGCTCAAGTGGATGACCGCACGGCGCAAGCCTGTGTGAATGCCGCACTGGATGCCGGAATCACGACTTTCGACACGGCGGATGTTTATTCGGAGACGAGAGCGGAATCCGTTCTGGGAGTGTCTCTTAAGGGAATACGGCGTGACAGCATAGAGCTTTGCACGAAAGTCTTCCATCCCACGGGCAGCGGGCCCAACGATAGAGGATTGTCCCGCAAACATATCCTGGAAGGGTGCGACGCTTCTCTGCGCAGATTGCAAACGGATTATATCGATGTGTATTACGCACACCGTTTCGATTCGGACGTATCGCTCGAAGAAACCTTTTTAGCGTTTTCGGACCTCGTCCGTCAGGGGAAAGTTCTTTATATCGGAGTCAGCGAGTGGAATGCGGAACAGATCAAGCGCGGTGCGGCTCTGGCAAGAGAACTGCACGTTCCTTTCGTGGCGAGTCAACCTCAATATTCCATGCTGTGGCGTGTGATTGAAGGCGAAGTTATCCCGGCTTGCGAGCGTGAAGGAATCGGACAGGTGGTGTGGTCGCCGCTTGCGCAGGGGATTCTTTCAGGTAAATATGCGGCCGGCAAGCCGGTGCCGGAAGGTTCCCGCGCTTCAGCGGAGGCGGGTGCCCCGTTTTTCAATCGTTTGGCCGGACAGTGGCTGCATCAAGAAGTTCTCCAGGCCGTCGGTCGGCTTCGTCCGCTTGCGGAAGAAGCCGGTTTGACCATGCCGCAGCTTGCGCTGGCCTGGGTTTTGCAAAACCCGCAAGTATCGTCGGCTATTATCGGCGCCTCGAAGCCCGAGCAGGTACAAGAAAATGTAAAGGCGGCGGGAATCCGGCTGGATGCGGAGGTCATGAGGCAAATCGACCTTATTCTGAGCGGCATTGCGGAATTTGATCCGAGTAAAACCGGTTAACGATGGGAGGTCCGGGAAGCCTCGCCGGCTGTTTTTTCTTCCAGAACGTCGAGAAAATTCATCAGAACCGTTTCGTTTCTGTCTGTTTTCCAAGAAGCATAAAGAGGAACGGACGGCGCTATTTCACTAAAGGAGCGGAAGACGACATCCTCTCGCCGGAAGGCGGATACCGAAGAGGGAACGATTGAAACCCCTATCCCGGCAGCTACCAGATTAACGATCGTATACATTTGAACCGCTTCCTGGACAATACGGGGCTGAAACCCATGCTTCCCGCAAAAATCAAGAATAAGATCATGAAAAGAAGCTCCTTTATCACGCGGGAACAAAATAAAAGGTTCATCTGCCAGAGAATGTACGGACAAGGACTCTTGTTTAGCTAACCGGTGCGTGACGGGCATTGCGGCAAGCAGGGATTCATTTGCGTGAAGCCTTGAGGTTACATGAGGGGACGGGTCAGCCGAGCGCAAGAAGCCGACATCGACTTTTGCATCGTGCAGAGCTTGCAACTGTTGGGCGGTTGTCATTTCCGTCAGCGTAAGCTGAACATCCGGAAACCGTTCGCGAAACGCTTTTAAAACATTGACCATGGTACCGCCGACTGCCGAATCCACGAATGCGATAGATAAATTTCCGATTTTGCCTTGTCCGGTGAGCTGTGTTTTTTTGATGGACTGTTCCAGTTGAGCGACTAGGCTTCTTGACTCTTCCAGAAACACGGTTCCTGCAGGAGTCAACCGAACCTGTCTTTTGGTACGCTCGAACAGCTTAACCCCGAGTTCCTCCTCCAGGACTTGGATTTGCTGGCTTAACGGAGGCTGAGTCATATTCAATTTTTTCGCAGCCCGGTTGAAGTGAAGCTCTTCCGCCACTGCGATAAAATAATGCAGTTTTTTCAAATCCATAAAATCGAATTTCCTCCCGCAAGAAAAGAATAGTTGCTTTCCTCTGCAAATTCACTTTATCACAGGCCTGACGCGGCGGCAAAATTCCGAGTCCCGGTCTGTGTTTTTTTCTTGTATTGAGTTTCCTCCGATCCGGGTAATGTATGGCATAACGTAATTCGGCGCTTGCCGTACAAAAGGAAAGGGGGAGAGGAACATGTACATTCAGAGCCGTTTTTTCCGCGTATGTCTGGGAATTATCTCCGTGCTTCTGATTATTTTGCTTTTCAGTAAAATCAGTTTTGTGTTCAACCCCTTGATCACGATGATCAATATTTTGATCGTTCCGTTTATGATGGCGGGCTTTTTCTATTATCTGCTCCGTCCCGTGATCCAGTATTTAACGTCCCGGAAACTGAACAAAGTCCTGTCCATTCTGCTGGTGTATTTCGTCTTGACAGCGATTGTCATTATCTTCGTTGTCGGGGTATGGCCGACGCTTCAGCACCAGGTGGAAAATTTCGTGAACGGAGTTCCGGGACTGATCGAGAATTTTAAACAACAGATGGGCAGGCTGCAGCAGAACCGGATGTTCTCCATGTTCGCGGGAAGCGAATCGGATCTGTCGACGAAGCTTTCGGAATACTTGAACAGGGGCATTACGGCGGCTTCCGACTATGTGACCAATGTGATTTCGATCTTGACGAATTTCGTGATCATTATTGCGACCGTTCCGATCATTCTGTATTACATGCTGAAAGAAAGCGAACATATCCCGTCCTCGATTCTGACCGTCATTCCAAGGCGCTACCGCCGGGATGGGAAAGAGGTGCTCGCTAACATCGATTCTGCGCTTAGCGGGTTTATCGTGGGGCGCGTTATCATCACCAGTTTGCTCGGCGTCATGCTGTACATAGGATTTCTGATCATTGATCTTCCGTACTCGCTTCTGCTGGCCATTGCGGCTACGATCTTGAATATCATTCCGTATATCGGGCCTATTCTCGGAGCTATCCCGACGATTATCGTCGCTTTTACCGTTTCGCCCGCCATGGTCGCCTGGGTGCTTGTGGTTACGGTTATCGCGCAGCAAATCGAAGGAAATCTGCTGTCTCCTCACATTTACGGGAAAAGACTCGATATCCATCCGCTGACGACCGTCATTCTGCTTCTGGTTGCCGGGGATATTGCGGGGATACTGGGCGTCATTCTGGCGATTCCCGCCTACATTGTGCTGAAAATCATTATCGTGCGCATTTATTCGCTGTTTTTGGCGGATAAAGTGGAGGAGCTCGTGGAATAGAGGTTTGCTTGCTTGAATGAAGGGCTGCCGCCAGGCAGTCTTTTCTTTTTGGGGTTTGGGGAAAGAAGATGGTAAAATTTACGAAAGGAGGGGATCGACTATGCAAAACGTGCTTATTTTGGGCGGAACACGCTTTTTCGGTAAAAAGCTGACCGCGAACTTGCTCCGCAGCGGGGCGGATATAACCATCCTTACGAGAGGCAATGCTGCCGATTCGTTCGGTCCGGGTGTCAAAAGGCTTCATGCCGATCGCACGGATGCGGCTGCACTGCGTCAGGCGATCGGATCTGCGGATTACGACGTGGTCTACGACAATATTTGTTACACGCCTCAAGATGCGGAACATGCGGTGCAGTTGTTTGCCGGCCGCATCGGCCGGTACATCGTGACTTCATCGAAAAGCGTCTATCCGTTCGGAGGCCCCCGCAAAAGAGAGAGCGATTTCGATCCTTACGGCTATCCGCTGCCGTCCGTTTACCCGGACCAACCGGATTACGCGGAAGGCAAACGGCTCGTTGAAGCCGTTCTGTTCCGCAAAGCGCCTTTTCCGGCAGCGGCCGTACGGTTCCCGATCGTCCTGGGCCCGGATGATTATACGCGCAGGCTGCATTTTCATATCGAGCATATCAAGCGGGGACTTCCGCTCGGTATCCCGAACCGCGAGGCGCTTCTGACGTTCATCAACTCGGATGAGGCGGCTTCTTTCCTGGGCTGGCTCGGCACATCTTCGCTGGTAGGACCCGTGAACGCCTGCTCCAAAGGAGAGATTACGCCAGGTGAAATCGTCTCCCTTATCGGGGAGGCCTTGAACAAGAAAGCGCACGTTTCGGACAAAACGGAAGAAGAGCACATGTCCCCGTTCGGTGTACCGGAGTCCTGGTATATGGACACGTCCAAAGCCGAAGCAGCCGGGTATACGTTCCGTCATCTGGACGACTGGCTGCCGGGCTTGATCCGCAAGCTTGCCGGGGAAAGTTAAAAGGGAAGCAGCGGGCTGAATCGGCTAGGCTCTGAATTTACGGACAAAAAAAGGCACGCTCTTATAAGAGGGCGTGTCTTTTTTTATCGTCTAAAGTCAGGCGCTGCCGTCAGTCCCGGAAGCCTGCGGCCCGGCCATTTGCGGGTTCTCCTGCCGGCTGTGGGCGGGACGGGGATTTTATCCTGAATTTATAAAGCGTCATAAACAAGCTTAAACCTGCTATGAACGCGAATTTTTGATAATTAGGATAAATAACATCCATCCCAGGCAAAGGTACGGCAAATATCAGGAGCGGATAAAAACTTAAAAGCAAAAACAGAATAAATATCGTTAAAAACAAAGCCCGGTGAACCGTCAGTTTGCTTGTCATGAACAGCGTGCCGCTATAAATACCTGTTACTATGTACAACAAAATTTTGAAACTATCAAGAGCGAAAATGTTTGAGTAAACGGAGTTTGCACGTTTGTAATCCAGATACAGTTCCAGCGTTCCGATTCCGTAAAAGACAATCCCTGCCCCGACTAACCAAATTAAAATAAACGCCGTATGGTTCAGTTTCATAAAAGATATCCTCCTTAAATCCGTTAGGTTAAATTTACCATACTATTCATACATTGGATAGTTAAGGGGGTTAACGAATGAGTGCTCAGCGAGGGGCCGCCTTGCATTCGGCCCGGACGGTTTCCGGCTGGTCGGAGCGGCTGACGATCTGCACCAACGGTCCCGACGAGCTGACGGAAGAGCAGCGCGAGGAACTCAAGGCGCATCATATACCGGTTTTCGATTCGCCCATCGCGCGCATTGAATCGACCGGCGGTATGGTGGAGCAGGTTGTGCTTGAAGACGGCAGCGCAATCCCGTGCAAAGGGATTTTCTTCGCGCCCAAACTCGCTGCCGGTTCGGATCTGCCGCGTGAGATCGGCTGCCGCATCACGGAAGGGGGCTCGGTCACGGCCGATCCATTCGGTAAAACGAACGTACCGGGCGTCTTCTCCGCCGGCGATGCCGCAACCGAAATGTATCAGGCGATTACTGCCGCTTCTCTCGGGTCCTTGGCCGCCGTAGGGATAAACGCCGAGCTGCTTGCGGAATCCTGGGAAAGCCGGATCTAGCGGCGGATTCCGAAAATTCGCGGATGCGCGGATAGCAATCGGCACGCGACAAGCGACAAGCGGCAAACCGGTAGCCCTGGTACCTCCAGGCAATCGCCTTAAAGCAACAAGAAGCGGCCCTTCTTGAGGCCGTTTTTTTGTTCGGATCGCGTCGATCTCTATATTGACTAACCGGTCAGCATCCGTTACACTTTTATTAACCGATCGGTTAGCATAAAGAAAGGAAGATACCGGTTGCCTTTACAACTTTACGAAAGAGAAGAGATTTTCGAAGCCTGTCTTTCCGTTTTCGCGCGGAACGGGTATAAAGACACTTCGACCGGAATGCTGGCGGAGGCGGCCGGAATTTCCAAGGCACTGATTTTTCACCATTTCAAAAGCAAAAAAATGCTGTATCTCAGCTTGCTGGATCACTGCTTCGAGAAGGCGAGGGAAGAACTCCGGGTGGACACCATTCCGGACTACCGGGATTTTTTTGAAGCGATTGATGCGTACAGCCGCAAAAAACTCGATTATTTCCGCAAGCATCCGGACGAAATGAAATTGATCTACGAGGTCTATTATTCAACACCGGAAGAGCTGAAAGAAGACATTGCCAAGAAATACGGGCATGTGCTTGCTTCCAAGAATGAGGTGTGGGAGCGGTTATTTGACAAAGTGCCCCTTCGGAGCGGAGTGGACCGCAAGCACGCTTTTGAGCTGATTGTGATTACCCTGGAGCATTTCGAGAATAAGTTCGTAGCGGAGGTCACGGATCTTAGCGCCATCGACGACCATTATATCGAAAACATGTTCACGAAAATGAATGAGTTCTGCGTAATGATCCGTCAAGGAATCGCGCAGGATCACGTTTAAAAGGCTGCAGCAGGCTATTTCCCGCATAAACGTTTGCCGTTTTTCCGCTTATTCGCTTTTTATAGAAGGGAGTAAATCCATGGAAAAAATGACTGGCGGCGATCTTAATTCGCCCGAAACGATGCGTGATATCATTTCGTTCTATAAGCGGCTGGCCGCGCAGAAGGAGTCTCTTATCCATTTGGACGATTTTTACGGGATGGGAGGGGCCTGGATCGCTTTTCGTCACGATGATGTGGCCGCGATGCTGAAAGATCCTCGGCTGGTCAAGGATATGAGGAAATACGTGCCGCAGAACGAGCCGGAAGCAGCGGGGGCAAGCACGTATGTGGGCAAACTGTTTGAATGGTTGAGGAACATGCCGAATATGCTTACAGCCGATCCGCCCGATCATACCCGGCTGCGCAGGCTCGCTTCGAAAGCTTTTACGCCCCAGATGATCGAGGGTCTGCGTCCCCGCATCCAGCAGATCGCCGACGAGCTGCTGGATGCTGTCCAGGAGCGGGGGGATATGGATCTTGTCGCGGATTTCGCGGCTCCATTGCCCATTATCGTCATTTCGGAGATGCTGGGGATTCCGGCGGCCGACCGCAGCCTTTTCCGGGGCTGGACTCAGAAGCTCCTGCAAGCCGCAGTGGACCCAAGCCAAGGTTCCGCGGTGGAAGAGACGCTGGAGGAGTTCATCGGGTACATCCGGACGCTGCTGGACGCAAAACGCCTCAATCCCGGCACGGATGTGACGAGCGGTCTTGTCCAGGCTTACGAGCAGGGCGACAAGCTGAGCGAGAACGAGCTTCTCTCGACGATCTGGCTGCTTATCATCGCCGGACATGAAACGACGGTCAACCTGATCGGCAACGGCATGCTCGCGCTGCTTCGGCATCCGGGACAAATGCGCCTGCTCCGGGAAACTCCATCTCTTCTTCGGGGTGCCGTAGAAGAGATGCTGCGCATGGAGGGGCCCGTTGTCATCGCGAGCCGATTTGCCGGAGAGGACATCGCCATGCACGGCAAAGTCATCCGCCAAGGCGAAATTGTGCTGCTGTCTCTTGCCGCCGCCAATGTGGACCCGCAGAAATTTTCCGATGCGGATACGCTGGATATCACCCGCGAAGAGAATGAACATCTCGCCTTCGGCAAAGGGATCCACCACTGCCTCGGCGCGCCGCTTGCCCGCCTGGAAGGGGAGATCGCTTTCGGCACGCTTTTGCGGCGGCTGCCGGACCTGCGTCTGGCAGTCGAACCGGAGCGGCTGGTTTATAACTACGGAAAGCTGCGCTCGCTCACCAGTCTGCCTGTTCTTTTCTGACCCTTCAACTCCAATCGGAGCGCGGCGCAAGTATGTCAGACCGTCGCGCCCCGGATCGGCTTCAGACAATCGCAACATTCCCCGATTTTTCCTCTAACGGACTTCCTCTAACAAAGAAAAAACCACTTCTTTAAACCGCCTTAACCCTGCGCGCAGCTCTGTTTCATTCAAATAGGAATAACTCATGCGCACCCGGGATGTTGGCTCTCTCAGCGGATCGCAGATCGTACCGGGAACGAAGGTGAGGGACTGTTCCATGCAGCGGCTGAGCAGACGGTCCATCGGCACCGAAGCCAGCAGCTCCACCCACAGATTAAAGCCCCCCGCAGGGCTGGTCCATTGCCACCCGGTTCCGGACAATTCCTCCTCCATGATGTCCTTGCGTACGGCAAGGGCAATTCTCAGTTTCGCCAAATGCTGCTGCATCCGTTCGGAAAAGAAATAGTGCAGAAAAATCTTCTGATTCAGCAGGGGAGCCCCGCTGTCGGATAACGATTTGGCCCGGATCAGGTAGTTCATGAACGACGGACGGCAGGCTACGGCGGCAATGCTGAGTCCGGGAGCGATATATTTGCTGAAACTGCGGAGATAAATGACGTATCCTGCCGTATCGTAGGAAAAGAGCGGCAGGGGAGGCTCATCGCCGAAATAGATATCGCGTCCCGGATCGTCCTCGATCAGCAGGCACTTGTACGTTTCCGCCAGCTCCACCAATTTTTTGCGCTGCTCGGCGGGAACCGTGAACCCCGTCGGGTTGTGAAAAGTGGGATTGAGGTAAAAAAGGCGCGGCCTATCGGTCTGCATAATCCGTTCCACCTGCTCCAGATCGTAGCCGGACGGATGAATATCGACCGGGATGATCTGGGCGCCCTGGCGGCTGAAAACGTCTATGGCCGGACTGTAAGTAGGCCGCTCCAGCATGACGGCATCCCTCGGCCTTACGAGGACTCTGGCCACCAAGTCGATCGCCTCCTGGGAACCGGAGGTGATCAACAATTCATCGGGAGACACGAAGAAATGAAAGCCTGTCGTGAAATAACCGCAAAGCGCCTCACGCAGCTCCTGGTCTCCTTGAACGGTAGAGTAGGTGCCCAGCACTTTCGGATACAGATCGAACACTTTTTTTACATACTCCGACAAATAAAGATTCGGCAGCAGATTAGGATCGAGCAGCGCCTTGGAAAATTGATAGTCCGCCTGCACCTGATGGATTTCCGAAAGGTGGCTTTCATGCACATAGGCGGAAACGATCGGATCGTTTAGCGGACCCAGCGTCGACTGGCTGCCGGGATGCGCGTAGTATCCGGATTTATCCTTCACGTACACATCCCCATTGCGCTTCAGCAGCTGATAAGCCTTAAAAACCGTCAGCCGGTGCACCCGAAAGTCCGCGGCCAGCGACCGGATTGAAGGGAGCTTGTCATGCGCCTTCCATTCCCCGCGCCGAATTCTTTCCAGCAGGTAATCGTAAATTTGTTCGAAAAGCTTATCGGAATGGACGTTCGAACGGTTTTCTCTCTCCACAACACATCGCTCTTTTCCTCAGGTTGGTTTTCTCCAGTATAGCCGATTTCGGCGCAAATCTGTTCTGTTCATGGGAAACTGTTCTGTTTGTTCCCGTTTATACTGGGGGAAAAGGAGGAATGGAAATGATCCCGTTCAACTATATCCTGATGTGTTTAATTTTCGGGACAACTTTTTTGGCCATCAAAGTGGGGATCGATGCGGGGGCATCCCCCTTCTTCTCGGCCGGGGTCCGGTTTTTTCTTGCCGGTGCTATCCTCTTTATTGTCATGGTCGCACAAAAAAAGGCGCGGCTCTCGCTGCTGCTCCGCAAAGAGATGCTGCTGCAGACGGGCATGACCCGGCAGAAAATGTCCGCTTCATCCTGGGCGGGCTGTCTGGTGGGATTTGCCGGCGTCGTTATTCTGCTCGTCCCCGGAATGACCGTCGCATTCAGCACGGTATGGGTGGCGGGCTGCATCGCGGTCCTGACGGGGCAGGTTTTTTATTCCGCGGGCACAGTGTATTCCCGGCGGGTTATCCGAAGATTTTCCGATACGTCCCCGATCGCACTGAATGCGGCGCAGATGCTGTACGGGGGACTCATGCTTCTGCTTTTGTCGCTATTCACGGAGCAGGTACATATGGAAGCAATGTTCGTTCCCGAAGCTGTTTTTTCGCTGCTGTATCTGATCGTCTTCGGGTCGATGATGGGGCACACGATCTTCTACTGGCTTGTAGCCAAAACGAATCCCGTTTTTCCGTCCACCTGGCTCTATATTTCTCCGTTGATCGCGCTTAGCCTTGGGGTGGTGCTCTACGGTGAACCTCTCTCGTTTTTGTCGCTGGCAGGAGGCGTTACCATTATTGCGGGCATTCTTCTGATCAACCTCAAGAGTCTGCGGCAATTGGCGGGTGCTCGTTCCCGTTTGGTTGAGCGCAGTTAGACAGCATAGCGGGGGCTGCGGACAAAAGCGGGAAACATTCTGCGTCAAAATGTTCATAAACTTGTCACTTATGCGGAGCCTTCCATTATCCCTATACTAACAAAGGTAAACAGAGAGGATGATGGAATTGCCGACAACGAAGAAAGAAAATGTTTATTTCGGATTGATGATGTGCTGTGGGATGGTCGTGGGTATGATGTCTTATAATTTAGTTACAAACGGCTTGATCGGCACGATAACCTGGAAAAGAATCCTTGTTCAATTCGTGCTTTGCTTCATTATTGCGTTCCTAGTGGAATCGTTTATTGTCGGTCCTGTAGCCAAGAGAATCGCTTTTTCCCTGCCTTTTGACAAGTCTAAGCAGATATTGGTCATTCTGTCCCTTTCATTTTTTATGGTCATCGGAATGGTTCTGATCATGTCAATGTATGGACTCGCGACTTCTTATTTGCTTAACCCTCCGGTAGGAACATCACTGCTTGAAAGTTACTTTTCTTTGATAGTTAAAAACGTTAGTTTTGCTCTGCCTCTGCAGCTCCTTATTGTAGGTCCGACTGCTCGATATTTGTTTAAAAGATTCGTTAAAAGCGAAGAAACAGCGGTATCAGCAAGCTGAATTTGCACAACGTGCCATTTTCGGCGGAATATAACGATTTTTCTTTAATAAAAAGATTGACACGGCTAGACGAATCTGTTAATTTGAGATTAATTTCATACCCTTCAAAGGGGAGTAGCTTATACATGCTTAGTCGTCATTACGTGGCTTGATCGCCTCCGGCTTTGCATGCGACGTAAGATGGATCACGTTGTTAGCGAGACCTTTGCCCTTACGGCAATGGTCTTTTATTTTTTAGCAAAACAGCAGCCTTTGCCGGCCAACCGGTGAAGGCTGCTTTTATTTTGGCCCTATTTCGGGGGAGGGAGGAAAAGCGGCGCCGTTTATCGAGTTCATCTCATTAACGCAGCATCAAGATTACACGAGGAGGAGTGTCAACCCCATGCTAGTTTCTTCGACGACCCGGATGAACGAGAAAGCGCTCGACATTGCGGCGGCCAGGCATCAGGCGATCCTGAGCAATCTTGCAAACGTGGATACCCCCGGTTACAAGAGTCGGTTTGTTTCCTTCGAGGAGGAGCTGGAGAAAGCGACGGAAGGTAAGAGGCCTCTGGAAGGGATTACATCCCACAAGCGGCATTTCAAGATTTCCGGTTCAGGAGAAGCCGGTCTCATTAACACCACGGTTCTCGGGCCGTATGTTTTCAATACCAACGGAAATAGTGTTGATATGGATTACGAGATGTCCCTGATGGCTAAAAATCAGCTGGCTCACTCGGTTTTCGCCGAAAGGGTAAGCGGTCATTACAAGAAAATGAACGGGCTGCTCAGAGACTTGAAATAATCCGCCCGCGCAAAGATTTAACTCAAACTCAAAACTGCAGGAGGATAACGTATGGATGTTTCGCTAATTCTCGAATACGGCTGGGTGCTGCTCGTGCTTGTCGGTCTGGAAGGACTGCTCGCGGCGGATAATGCCCTCGTACTTGCCATCATGGTCAAACATTTACCGGAAGAAGAAAGGAAAAGGGCGCTCTTCTACGGATTGGCTGGCGCTTTCGTCTTCCGTTTTCTATCGCTGTTCATTATTTCTTTTCTCGTTGACGTCTGGCAGGTGCAAGCCATCGGCGCGGTTTATCTGATCTTCATCGCACTCAATCATATTTTTCGCAAAGTTCTGGTCAAGAAGGGTGAAAACGGCGGCAAAAAAGAGAAAGCGGGCAAAGCGGGCTCTTCATTTTGGGCGACGGTTTTCAAGGTCGAGCTGGCCGACATCGCTTTTGCGGTCGATTCCATTCTTGCGGCTGTCGCTTTGGCGGTGGCCCTGCCGGAAAGCGGCCTGCCCAGAATCGGTGGGATGGACGGGGGACAATTCTTCATCGTCTTTGCGGGCGGGCTCATCGGATTGATCATTATGCGTTTTGCCGCTTCCTACTTCGTGAATCTTCTTAACCGGAGACCCGGCCTGGAAATTGCGGCGTTTGTCATTGTGGGATGGGTAGGGGTCAAGCTGATTGTGTATACCTTATCGCATCCGGCGCTTTCCGTTCTGCCCGAAGGATTTGCGAAGCTGCCGGCCTGGAAATATACGTTTTATGCCGTTCTGGTTCTTATTGCCTTGTGCGGCTGGTTTCTGTCGAAAGAAAAAAAAGAAACGGCAGTCTGACAGAGTTGAGATGCGGGATTCCGTTCGTTTAACAAAAGACGGGGAGGAGAGATGCGAATGGAGCAGTGGATTACGGAAACGATGGAGGCGTTCGGCTATTTCGGCATCTTCCTGCTGATCGCACTGGAAAACCTGTTCCCTCCGATTCCTTCGGAGGTCATCCTGACCTTAGGCGGTTTCATGACGACCACATCCGCATTGACCGCATTCGGTGTTATCCTGGCCGCAACCGCCGGTTCCGTTGCGGGGGCGGTCTGCTTGTACGGGGCCGGAAAGCTGATGTCGATGGAACGCCTGCAATCGCTAGCTGCGCGGCACGGTAAGATTCTCCGTCTGAAACCGGAGGACATCGGAAAAGCGGGCTCCTGGTTCGACAAGTACGGAGTATGGGCCGTGTTTCTCGGACGGCTCGTGCCCCTGGTCCGCAGTCTGATTTCAATTCCGGCCGGAAGTGCGGGCATGAGCTTCGTTCCTTTCCTGCTTCTCACTACGGCGGGTTCGCTTATTTGGAACAGTGTCCTTGTCTATGTCGGGGCTGCCGTAGGCGCATCTTGGGAGACGATTGTGGGCTATATGGACATCTATTCGACCGTTATTTATGCCGGACTGGGTCTATCCTGCGCGCTTGTCGGTTTCCTCTACGTGCGCAGGCGGATCATAAAGAGCGAACGGGGAAAAAAATCGTTCGAGATCGGTAACGATAAGTAAAGGACAGGACAAGCCTTTGTGCTTAAAAATGTCGGTAAAAGAAGCCGTATCCGTTCCGGCAGGGAGCAGAAAAAGGAAGGGGTGCCCGCAAATTCCGCGGGCACCCCTTCCTTTTTCTGCTGCGCTAGTCATTTCCCCCTTTCAATTGTGGCGTCTAATGGAGCGGCTTCTGCATTCAGAAGTGCGGACACACCTTCTTTCTGCTGAATGTGTTTTCCCTCAACGATTACATCGAGCCATCCGGTAACCGGATGAATAACCAGCCCGTGTACAAGAACCGATTCCGGGAACAGCGGATGTGATCGTATCATGGAGACACTGTATGCAATGCTTTCTTCCATACTGGAAAATCCGCTCAGCCACCCGTCCAGATCAATGCCGGCATCCGACAGCGTCTGCATATAAGGATCTGAAACACCGAATTGGCGAACGCTCTCGCTATCATCGGCGCTTCTAAAATTCGCCAACCCGCATTCGTGATGACCGATCACATATACTTCCTTAGCCTTCAGTTTGCAAATGGCAAGCAGGATGTTTCTCAGGATGCTTCCGGATGGGTGAGACACGACTGCGCCGGCATTTTGAATAACTTCGGCATCTTCGTTTCGAAATCCGAGCGCCTTGGGCAGGAGTTCCGGAATCTGAGTGTCCATGCAGGTGAGGATCACTATTTTGGTTTCCGGGTATCGGATTGTCTGAAAGGGGAGAGCCTGTTTTTCCTGCACGAAAATACGGTTGTGAGCGAGTATTTCATATAGGTTTGACATGCCATACGACCTCCTTTCCATAAATGTTAAAAATTCAATTTACCAATATTAGTAAAAATACATATTTATGTTAATTTGAGTTTTGAATTTCGTAAATAATAAAATTCAACGGAAAATGATACTTTACAATTAAATACCCGTACTCTATCAAAAATAATGTATTTTCACGGATGTATAAAAAAATATCCCCGATGTGTATTGCGGAAATCTGCGAAAGTGAAGTAGACTAAACCTAAATAATTGAGAATGATTATCAAAATCATTGATAGGGGCGAATGGATACATGAGAGAGAAACGTTCGAAGAGGGCCGTGTGGAACCTGCTGGCAGTACTGGGTTTAACGGCAAGTTTAACCGGTTGCGGGGGACAAGGAGAGAGCGTGGAAAAAGCGGCCGTACAGAGTACTCCCGCAGGGGAGAAATCAACGGAAGATAAACGCGTCGTCAAAGACGCTTTCGGCGAAGTTGAAATTCCGGCCAAGCCGAAAAGGGTGGCGGCCATCTACCTGGAAGATTACGTAACGGCTCTGGGTGTCACTCCGGTTGTCCAGTGGTATCATCCTAACTGGGGGATTCAGGAATATTTGAAGCTGAATGTGCCGAAGTTTGATATGTCCGGAAGTATTGAGGCTCTTTTAGATGCCTCTCCCGATCTGATTGTCGTAGATGGAGGGGCAGACAAAGCCAAATATGACATGTATTCTAAAGTCGCTCCGACTTACCGGCTGCCTGACGAAATGCTGAACGATGCATCCGCTATCCTTAAAACTACGGCGGATCTGCTGGGAATGCCGGATAAGGCAGATACTATTCTCAAGGAATACCGGAAAAAGGTCGACGATGCGAAAACGGCTCTGGATAAAGCCGTCGGCACTGAAAAGGTGGCCGTAATCCGTTTGAACGTGGGAGAAAAAACGTTTACGCTGTTCGGCATCAACAACCGGTTTATCGGTTCCATTCTGTACCGCGATCTGGGACTTACTCCGCCTCCGATGGTCAAAGAGATGAAGGAGTTCCAGCAAATCATCTCCGAAGAAATGATTCCACAGATTGACGCCGATCATATTATCCTGCTGCCTTCCAACGGCACTTGGGCTTCCGAAGAAAACAAAGAAGCCGTTCAGCTTCTAAAAAGCCCGTTTTGGAAGTCGGTTCCTGCGGTCAAAAAAGGACACGTTTACCAAGTGGAACGTACTCACTGGCAAACCGGCGCCTTTTTGGCTAACGGTATGAAAATAGACGATCTGCTAAAGCTACTGGTTAAGTAACTCGTGAGGATGAGCGATCATGAATGACAATCAAGACAGATCGTTTACTCGGCGCGCCTCGTTTTACGAGCTGACCGGTATTAGCCGAGAAACGGCTTCTTCCGGATGGAAACAGGAGGCTGCCGGAGCGGACAGCTATTACGTTATGGCGGTAACGGGCGGAAGCGGCGGCATGGCGCTGAACGGAGACAGTTATGCCGCCGGGCGCGGGAAGTGCTACCTGGCCGCTCCCGGAAGCGGTGCGTGCATCCAATCGGCCGCAGCGGATTTAAGCTTCTACCTCTTGAAATTCGAAGTCCTGGCTAGGCAAACACTTGGCGAGAAAGCCGCAAGCGACTTCGCGGACGCGGCCGACAGACGCGACGAGGTGCCCTCCCGGATGCGGGAAGCTGAGCAGGAGAACCTGCTGGAACCGGGCGAAATCGTCTGCCTGTCCTTTGCCTCCTGCGTTACTATGCTGGAGGCGCTGTATGAGCGCCGCCGGCCGGCCACCGAATTCGAATCGTTCGATTCCTACGTGCGCTTTCAGGAATTTCTGCGCTTCCTCCTGCAGCAGCGCGCTGCCGGTTCCGGCGGCCACGATCCGATGCAGGCGGTGGAACGCTCGATTGCCGTTATCCGGGATAATTACCGGAGCACGCAAACGGTAGAGGGGCTGGCCTCGGCCGCCGGTTTGGACCGCTGGAAGTATTCCCGTCTGTTTAAAGAACGGACGGGAACGACTCCGCTCGATTTTTTGAACCGGATCCGCATCGAACGAACGAAGCGGCTGCTCGTGCTGACCGAGGATCCTTTGTCGGGCATAGCCGGAGATGCCGGTTTCAACAATGAATATTATCTCAACCGGCGGTTTAAGCAGACGGTCGGCATTACGCCGGGACAATACCGGCGCAATCACCGGGAGCATGTCCGGGTGTTCGCTCCGTGCCTGGAAGATTTTTTGCTGGCTCTTGAGATTACGCCGGTTATGCAGTGGTACAGCGAGGGATGGGGAAAGCAGGATTATCTGGGCATGGGTGATGTGCCCGTATTCGACGTTTCGGATGGCAGTCTGGAGCGGCTTACGAAGGAGAAGCCCGATTTCATTTTATTGGACAGCGGTAC
The DNA here is from genome assembly GCF_041260495.1 of Paenibacillus sp. RC84. NCBI lineage: Bacteria > Bacillati > Bacillota > Bacilli > Caryophanales > Paenibacillaceae > Paenibacillus > Paenibacillus sp. RC84. The sequence continues at coordinate 31,951 of NZ_JBGBYL010000007.1, forward strand.
GCATCCTTCCGGCTACAGCCGCCTCGCCCCCACGTACCGGATGGCTCATCCGGGGGAGGACTGGAGATCCACGCTGGATAAAACGGCGGACCTGCTCGGAAAGAAAGGCCGCGTCCGGGATATTATCGGCGAGTACGAAAGCAGGGCGGACAAAGCAAGACAGGCCCTCGAACGCTCCGTTCGCGATCAGACGGTGGCGTTCCTGCGCATTTCAGCCGAAGCCGTTATCTTGTACGGCGGGCCGGAGCAAGGCTACACGGGTCCCGTTCTTTACGGAGATTTAGGACTGACCCCGCACCGCCTCGTCAGCCAATTAACGGGCCGCTCGCGCAGAAGTGTCGTCTTGACTCCGGATTGGCTGGCCAAGCTGGATGCGGATCATCTGTTTGTGACGTTTGACAGGCGCTGGGGACACACAACCGGAGCCCGTGAAGACGAGCGGCTCGCCCTGCTGCCCGGAGTGCGGAACAACAGCGTCTATGAGGTCGATTTCCTCACTTGGATGAACTATGGCATTCTCTCTCGCGGCAAAAAAATCGACGATGTCTTGAAAGTGCTGGCTTGAGGTTTAACTAAAACGCACGGTGTAATTGGAAGTAAATGGATAGATCATCTTGAATACCCGGCTGGCGCATTCTTACTGGATGCGTCTTTTTTTGCCTCAGCCGCGTACTTGATAGAAGCCATCCTGTCCGTGCTTTTTTCGCCGGGCTGAGGTAAGCTTAACATATACGAATCAGGGAGGGGCCGGGATGAACGAACCGGGAATGGTTACGTTAAACACCGAGAATATCAACCGGGAACATATTTGCTGTGCGATATCGGATAAGAAATGCGCCAACGGAGTCCAGTTGAAAAAGGAATGGCTGCAGCAGCGCTTTCAGGAAGGTTTGCGTTTCAAAAAGCTGGATGTCCGGCAGAAAGTATTCATCGAATATATTCCGGCGGAATATGCCTGGTGTCCGGTGGAAGCTCCCGGTTACATCTATATCAATTGCTTCTGGGTAGCCGGCTCATACAAAGGCAAGGGCTACGGTAAAAAGCTTCTAAGGGAATGCCTGGAGGAAGCGGGTGCGACGAATGGGGCGATAGCGGTAACGAGCCGGACGAAGCGGCCCTATTTATCCGACAAATCTTTTTTTACCCATAACGGATTCGAAGTCTGCGATCAGGCGCCTCCTTATTTCGAGTTAGTCGTGCAGAAATTCAAGGAAGACGCCCCGACACCGAAATTTAAACAAAGCGTTCATGAGCAGAAAGTGGACGTTGTAAAAGGATTTCAGGTTCTGTACACCGCCCAGTGCCCCTATACGGATCATTACGTGGGAGAGCTTGAGGATTGCGCACGCGAGCGTTCCATTCCGGTTGAAACCAGACGAATCGCATCCACCGGAGAAGCGCAATCCGCGCCAACGCCTTACACCAGTTACAGCTTGTTTTATAACGGCCATTTTATCACACACGAGATTTTGACCCGGAGCAAGTTTGAGAAAAATATAGATGGCTGGATACAAAAGTACGGATTGCCTGGTGCCGAATAGACGGCCTATTTGCCGCCCTCGGACGAGTTGCCGGAGAAGAAAGCTGCCTGGAAATTCGATTGGGGAGGCTGAAAGATGAAGGAGAACTACGTGTTTCGTTAAGTCCGTGGACCACCGGTATCCGTTCGTTCCTCATGCTTGTGCGGTTGCAAAAACAAACAGTCGGGAGGATGGACATGGATATTCGGATCAGAGAATTAACCGCGGAGGACGAATTCGAGGGCATTGAAGTGGACGGGAGCTTTATCGTCGATTCCGTTCTCGTCCTTACTCTTGAGGACCGGCGGATCGGCTATGCGGTTGAAGAAGTGCCCCGCTATACGAAAAGGTATGCGGACGAGCCGGACGCGGAAACGGAGGACACCGGGTATGCCGGCTATATCGGAAATCCCGATCAAGTCATGTATCTGGCCTGCATGGATAACCGGATCGCAGGTCAAATTTTGCTTAGGAAGAACTGGAACGGGTACGCTTATGTCGAGGACATTAAAGTAGACCCCGCCTACCGAAGATACGGCGTCGGCCGCAGGCTGATTGACCAGGCCAAGAACTGGGCGAGGGCAGGGGGATTGGCGGGGATCATGCTGGAGACGCAAAACAATAACGTGCGGGCCTGCAAATTTTATGAAAGCTGCGGGTTTGTCCTAGGCGGATTCGACTCCTGCTTGTATAAAGGTCTCGACAAACAAAGCAATGAAATTGCGCTGTACTGGTACCTCATATTCGACTAAAATTACGCCTCCCTGAATCGGGCAGATTAACCTGAACCGGTGGTCCGCACCAGCCACAAAGTGAGGCCCTTGGTATTACCCGCTTGACGGCGGCAAAACTTTCATGTAAATTGATAAAAATAATTACACGTGAAAAGCGTTGAACAAGGATACAGAGTTCAGCGATCGCCGTACAGAGATGAAACCCGCCGGCTGAAAGGTTTCACGAAGCGATTGGACTCTCTCCCGCCTTGCCAGCTGTAACGGAAACCTCAATTGAGAATGCTGGTTAACCGTTACCGGGTCATGCCGTTATCCGAATGAGGACCTCGCACACCTGCGCGGTTGAATTAGGGTGGTAACACGACACATTCGTCCCTGACGGATGTGTCTTTTTGTTTTTTTTCGGGCTTCAACATGATCATACAAAGGAGAGGGAACAATGCGCCAAAGCCGATTATTGCTGACAACTTTACGAGAATCTCCCGCGGACGCCGAAGTGATCAGTCACCGGCTCATGCTGCGGGCGGGATTTATCCGCCAACTGGCGGCCGGGATTTATACTTACTTGCCCCTAGGAAGAAGAGTTCTGCGCAAGGCGGAGCAGATCGTACGCGAGGAGATGGATAGGGCGGGGGCCCAGGAAATGCTTATGCCTGTTCTGCAGCCTGCCGAGCTGTGGAAAGAATCGGGAAGATACTCGGTCTACGGCCCGGAATTGATGCGACTGAACGACCGGCACGACCGGGAATTCACGCTGGGACCGACACATGAGGAAGTCATTACTTCGATCATGCGGGGGGAGATAAATTCTTACCGCAAACTGCCGGTCACGCTCTATCAGATCCAGACGAAATTCCGAGATGAGCGTCGTCCCCGTTTCGGCCTGCTGCGCGGACGCGAGTTTCTTATGAAAGACGCCTATTCCTTCGATACCGATTGGGAAGGGCTGGATGAATCGTACCGGCAGATGTTTCAAACTTACAGCCGGATACTAACGCGTTGTGAAGTAAATTTCCGTGCAGTCGAGGCCGATGCGGGTGCGATAGGCGGAGAAGGCGGCACCCACGAATTTATGGCGCTGGCCGATATCGGGGAAGATACGATTGCCGCTTGCACCGTTTGTGAATATGCGGCTAACCTGGAACGAGCGGAATCACGGACCGTGCGGACGGATTCCGTCGAACGATCGGAGGAAAAGGCCGTTAAGTTTCATACGCCTGACATCCGTACGATCGGTCAGCTCGTTCAGTCGCTGGGCATACCTCCTTCCGATATCATGAAAACGATTGTTTATACGGCCGATACCAGAACCGTCGCCGTTGTCGTAAGAGGTGACCGGGAAGTGAACGAAATTAAAGTGAAAAATTATCTCCGGGCCGATGATCTCTCCATAGCGGATGCAGCAACTGTGGAGGAAGCAACCGGCGCGCCTGCGGGCTTTGTCGGGCCTTTGGGCCTGAACATTCCCCTCCTGGTCGATGAAGAGGTCCTCGGAATGGCTTATGGAATCGCAGGGGCCAACGAAGCGGACTATCACTACAGAAACCTCAATCCGGGCCGTGATTTGGCGGATTCGGAAGTCGGCGATTTCCGTCAAGCGGCAGAAGGAGACAGATGTCCGCGTTGTACCGAAGGTGTGCTGAAATTATCGCGCGGGATTGAAATCGGGCATGTATTTAAACTGGGAACGAAGTACAGCGATAAACTGGAAGCGTCTTTCCTGGACGCGGCCGGCAGAAGCACCCGCATGATCATGGGCTGTTACGGAATCGGCGTTTCCCGTATTCTTTCCGCCGTGATCGAGCAGAATCATGATACGAACGGCATAATCTGGCCTCTGGCTCTGGCGCCTTATCAGGTTCATCTCATTCCGGTCTCTATCAAAGACGACGTTCAAGTTCAAGCGGCGAATGACATTTACCGGCGTCTTCAAGAGAACGGGATCGAGGTGCTGATGGATGACAGAGACGAACGCCCCGGTGTTAAATTCAAGGATTCGGACTTGATCGGGATTCCATTCCGCCTTGTAATCGGCAAAGACGCCGGGCAAGGCAAGGTGGAGTTTGTAGAACGCAGAAGCGGGTTGAAAGAAACCATCCCCCTCCAAGTTGCTTGCGAGCGGATTCTCAATCAGGTTCGTTTATCCAAATCCACGTATTGACAAGGGCGCAAGAGCGTTATAGAATAGCTCCAAATGAAAGGAAGTATTCCGCATGAACCGCTGGGAAACTGAAAAACGATATCCAAAACGCTGCTCCGAACAATCGGAACCAAACGATGAAACGTTGTCCGGAGCTTAATCGAGAAGCGAAACGCTTTTCATTCATCGGCTGATAGCATTCAAATTTCGCATGAAACCTTCGTGCTTATTTGAACTGCTGTCCGCCGGTTAGATTAAGGCTGCAGACAATATTTTGTCTGCAGCCTTTTGTGATACCTTGTTCAGTTTCCGGCTGAAGATCGTATTGCTGTATTTGCACGCAAAATACAGAAAGCAGAGGGCTTGTGCCGTATCGGCGCAATCTTTCTGCTTTTTTTTATGAGGAAAAGGAGAAGACACACATGAGCTTACTGGAGATTACAGGCATGTCCCACTCGTTCGGAGACAGAACGTTATATAAACAGGTCGATTTTGAATTGTTTAAAGGGGAACACTTGGGTGTCGTCGGGCAGAACGGCACAGGAAAAAGCACCCTGCTGGGCATTTTAACGGGAAAAATTATATCCGATGAGGGAACGGTCCGATGGCAGTCGAACATCCGGATCGGTTATCTCGACCAGTACGCCGTCATCGACGGAAACCGGACAATAAGGGAGTATTTGAAAACGGCTTTTGCCTCCCTGTTCGAACTGGAAACGAAAATGAACGCCCTCTATGAAGAGAGCGCAAGCACCGGAGTGGAAGAACCGCTGCTGAAAGCCGCACACTATCAGGAAGAGCTGGAGAGGCAGCAATTTTATGAGGTGGACAGTACAATTCAGAAGGTCGCGAACGGACTCGGGCTGAGCGCCATCGGTACCGGCCGTCCCATTCAAGAATTGAGCGGAGGGCAGCGGGCCAAGGTCATTCTGGCCAAGCTTCTTCTGGAAAAACCGGATGTGCTGCTGCTCGACGAGCCTACGAATTTTCTCGATAAAGAGCATGTCAGCTGGTTGGCGGATTATTTAACGTCCTTAACTAACGCTTTCGTCGTGATTTCGCATGATGCTGCCTTTCTCGATAAAATCACGACCGGCATTTGCGATATAGAAGGCGGATCGATCAAAAAATACCCGGGCCAATATTCGCATTTCCTCCGGCAAAAGGAGCATTTACGGGAGGATCATATCCGGCAGTACAACGCCCAGCAGAAAACGATTCAAAGGACAGAGGCGTATATCCGTAAAAATAAGGCCGGAGTTAACTCCAGAATCGCCCGCGGACGCCAAAAGCAGCTGGATAAAATCGAGCGGATCGAGGCGCCTGCTTTTGTCGCTAGGCCGTTCATCCGCTTTAGTGAACTGCCGCTGGGGTCTCAGACGGCTCTTCGTGTAAACGAACTGGAAGCCGGGTATGCGGCGCCTCTGCTGCCCAAGTTAACTTTTTCCGTCAGAAGCGGGGAAAAGATCGTCATCACCGGATTTAACGGGATCGGAAAATCCACGCTGCTCAAAACGCTCATGCGAAGGATTCCGGTTATTTCCGGCGAATTCCGTTTTGGGGAACATGTTAAGACCGGCTACTATGAGCAGGACTTGATCTGGGAAGACGACGCTCTGACACCGGTTCGGTTTTTAGCGGACTGTTATCCGCAGCTGAACAACAAAGAAATCAGGCGTCACTTGGCACAATGCGGAGTAAATGAAACGAGAGCTTCCCAAACACTTCGTACGCTGAGCGGAGGGGAGCAGTCGAAAGTGAAACTATGCGGTTTGCTGCTTTCGCCCTGTAATGTGCTCATCATGGACGAACCGACCAATCATCTGGATGCGGAAGCGAAAGACGCTTTGCGCGATGCTTTATTCACTTCGGCGGCACCCTTATTCTGGTATCTCATGAACAGAAATTTTATGAGGGATGGGTGGACCGGGTTCTCGAAATCGGCCGACGGAAGGGCTGATTGGATGAGGAAGGTTATACGCGTCCCATCGCAACCAGTATTGTAGGAAAGAAAAGCACCGGGAAGCGGGCCGTTTTCGTTTGGCTCGAATGTCCCGGTGCTTTTTTTGCATGGAAGAGAATGGAAACATGCAGATCTGCTTTAATTAACGTGAAGTTTCACTCGAATTTTTCTGTTTGCCGCTCTGCAGACCGGCTGAAAACACAAGCGCGATGATCACCGCGGCAGCTATTGCCAGAAAAGCATCGGAGTAAGGAGCGGCGTCCAGAACATAGAACGGATTCAGCGGATCTTGCGCGGCTTCTTTACGCGCCGCCAGAAAGGCTCCGATAACGGAAGCGCCTGTTCCGGCCCCGAGGAATAAGGCCCCTTGGAAGATTCCGAGCCCCGCGCCTAGCTGTTCGTTTTCGAGCGTACTTGCAGCAGCGTTGTTCGCCGGCGAATTCGTAAAGGCGACGCCGAAGCCCAGCCCGAGCATTCCGGTCGCAGCCAACAGAGGAGAACTCCCCGCTGCAAAAGTGGAAATGAACAAAAGTGAAATGCCCATGACCGAAAGTCCGGCGGCGACCGGTATTTTAGCTCCGATCCGGTCGGAAAGACGGCCGGCCGCAGGGGAAAAGACGGCTACAGCCGCGGCACCCGGCAGCAGGACAAGTCCGGCTGCCCCGGGGGAGAGGCCGTTGACTTCGACGATCAGAAGCGGCACGAAGACGAGCGACGAGACGTAAGCGAACATCGTGAAGAAACCGGCCAAGACTGCCGCCATATAGCCTTTGTTTGCTAACAAGGCAGGTGGAAGGAAGGGGTGCTCCGCCGTGAAAATTCGCCAGATGAAGGCGGCTATCATAAGACTAGCGCCTGCCAGACTGCCCCAGGAGGATAACGACCGGAATCCTTCCGCCTGTCCCTGGGTGACGCCGAAAAGGAATAAACCCGCCGCCAGGCCGAACAAGATCCCGCCAAGCAGATCGAAACGGCGCTCTTTTGCGGTTTCGGTTCCGGGATGTCCGCCCGGGAGCACATAAAGAGCGCAGGGAAGAAGCGCCAGCAGCAGCACAAGAGTGATCCAGAAGAGCGCGGGCCAGCCGAACAGTTGACCGACAAGACCGCCGAAGATCGGCCCGACTGCCGTTCCGATGCCAATGCTGCCTGCAAGGATGCCGAGTGCGGCGCCTCTGCTTCCGGACGGAAGAACTTGGGAGACCGTGATGACGGAAAGGACCGGAATGGCCGCGGAGCCCGCCCCTTGCAGCATACGGCCCAGTACCAAAATCAGAAGGGTAGGGGCGGCTGCGCAGACGAGGCTTCCGGCCGCAAATATCAGGAGAGCAAGCGGATAAAGCCTCCGTAAACTGAAAAAGTCCGAAATTCGGCCGTAGAACGGGACACCGATGGCGATCACGAGCAGAACCCCGGTGACTACCCAGCCTGCCTGAGCATCGGAAGCTCCGAAATCTTTGCGGATGAGAGGCAGAACCGGATTGACCATATCGGCTGTCATACAGGCCACGAATAAGGAAAAGACAAGTACAAGCAGCAGGGGAAGCTGCCGGGTTCTTTTAGAATTGGCTTGAACGTTCATTTGTGTTTACCTCCTAAAATTAAAGTGGGTTCAATCTTAGGAGGGGGTTCCCATGTTTTATTTATCACGAACAGTCACCTCCCTTCAGGCAGAAGAACAAGGGCAAAAAAGTACGCAAAAAAGACGCCTCAACAAACCGGCGCCAAGTCGTTGCGTGTTAAATTAAAATCTGCTGGTTAATCAGAAACGTCCATTCACTTTGCAGATTCCATTACGCGAGGCAAAAAGCATCCGGTGGTTGTAACTATGAAATTTCGTTTTAACATTGCACGAAAAAAGGCAGACGGATCCCGTTGCAGGTTGATCTCCGGATTTTTTGATTTTATTTTTTACCGGAACGAAAATCGTTTCCATCGCTTTTTGCCTCCTTTCCTGCGTGATTGACTCTAATAGTATTCGATATCGCTTAGAAAAACAACTTGGCTTACAGCTTCGTTACATAAGATTTTTCAAATAATCATCTTTCCACTGAAAATAAACTTCGTTATTTTCCTTATGCGAAAACAAATGCTTAGGGTATGGCAAAGCCAGTTCAGGCATCTGTTCCGGGCTGAAATAACGAAGTTCGGCTGTTTCGCTGTCTAAGGGATTCAAGGTGCCGGATTGAACGGCGCAATCAAACATAAAAACGTTATATTCCACTTTATGGCCGTTCGGATATTGATAGCGGTATTCCTTTCCGCCGAATACGCCTATCAACTTGCTCGGGAAAACATACAGTCCCGTTTCTTCGCGCACTTCGCGAACTACCGCCTCGGCAGGCGTCTCCCCAAGTTCAATGGCTCCTGCCGGCAGACTCCATTTCTCACCGTTTCCTTTGTTTTGCAATAAGATTTTTCCCGACTCATTACGAATAATTCCCGCAACGCTTGGCATGAAGATCCATTCACTGCCCGCTTTTTCTCGCAGATTTTTATAGTAATCAGACATTCCCATTTCAACTACCACCTTAAATTTTTATGCAAAACAGTAGTATTCGTTCTTGATTGGGAACTTCCTTCTTATGTACCCAGTCTTATTGCTTATCAATGAAAAAGGACGACCCAATCGTGGGGTTATATATGAAAAATGTCATTTGCTCCTGCAAAAATCAATATCTTTGACGGGCGGGATTTAGTATGCTAATAGATAAGACTTTACCGTAGGGGGGATGCTGGTTGAACGATAAAGAATCTTTAAAAGAGGCCTTTAAACGGGCGCCTTATCCGCTGGGCGGCAACGGGCCCCGGGATATCGGAATCTTGAAGCAGGTCTTTGACGAGATCGAGGGAACGCTGGAAAGTGACGTTTACGGAACGGGGACGCTGATTGAGGAGTTTCAAAGCAAAATAGCCGCCTACCTGGGCAAGGAAACGGCCGTATTTTTCCCGAGCGGAACGATGGCGCAGCAAATTGCGCTAAGAATCTGGTGCGATGAAAAAGGAAGCAGGCGGGTCGCGTATCATCCGCTCTGTCACCTTGAAATACATGAGGAAGACGGCTTGAAGGAGCTGCACCGCATAGAGCCGGTTTTGCTGGCCGACAAGGACCGGCTGATTACGCTTGAGGATGTGAAGCAGTTAGACGGGGAAATTTCCTGTCTGCTTCTGGAGCTGCCGCAGCGGGAAATCGGCGGCCAACTGCCGGCATTCGAAGAGCTGGAGGCCATTTCTGCTTCCTGCCGCGAAAGAGGCATTAAGCTTCATTTGGACGGGGCGAGATTGTTCGAAATTACGCCTTACTACGGAAAATCGGCCGCTGAGATAGGTGCGCTGTTTGACAGCGTCTACGTGTCCTTTTACAAAGGAATAGGCGGAATTGCAGGGGCCGTACTGGCGGGCGGCCGTGATTTTACGGAGCGGTCCAAAGTGTGGAAAAGACGCCACGGCGGCGATCTGATTAGTCTTTACCCGTACATAATCACATCGGATTATTATTTCGACCGGCGGATCGGCAGGATGGCACAGTACTTCGAGGAAGCGAAGGAACTCGCCGCTTTCTTCAATGACTGCGAGGGCGTTTATACAAAACCCGCGGTTCCGGTGTCCAACATGTTCCATATCCATTTTAAGCTGCCGGAGACGGCAATTCTTCCGATTCTCACCGCAGTATCCGAGGCCACGGGGGTAGGATTGGCTTCTTGGCTGCATGAGCGTGAAGAAGGAACCTGCTACACCGAGATCAGCGTGGGCGACCGGTACGAGAATGTGCCCAAAGACAAGATCCGGGAAGCATTCCGCCTGCTGAAGGAGAAGTTGGAAGCGGCGTTATTCGCGTAAGCGGAGCAGTCCGGTTAGATGTCGGGACCTTCTTTATCCTGTCCGGCATGTGGAGAGGATGGAAGGGAGGACGTAGTCGTACAACCTAAATACGGATATTAATTAATGGTATTAATTATTTGATATATTTAATCTCATTAACTATTTCGCGGAATCATTTTTCATCCGTCTGTCATCTACACACGAAAGAAGGAACGATATGAAACGAACGCTGGTTGTCAGTGACATACATGGGGAAATAGACAAATTAACAAGGCTGCTGGAAAAGGTGAGCTACAATCCCCTTCGGGATCAGTTGATTTTGCTCGGCGATTATGTGGATAAGGGGCCCGATTCCAGAAGAGTGGTGGAGAAGGTGATGCAGCTTCACCGGGAAGGCGCGATCGTCCTCAAAGGGAACCACGATCATATGATGGTCAAATCGTTCGAACGGGACCCTGTATTCATCGAACGCTGGTTCCGGAATGGGGCACGTGCAACATTAACCAGCTATGAACATGCGGGGGCCGTTTCGGAAGCTCCTGCTCCCGAAACAATGGAGCTTACGCCTCTGCTGGAGGAACACCTTTCCTTTTTGGACGGCCTTCAAACCTATTATGAAACCGAAGATACCATTTTTGTTCATGCCGGGGTGCATCCTTCGACTTCGCTTGCAGAGACGGATGCTTATGTGCTGATGTGGATCCGCGACGAGTTTCACAAGGGCTACCGGGGCGAGAAAACGGTCGTGTTCGGGCACACAATAACGGAAACCCTTCACGGCAAGCGGGATGTTTATTTCGGCGACAACAACATCATCGGAATCGACGGCGGAGCCGTATACGGAGGGGTGCTGCACTGCCTCGAGCTGCCGGGCCGGAACGTCTATTCCGTCGACTAAACAAACTTGTGCACCGGAAAACAATTCTTGAAAAAACACACTCGCGAAGCGAGAGGATCTCTTAAAAAACCGTTCAGTTTCTGAACGGTTTTTTTCTTTTCTAAACGATTGTATAGAGGAAAGTAACAATTCCTTAATAAAGGCTTTATTTTTCGTTTCGGAATGAAAGCGGCCCTCCGTTGTATAATGCAAACAAACGTCTCCTGTAGACCGATTCATTATCGAAGAACTGCATGTGCGGCCGCTAATTTGCAGACAAGAAAGGATTATACCCACCTATGTATCAAGGTAAGCTGCGTAAAATGACTCTTCTCTTGTTAGGCTTATACACCGGATTGATTTTCTATTTCTTATATATCGGATTTAACCGCAGTTCGCATCTTGCAGACCGGGGTATGCGCTGCAATCTGACTCCGCATGGAATTCCGCTTCATTTTCCGATGGGCAGAGACTTTCAAAGCTGGTTTTTCGAATTCGGCAACTTTGCCGCTTTTGTTCCTTTCGGGCTGCTCATTCCGCTCTTGTTCCGCTGCAAATTCGTCCCGTTTATGGTGTGCTTCCTGGCGTCGATCACGTTTCTAGAAACGTTGCAAATGCTTACGCGCTTGGGGGCTTTCGATATCAATGACATCGTGATTAATACGTTAGGAGCTGCCGTAGGCTTCTGGGCGCAGCGCTTAGTTCCCGGCAGCCGGGATAGTTTGCAGGGCATGGTCCGGCTTGTTTTGATGACGATCATCCTTTCGGCCGGTACGGTTGCCGCTGTCGGAGGGATGAATGATTCGATGGAAAAAGGACGCGGCAGCTACCTTTTCAAGCCGCTGGAGTCTCCGTCACACAGTGTGGTGCTGGATCACGACGTTCAGCCGCAGAGGGCTAAAGTAAGCCGTCCATCACTCTTTACCCCGCACGCAGCTGCCGGCGAGCTGGATTTTTAGTGTCGCATGACTGCAATAATTCCCCAGCCGAGCAACTGACATGCAGAAATTAGTGTAGGGAGTCGATCAGCAGCTTTTTGAAGCTGCGGGCCGCTTGGGACACAATCTGGTGCTCAAGCGTAATGATCGCGGTATCGGATTCGATCGGCGGATCAATCTCGGCATAGCGGACCTGCCCGGGCTTGGGCGTACCCTTGTCTGCGGCCAACAGATGGGGCGGGATGAAGGAAGCCTGACCCGCATTGAATCAAACCTTCTCTTGACGTATAGTTGAATTATCTTGCATAACTATCCAGGACAGGGAGGAAGCGGAACCCATGAGCAAGAAAGCCCCCGAGCTGCCGGTTCTTTGTTTTGAGAATCAAGAAGCGTTGGAGATTTGGCTCGAAAGCAATCATAAAGCATCGCCCGGAATCCTTCTGCAAATCGCGAAAAAAAATGCCCGCCTTGTGACGGTTTCTTATCAGGAAGCCCTCGAAAGCGCGCTCTGTTACGGATGGATCGACAGCCAGAAGAAAACATTCGACGACCAATCGTGGCTTCAGCGGTTTACGCCGCGCGGGGCCGGAAGCATCTGGTCCAAGGTGAATAAAGACAAAGCGGAGCAGCTTATCGCGGACGCGAGAATGAAGCCGGGGGGCCTCAAGGCGATTGAAGACGCCAAACGCAGCGGTCAGTGGGACAAGGCCTACGAACCGCAAAGCAGCGGCGCCGCGCCGGAAGATTTTGCCGCCAGGCTGGAGCTTAATGCGCAGGCTAAAGCGTTTTACGACACGTTAAACAAGCAAAACAAGTTTGCGATCCATTTTAGAATCCAGAATGTTAAAAAGCAGGAAACCCGGGAAAAACGCATTTTACAGTTTATCGAAATGCTTGAGCGGGGCGAAAAAATTTATCCCTGATCGGGCGTGAGCCGTACAGGTGCGGCTTATATCGAAAACCGCTCTTCCGGAGTGAGAAACAAACCAACCCAAACCGTACCGGATATCCGGTACGGTTTTTTGCCGCACTGAATGCGAATAGCTGAACCTGTGACGCCCGTCAGCCTTGTTTACTGCTCCAGGCTGCGCAAATAATTCTCATATTCGACGCTGAATTCGAGCGCTTGTTTGAAATCGGAGGACAAGCGGGACAAGGCTTCTACGATGTCTTGCTGACTCGTCTCCGTAAGCGCGATAATTCCCGGCCGGCGGGGAATACGAAACCGGGTATGGTCATGATAAGTAATGGTGACAATCGTTCCGACAGGCGGACCCTCGGTTGGATGAAGCGTACTCCACATCCAGCGCTCTTGATCGCTTTGGTCCGGATTCCGTCCCCATTCGCGTGAAATATCAAAATTACCGGGCAGGCGGGGTTCCGGCCTCAGTCCGGCTTCACTTAGCTGACGGTGTACCGGCAGGAAAAGCAGGTTCAAGTACGTTCCGTAAGCCGGATCTCCCGCTTCCGCGTAAGCTTTCAGCAGCCGGTCGTGCTCTTTAACCAGAATCTCCTGCCAGTTCTCGCGAACATGAGATTCAATAAAGGCGGCGACGGCCCCAATTTTGTTTTGCGGCTGTTCTTTCAAGAAATCGCTTAATGCTTGGGTTGTAGGCATTTAGTTGTAAACTCCCTTCACGTTAACCATTTTATGGAATACAATTTCATCTTACAACATGCATGCAAATGATAAGTTTACCTTCACAAAGCAGGCTGCTGAAGCCGGTTTAGGCGTGAAAACATTAGCAAGTGCTTTAAGCGGGTACATGATTATGCGGCAGCGAATTCGAAGGGCGACACGTTCAATGACCCGGTATCGCTTGAAGCGGAGCTGAAATTCATATCGGAAAGTCTGCTTTCCGTCAAATAACCGTCGCACATCCGGAAGAGACGGCCATACACCTGATAACCGAGAGCTTGGCGGTAGTCGGGTGTATGCTTGTCGAGGCGGACGCCGGTTGACAACACCGTTTTATTTTTTCTATAATGGCATGGATTTTAAAGACGGAACTAAAGGTGAAACGGCATGTCTCCACGTACTAAAGAACAAAACGAAGCGATCCGGAATCAGCGCAAACAAGAAGTGCTGCAGGCGGCTATTCAGGTCTATGTCGAGAAAGGCTATGCGGCGGCCGAAATGGGGGAGATAGCGGATCGGGCGGGGCTCGCTCACGGTCTCGTTTATTATTATTTCAAAAACAAGAAAGCATTGTTCCGCGAGCTTTACGAAACCATGATGGAAGAATCCAAACACTTTACGAAATCTTATTTTGAGCAAAAGGGGTCCGTATCAGACCTGTTCGAGAGTTATGCCCGGGTCGTCTGCGAACGGGTCAGGGTTGATCCCGTGATCCCGCGTTTTTACATGCGGATTAGTTTGGATGTGCATCATTTGTATACGCCGGAGGAATTCTCTCCGTTTTCGTGGGTGAAAAGCTTTTTGCAGGAGATGACTCAGGCCATTGAAAAGGGGATCGGAGAAGGCACGATTCGGCCGGGTAATTCCGATCTTATGGCGAGACAGTTCTGGGGAGCCGTGTCGCAAGGGATGAATTACTTGGATCAGGCCCGGCAGGAATGGATGGCAAACGGCATGCCGGAGACGGAAAAGAAGGAACAATGGGAGAAGGCTTTGAATCAGGTGGTGGAGTCGTCCGTTTCCATCTTAAGGCTGCGCTAATTTTTTTTATTTTAATATTGACTTGTAACTCAATCAAAAATAAAATGTGGTAAAGGAGAGTGATGTTTGTCTGAAAACGCTAGTCGTCGTGGCTCATCCGAATTTGCAGCAGTCCCGCGTCAACAAACGATGGGTGGAGGAATTGAGAAAACATTCCGGCGAGGTTACCGTGCAAGACCTGTACGGCGCGTATCCGGAGAAGGTATTGGATATCGGGCGGGAGCAGGCTTTGTTGGCGGAATGTGAACGTCTCGTGCTGCAGTTTCCGCTTCAATGGTACAGCACACCGCCGCTTCTGAAGCAGTGGCTCGACGAAGTGTTCACAACGGCGTGGTTGTTCGGTCCGGGCGGTAAAGCCGTTGCCGGAAAAGAACTCCTGCTCGCCGTTTCTATCGGAGGGGCGGAGGAGACTTATGAGGCAGGCGGCCTGATCGGCTACACGATCAGTGAATTGACCCGCCCTCTGCAAGCTTTTGCCAATCAGATCGGCATGACGATGCTTCCGCACTTCAAATTTCACGGTGCGAATCAGGCGGCGGACGAACAGATCGAGAGCAGCGCGGAGCGATATATCCGGCATATCTTGGCTCCCGAGCTTGATCCCCGGATTGCCCGGCAGAGAATGCTTAACGAAATGAAACAGAAGATGCAGGCCTCCCTGTAAAAAACAAAGCCGATGCTCCTCACACGGGGAACTTCGGCTTATGTGACGTTCGGATTCCGGGAGAGTATAATGGGAATGGTTGGTACCAAACAGACACATGGTGAGAACTTGGGAGGAATCGGACATGAGCACAGAACCGAATACGGCGGGCTGGGACGCCATTGACAAGGAGTTCGTAAAGCTTTACGGAGATCAGGAACCGAAACATTACGGTACGCTTATCTCCTATGCGCTGGGGGGACCGGATCCGCTGGATGGAATCAGTGCGTACAAAACGGACGAACCTGCCCCGCATTGGCATTTCGTAACGTTCGGATTTTCGGAACTTTACGATAAGGAATCCGCTCATCCGGAAGAGAGCGGCTACGGATTCGAATTGACGTTTCGGCTGGACCGCGGGGCAGAAGAGGAAGAGCCTCCGGCTTGGGCGATCAACCTGCTGCAAAATATGGGGAGATACGTATTCAACAGCGGCAATATTTTTCGGTCGGGCGATTACATGGACGCCAACGGTCCGATTTGCCTCGGTTCCGATACCCGGCTGACCGCTCTGGCTTTTATCCAAGATCCGGAGCTTCCTGCAATCGATACGCCTAACGGACGGGTGGAATTTATCCAGATGGTCGGAATTACGAGAGATGAGCTGGAAGCCATGCAAACGTGGAATACGCTTGGTATGCTGTCCGCCTGTTTGCCGTATATGCCGCACTACATAACGAATTTATCGCGGGATTCTCTGCTTAAAGTCGAAGCCGTTTCCGAAGCCGCTGAGAAAGGAATGCGGGAAGACGGCTCCAATACCGGCTTTTTGTTTGTGGATCAGCTCGCTTGGGAAACGGGTAAAAAAGGCTGGTTGAGCAAAACTCCCGCAGCGCTGACGCTGGGGGCCAAACAAGCCGGCATAATCGGCAAGCTGCTGCAAGGGCGGATTTTGAAAGGAAAAGACCTCACTCTCGTGGGACCGGAAGTCCGCGTGATCTTTAAGGCGGGAGAAAAGCCGGAGTGTGTCGCCGGAGACGGCGAGGTCCGCATCATTCTCGATGAGAAGGCTGCCGGCGAGCTGAGCAGAGGCTTAATGCCTAAAGAAAGCGTGCTTGAGATTCCGTCCTTGCAGGGAACGGTCATTCGCATCGTGAAAACAAACATTAAGGACAGCGAAGGAAACGTAGTGGAAGTTATCGGCTGACTTGAGGCTGGAACCGAGGAGATCGGAGAGATTCTGAATTCGCTGCAAATACAGGAGTAACGGACTATATCGCACGGAGATGAGGGCCTGGAAACGGGCCTTTTTTTGTCGAAAAGGAAAGTGAAAACGGTTCCTTACGGATGGTGGACACGGTACCTATTTGTTTAAGGAGCCGTTTTTTGTGCAGCTGAAAAAACAGGAAATACCGTAGGTCATAGGAGCAAGTAGGCGATCGGCTCTATCCGCTTCTTATCCGAAATGAACCTGTGCAACGGAATTTCACGGATTTAAGACCCTGCATATAATGCGTTGAGACTATTAAGAGCTAATTTTTTACCGGTTATTGTCGTAAAATGCCGATTAAGGAACCGGCAAGCGTTAGGTACGAAAGAAGCAGAAGAGAATGAGCCGGTTGAAAGTCCGGACCTATTCGTTGTGACTCAAGCCTTATTTTCTGCAAAATGAGCAACCGAAACACGGATTGTGCGTAGAAGCAGAAGAAAGAAAATCCAAATATAGGAAATAATCATATATTTAAGGTTTATATATCATTCATTTTAGTTCTAAAACAAAAGTTAAAAACCAATTAATTTCCAAAAATGGTAGTTGACATTTAATTTTGGTAATTATAGGATGTAAATGTATCCATAAATAACACATTATGGAAACTATAGTCGATTAATAGACTTTAAATATCCCAAAGGAGAGTTATCATGACCATTCCATTTGACCAGTGGCCAGAATGGCCTCAACACTCCGATCGTACCCGTCAGAAAATTGAAGAAGTGTTTCAGTCGAACAGATGGGCGATAAGCGGATATTGGACGGGCGAGGAAAGCATGGAACGGAAATTCGCGAAGGCTTTTGCGGATTTCAACGGGGTTCCTTACTGTGTGCCGACGACGAGCGGCTCCACGGCTTTAATGCTTGCCCTTGAAGCGCTCGGAATAGGCGAAGGGGACGAAGTCATCGTTCCCAGCCTGACTTGGATTGCAACCGCTACCGCCGTATTAAACGTGAATGCGCTTCCTGTTTTTGTGGATGTCGAGGCGGATACCTATTGTATCGATCCTCACTTGATAAAGTCGGCCATTACGGATAAAACGAAAGCCATTATCCCGGTCCATTTGTTCGGAAGTATGGCGAATATGGATGAAATAAACGAAATTGCGCAAGAACACAACCTTTTTGTGATTGAAGACTGCGCGCAAAGCCACGGTTCCGTATGGAACAACCAGCGTGCCGGAACGATTGGAGATATAGGGGCGTTCAGCTGTCAGCAGGGCAAAGTGCTAACGGCCGGAGAAGGGGGGATTATCGTGACGAAAAATCCCCGTTTTTTTGAACTCATCCAACAATTGCGAGCGGATTCCAGGGTTTATTGCGATGACTCCTCCGAATTGATGCACGGTGACATGCAGCTGGTCAAAAAAGGGGACATTCAAGGCTCCAACTATTGCTTGTCCGAATTTCAATCGGCCATCCTTCTCGACCAACTTCAGGAGCTGGATGACAAGAATGCGATCCGGGAAAAGAACGCCATGTTCTTGAACGATGCCTTAAGCAAAATTGACGGCATTAAGGTGATGAAGCGTCCTCCTCAAGTCAGCAGACAAACTTATTACGGGTATGTGTTCCGGTTCGATCCGGTAAAATTCGGCGGGTTGAATGCGGATGAGTTCTGTGAAATTCTTCGTGAAAAGCTCAATATGGGGACGTTTTACCTGCATCCGCCGTATCTTCCCGTACACAAAAATCCGTTGTTCTGCCCTTGGACAAAAAACCGTTATTTGAAATCGGTTCGTAAGACAGAAGCTTATTGGAGAGGGCTTCATTACCCGGTCTCCGAAAGGGCTTCCGAGCAATCCATCGTTATCCACCATGCTATTTTACTGGCTGAACCCTCACATCTGTCGCTTCTGGTCGATGCCGTAGCCGAACTTGCCCGGAAATTTTGCGTGACTCATTAACGAAGGATGATTAGCGAGGAGGAATTGGGATGGATAAGCTGTTTTCGATGATCGAAGTAGAAGTCAATTCTCAATGCAACCGCACGTGCTGGTACTGCCCCAACAGTGTATCTCAGCGTAAAGAGAACGGAGAGATGGACCCCGCTTTGTATAAAACGCTGATGGAACAGTTAAGTTCGCTGGATTTTGCGGGACGTATTTCGTTTCACTTTTACGGGGAGCCGCTTTTGTGCAAAAATCTCGATCTGTTCGTGGGCATGACAACGGAATATATCCCTAGAGCAAGGCCCATTATTTACACAAACGGCGATTTTCTTACCGAAAAACGGTTACAGACTTTAACGGAACTGGGCATACAAAAATTCATTGTGACCCAGCATGCCGGAGCCAAGCACAAATTCAGAGGCGTATACGACCAACTGGCGGGAGCGGACAAAGAAAAAGTGGTCTATCTCGATCATTCGGATCTGATTTTATCCAATCGGGGCGGGATTCTGGATAATATTCCTCAAGCTTCGAAAGCCAACATGTCGTGCATGGTGCCATCCAATCTGGCCGTTGTTACCGTTTTGGGGAACGTGCTTCCATGCTTTGAAGATTTCAATCAAAAGATGGTTATGGGCAATATCAGCGAACATCATATTTCCGATATCTGGAACAATGAAAAATTTACATCCTTCCGGAAAATGTTAAAAGAAGGGCATAGAGGCAAATCGGATCTATGCAAAAATTGCAACAATGTAAGCGTGCAGACGGAAGAACAATACGATTATGTGCTGTAACGAAGAGGGGGTGTACGTTTGAATATTTTGCGGCTTACCCCTCATTACTACTTTGAGACTACCGAATGGCCGAGCCGGTTTGATCCGATGGGCGGCATGCAGGTTCAAATCACGAATTTAACGGAATGGCTGGCCGATCAAGGAGTCCGGCAGGATGTGCTCACAACCGGCCTTCCCGGCATCCCCCGAACGTTACAACTTCGCGACCGGTTGACCGTCCATTCCGTCCGTTTTATGACGCTGCCCTTTAAGTCCAGCCAAACGGGAACGGTGTTTCTCGATCAGAGCTGGTTCATGGGCGCTGTCAAATGGATCGTTCTGAACGGGAAAAAGAAGAACTACGATGCGATTCATGTCCATGCAAGCGGAGTGGTGTGGCCGTTACTCGCCGGAATGTTCGCTCAAAAATATTTAAAAAAGCCGTTGATTTTAACGATACATTGCAGCCGGATATTTACGTACAAGCCCATGAACAAGTGGGATCAATTCGTTCACGATTTTGTTAAATCCGTGGAATTAAAGAGCATCAAACTCAGCCATAAAGCCGTCGTTCTTACGGATAAGAGACTGGACAGCTACAACCGGCTGCTTGAGGATTCGTCGAAAATGACGGCGATCAGCGATTGTATCGGATCGAATCATCTCAGTCATTCCATCGATTGTCCTTTTTGCAACCAATTAAAAACCGAGCTTCTCGGCAAAAAAACGGTTTTGTTTCTGGGCAGAATCGCACACGAGAAAGGCTGGGCCACCTTTGTAAGCGTTGCGAAAGAGCTCGCGGACAAAATCGGCGATTTGCAATTCATCGTGTGCGGGGACGGTCCCCAGCGCGAGGCGATGGAAGAACAAATTAAAGCGGCGAATTTGCAGAACCAATTCCGTATCACCGGTTTTATTTCACATAAATTCGTCTCCTGCTATCTGCACCATGCCCAGCTGTTCCTGCTGCCCTCCCACCATGAGGAATTCGGCGGAAGCCTGATCGAAGCGGCCATTGCGGGAGTTCCGATCATCTCGACCAATAACGGAGGCCCCGCCGATATTTTCACACACGGTGAAACCGCGATTTTAACGGACCCGAGCGACGTGTTGGGGATCGCTGACGAGGCTTATAAAATATTGACGAACGACTCCGTTGCCGAGTCCCTGAGGCTCCATTCCAGACCCGAAGTTGTCAGTAAATTTTTGCCTCACTGCGTGTATCCGAATTATTTGAATTTGTACGCTTCAAAAGAGGCTGCCGTCCATGAAGGATAATCCGATCTCTTTGTTTCACGAATTGGAAAGCTACGTCAGAGGAAGCAAGGACCCTCTTCATCGTTACATGTACGCCTGTATCCTGGAGCAGCGATTGGCGGATTTGCTTTTGCTGAGCCGGTGCGGCGTACATCCTGAAGACAGGGATCGTCTGGCTGTCCGGCTGGCCTCTCAACGCAGCCTTTGCGTGCAGGCTGCTTCCGACATTGCGGAAGGTACGCAGAAGGCGAGTGGAAGTACACCGGCATGGCAGGACTACAAGGCTGCCAAATCCTCCGTTACGCAGAAAAGACCGGAGCTGCTCTCTTTAATCAAAGTGATGCAGGAGCTTCGTACCCCGGAATGCTCCGGGTATGATTTGTGCGACCTGGAGGTTTGCCGGGAGGATGCTCTGCACTGGCTGAGAGACCATGCCGATCCGTCTTCACCGCCTATACTCATCGGCGTTCGAACCGGAGGGGCTTTCTACGCTCCGTTATGGGCATCGGCTTTGAAGCAGAGGTGGGGGAATGAAGCCCTATATCACACAGTCAGGGCTCTGCGGAAGCCTTCCGATCCGGGCGCGTCCTTGTATTTGCCCGAGGAACTCTCGATGCTGCCGGCGGCAATAAAGCCGGATACGGACATCGTGATCCTGGAAGATCAGCCGCATACGGGCGGGACCGTTCTGGAGCTGGCCGGAAGACTTAGCGTGAAATATCTGCTGAACAAGCCTGTCTGGGTTTCTTCTCCGGGCCGGTTGTTCAAAGTCGAGAACGGCCGGCTTGCGAAGTGCATCGATCGTATTCCTCTAAATACGGCGACAAGAAAGCGCATCTGGCAGATGCTCGGCAATTCGGAAGAAGTGGTGGAGTTTCTTCTGCCGAAGATCGGTTTATCTGACGCGCGTCCGGCGGATTTGGAAGCGGTCCCTTATAAATCCGTGCCTCATTGGAACGATCCGATCTATCGCCGTGAAGTTCCCTTCCGGATTAATCCGAAGAAAACTCCGTTTTTCATCCGACGAAAAAGCACGAATGAGCCGGTCGTATTCGCAAAATTTATCGGGAAAGATCTTTTCGGCGACTTTCAATTTCATCAGCTGAAAAAGTTTGAAAAGTATTCCTCTGATATTTTAGCGTACCGGGACGGTTATGTGATGACCAAATATGAACCGGGATTACGGGAAATGAGAGATATGTTCGTCAACATGCCTTCAGCCGTGACAGGTGAGATTTGCCAAAACATTTCCGGTTACTGGAAAACGCTGCTTGATTCGTGCCAAGTAAGGGGAGGTCATCCCGTTCATCCTTTAGCCGATCATTGGCAAGCCCATCTTGGAGAGATGGAGGACTTCATCGGGAGAAAGCTGCCTTATGATCTGGATTGGTTCGAACAAAGTTTGCATACCGAATGGACCTCGTCCGCTCATGTTTACACGTCCTTGCCTTACGCCAACCGGTATGGGCACTGGAAAGCGAGGCTTTCAGCCGGGAAACGCTTGAAAACGTACCGTTTTCACATCGATTCCACCTGGGGAGGCACTTCCAGCATCGAGGTGGAGCTGGCTTCGTTTCTTTTGGAAAACAGGGTGAGGCCCGAGGACTTCCGTCTGCTGGTAAACCAGGTGAAAAAAGAAGCCGAATCCTTAACCATCGGAGCGGTTACCGATGCCCTGCCGATCGCTTGCATCCTACAAGTCGCGAATCTTTTAAAACAGGCGAAGGGTGAAAGCCGTTTGCCGAAAGGACTGATTTTGTCGGAAGCGATGCAATCATTCGAATATCTTCAGGCCATGAAGCCGAAGCTTTCGGATGTAAGATAACTGTCACGGTCGAACGAAACCACGCACATGTTTGAGGAGGCTTTGTATGAATAGCTTCGGAATAAAATGCGAGAGATTGTTGGAGCTGCGGAACAATGAAACGTTTACAGCGCATATTCCCCCTCTTTATCCGATCGATCCTATAGCTGCCGTTGAATTTCTGGAACAATACAGCGGTACCGAGGAAGAATTGCCAGGTAGGCTGGCCCGGTACATAGAGCAGCGCGAACCATCCCGGTTCGATCAAATTAAAAAAGTTTGCGGGGACCTGCCATGGATTGTCAGAAGCTCCGGGGAAGAAGACTTAAACGAAACGACGAATGCCGGCGCTTATCTCAGTTTAGTTTGTGAGCGCAGGGATAACTTTTACGAGGTGCTTGCGCAGGTCATGCTCAGCGGAAGCACGGAGCACGCCAGGAACCAGAATAGACGTTTCGTGAACCGGCATCTGCACGATCATGAACCTATTCCCGTTTTTGTCCAGCCGTTGGTCCAATCGGAGCATGCGGGCCATCCCGTTCCTTATGAGGCAACCCCTTATGTCAAGGGAGAGGATTTACAAACGATCATCGGTCTGCTTAAAAACCTCCACAGCACCATGCCGGACTATGCGCTTGATTGCGAATGGGTAGGGGACTCGGATTTCGGAACGATTTCCATGACAAGCTTAACGGAACTTGTCGACGGAAATCTTACGGGGCAGATTGCTTTCGGATTCGATCTTTTCTCTACGCAGCATGTGAAAGCGAACAATAGTGTCCGGTATCTGCTGCCGGGCGACGAGCTGAACTTGTGGCAGGGGCATATTTTTCAGGAAGTGAACCTGCAAAGCTTGTTTCTGGTGCAGACAAGACCGGCCAAGAACTACCGCTTGTTCCAGCATGTCTACGAGCTGTCGGCTTCCTCCAAAAAGGAATTGGAAAAGGACGCCGCCCTTTGTCTGGATGCAAAGGAGTTCATCTCGCAGGGCGGCAAGCCGTTCTTCGGCAAGTTTATTAAGGCGGTTACCTTGAACGAAGCCTGGAACGCCTATCTTCAGTACACCAGCAAAGACGTTAAGGAGGATATTGCCGCTATCCTGGTGGAATTCGGCACGAGAACGGAACATGCCGGAATTATGTTTAACCAGGTCGGAATCCCGGTCATTCGTATCGAAATTACGCTTATACCGGAAAGTATGAATTATATCGTACTTGATCCGTTTTCCCTGCAGTGCCGTTTGTACAGCCACAACAAAGAAGTCAAGGCATTGCAATACGAGACCAGGGAAATTATTCCTCTTCCGGATAACTGCATTCTTGTTCAGGATCGCGAAGAGAAGCAGCAGCGGGAAGCTATGGCGGTATCGGCGGACGAGCACTTTAACGAGGCGTTGAACAAGCCCTTCTTCTCGGAAAAGACTAAACAGCATTTGACGGCAAATAGCGCCTATCCGGATTACGGCTTCATTTTTCACGGAGAAGAGGGTGTCCGCTCACCGAGTTACTACGCCAATGAGGCCGAACGGTTGACGGCTGAAACGGTTGACGCATTTCTAAAAAGCCGTGAGTGGCCGGAAGCATCGGCGAATTATTTCCTGGCCTTGTTTCATGCGAAAAACTTGCTCAAAGACGGGAACATCGCCGCTTATTTCGAACGGCAGCCGGAAGACCGGGGCCGGTCTAATGAAACGCTCGTGTACTGGAAAGTGCTGCGCATCCATCATCTGCTGGCCAAATGCAGCAGCCGGGACCGGGAAACGCTGTTGGAGCGGGTCCGTGCGGAAATGAACGTGAATTCGGCCGTAATCGAGCTGCGGCTGGACGTGCTGTTTTTATTCGAGCAATATCTGGACGCCTTGTGCATTTATTCGAAGCGAGAGGAAGAGGCGCTGATCCAAAGCTTTATCGGCATTCTTTCTTCCGTTAAGGATGAAGACCTGCCGATCGTTCTGGATCTAGCCCGCAACGGGATTTTTAACGCGGGTCACCTGTGCCAATTTTTAAAGCATGCCATAGAGAACCGGCACTTGTTCGATCTCTACCGGAATTATTCTCTAGTCAGCAAAGAGTTTGCCATCATTCCGTACGATTTGAGCGTCATCGGCAGATTCCCGTATTTTAATGAGGTTTTCGTTGATTTGAACAACGAGATGAATAAATACGAGTCGCTCGGCGAGTTAAGCAGCTCTATTTTTCATACCGTAGTCGAAACGTATGACAAATCGGCCAAAGAAATTCTTTTAAGTGTGATAGATGACGGGAGTCCGTCTTATTATCAAGCGTATCTCAGACTGTTAACCGAATGGCTCGGTTTAATCCGGCAGTTCGATAAGAACGAGCAAGTGATTCAAACCTTCCTTGACTGGATCGGGGTCCAAGAAGATCGGCAAGCGGAAATCGAAGATTACTTCCTGGAAGAAATTCATTGGAAAACAAGAATACAAGAAGCCGAGGCCGGTATTGCCGAAGACTTGTCGTTAACCAATTTGCATCAACTGCACAATGTGCTGCACCAGTGGTCGCTATATTTGGTTCCCGCGTCCAATGGCGCTCATATGCCTCTTTTCGTCAAAGATATGGTGGCATTCGCCCAATCTTTTTCCGAACAGGAAAACCGTTTGCTGCGGATGCAAAAGGACTTTTTTGAAATCGAGCTGGCGATGTGTACGCACAAGGCAGGGTTTATGTTCTACAAGCATTCCGTTTCTGTCGAATTTAGCGAGCCTCCTTCCGTACATGACGACGAAATCGCGAGATTATCGGCTTTTGCGTCCTTTATGAACAAGTGCAACGACTGGTTCGAGGCTTATCGTTTCCGCACTCATTACGAGAAGGTAGCCGGAACCTGGACCTGTTATATGACCGTAAAATCCGTCGAAGACGGCGCACTTCAGCAAAGCGATTACCAAACGATTTTTCACATCATCCGGTTTGTTTTAGACAGCTCGTACGATTTTTCGCATAATCCGCTTTCTGCCGTTGAAGATTTGACCGCTCAATTTAATGACCCCGAATGGAAAGATATTTTCCGGAAGCTGGTAAACTATCGTGTCCATTTTGACGATGAAGGGCAGTTTATCAACTTGAAATTGTTCGCCATGTCCACTTTCTTTACGTACCTGTGTCTTTCGCCGTCCCTGCGAAGCCGCCTGCTCTCCTTGTACCGGGAAGGGTTCGATCGTATGGTCGGTGAGCTCGCCGTACTGGAAGACGGGATGGCGCGCGCCGGTCATTATTCGGAATGGCTCGAGCATTATGAATCGGCAACCTATACCGCCTTATTCCTTGCGGCTATTTATCCTCTGGAGACAGTGGGCAAGCTGGAGGCGCTGCATGACCTGCGGTTAACCTACGATATCGTGTCCAGAAACTTGCTGAAGCACAAAGATGCCGCCAACAAAGTTATCGAGACGCTGCCGTCCTGGGATAAAGCGCTGCAATCCAGTGTGACGGACAAGCTGCTGCACTATTGTCCGGCTAAATTTTTCAAAACCGTTTCATCTGTTAACGACATGGCCATGGAGCTCTCCAAACGAAAAAAATCGTTTAAACGTGCCAAGCAAGTTTTGCTCAACGCGTATGCGGACTCCTTGGAGCCAGACATTTTACAACAATTCATCGACGACTTGCAGTACGTCCCTTATGCCGGGACCGAGGCGCAAAATCAACAGCTGGATAAATGCCTGACGGATTCCGGGAAAAAGAGATATGACATTCAAAAAGAAATTTTGTATATCTGATCTGCCGTACCGCATGTCATGACTAAGGAGTGAGCGTTGAAATGAAACAGGATTTGGTTGAAAATTCGGAAAAGCTGCTAGCTGTACTCGGTACTCATATCGATTCGCCGGTCGATCCTTTCCGCAATGAAAGAGTAATGTTTTCAAGGGGAAGCGGGGCTTACTTATTCGATTACAACGGGGGCAATTATATCGACCTGATGAACGGGAAGGGCTCGATTATATTGGGGCATAACGATCCTCACCTCAACGCCGCTTTACGGAATTTTCTGGAGCAGGACCGGGAAATAGTGACGGGTCCGTCCAAACCGATCATCGAGCTGGCCGAACGGATTAAGAAAGACAGTGCTTTGCCGGATGCGAAAGTGTCGTTCTACGCGACCGGCACCGCCGCCTGCAGAGCGGCCGTGTATGCCGCACGCGATTACAGCGGCAAGAAAATCGTCCTCAGCTCCGGGTATCACGGCTGGGATCCCATGTGGAGGCAGCAGGGGGCCCTTCTGGAACCGAATGAGGATGGGGTGATCGAGTTTTACTTTATCCCCGAGCTATTGGAACGCGCCTTGACGGAACACAAGGATCAAGTCGCCCTGGTTCTGTTCTCGCCGGACTATACGTATTTATCGGCGTCGACGATAGAGAGAATCCTTGCCATATGCCGGGCACACGGAGTCCTGGTTTGCTGCGACGATGTGAAACAAGGCTACCGGCACCGTCAAGGATCATCGCTCGAGATGGTGACGGCCGAGAAGGCCGATATGTACGTCTTCTCCAAAGGGTTGTCGAACGGACACCGGATTTCATGCCTGGTGAGTACGGACGAAATTATGGCGGAGACCAAGGAACACACGTATACGTCCTATTACCAAATGCTGCCGATTCTGTCGTCCCTGGAAACGCTGAAAAAAATGGAAACCGGTAAAGGCTACGATTTGATACGTTTCTACGGCCATGCCTTGACCGGGAACTTAAAGGAGCTGTTCGCTCAGTCGGCTTTGCCTATCGAAGTCAACGGAAGTTCCATTTTTCAGCTGGTATTCGGAGACGAAAAACTGGAAGAAGCGTTTTACCGGGAAGCCTTTAATCAGGGACTCATTCTATTCGAGGGGGATAATCAGTCGCTTTCCCTATGCATGGACAAAGACGTCCAAGTGGACCTGATTCGCAGGTTTGCGAACGTAACCGATGTCTTATCGGAGCAATTTAAACACCTGAGAGGAAAAGAGGTTACGACCGAGCAAACGTTCAGGACCGCTTGGAACATGATTGACGGGGCATCGGATTTGCTCCCCTATGAGAAACAGCTCAAACTTCTCGATAATTTGATCGGTGGAGGTTAAACATGACGACTACTCAAATTTGTTTTGCGGACCGGTGTTTTAACTTTTCATTCGGCGAACAAGTTCTGGAATCTATTGAATCCTATATTCCCCGGGATGAATTCGATCAATATATCGTGATTTCGGACTCGGGGGTACCGGACTCTATTGTTCATCATGCCGCCGAGTACTTCGGCAAACTCGCCCCTGTACATATTCTTCGCTTCCAGGGCGGAGAAGAATACAAAACCCTCTCAACCGTGACCAATTTGCAAGAGCAGGCAATTGCTCTGGGAGCCAACCGCAGAACCGCTATCGTAGCGGTTGGCGGAGGGTTAACCGGGAACGTGGCCGGAGTGGCGGCCGGTATGATGTTTCGCGGGATTGCGCTTATTCACGTCCCGACCACGTTTTTGGCGGCCTCCGATTCGGTTCTTTCGATTAAGCAGGCTGTTAATTTAACGAGCGGAAAGAACCTGGTCGGCTTTTATTATCCGCCCCGCTTCGTGTTCGCCGATACCCGAATCTTGTCGGAGTCGCCGCCCCGTCAGGTGAAAGCGGGAATGTGCGAGCTGGTAAAAAATATGCTCATCCTGGAAAACGATAACAAAGAATTTACAGAGGATGACTTAAATTCAGCCAACGTGTATTCTCCGAAGCAGTTGGAGACGTTTATTAACTTCTGCATATCGGCCAAAATGTCGGTATTAAGCGAAGATATTTACGAGAAAAAGAAGGGGCTGATCTTTGAATACGGACATACGATCGGTCATGCGATCGAGCTTGCCGAGCAGGGAGGAATCACGCACGGAGAAGCCATTGCAGTGGGCATGATTTACGCCGCTAAAATAGCGAACCGGATGAACCTGATGTCCGAGCATGACGTGTCCGCACATTACTGGCTTTTAAATAAAATAGGGGCTTTGCAGGATATTCCGCTCAAATCGGACCCGGATTCGATCTTCCATTATTTAATCCACGATAACAAGAGAGGCTACATTAAGCTGGATGAGGATAACTTGGGCATGATTTTACTTAGCGGAGTAGGAAAACCGGCGGTGTATAACCAATCCCTGCTTACCCCTGTCAGAAAAACGCTCATAAAAGAAGTGATCCGGGAAGGGCTGTAAGGATGAAGCAGGATAAGCGTGCTTTTATGTTTATCTCGCCTCACTTCGATGATGTCATTTTGTCGTGTGCCTCGACTTTAATGGAACTGGTGAATCAGGGGCACACCTGCAAGGTGCTGACCGTATTCGGGGGCTGCCCGTCGGTTCGCTTTCAGCCCGGCGAGATTGCCAGACAGTATGCGGCCGAGGATTTGGGACTGTTCGAGGATGAAATAGAGGGCGACCACTTGTCCATACTCGTGGCGCGCCGCCTCCAGGAGGATCAGCAGGCATTCCGGCATCTTGCCGGTGTACAGGTTGAAGTACTGTCCTTTCCGGATGCCATCTACAGGGAAAATAAGGGGCAGCCTTATTACCGGACGGAGGAAGACTTATTCGGCATTCCCGACAAACAGGACGAAGACATTTTCCTGCCTAAAATCGAAAAATATTTGCAGTCCTGCGATCTTGCCCGGAAATTCACCTGGGTATTTCCCGCCATCTCCAAACATGTCGATCACCAGCTGCTGACCAAAGCCGGATTGAGGCTGATGTCGCAAGGGTATCCGGTGCTCTTCTATTCCGAATTTCCGTACTGGCAGCAGTACAATGAGTTTTTACAGGACGGATGGAGTCAGTTGGAATTGAGGAACAGCGTCTACACGCCGGTAAAAAGAGCCGCTGTATTGGAATACAAAACGCAGCTGCTCGGATTGTTCGGCGAAGAGGCGGAAACGAAAATCAATAACGGCGAAATCCTTAGCGAAGCCGAGCTATTTTGGATACAAGAAACGGATACTCAGGTTTGGCGGGTATTCCGGGCAATAAGTTCCGAACCGCTTCAAACCTGACACAAAGAAAAGGAGTGCTTTCCATGGAAATTTTAACGTACACGGGTCCAAGTCGATTAATCGTGGAAACGGCAGAAGAATTGCCGTTAAAAAGCGGCGAATGCCGGATACAGTCCCTCTATTCGGGAATCAGTCACGGAACGGAAATGGGAGCTTACAGAGGAATCGCTCCCTATTTCACAAGAGATATGGATTCCGAAACCCGGTTGTTCGAGGACCTGGCCGAAGAGCACAAAGTTAAATATCCGATCCGGAGCTGCGAGGACGACGCCTGGTTTATCGGGTATTCGAACGTAGGGAAAATTATTGAAGTCGGAGCCGATGTCGAAGGATTTTCGGTCGGAGATATCGTTTTTTCCCACGGCAGGCATCAAACGATCGTGTGCAAGCATCACAAAAAGATTTTTAAACTTCCCCAAAAGCTGGAGCCTGAGCTCGGCATCTTCTACACAAACCTGATGACGGCTTATAACGCTGTATTGGACACGAGAATGAAAATCGGGGACGTTGTCGTCGTATCGGGACTCGGTGTAGTCGGGCAATTAATCGCTCAATTAGCCAAACTGTCCGGCGCCACAGTCGTCGGAGTGGACCCGCTTGAGAACAGACTGAACATCGCCAGGGAAGTTGAAATCGACCATGTGTTTAATCCGAATCGGACGGATGTCGCCAAGGAAATCAGAGAGATTACGAATAACCGGGGTGCCGATGCCGTCTTTGAAGTATCCGGTCATTCAACGGCTTTGAATCAGGCGATTCGCATAGCGGCGCCGGACACGGTAATTACAGCCGTAGGCTGGTATCAGGGCGGGCAATCGGTGCTGAATCTTTCCGAAGAATTTCACCAGAACCGGATTACGATCCGCGCTTCGCAAACCCTCGGGATCGATCCTTCCATCAGCCATATGTATAACGATGCGAGAAGAAGGAATATCGGGAAAGATCTGCTGCTCAAGCTGAAGCTCCGTAACCTGATCAGCCACCGGATTCCGTTCGGCGATGCGCCGAAAGCCTACGAAATGATCGATAAACATCCGCATGAAGTTCTGCAGGTCGTTCTGACCTACTCTTAAGGGGGAAGCCCATGATCGTTTTCATAACCGGCGCGAACCGCGGGCTGGGACTTAGTCTTTGTGAGGTTTTTCTGGAACGGGGACATCACGTTCTTGCCGGAGTGAGAAACATGAACAGAGCCGAGCGGCTGCTCCCGTTAAAAACCAAATACAAGGAAGAACTGAGCATCATTCCCGTGGATGTAAGCAGCCAGGATTCAATCCGGCAGGCTTATTCCCTGATTACCGCCGTGACGCCAAAGCTTGACGCGATTATCAATAATGCGGCCCGTGAAGGCATACGATGCAAAAAGATCCAGGAAGTGGACATCGCGGATTTCGAAGAAACGTGGAAAACGAACGTTTTGGGTCCGATGGCCATTATCAAATACCTCAAGCCTATGATGGAAAGCAGCGCGGTCAAAAGCATTCTTAATATCAGCTCCGAGGCCGGAAGCATTTCTGAACTTCCTTTGAAAACATACGGTTATTGTATCTCCAAAGCGGCTCTTAATATGTTTACCCGTATGCTGGAGAGAGAACTGAAGCCGGAGAACTTTAAGGTCCTTGCGGTTCACCCCGGCTGGATGAAAACCGAAATGGGGGGAGAAGACGCCCCTTACGAACCCGCTGAAATCGCCCGGCATTTGTACGAACGCCTCACGGAATCACTTGGGAATGAGGTTGATTTTAACATCGTCGATCATCTTGGAAACCGCATGCCCCTGTAAGGGAGTTCAAGACGATGATTAGCTGGACGAAAGCTTTTACCAAAGCCGTTTAAAGGGGAGAATTTTCATGCCCAAATTATTTGTCTACGGGACCCTGCGTGAGGGAGAAAACAATCACAAGTATATGAAAGAAGCCACCCTGCTTTCACGAAAGGCCAGCATAGCCGGTTCCTTGGTTGATACCGGCAACGGTTACCCCGGCTTATTGCTGGACAATCAGCTGGTGGCGGGCGAGTGGTATGAAGTTTCGGAAGAAACGCTGAAACGGATAGATGAGCTGGAAGAGTATTTCGGTCCCGGGGATACAAGGAACTTATTTGACCGAATCGAATGCCAAGTAAACGAGAGCGGCGGAACACATCTGGGTTGGACGTACGTTTACAACCGGGACGATTACCTGCAAACAAGGTTTTCCGACTGGAAACAATACCGGTTGCAGCATGCATCCGGAATAGAGGAGAAGCAAGATGTGCCTCACTCGTTATGACGAGAAATTTTTCGATTGCAGAAAATCGCAGATAATCGCGTACTTGGACTCAAACCGGGTCCCCGTCATCCCTCTATTTTATAACAGTTATCAAAGTACAGCGGAAATTTACCGCCAGATCTTTATCGAAAAAAAGAGCAAGTGGAAGTATTCGGAGCCTTCTTTTTCCGACGATGATTTACTAAGAAAAGGAATTGTGCCTGTTCGGACTTCTTTTCCCGACTTCAGCCAGGCTTCGGATTGTTTAAAGGATTTGCTGGCCCGGCATAAACTCGTTTTCGTATGGGGGGACGAGTATTATCTGCCTTACCGGAAGGAAGCCTTCCATGCCATTCATTCCACTCATTCGCTTGTCGTCACGGGCTATGACGGTGAGAAAAAGGCGTACTACGTGGAAGATTGGGACGGGCTTTACGGATATTTGCCGGCTGCGCATTTGGAAGCGGCTTTCGACAGTCTGTCCGGGCAGATGAGGACATTGTTGGTTCTGGAACTTAACGACGAGGAAATACGGGAAAACAAACAAGAAGATCTGGCCTTGTTCCGGCAGTGGCTGCAAGCCTTCGAGGACGACTATATCTTCTATGACCGGGTGCTGCTCGATATGCGTGATTACGAGGAAAACCGGCTGATCTCGATGGATCACGGTCTACGTTTAATCGCCGCATCCCGGCATGCTTTCTCCAAGTTTCTTCATTATATAGAGGATGCCCCTGAGGAAGTCGGTCTGCTTATCCGCAATCATCAACTCGCTAACCATATCGCGACCATCGTCAGGCGGTACATGATCGCGGGGCAGATCGACTGGGACGGCGCAGCTTGCAAGATTCAGCAATTAAGAGAGCAAGAGGACGACTTTATGCGAAAGCTAAAGAGCCGTTACGGCTAGTTACGGCACCAAAAGCGGATAAACCGCTGTGCGGAAACCGTCATCCAATACAGAAGGAGTTGAATGCGATGTCTTTAGAAACTCAGGAAAATGTTCGGACCGCTCAAATTGTATCCTGTGTGAATGAAATTCTACAGACGAAGGAATCCATTACCCCGGAAACCGATTTGTTTCTGCTTGGGTTGGACTCGGTAACCGCCGTTAATCTGATCGTCAGTTTGGAAAGCCAATTCGGTATCACGTTCAACGACGACGAACTGATCGTAGAAAATTTTTCAACGGTGCGGAAAATTACGGAACATGTGACGGATAAACTTGAGGGTACCTTATGAAGTTCACTCATCCGCTGGATTATTATCGTCTGAACGGCAAACAAATCCTGTGGTACATGAATATCGGCGAAGACCAGGACAGCCAGGCGTCTAATTACTTTCCCTCCGTCAAGGATCCTCAATCCGAGAAGATTGTCGTGCAGCAGGAGCATCAGCTTCTCTTTCTGGCGAGGCCGCAGGACACGGTGTTTTTTCATACGATGCCGGAGCAAGCCTTTCTCGATTATTGGAAAGAGCGCCGCCTCTCCTTGCCGTCGATAATTTGTCGCGACGAACTTTCGCAAGTGCCTGACCTGGCGGGTTATACGGTTATCCCGTTCATCGTTTCGGATCACCTGCTTGAGCTGAAGCGGCGGTATCCGCACTTGGATATCCTTGCGCCGGATTTGTCGGTCTGCCGGGAAATCAATCATAAGTTCAACACGAGAAGACTTATGGAGCGGAACGGGTTCAACGTCACAACCGGTTATTTCTGCAGCGATATCGAGAGCTTGGAGCATGCCTACGATCAGCTCATTTCCGCCGGCTTTTCCAAGTGCGTGTTAAAAGTTCCATACGGTTCGTCGGGTAAAGGTCTCAAAGTCATCGACAACGAACGGAACTTCCGTTTTTTGCTGAATTATATTCGAAACCGCCAGACAAACGTCGACCTGCTCCTGGAAGGCTGGCATCCCCACCGTCTCAGCCTGACGTCTCAGCTTTTCATTTCCGAACATGAAGTCCATCTTCTGGCCGTCACCGAGCAAATCGTAGACCCGAACGGTGTCTACAAAGGAACGAATTTCACGCCTGCCTTATCGCAATCGGAAGCGGCCGATTATCGCGAAGAAATTTTGCGGGCAGGAGAACTGATACGGCAGATGGGGTATACCGGCGTGCTTGGGATCGATTCGATCATCGATACGAACGGAGAACTGATTCCGGTTATCGAGATTAATGCCAGGCTCACTCAGGTCACCTATATTCTTCCTTTGGTTATCGAACAGAAGAAGCGTTATGAGTTTGTCGAAAGCAGGGTGCTGGTGTTTAATTCCAGGGCGGATCTGAATTTTGAAGATTACGTAAACGATCTCTCGGAAGTGACCCGCGATTTACCGGTCGAAATCGATCTATACAATTTCTGCAAGGCTTCGGGAGCCTTTAAAAACACCTATAAGCTCTTTGTGTTAGTCTCTGCCCACAATTCCGAAGAGTTGAAAAAGGTCCGAAGCCTGCTTGACGAGCTGAACACGAAAATGACAACGGCTGTTCATTAAGTCATGAAGAAGGAAGGAGACTTGCGGATGAACCTGGATCAAGCTGAAATCACGGCCTTAACGAAAAGGTTTGAGACTCCTTTTTATTTGTATGACGGCGATTTTATCGAAGCGCATTACCGGCAATTAAGAAGCCGGACGAACCCCGCGATTCAGTTTTATTTGTCCCTAAAGGCGAATAACAATATTCATCTGGCCAAGTTGTTCCGGCAGTGGGGGCTTGGCGTCGAGGTTGCATCCGCCGGAGAACTCGCTTTAGCACGGCATGCCGGATTTTCAGCCGAAAACATCATTTTCTCGGGACCGGGGAAGAAGCGAAGCGAGCTGGAGATGGCCGTTAAAAGCGGGATTTACTGCATCATCGCGGAATCCGTCGAAGAACTCTTTTACATAGAAGAACTGGCTGAAAAAGAAAACAAAACGGCCCGCGTCGCGATCCGGATCAACCCCGACAAAAGCTTCGGCAGCACGGCCATTAAAATGGGCGGGGTACCCCGACAGTTCGGGATGGACGAATCCATGCTGGATGCCGTAATTGATGCCATCCGGTCTCTTCAATTCACCAAATTTATCGGGATACACGTCTATACGGGAACCCAGAATCTGAATACCGACAGCATTATCGAGTCAATGAAATATACCGTAGATCTAGGCAGAAGCCTGTATGAACGATACGGAATCGTCTGTGAATTTATTAATCTTGGCGGAGGGTTCGGAGTCCCGTATTTTTCACACGAAAAGGCGCTGGATATCGGCAGAATTACTCAAACGATCAGTGATTACGTTCAAGAGGCCAGAGATTCCTTGTTCCCTCAAACGACCTTTATTATCGAAAGCGGAAGATACTTATTGGCTCAAGCGGCCGTGTATGTAACCGAGGTGCTTTACCGTAAAACGTCCAAGGGAGAGACTTTTGTGATCGTAGACGGGGGAATGCACCACCATGCGGCCTCCACTTTCCGGGGAAGAAGTATGCGGAGCAATTACCCTATGGAATGTATTCCCGTTAGGGAAGACTCCGGCCGTCGCGAACTCGAAAAAGTCACCATTGCCGGTCCTCTCTGTACGCCCGAGGATTGTGTGGGGAAGGATGTCCATGTGCCGGCCTTGTATCCGGGCGACCTCGTGTGTGTGTTGAACTCGGGCGCCTACGGACTGAGCTTCAGCCCGGTTCATTTTCTGGGGCATCCGACCCCCATTGAAATTCTCAAACGGAACGGTTCATACGAGCTGATCAGACGGAAAGGAACGGCGGATGATATAGTCGCGACCCAGTTGCAGACCGAATCGAATCTCCTCTTTGTGGACAAATAGAAAGCCCAATATACGAAAAGCAGGGGGATGATTGCATTGGATACGATTCAGTATTATTGCCAAATTCCAGGCGTCAACCATTATGCGGCCAAAAAAGAATTCATGGAAAACTCCGTCAAAATCGCTCAACTGTCCGATGCTTACGGCATAGTCGGGTCCCTGTCGTTTTTTAACCATTCCGTATTGGACCCTTGGGCCGTCAGCTCGGTTATTATGCAGCATACGGAACGTCATGTTCCTCTAATTGCGCTTCAGCCCTATATGTATCCTCCCTATACGGCGGCCAAATTAATTCAGAGCTTCACTTATTTGTACAACCGGCGGATTGACTTGAATATGATCACCGGCGCCGTTACCGGCGAACTCCAGCAAACCGGGGGCTATATCGACCATTCGTCCCGCTACAAGAAACTGTACGAATATGTTCAGGTGCTCCGTCTGCTCCTGGAATCCGATTCTGCCGTTTCGTTCAAAGGCGATTATTATGAGCTGAATAATTTGGAGTTCAAGCCTTCGCTGCCGGACAAACAGCTTTTCCCGCGCATATTTATGTCCGGTTCTTCCGAGGAAGGGCTTGAAACGGGTTTGAAAGCGGCGGATTTCGTCGTTACTCATCCGGGACCGCTGGAACATTTTAAACGCCATTTTAGCGAAAAGGTGCAGGGATCGCCTGTTCAAAGCGCCATAAGAATCGAGATCATTGCCAGAGAATCGGCGGAGGAAGCATGGAAGGTCGCTCATACCCGTTATCCCGGCAACCGGCAGGGGTCGATCCAGCTCCGGATGAAAAAAAATTCGGAATCAAGCTGGCAGCGGACGCTGGCCGAACTGGCTTTAGCGAGTGAGACGTACGATGAAGTCTTCTGGATGGGCGGGTACATGAACGGCGGAATTTACAGTCCCGTGTTAGTCGGGGATTACGAACAAGTGGCCGCTTATTTGAATGAGTATTATAAACTCGGCGTAAAAGCCGTGTTACTGGGTTCCATGTACAGCGAGGAGGATTTTATTCATTTCAGCCGGGTGAAGGAAGGAATTTGGAATCCGGTCTAGGGTACCGCAGCGAACAATCCGACGGAAGGAGAGATAGCATGCGATTGATTTTAATCCGTCATGCGCAGGCCCACTGCAATATTCTGGAGGACGACGCTCTTATGGACGCTTACGATCCTCATTGCGAGCTGACGGAAGCGGGGATCGGCCAGGCTGTGAAGCTCCGGGATGAATACCCGGTTTCTCTGACGCCGTCGGTCATTTATTCCAGCCCTTTGAAAAGGGCGAGGGAAACGGCGGCCATTTTCCAAGGGCGGTTTCCGGCCGTGCCTTTCATCGAAGACGAGCGTTTGAGCGAGCTGAAAGCTCCGGAGTCTTTTATCCCGCCGATTACGCAGGGGCAGTGGGATCTGTATCTGGAGCAGCGGATCCGGTCGCCTCATTTGGAGATCGTAAAGGGCTTGGAGTCGCTTGACGTACAGCGGGAACGGATCGAGCGGTTCTATAAGGATCTGTTTCGGAAGTATGCCGAAGAAGCGTGCAACATCGTCATTTTTACCCACGCTTTCAGCATCCAGCTGTCCATCCTGTTTTTTCTAGGACTCGGGAACGAACAGCTCCTGCAATGGCAAATCAAAGCAAGCAATACGGCGATGCACATCATTCATTACGATCCGACTAGCAGCAGTTTTCTCCTGGAGAGTCTGAACAACCGTTCACATCTCCAAACAACCGGATAAGAGAGGGCGAGACGGGATGGATAACAAAGAACGGAACTGTTTGTATCAAGTGATCTATGCGATTTCCGGTGTGACCGGCGAGGATGGGGACGAGCTTGTGGAAACGTTTAAACAGGGACCGATGGAAGTGGATAAGCGGGATTTCTTTGAAATTATACAGCGGGTTGAATCCCTTTTTGACTGCACGCTGGATATGAATTTGGAAGGTCCTTATTTGATACATGCCGATGAGATCGTGACTAAGATTACTAAGCTAAACGTTTAGTCCCGGCAATTGAAAAAATCAAGTGGGGGGAATCACCTTGACCAAGCAATTCGATGTATGTGTGATCGGCAGCGGAGCCGGCGGCTCCGTTGTCAGCAAGTATTTGGCCGAGAAAGGCCTGGAAGTCGTTATCGTGGAACAAGGCGAACTCATTGAACCGGGAACGAATATAGATTCGGTCATGAGCCATGCGGAGAAAGCCTACGCGAGAGAGTCGGACGGAACCTGGGGGGATAACGGATACCCCTGGTCTGCCAGTGCGGTAGGCGGCGGAACGATTTTTTATGCCGGTATCTCGTTCCGGTACAAAGACGTCGACTTCGATGCGAGGGAATACGTGGCACCCGATGCTCTGGACCCCCAGTGGCCCATCCGGTATTCGGATTTGGACCCCTACTACAACAAGATTGAACAGTGGCTTGGGGTGTCCGGGGATTTGAATGCCGATCCGTTCAAAAACAGGGCCGGTACCGGTTCGCTCCGAACGGCCCATTCCTACAGCCAGCAGGGAGCCCTGATCGACCAGGCGGGCAAAGAGCTCGGCCTGCATCCGTTTCCGACTCCGCTGGCGGTTAACACAACGGATCATAACGGATATCCGGGCTGCGACAACTTAACCAGCTGCACGGATTACGCGTGCCCGATCGGCGCCAAAGCGGACAGTTTTACGCGTATTCTGAAGCCCGTGTTGAAGCTGGAGCATGTGACGCTGATGAAAAATACGAAGGCTCTGGCGTTCCATCAGACGGACCCGTCCGTAATCGACTCCTTGGAATGCCTGGACTTGGGTACGAAAGAAAGGTTCCACATCAGAGCGAAACAATTCGTTCTCGCCGGAAACGCCATCCAAAGCGCCGCGCTCGTACTGCGTTCAACGAACAAATGGTGGCCGGAGGGAGTAGGGAACAAATCCGGTCTGGTCGGCTCGGGATTAAGCTTCAAGAACAGCGAATACGTATCCGGCTGGGTGGACAATCATCCCTACGAGCAGTTGAACGAACCGCTCAAAGGGCTGTATTCCACCGTTTCGATTACGGATTATTATCAAGATCCGCACTGTCATTCCGGTCTGGGCGGGCTGATCTACGAAGCGAACCCGTGGACCTATTACGGTCATGAAGGCAGCGGCATGTATGTTCAATTGGAATGTATCATAGCGGACCAGCCTATGGTGACCAATAAAGTCCGGTTATCGAACGATAAAGAAGCCACGGGGGTTCCCAAAATTGTCCTTGATTATCAGACACATGAATGGGACAAGCGCCGGCTGAGCTTTATGATCGAGAGGGCCGGAGAAATTTTGACGGCCATGGGAGCCAAGCAGGTACAATGCAACCCTTCCTATTACTATTTGGGGAGCGCTCATTTGCACGGAACTTGCAGGGCAGGCACGGATGAGCTGACTTCCGTTGTCGATAAGTTCGGCCGGTTCCATACGATCGACAATTTGTTTGCGGCGGACGGGTCCTTCATGCCTTTTGCGGGCGGCGTTAATCCGACCTTGACGATCCAGGCCAACGCTTTACGAATAGCCGAAAATATGAGGGTCTGATTACGCGCGATACCTGTGTAAGACGGGAAATCCGGAAGCAGGGAAGTGATCGTTATCGTTTCTGTTTTAGTAAGGCTCGGCTGGTTTTTTAAAGAGCATAAAATCCGGTATACGCTGGCGGTACTCATCCTGGTCCTCGTAAACGGGGTCGAAATGCTGCCGCCGCTGCTGCTGGGCTCCGCTCTTGACCATATCCAGCAAAACACGCTGACCCCGGCGAGTCTGGCGCAGTATATCGGATTTATTCTCGGACTCTCCGTCGTCATCTATACCCTGAATTACGCTTGGATGTTTCAATTGCACGGCGGAGCGAACCGTCTGCAGCTAAAGATGCGTTCCCGCTTAATGAGCCATCTGCTGAAGATGACACCGCCCTTTTTCGAAAAGTACCGGACCGGAGATCTCATGGCCCGGGCGACCAATGATATCAAATCCATCGGAGAAACGTCGGGTTCCGGCATTCTAACCTTGGTCGATTCCTGTTTGTTTTCGGTGACGATCTTGATTACGATGGGCTTGTTTATCGACTGGAATTTAATGCTGGTCACCATCTTGCCGCTTCCGCTTATCGCGGCGGTCATTACCTTTTTCGGAAAATACCTTCACCGCCGTTTTACGATCGCCCAGGATGCTTTCGGCGCGCTTAACGATCAAGTGCTGGAGACCATTACCGGTATTCGCGTTGTTAGAGCTTATGTGCGGGAAGAGGCGAATCAGAAAAATTTTGAAACCATGGCGGAAGATCTGTTCCGGAAAAATATCGCCATCGCGCGGGTCGAAGCTTTATTCGAGCCCACCATCCGCATGTTAATCGGGATCAGTTATTTGATCGGTCTCGGATACGGGACCTATCTGGTTTTTCAGCAGCGCATTTCACTGGGCGAACTCATCACGTTCAACGTCTATTTGGGCATGCTGATCTGGCCCATGTACGCGATCGGTGAACTGATTAATATTATGCAGCGGGGGAGCGCTTCCTTGGACCGTTTGGATGAGATCATGACCTATCCGCCCGACGTACGGGATGGGGAAGATCTTGAGGAGGACATCGCGCTGCCGCATACCCTGCAATTCCACCGCGTAAGCTTCCGCTATCCGTCTTCCCAAACCGA
This sequence comes from Paenibacillus sp. RC84, assembly GCF_041260495.1. NCBI lineage: Bacteria > Bacillati > Bacillota > Bacilli > Caryophanales > Paenibacillaceae > Paenibacillus > Paenibacillus sp. RC84. Next base: position 72,008 of record NZ_JBGBYL010000007.1, read on the forward strand.
TAACCTGAAAGACATCACGCTGCATATTAACCGCGGACAGACCATCGGTATCGTGGGCCGGACAGGAAGCGGCAAGACTACCCTGTTAAGGCAGCTGCTCAGGGAGTATCCGGCAGACAGGGGCGAAATCACCGTTTCGGGCATCCCGCTGGAACGCATTCGGCTTGAAGCCTGGAATCAATGGATCGGTTATGTCCCGCAGGAGCAGCTGCTATTTTCGAAAACCGTCAAAGAAAATGTTCGATTCGGCAAGGAGAACTCGACCGACCAGGAAGTGTTCCGAGCTCTGGAGCTGGCTTCCTTTATGCAGGATATTCATACGCTTCCGGACGGGATCGATACACTGGTAGGGGAAAGAGGGGTGTCCTTGTCGGGCGGACAGAAGCAAAGAATCGCTTTTGCGCGGGCGATCATTTCCGAACCCGAAATGATGCTGCTGGATGACGCTTTATCCGCTGTCGACGCTAAAACGGAGGCGAGCATAATCGCGAACCTTATTGCGGAGCGAAAGGGGCGTACGACGCTCATTTCGACGCACCGGTTATCCGCCGTAGAACATTCCGATTTCATCGTCGTAATGGATCAGGGCCGAATCATCCAATGCGGCACGCATGTACAATTGATTGCCTGCCACGGTTGGTATAAAGAACAATACGAGTCACAAAAATTGCAAATGAACTTGTTAAAGTGAGCGTGGAAAATCCTATGAATGTAGGAAAGAAACTGTTCAAGTATGTTCTTTACTACAAGAAATCGTTTATCGGGGCGCTTTGTCTTCTCTTGCTGATGGTAGCGGCGGAATTGTCCGGACCGCTTATCGCCAAACGGTTAATCGACCAACATATTCTGGGGATTGAAAAACCTTGGTACGAAACACGGGAACCCGGGGAAAATGCCGTGCCTTATAAAGGGAAGTATTATAAAAGAGGCGATTATTTTCACGAGCAGGAAGAGAAGGGACAAGAGGTCCGCATTCTTCAGGTGCAGCGGCAGTTCGTATTTGTTCCCGAAGCCGTGAAGGTGGACGGTGAACGCCTTGTACAAGGGGAACAACTCATCATCAAGCGAAATGCGGAAACCGGGACTTATCCGGCCGATATTCTCTCCACGCGCGACTTGTTTCTCTTTTATGAACCGGAATTGGGGAAAATCGTCCACTTGATCCTTCTTTATTTCGGATTCGTAGGGGCAGCCAGCTTGCTCGAATACGGTCAAACGTATGCCTTGCAAGTCTCTTCCAACCGTGTCATTCAAAAAATGCGGGTAGATGTTCTAAAGCAAATCCACCGGATTCCCATTCCGTACTTCGACCGAATACCGGCCGGCCGGATCGTATCTTGCGTAACCAACGATACCGAAGCCGTGAAAGAATTGTTTGTTACCGTATTGAGAAATTTTTTTACCGGAGCCGTCTACATCACCGGAATCTTGACGGCCCTCTTTATACTGGACGTCAGGCTCGCGCTTATTTGCACGCTTATCATTCCTGCCCTTGCGGGCTGGATTTACCTTTATCAGAAATTTGCATCCAAGTACAGCCAAACCATCCGCTCCACATTGAGCGATATCAACGGGTTGATCAACGAAACCATTCAATGTATGCCTGTCATTCGCGCGTTCTCCCGGCAGCGCACCGTGCGGCAGGAATTTGAGGATAAAAATGTACGTTACTTTACGTATTCCAATAAACTGCTTACCTTAAAAGCGCTCACCTCCAATAATCTGGTTACGGTTCTCAGAAGTCTCGCTCTCGCCGCAATCATCTGGTATTTCGGCGGCACCGGTTTGAGCCATCAATCGGTTTTTACCTTTGGCATGATTTATGCCTTTGTGGAATATGTGGAACGCTTATTCCAGCCTCTGGTGGGAATGGTGAATCAACTGGCTCAGCTGAATCATTCCCTCGTTTCGGCCGAACGGGTTTTCAGGCTGATGGAAGAGGAAGGCTCGGATGTTGAAGACGAGGAAACGCCGAGAATGAAAGGGAACGTAAAATTCGAGAACGTTTGCTTTGCCTATTCGGACGATCATTACGTTCTCCGAGATATTTCTTTCGAGGCAAAGCAGGGACAGACGATCGCATTCGTCGGGCATACGGGATCGGGGAAAAGTTCCATCATGAACGTACTGCTGAGATTTTACGAGCTGCAAAAGGGAACCGTTACGATTGACGGGCACAATATCCAGACCCTCTCCAGGCAGCAAGTAAGGAAACAGATCGGCATCGTTCTACAGGAACCTTTCTTGTTCACAGGCACCATTGCCAGCAATATCAGTTTGGATAATCCGGCCATCAGCCGTGAGTTGATCGAGGATTCGCTAAGAGCGGTCGGAGCCCAGCGCGTGCTTCAACATTTGTCCAATGGATTGGACGAACCCGTGATTGAAAAAGGAAGCACCTTATCGGTCGGGCAGAAGCAGTTGATTTCGTTTGCAAGGGCGCTCGCCTACAACACGCCTGTCCTTATCCTGGATGAGGCAACGTCCAACATCGATACGGAGACCGAAGGGATGATCCAATCGGCACTGGAAGTGTTGAAGAAAGGAAGAACTACGTTTGTCATTGCCCACCGGTTGTCTACCATCCACCATGCGGATCTCATTCTAGTGATGGACCGGGGCCAAATCGCGGAACGCGGCAATCACGACGAATTGATGCGGCAGCGGGGCATCTACTACCAGATGTATCAATTGCAAATGCGTGATAGGGCGAACGTTCCCGTTTAATCCAAGAAAGCAGTCGACCGCATCGTGCGGACACTGCTTTTTTGCTTTTTAAGCAAACCGACGTGGATTAGAAAATCCTGTGGAAATAAGGGTTGTAAAAATTGCCTGTTCATGGTAATTTAGCTCCTATCCAGTAAGAATCGGGAGGATTATTTCACATGAATTGGCTCAAATGGGATCTGAATCTAAAAATCAGATTAACAGGCGATACCGTGTTCAATCTGCTTTTTTGGATGTATTTCCCTTTCATCACCTTGTTTTTCAGCGAAGCGTTCGGCAAATCCGTTGCCAGCGTGCTGATGGCTGTACCGCCTATATTCAGCCTGGCTGGCGGCTTGTTCGGCGGTTTTCTGTCGGACCGCCTGGGCAGGAGGCCGGCCATGCTGCTGGGCGCGTTTATGCAAGCTTCGATGTTTGCCGTGTTTGCGTTATCTTCCTCCCACTGGCTGGACTATTTCGCTTACATCGGCATCGGGCTCGGGGGAGCCATCTATAATCCGGCCAGTTCGGCCATGGTGGCGGATGTGACACCGCCCAAAGACAGGCGGATGGTCTATGCCACTTTTGTGACCGGAAGGAACATCGGGGCCGTGTTCGGACCCGCGCTCGGTTCGGTCTTCTTTTTCCAGTACCGGCAAGAGCTGCTCTGGACCTGCACCGCTGTCACGCTGCTGTATTCGCTGGCCATCCTGCTGATGATCAAGGAGACGCTGCCGGCGGCGGCCGGAGCAGCCCGGCAAAGCATGAGGCTGTCCGGAATTTTGAAGGAGCAGGTGAGCAGCTACGGCGTCATTTTCCGGGATAAACTATTTGCTCTCTACATCGCCGCAGGCGTTCTGGTTACGATCGCCTTTATGCAGCTCGATATGTACCTGGCGGTGTACGTGACCGAATACGTACCGGCGCAGAAGCTGCTGACCATCCGGGATTGGAGCTTTTCCCTCAGCAGTTCGCAGGCATTCGGTTTGATCCTCGGCCTGAACGGCCTGCTGTTCGTCCTGTGTGTGATGCCGGTAACGAAATGGTTTGAGACATGGCCGGAACGCAACGTCCTTATCCTGTCTTCGCTGCTGTTCGGAGCGGGAATGTTTATGTTCGGGTTCACGACACAAATAGGGCTGCTACTGATTTTCACGGTTATTTTCACGATTGGAGAGCTGTCACGCAGCCCGGTTACGGAAAGCTTCATCAGCAAATATGCGCCGGACCATGCCAGAGGCCGGTATATGGGGGCATCGGGTCTTCAGTTTTCGATCGGCAGGCTGATTGCGCCCGTTACGGTTTTGTTCTCGGGCTGGTTTCCTCCGCTAGTGGTGTTCGGATTTATTTTTTTGGTTACCATCTTCAGTTCTCTCCTTTATATACGCCTGTTTAAAATGCTCCCTGCCAGCTACTACGACCACCAGCGGGAAGCGGATGCCATCTGACTAAGAAACGATTGGGGGTAAAACAAACTTGAAAGAAAGCCGGAGAGGCTTTCTTTTTTTGTTGCGGAGATGCGAACGGTATGAAGTAAAAATAATTTCTTTTTTTGGGAGGGCTGTCGATTTTGTCGTTTGTTCTTCGTCGTCTTAATAGAAGGCGGCCGATGAAGCATTCATTCGGGACGATCCGAACCAGAGAAAGCCGGAAAGAAAGCGCTGGAGAAAGAAGCGGTTGAATACAGGCACGTTGGAAAGACGCCCGCCTGCATGGTCCGGTACTTTCCAAAAACAGCGTTCCGTTTTAAGATAGCTAAATAATCCGTTCAGCAGAAAAGGAGACATTTATGATGGACTCGGTAATTTCAAAAGACGGTACAAAAATCGTTTACGACAAGACAGGGCAAGGCCCGGCGCTTATTCTCGTGACCGGAGCGTTCAGCTACCGCAAATTTCCGGGGCAGGTGCAGCTGGCCGAGCTGTTGTCCGGGCAATTCACGGTGTATAACTACGACCGTCGGGGAAGAGGCGACAGCGGAGACAAACAGCCCTATGCCATTGAACGCGAAATCGAGGATCTGCAGGCTGTTATTGACGAAGCCGGCGGCTTCGCTTTCGTCTGGGGCTTGTCTTCCGGAGCGGTCCTTGCCTTACAGGCGGCGGCGAGCGGGGCGGGCATCGCCAAATTAGCTTTGCATGAACCCCCGTTTGTGGTCGACCCGGCCGATCGGAAGCCGCCTCACAATTTTACGGCGCATGTAAGCGAGCTAATTGCCGCCGGACGTCGTGCCGAGGCCATCAAATATTTTATGACCCAGGGCATGGGCGCGCCTTCGTTCGTGGTCGGCATGATGAAGCTGATGCCGGGTGTCTGGCCAAACCTGATGGCCGTTGCCCATACGCTCCCTTACGATGCCGTCCTGCTCGATGGCTATATGGAAGGAACGCCATTGCCAGCCGAACTATGGCGCTCCGTCACGCTGCCTGTTCTTGTGCTTGAAGGGACGGAAAGTCCGGCGGGTCTGCGTCATGGCGCACAAGCGCTCGCTCATGCTCTTCCCAATGCGCGGCTGCTCAGCAAGAAAGGACTCGGTCACACGAAAAAGCTCCCCGCAAAGTTAATTTCAACGGAACTTTCGGCGTTTTTTACAGGGAAACAGTGATGTTCGATTTGCAGTTGGCAGGTAAGCGAGGATAGGGGAGTGTCCGGAATGTAACCTATATTTCCGAATGGCAGGAACTAGACTTGCTTTCGCCGAAACCTAGTAACCAAAGTTAACGTGAGAAATCGAAACGGGAAAATGGAAAACGAAAAAGGATCCGGTTGTCGATCTTTCGTATACCCATTCGTCGTATAAGTGAAGGTTCACGAAAAAGAGGAGGAAATATACCGATGAGATTTATGATGATTGTGAAAGCGACGACGGATTCCGAGGCAGGGGCCATGCCCAGCCAAGAGCTTATCGAGGCGATGCAGAAGTATAACGAAGAGTTGGTAAAAGCGGGCGTTCTGCTGGCCGCCGACGGCCTGCAGCCAAGCTCGAGCGGAATCCGGATTTCCTATCCGGAACCCGGAGGCAAACCGAAGGTGGTAGACGGACCGTTCACCGAGGCGAAAGAAATGATTGCGGGCTATACGCTTATTGAAGTCAAAACGAGAGAAGAAGCTATCGAGTGGGCTATGCGTATGCCGGATCCGCACGGATATGGACAAGGCGAGATCGAGCTGAGACAGGTGTTTGAGGTGGAAGATCTGATGAGTAATCCCGAGACGGCCGAGAAGGAAAAATCGCTCCGCAGACAGGTTGAGGAGCAGAAGAAAGCGTGACGCAGTCTTCCGCACACCGGACGATCGATGCGATATGGCGTATCGAATCGGCCAAACTTATCGCGGGACTGACGCGTATGGTGAGGGACGTAGGACTCGCAGAGGATCTCGCCCAGGATGCTCTCGTAATCGCGCTGAAGAAATGGCCCCTTTCCGGTATTCCGGACAATCCCGGGGCCTGGCTGATGACGACGGCGAAGCGGCGTGCGATTGACCTCCTGCGAAGAACGAAGGTGCGTGACCGGAAATACGCCGAAATGGCCCAAAGCATGGATTTGTATACGGAGGAAGACCTCAATCCCACACTGGACGGGGAGATCGGCGACGATCTCCTTCGTCTGATCTTTATGACCTGCCATCCGGTGCTGTCGCAGGAAGCCCGAGTCGCGCTGACGCTCCGCCTGTTATGCGGGCTTACCACGGATGAAATCGCCCGTTCTTTCCTGGCTGCGGAGTCAACGGTTGCCCAGCGGATCGTACGAGCCAAAAAAACGTTAAGCACGGAGAAAATACCTTTTGAAGTGCCGGCCGGAGAAGCGCTCAAGGAACGTTTGTCGGCCGTACTCGAGGTGATTTACCTGATGTTTAACGAAGGCTATTCCGCAACGTCGGGGGAGGACTGGATCCGGCCGCTGCTGTGCCAGGAGGCGTTGAGACTCGGCCGCGTGCTGGCCGAGATCGCTCCTGGGGAAGGGGAGGTCCATGGACTGGTCGCCCTGATGGAAATTCAATCTTCGCGGTTTCGAACACGGATTGGCGCAGCGGGCGAGCCCGTCCTCTTGATGGACCAGAACCGCGCGCATTGGGACCGCCTGCTGATACGGCGGGGTTTGGCGGCACTTGAACGCAGCCGGAAACTCGGACGCCCGCTCGGTCCTTATGCGCTGCAGGCTGCCATCTCCGCCTGCCATGCGGAGGCACTAAACGCTGCCGAGACCGATTGGATCCGGATCGCGGCGCTTTACGAAGCGCTGTCAAGAGCTGCGCCGTCGCCGATTGTCGAGCTGAACCGGGCCGTCGCCATCGCTATGGCGTTCGGTCCGGCCTTCGGACTGCAGATTGTCGAAGAGCTGAGCGGCGAGCCTGCTCTGAAGGGATACCATCTGCTGCCGAGCGTCCGCGGCGACCTTCTGGTGAAGCTCGGACGGCTGGAAGAAGCCCGTGCGGAATTCGAGCGGGCGGCTTCCATGACGCGCAATGCCCGGGAACGGGATCTCTTGCTGAGCCGGGCCGCTGAGTGCAGGACGGATGCCGCGGAATAATTGTGTGCCGGCTTGTCGATCGCAAGGCTTCTCGTTCGTTGTCCTAATAAGGGGAAGAGCTGCGGAGGAAACTGCCGCAAGTATTCTTCCCGCGAGGAGGAGACAGGGGATGCGATTTATGCTGATTGTAAAAGCGACAAGTTATTCGGAGGCAGGCGTAAAACCCGGCCGGGTATACGCCGAAGCGGTGGCTGCGTACCGCAAGTCACTGGCAGAGGCCGGTGTGCTGCTTGCAGCGGAAGAGCTGCGGCCGAGCTCCAGCGTAATCCGGATAGGCTATTCGCCGAATGGAGAGGAGCCTGAATTCGAGGCTGGGCCTTTTCAAACCGGGCAAGGGCTTTTGGGAGGCTACACACTCATTGAGGTGAATTCCGAACAGGAGGCCGTGAACTGGGCGCGACAGATGCCGGTTCCGCCAGGACTCGGGACTTTCGGTATTGAAGTCCGAGAGCTCACTGAGCAATCCAATCGGGTAAAAGAACCGATGAATCGGGCCTTGGAAGCCGATTTGAAAAATCAGCTCGATATGCTGAAACATACCTAAAGGAGACAAAAATATGAATCCCACAAACCAGGAAGTAACCGATTTTATTGAAGCGTTGAAGGAACAATGGCAGAAAGAACTGTCCGCCGGGCTGCGTGAGGTCGTTCGCCAGGCTATCCCCGATGTGGCGGAACGGATTCAGTACAAGAAGCCGCATTTTCTGAAAAACGGAAAATATGCCGCCGTCATTTCGACTTCCAAAGATGCGGTGAGCTTTACGATCTTTAACGCCACCGATCTGCAGCTGCCCGAAGGAATGTTTGACGGTCCTCCAGAAAGAAAAACTTTGAAGCTGCGTAAAGGGGAGACGTTTGATTCCGGGCTTCTGGTTCCTCTGGTTGTCCAAGCTTCAAGCACGCTTTAGTTATGAGAACCGCAAAAAAAAGCAGGGACTGATTTAGCACACGCTAAATCAATCCCTGCTTTTTTGTTGGTTCTCAAGCTGTGTCAGGCGGAAAACGGGCCGGAAAGCATACGGGAGAAAATGATCTCGCTAGTTTGTGACCGTATAGCGAAGTTGTTTGGCGGGGTAAATCAATGACCTTCCTCGTTACATTTATATTAGTAAAGCACGCTTAATCGTCGTCAACTGTTCATCTAAAGAATATGGATCCTCAAGGCTTATACCATGTTTTTCGATATGACGATTTTTCCCCGTTTCGGCATCTCTTCGCTTTTGCGATACGCCTTAAGTAGGCCTTGAGCAGTAAAGGGATAGGTCTCATCGATATAGATACTCAATTTATTCTCTTTCATATGGCGAACAATAGATTCAAAATCGGGACGGTTAGGTCTTGCCTGGAAGTAATAGGCGTCAATGTCGCGGACCTTCGGATATTGATTAATCGCGAATGCCACTAATGAAATATAGGTTCCACCATCCTTGATGACCGAGTAGTTCTTCTTTCCGATTTCTCCCGGTAACCCGGTACCAAAAGTGGATCCAAAAGTGGATTGGTCCATAGCGGAATCCAATACGAGATCAACAGGTTCTGTTATTTGGGTGGCAAAGTCGACTTTCGTGTAGTCGAACACCTCGTCCGCACCGAGTCCTTTGACGAAATCATGATTATAGTCCCTCGCGGTCGCGATAACATACGCTCCATGTTGCTTGGCCAACTGAACCGCCGCATGCCCTACACCTCCGGCGCCGGCCTGAACGAGGATGCGTTGTCCCGGTTGAAGACGGCCATGCTCAAACAGCGCTTGCCAAGCTGTCAGGGCAACCGCAGGCGCGGCACCTACCTCTTCGAAGGAAAGACTCTCCGGGATAATGGCAAGATGATTTTCCTCCACCGCAACATAGTCCATGTAGGAACCCATCGGAACCATGCCCATGACACGATCCCCCGGCTTGAAATGACGCACTTTTTCTCCAACCTCTTTTACGATGCCGGCTACTTCATTACCAAGAACAAGCGGCAATTGAGCCGGAAATTTATCGGCCATCGGACTCCTAAGAATCGCGCCGCTACGCAATAGAATATCTGCGGGATTGATGGACGAGACACGCATTTCGATGAGAACCTGTGTGTTGGTGATTGTGGGAACCGGCACTTCCAGTTCCTCTAGCACTTCGGGGATTCCAAAGCTTGTCAAAGCAATTGCTTTCATGATTCCGCCTCCTCATAAGTTGAACAAACGTTGAATTTCCAACATGTGTTCTATATAGTGAGCGTATCAAGGCGGTAGATAGTGTTCAATGGTTAAAACAAGCTCCGTTGTTGGTTTTTCAACAGAGGGCTTCGATATGTTCATTTTTATGGGATAAAGGGGGAGAATGATATGGACAGGCGTATTCAAAAATCGAGGCGAGCGATTATGGATGCTTTTATGAGGTTGATGTCGGAAAAGGACTTCGAGAGCATGACGATCAACCAAATTGCGGAGGAAGCGAATGTCAATCGGGGAACGGTGTATCTGCATTTCGCTGACAAGTACGATCTGCGCGATCAATGCGTGGAAGCACAATTAAACCAGTTGCGGCTCAGTTGTATGCCTGAAGAGGGCTTGGTTCTTCTCACTTCCAAAACCGCGCTGCTGCGCACGTTTGAATATTTGGAACAGCATGCTTCATTCTATTCCATAATGCTGACTAGCAAGGGAAGCGCGGTTTTCCGAAACCAATTGGAGACAATGTTCCAGCAAAGTCTGAGCACGGTTTCGATCAGTCTCGATCGGGAGCTGAACAGGGACATTACGGTACAATTTTTAATTTCAGCGGGAGTGGGTTTATTGGAATGGTGGATTACCCGTTCGATGCCATATCCACCATCGGTCATGGTTGAACAATATTGGAAATTGTTGAACAGATTCCAATTGCAAATGTTCGAAGAAAATAGTGTATTAAAATGACTCAAAACCGTTAGAGCGTCCAGTGTTTTGAACTATTGAGATACGATATTGATTGTGAAACAGTGGTGTACAATAAAGAACTTGTTTTGATCCATGTTTGAACTGAACCCCGAATAGTGGACACTTTATAAAGTGTCCCTATTCGGGGTTCAGTTCACCCTGGCGGGTGCGTTTTTAAAATTGCTGATACAGGTAATATGGAGACGCTACGACTGCCGCGCCACTCGTGCGATGCTTTCGTTGACACCGCCCTGAGCGAGACCGCCGTGGTAACAGATCACCCGATCAATATCGAAGGAGGCGAACTTCTTCAGTGACTCTAGCGCCTGCTCCATATTGGGCGTAACCGTCGGGTTGGGCCCTAACAATTCGCCGTTCTTGGCGATCATGGCGTCCCCGGCAATCAGCGTCTTGCTGTGCGCATGGTACAGGCTGACATGGCCTGGCGTGTGCCCCGGAGTATGGATAACGGTTAATCCTCCGCCGTCAGGCAGCGTCTCTCCGTCGGCAAATGTCCGGTCCACGTTTGGGCGCTGCGGATTCAGGAACGTCCGCTCGAACTGCTCCCGGACGTCCGCGGGCACCTGCTCGAGGAAACCGGACAGCCGTTCCGGCGTCATTTTCAGCATCGGCTGCGTGCCGTTAATGGCGCCTTCGTCGCCGGGATGAGCGAGGACGGTCGCCGAGCCGCCGGTAGCAGCCAAGATGCCGGGCAGTCCCCCGATGTGGTCGATGTCCTGGTGCGTCAGAACAATGGAGCGAAGCGGCAGATCTCCGGTGCCCGCTTGTCTCGCCAGCTCCAGAATCGCCGGAGCGGACCCCGGCATGCCTGTATCGATCAGCGTCCAGGAGTCCTTATCAAACAAGATTACTGGATGAATCGTCATCGGTCCTAATTGCAGCTCTAACATCTCAATACCTTCGGCAATTCGCATATGAACGCCGCTTCAAGCCTTCTGTCAGTGGCCTGAACCGGCTGCCTCCTTTCGTAGTGCGTATCGGATGAATTTATTTTAGAACTAAAAAATTTACGTGTCAATAGAGTGGGGGCGCGGCTGCAGAGGCTGGCAAAACATCGCACTGCATGAAAGGAAGCGTCAAATAACTCCCGCTTTATTAGGGGCGGGGGCTACTTGACGTTTTCCGGAACGATTCTATACAGCAAGCGGCCGTTATGGGATCGAGAAACTTAGTTTATCGGGCTTCATCATCGGCCGACGGACCGTAGAAGCCAGGCACCGGAATATCGAGAAGCCGCAAGTATACCCCGAGTTGCGCCCGGTGGTGGACCATATGGCTTACTCCGAAGGTGCGGAGCGCGATCGCCCGCGGCTCGCGGAGGATGACATGGCTGCCGTTGCGCAGCGTCCATTCCTCGCCGAGCGTTCTCTCGTCGCATTCGGCGAGCAGCTTTTGAAACTTGTCAACGTTCGCGTCGAACTCTTCCAGAATGTCAGCGCGTTTGTCCAAAGGCTCCCGCCGCAGCCCCACGGTCGAAAGATCAAACTCCGGGTACTGAAAAATCGCGATTTGCCAGTTCAGCAAGTTGATCAGGTGCGTGGCCAGCCCGCCGAGCGTCATCGATTTCTCGTGGGGCTTCCACGACATATGCTCCTCGGGCAAGCGTTCCAGAATGCGGCGCGTATGGGTCAGTTCATGTGCTGCGTCGCCGATGATCAGTTGTTTGTCCATAAATCCGTCTCCTCTCTTACGGTTTAGCATACTATAAATTCCAGTGCAAAGATGTCCTAACTGAATGTGAGGGCATCTTTTTTTTGTAAATAAAACGATCTAAAAAGAACCTGTAAAAAACAACTGCAAACCGATTAACCCTTTGTTGGTCGGACTTCAGTAGTGATATCCTAATAAAAAACAACGGGAGTGATAACCATGACTTTTTACCCGGCAGCCAAAATTAGAAAGAACGCCGATTGTGCCGGAAAAACCGGCTGTGCAATCCAAACCATACGGAGGTATCCGGGTGAAAATGATAAAAAGGTTCGTGACTTATTACAAGCCTTATAAAAAGGTGCTGTTTGCCGATTTGATATTTGCGGCGCTTGCTTCCATGTGCGCGCTTGCCTTTCCGATGCTGGTCCATTTCATGACCTCGAGCGCTATCAGCGAGGAGGGGATCGCGGCTGCGCTTCTTGTCAAAATGATTGCCGTTTTTTTATTTCTGATGGCGGTAGAGTATGGAAGCGGCTTTTATACGGACTATTACGGACATGCGATGGGCGCGGCGATGGAGGCGGATATGCGAAACGACTTGTTTCGGCATGTTCAAAGTCTTCCGTTCAGCTTTCATGACAAGACAGCTACCGGTCAGATTATGTCCCGCGCCACCCATGATTTGTTTAACATCTCCGAACTTGCGCACCATGGTCCGGAGGATCTGGTCATTTCGTTCGTAAGAATCGCGGGATCGGCGCTTATTTTGTGGCTGCTGAACCCCGTGCTGGCCATGACTCTGTTAGCGATTCTGCCGTTTATGGTCCTGTTTGCCTATCGCTACAGTATGAAGGTAAAAGAAGCGCTGAAAAGGAACAACGAACGAATCGGAGATCTTAACGCTCAGCTGGAAGACAGCCTTGCCGGCGTTCGCGTCGTCCAGTCTTTCGCCAACGAAGAGATTGAAACCGCCAAATTCAAAGCCAGCAACGAGTTGTTCCTCGGGAGCCGAAAAAAAGGCTATAAAGCCGAGGCTTTATTTTTTAACGGGTTGACTTCATTCATGTCCTTGATGAATATAGCGGTCGTTGTCGCGGGTGCGCTTCTCATCAGCAATAACATGCTTCTCTTGACGGAATTGATTACTTTTCTGCTGTATATAAACACCATCACCGATCCGGTAAAAAGACTGGTTAACTTTACGCAAAATCTGCAAAACGGGGCGGCGGGTTTCGAGCGGTTTGTAGAAATCCTCTCGATAAAACCCGATATCACCGACTCGGAAGACGCAGTAACGTTAGACCGGGTCCGCGGAAAAATCCGATTCGAAAACGTTGGTTTCCGGTATTCGGGCGACAATTCCCCCGTGTTCAGTCATTTAAACTTAACCGTGCTTCCCGGTGAAACCGTTGCGCTAGTCGGTTCGTCCGGTGTGGGGAAAACGACCCTTTGTCAATTGATTCCCCGCTTCTACGATCCCTGTGAAGGACATGTATACGTGGATGATCTGAACATTAAAGATGTGGAGCTAAAATCGCTGCGCAGCCAAATCGGAATTGTGCAGCAGGACGTTTATTTATTCGCGGGCACCGTACGCGACAATATTAGGTACGGAAAACCGGACGCAACCGAGGAGGAAATTATAGCTGCCGCCAAATTGGCGCATGCTCATGAATTCATTACGGGTTTACCGGGCGCTTATGAAGCCATTGTCGGCCAGCGGGGAAGCAAGCTTTCGGGCGGACAGAAACAACGCATCAGCATCGCCCGCGTTATTTTGAGAAACCCGGCCATCCTGATCTTCGATGAAGCCACTTCCGCTCTCGACAACGAAAGCGAGAAGATCATTCAACACCGTTTGGAAACGCTGGCCCGAAACCGCACGGCCTTAATCATCGCCCACCGGTTGTCCACGATCCGGAATGCCGACCGGATTGTTGTGCTTACGGAACAGGGAATCGCCGAGGAGGGAACTCATGAGACGCTTATGAGACAGGGAGGGACGTACGCGAAGCTGAATAACATGCAGTCGAATTGAGCGCGGCTGATATGCCGGCACGGTTCACGCGGAGATGTTTAAAATCCAGGATAAACATTTCGTAACCCAAACGATTCTTTCCCGTATAAATAGAACAAAATCGGTTGCCGTCCGGCGAGGGAATTGTTCTTCTAAGACGGTTTAACCAAATAGAAGTCGAGGTCGTGCATCCTATGAATCAGACATTTACAGGCCAGCCCGAAACCTGGTACCGGCTGGCTGAACAGAGAGCCGTGCAGTATTTCACATCGCTTTACGAACAGGTCAAGGAGAAGAGCTATGTGCCGGTCCTGACTGAAGATATCCGCGTTTGGAAAAAAGATCATATCCCGCCTTATTCGCTATTTTCCTTCTTATCCCGAAGAAAAAGAAGGCCCGATTCACGGGATTATTCCCGATATATCCAATGGCTCCGTTACACGGGAAAATTGGACGATTATCTGGACCGGAGCATTTCTTACATTTATTTGCGGGATCTGGGCCAAGCCCTGGATGCCCCCGCCACACAGAAGAAGGTCCTGGGCCTGATCGGCGATATCAAAAACCAGTTGATGGATTCCGGCAAAGCGGACGGGGGAGATCAGCCGGATTATATAAGCTGGGCGGGCTTGTACCGCTGGGCCCAGAAGGAAGGTATCGAAACCGCCACAATATGGTTAATAACCAAGCTCAAAAACGTTTCTTCCCGCATCCCCAAAGAAATGAATGCCGAGCAAGCCCAGCGCAAACTGCTCAAAATCATTCTCGGTGTCATTCTGCACGTAGACGACGATATGGAGGATGAAACGCCGCCGGATGAACGGTCCCGCAGACTTGATGAAGCCATCCGGCTCGGATATTCATACGGACTGACCTATCCTTTCATAGACGATCTTCTCGATTCGGGGATCTTAACTGACTTAGAGAAAGAACAATTTACCGGCATGATACGCAACGCGCTTCTGACGGGTTCCGTGCCTGAATTAGGCGAGTGGTCCGAGAACAACCGGACTTTGCTGGAATTCGTACATGCGGAGCTGCGGGAAGCTTTTCAGTCGATCCAGGCGTACCAGCGGCCGGAAACAAGGAGAACCTTTTACGAACAATCGTATGTGTTCTTCCACTCCCAAGAGCTGGACCGTATAAAGGATCTGTCCTGTGAGTCTTACACGAATGAAGAGCTGTATGTCCCCATCATTTTAAAATCCTCTTCTTCCCGGCTGATTGTGCGTTCCGTACTTAGCGCGGATGCGGACGAAGGCTTTGATAACCGGACTTTTTATTACGGCATTTACAATCAGTTGGCCGATGATTTCGCGGATATGTTCGATGACAGGAAAGACGGTGCGGTAACCCCCTATACGTACTATTTAAAATACCGGGATCGCCGTCCGGATCTGATCAACCCCTATGAATTGTACTGGACGGTCATCTCCCATCTGATTCATAACGTGTACCGGTCCGATGCGAAGACCCGTGAGGTCATCCTGGATCGTGCGATCAACGGACTCAAACGATGCAGAGAACGTCTCGGTGCCGGCAAGTATAACGAGATTATGGAGATATTTGCTTCCGGAGACCCCGAATTCAACCATCTCGTCCAAACCATGGTAAGCAAAGCGGACGATGTTGATTTCTTCGATAAACTGCTGCGGGATCAGGTGGTTACCGTTCTCCAAAACAACCGG
Organism: Paenibacillus sp. RC84; assembly: GCF_041260495.1. Lineage (NCBI taxonomy): Bacteria > Bacillati > Bacillota > Bacilli > Caryophanales > Paenibacillaceae > Paenibacillus > Paenibacillus sp. RC84. Next base: position 87,521 of record NZ_JBGBYL010000007.1, read on the forward strand.
AGGGAGAAAGAGGCTTTCTCCGATACGATCCGGACTGTCCGGGATCAGATCAACAGCTTCCTGCACATTTCCAAGCCTCACGGAATGCCGGGGATGAAAGAAGCGCTTATTGACGCCGCCAATTACAGTCTGGAAGGATCGGGAAAGCGTATCCGGCCAATTTTAACCTGGGTTATGGGTGTAAACGAATATGGCCTGAAGGAGAAAGAGATCGTCCCGCTTCTCAGATCGCTCGAATATATGCACACCGCCTCCCTCATCTTCGACGATCTGCCTTCCCAGGATAATGCGTCCACGAGGAGAGGACGGCCGACCCTGCATCAGGTGCATAACATTGCCACCGCTGAACTGACCGGTCTGTACCTGATCCAGAAGGCCACCCAAGAGCAGACATCGCTGGACCGTTTTCCAGCCAAATCCGTACTTGCCCTTATCCGCTATTCGGCCGAAAAGACCGAAGAAATGTGTATGGGACAGGCGATGGACCTGCAGGCCAGGGGAAAAGCTTTGACCCTGGAGCAGTTGAACCGGATCTGCTTTTACAAGACCGGCATCGCATTCGAGGCGGCTCTCGTCATGCCGGCCATTCTTGCGGAAGTTCCGGCTCCTGAGATGGAAGCTTTGAAAAAGTTCGCCTACCATGCGGGCATAGCCTTTCAGATCAAAGACGATTTGCTTGACGCGGAAGGAAATTTGGATGTGCTCGGCAAACCTGCCGGCCAAGATATTGAAAACAACAACTCGACTTTTGTGACGATCCTGGGAGAGGACGGCGCCGGCAAAGAGATGTGGGAGCACTACTGCCTGGCAACGGAAACGCTGAAGGAAATTCCCCGCAATACCGCTTTCCTGAAGCATTTGTTGACTTATATAGTCGGCCGGGACCATTAATCTTGCGGGAGCACAAACATAAGGCTCTGTAAAACATAAAAAAAGCCGATTTTCTGAATACAGAAAATCGGCTTTTGCAGGGAAGAACGTTTACCTGAATAGGCCGCTTTTATTTTACGGGCAGCTGCAGCTTTTTACTTACGAATACCATTATCAGCGACAAAACGAGGAAATAAAGCGGCATGGTGAGCAAAGAATCATTGTGCAGGTAACTCATGCCGCTCGTGATCAGACTGACAAGGATATAGTAGCCCAAGCCGAAGATGGCGCCCGCCGTCCCGAGTACATCGCTGTATCGGACCAGCGCCAAGCTTAGACAGTTGGGTATAGCCATCCCGATTCCCAGCAGGAAGATGAAGATACAGACGGCCAGAAGAATTAGAAAAATTGCGGTAGGACTCGCCTTGTACAATATGATGGCGGTCATGCAGGCCGCTCCGACAGCGGATAGTACCGTGCCGGCGACGATGATCGTTTCAGCGGTGAATCTCGTTAACAGTTTTTTCGACAACAAGGCGCCGAGAATGGAAGAAAGCGCCACAAGAATACCGAAAATACCGAACTCGCCAGGTGTCAGTCGAAAATACTCCATAAAAATAAACGGCGACTCGGCATAGTAACTGAACAAAAGACCGTTAGTTGCACCAATGAGAAAACCGAATGCCCATAACTTTCTATCGCCAATCATGCGCCGGAGCACAGACCGGATTTTGATGTCAGTTGTTACGGCTCCTTTTGTTTCAGGGAGTGCAGCGAACGTATACGCAAAAACGGCCGCGCTCATGATAACAAGTGTGAGGAAAACCGCTCTGAAACCGAGCGCTTGATCTACCCAGCCGCCAATTAACGGGCCGATCGCCGGAGTGAAGGCCAGCGCTGCGGAAATTTGGGCAAACACGGCGTGACGTTTGGCTCCGTCGATACTCTCGCGCAGGATGGTTTGCGTGACAACCGAGCCGGTACTGGCTCCGAAAGCCTGAACGAACCGGCTTACCAATAGCCATTCGGCCGTGCCGGACAAATAACACCCCAAGCTTCCGAGACCATAAACGAGGATTCCCCAAAGCAGCGCGGGACGCCGTCCGATTGAATCCGAGAGCCTTCCCCAGCAGAAAACACCAAGGGCAAAGCCCAGGAAGTAGATACTGAGCGTCAGTTGGATCAAGTTCCGGCTGACCTGGAAATGATTCGCGATATCCGGTAAAGAAGGCGTGTATATCGTTTCGCTAATTTGCGGAAAACCCACAAGAATAATAAACAGCAGGATGGATGGTGTTGAGATTTTTTTTGTTAACACAGTTCATGCCCCCTATAAATTGAAAAATCTCAATTCGTCCCGGGTATTACGGGATAGGGGGCTTGCATTTAATCAATCGGGTAAATGAGAGCATGTAATTTCACCTTATTTTTTTATAGGGGGACTATAACGAGTATTATAGCAAGAATTCTCAAAGTTCCCAACACTGGAGGGGGAAAAGAAATGGAAACAGAGAGCTTGAAGCTCGCCAGGCTCACAAAATTGGTTGCGGAACATTATCAGCTGGAGCCGCTTAGCATCAGCCGGCAGCAAGGAGGATGGGCTTCCTTGGCTTACCGGATCGAGACCCGAAGTAACGCGACCTATTTTTTGAAAGAGTATGAGAAAAAACGGTCGTCGACTCCCAAATTAACCGCACGGCTGGACAAATATATCCCCGTAACCGGCTGGCTTAACGAAAACACGGACCTGGCCGGTAAAATCCCGGTGCCTCTGAAAACTCAATCGGGGGAATATGTATGTGAAAATGCGGACGGTATTTTTCTTCTTTACGAATATATTCACGGAGAAACGATCGGAGAAAAAGCTTTAAACCAAGCTCAGATCGAACAACTGACCCATATATTGGCCGAGCTGCACAAGGTCGGAAATTCCATCCCGGTGCCTGAAGAACATCTGACGGAGGATTTTCATGTCCCTTTTATAAACGCACTCAACGAAACGATGGCAGCCCGCCATTTATCTCCAAGATTAAGATCCGCAATAAAACCTTACGAAAACGTTTTGTTTGAACATATATCCATTTTGCAGGAGCTATCTTCGAAATTGGCCGGTCGCATGCTGCCCCTGCGCTGGTGTCATACGGATATTCATCCCTGGAACATGATGCAGAGCGATCATCAGCTGATTTTGATTGATTGGGAAGGTTTGAAGCTGGCACCGGTGGAAGCCGACTTGATGTTCCTGACAGATGAAACTTATTTTCACGATTTCTTCGCTTTATATAAAAAAATACATCCCAACTATATCGTAGATGAAGAAGCGCTCCGATTTTATAAAATCAGGAGGCTGCTTGAAGATATTTGGGAATTTACGGAACAATTTTTATATGACGAACAAAGTGAATCTGAAAAAGAAGGCACTCTCAAGCAATTGATCCATGAACTGGAATCTTTGAAGAGGTTCCGCGCAATCCCGCTTTTTTGAAGCATTTATTGACTTATCTAGTCGACCGTGATCATTAAACGTTTGTCATAGTCTGAAAAGTGTCGGCACAATTGCCGGCACTTTTTTATTAACCGGGACGACCGACTGGCTCTCCATTGACAAAATAAAATTCGAATCGTATTCTGATAAAAACATACGCTTCCGTATCTAAAGGAGGAGTCATGCAAGTAACGAGAGAAGATTGGGTAAAAGCCGGACTAAATAAGCTGGGCGAAGCCGGCATACATGAAGTGCGTGTCGAAGTACTTGCCAAGGCGCTGAAGATAAGTAAAGGCAGCTTCTACCACTATTTTCGAGACCGTAAAGAACTTCTGGATTCCATGCTGGATTATTGGGAAGATCATGCAACCAAACGGATCATCCGGAATGTAGAACAGGATAACTCCTCGTTGGAACAACTGCTTAATCTTAGTATCAACAACCGGGACAAGAAAATGGAGATCGGCATTTATGCCTGGGCTAAACATGATCCTACCGTGGCATCCCGACTAGTCGATATCGAGGAACAAAGAATTCATTTTATTTCCGTCTTGTATCAGAAGAGAGGGTTGACGCATTCAGAGGCCGCCGACAGGTCCAGACTTACCTATTTAACTTATGTAGGATGGATGACTCGGTTTGAGAGCAATACGAATTTTGATATCGTCAAAATGTTTGAGATTTTATTAAAGCTATGAACACTCATGTCCCGATGTGGCTGTACGTGCTGCAGGGACATAAAAAATGTACAACCATACGGAGACGTATGTTTAGCTGTTAACTGCCGTTTGTTAGATGAAGAAAGGCCGAATCGGGAGGCGGACTTAATGAAATCCGTTATGGCTTTGTCAGCCGTAAGTATTTTGGCTCTAATCAACATCTTACATATTTATTGGGCGTATGGGGGGCGCTGGGGGATCGGTGCGGCCATACCTTCGAAAGCGGGGGAGTATAAGCCTGCTTTTAAACCCGGGAAGTCGGGGACGCTCTTCGTGGCTCTTCTTCTTTTAATGGTTTGTTTCATACTCCTGATGCAAGGCGGTTATATAGACCAACTTCCGGCAAATACCCTTTCAAGAACGGGGTGTATCGTTTGCGCTTCTGTTTTCTTCCTGCGGGCGGTCGGTGACTTTAGACATATCGGATTTTTCAAGAAAGTAAAGCACACGGTATTTGCAAGAAATGATACGTGGTTATATAGCCCGCTTTGTTTATATTTAGCGCTAACGTGTACGATTCTTCTGTTTTAAGTTGCGGGCTCAAAAAAATGAAGCGGCAACCCCTTAGGGTTATCGCTTCATGGAAATTAGATTCTTCGTTCAAAAACCAGAACATTCCGTCTGGACGACACAAGCCGGAAGCCGTGTCTTAACAGACATCGTTTAGCAAAAAACACACGGCCGCCAAAGAATAAGAAACGGTTGCATGGTCGGGCGCTGCCGATTATACGGAAGGCGATGATAATTCTTCGTCCGGTTATGACACTGCGTCTAAACTTGATTTCGACTACATCTCTTCTTATGCGGGCCATATTAATCACCTCGCTTTCCTCTGAATACTATAGTTAATGCGAGAATTGATAGAAAGGTAACTTAGAAATCACCAGTAAACCGCACAATTCTTTCTACAACCAGGTGGAAAAACAAAGAGACCCGAGTCAAGTCCGGGCCTGGAAAAAATCGGAATGGATTTACCTTCTGTTTCTTTTTAGTTCCTCATCGTTCACAGTAAGCTGTTGGCGGCAATCATGAGAAGCATCATGCCGCTAACGAGGGTGCCGAATTGGCCTAACGTAAAGGAACCGATGCGGATGCCGGCAACTTTGCCGCCCAGCCAGACTCCAAGCCATACGGTCAGAAAACTTCCAAAAGCCGCCGTAAGAGATATCGCAAAGGGAGAGAGGCCGAGCAGCCCCGCACTTAACCCATTGGTCAGCGCATTGGCCGAAAGGGCAATTCCCAGAATAAACGATTCGGCGATTCCGATATGCTTGGAATTGTCCCGGTCCACCTGCTCGGGATTCTGTAAAATCCCCCGTAATCCATTACTCTTTGACTGAGAGGGAGCTATTTCGGGCTCCTTTCCCGGAGTTGCCATCAAAATGATCCGTATTCCGATGAAGAAGAGGCTAAACGCGCCCAGAAGGACGGGGAGCATGCCGGGCAGGACGGAAGAAATCCATTTTCCAAACCATATTCCCGTATAGCTGAACAAGAAGCAGACAGCGGCAACGATCAAGTTGGACAAAATTCCGATTCGGATTTTTCGAATCCCGTAAGAAATTCCCACACCTAAATTATCGAGACTCGATGAAATTGCAAAACCTAAGATAAGCAGCCACGCCATTTCTCAACACCTCGTTATGTTGTATTTGCTTTTAAAGTATGTGCCGTTGAGAAAGTAGTGCCAGTACCACCCAAAAATCTCAACAAACTTCGTGCTTTTACGGACAAAGACAAGGTAAATTTTTCAACAGTCTTTCATATACTGGTTCATAAAGGGTCGAGAAAGGAGATGCCCCGATGGAAGCTCTTGATCCGCCGAAGGAAAGCACGATTGGGGAACTCATTAAGGTTCAGTTGAAAAAGCAATCGCTTTCCATGCGTAAGCTTAGCAGTCTCTGCGGAATGGACACCGCTACGATTTCACGAATCGTAAACGGCAAACAGGAGCCGAAGCTCATTCATCTAAAGCTTTTTTCCGAATACCTGGATCTGTCGCTGGATAGGTTGATCGAAGCTTCCGGTTATAGAGTGAACCCTGGAAAAGAAACCGGCCATTCTCACATCTATCATTCGCTGGGTATGCTGCTGGAATTGTTCGGGGACTCTAGCGTGTCCGATTTAAAAGCTACGACGGGGCGCATTGAGCAGGAATTGGCCAAATACGAGCTGTATGCGCAGACGGAAGAAGGACACCGCTTGATTTGCCGGGAGTTCGATACCAAGCTGGCACAAGTGAACGGGGTAGGGCCGTTAATCGATCAATTGAAGGAAATGTATACTCTCTACTGCGCCAAAAGTTCCTCCGAAACCCATCAGGCTATCCTCGGAAGCGCTTTGTTGTACTTCATTTTATCTGCTGATATTATACCCGACTATCTGTTTCCGATCGGTTACGTGGACGATGCCATGGCTGTTCATCTTGTTCTAGACAGGCTGAGTCAAAGAGGATTTCCGCACAAGCTTTGACCGCCTGCAGGCGGTTTTTTTATAATAGGGGGGTCCTATAACGAATTTGTCCCTCTCCTGCGCCCTAGGGCTTTTTCTTTTTGATTGCTTACATAAGCAATTTCTGTTATTATCATGACAACTTATTAAATGCGTTTAATAAGTAAGCGAGGAGTGTGATATAGGGTGAGTGAGCTGCCTCCTACATCCAATGACAGCATGAAGAAAGCGATCCTTCGCAGCATACGCGCAGCTCTTCTGGAGCTTGGAAGCGCAACGAAGGTTGAACTTAGTCACAAACTAGGCATCAGCTTTCCTACCGTCAGTAAGTTTCTGACTCAAATGGCGAAGGACGGGGAAATTTTTTCAACCGGTCTTGATGGTTCGAGTGGGGGAAGACGGGCCGAAAGATACGCGTATAATCCGGATTATATGTTAGGTTTGGCTCTGTTTCTGGAGAAAACGGAAACGAATTACACGATTTTCAATTGTTCGGGGGACATAAAGGAATATGGCCAAACATCCGGTGTCCTGACGGGTCCTATTCCCGGCTTAACGGATCAAATCGGGAGGATCATCGCGAAGTATCCGAAAATCCGATCCATAGCGGTCGGTGTGCCCGGCGCGGTCAACAATGGCCGGATCATCTATATTCCCGGCTATGAGCAGTTTCATCAGTTTGATCTGAAAAGCTATTTTGAAGAGCGTTTTTCCATTCCGGTCGCGGTTGAAAACGATATGAATGCGGCCATTCTCGGCTATCATTTAAAAGGGACCCAGACAGACAATCCGACTCTGATCTATCTGAATTTCGGACAAAACGGACCCGGTGCCGGCATTCTGGTCAATGGCGACGTGGTGCGGGGAAGCACGTTCTTTTCGGGAGAAGTTTCATTCGTGCCTCAGTATGACGACCGCAATTTCCTGCAAGCTTTGGAGCGTGAAGCGGGATCTGAAGAAGAAGCACTTCGCGAGAAGGAGATAGATGCCGTTAGCAGGTTGATCGCTTCGTTTACCGCTATTCTTAATCCTCACGCGATTATTTTTTGCATCAATGAAGTCAGCAGCTCTCTTCTTAATTTAATCGCAAATAGGAGTGCCGCCTACATACCGGAAGAACATCTTCCGGAACTGTGTACCAGTGACTGGAAGCAGGATTATTTGAACGGATTACAGCACCTCGGGCTTGACCTTATGATGTGGGAGAAGAGGTGACCTATGGCTACTTTCTTTTTATTGATTATTTATATGGCTTTTATCAGCCTGGGCCTGCCTGATTCCTTGCTGGGATCGGCTTGGCCCGTCATGCAGACGGATCTAGGCGCGCCGCTCGAAACCGCCGGTTTGCTGTTTATGACCGTCACAGCCGGTACGATTGTTTCCAGTATGGCAAGCGGAACCCTGCTTAAATGGTTCGGAACGGGGAAACTCACTCTCATCAGCTGCATCATGACGGCCGGTGCTCTGCTCGGCTTCGCTGCAGCCCCGTCGCTTGTCTGGTTAATGATCTGCGCCATACCCCTTGGATTGGGCGGAGGCGCCGTAGATGCGGGCCTGAACAATTACGTTGCCGCACATTACAAAGCGCATCATATGAGTTGGCTTCATTGCTTCTGGGGAGTAGGAGCTACGCTCGGGCCGATTATTATGGCGCAATTTATTTCAGGGCCGGACTCCTGGAGAGATGGATACCTCACGGTTGCCGGGATTCAGTTTGCCCTGGTGATCCTCCTGTTCGTCACCCTGCCCTTATGGAACCGGGTGGCAAGGAATAACCACGCGGCTTTGGACAAAGAAACGGAAGACCCGCACGGGGCAGGGGATGAGCGTTCCGAGAGCTCCGCAAAGCCTTTACAAATCAGGGGAGTTAAGCTCGCTTTGGTCACCTTTTTGTTTTATTCCGGAGCGGAAGCGACAATCGGGCTGTGGGGAAGCAGTTTTCTGGTGAATATGAAAGAGCTGCCGGCCGCGGTCGGGGCGCAGTGGGTGTCCCTTTATTATGCGGGAATCACAGTCGGCAGAATGGTTACGGGTTTTATTACGTTCAAAGTGTCTAACCGAACTCTTATCCGGTGCGGCCAAATCACCGCTCTCGCCGGTGCGGCCTTGCTGATTCTGCCATTGCCGCCTGTTTTCTCGCTTGCGGGTTTTATGATAACGGGATTGGGCCTGGCGCCTATCTACCCGTGTATGCTGCATGAAACGCCCGTGCGTTTCGGCCGGAAACACTCCCAGTCGATTATGGGGTATCAAATGGCCGTGGCCTATGTGGGCAGCACGTTTATGCCTCCTCTGCTCGGTTTTCTGGCTTCCCTTTTCGGCATCGGAGTGTTCCCGTTTTACATTGTACTGTCCGCCGCAGCTATGTTCTTGTTTTCGGAAAAACTGAATGTCTTCCTAACGGCCAGGAAGAATGCCTTGAAGAACAACACGACTTTCACAGGATGATCATTTTGTCCTTATGCGTTCCTAAGATATAATAGATGTACTAAAAAATAGGGGAGGCATTTCAATGAGCCAGCGTTATCGCATTACAAGGGCGTTTCAGGAAAACGGCAATTCCGCAAAAACGATCTCTTTGGAGGAGTGCAAACAGCTTTTCTCGTCCAAAGCCGATTTTTCTTATACAACCGTTTTTACGGTGAATGGCGCAACCAGCATGTCCATTGAAGGGGACTTTTTCATGTGGAGCTACGACGAGGACACCAAGATTCCATTCAGGCATTACGAGGGGGACATCTACGTGTCCGGTACGAATAAAGTCGTCATTCCCTTGGTCATTGAAATTGCGAGCGAATTAGGGGCGGATGTACAGGAGGAGTAGATCCTAAACTGAATCGTACGAAAGCAGGAAGTCTTCCGGGGCGATTTTACGATTACCCTGAAAGGAAATGCGAAGCTGCGGGATGTTACGTTCAGTGAAATGAAGGATGGGCGGGAATGACAAAAGAGCTTGTCTTCATTAGAAGGCAAGCTCTTTTCGCCTTTTGTAACGGTTAAGTTAGCGAAGAAAGCGGGGCAAAAGGCAGCGAATCTTTTAAAGCCCAGAGCTCTTCAAAACTTCTTACCCGGTGATCGGCGAGTGAAAGATCCTGATTGCCCGAACCGGGATTTTGAAGTCCGATGCACCGCATGCCGGCGCTTTTCGCGGCAATGACGCCGTTGCGCGAATCTTCGATGACGAGACAGGAAGAGGGTTCCACTCCCAGCAAGCCGGCCGCATGAAGAAAAATGTCCGGCGCCGGTTTTCCGTGATTGACTTCCTCTCCGCTGACTCGTACGTCGAAATAATGTCCAAGGCCGGTCTTGTCCATAATCAGCTCAATAAGCGGCCGGGGGGAAGAGGAGGCGACAGCTACCGGAATCTGCTTTTCTTTGAGCCAGCTTAACCAGCGTTCCGCTTGAGGCATGGCCGTAAGCTCCGTATGTCCGGACAAAATAGTCATCACATTGTCCTTGTGATACGTTAACACTTGTTCCAGCGCAAACGGAATCCGGTGCTTGTCCAGTATTTGCTCCCACATGGATTCCAGCGTTACACCGACAAAACTATGATGGTCCTCTTCGCTCACAGGCACGCCGAAATGGTCGAACGAACTGCGTTCAATATCAAAATATATCGGTTCGCTGTCTATAAGGACGCCGTCCATATCGAACAGAACCGCTTTTATGGAAGCTGCCTTCCATTCGGATTTGTTTAAATCCTCCAATGAAATTCCTCCTTTGACATACAGCGCGGATTACAAACTCATGCTAGCATATTCGTTCGTTCTTTTAAAGATTAGGCTAAGTTTAACCTCAATGTTGAGTCTGGGTTAATTGAGCAAACGTGTCCGTTTATTACCGAAAATGTTCATTTACTTTAAAAGCAATGATTTAATTATTGGCTCTATTTCAAATGGTTCCGTCGTTGTTTCGTATCTTCCGTACAACTGACCGTTCTGATCGATCAAAAACTTTGTGAAATTCCACTTGATCCCATCACCAGCGTATAAATCAGGATATTTTTCTTGCAGAAAGTTTTGCATCTTTTGACCGTCTGAAGTCTGGGTATTGAAACCATGAAATGGAGCTTGCTCTGTCAAAAATTGAAATAATGGGTGAGTCTTTTGACCTCTAACCTCCATTTTCTCAAATAACGGAAACGTCACTCCAAAGTTACTCTCACAATATTCTCGCACTTCCGAGTTGCTCCCTGGCTCTTTTTCGTTGAATTGGTTACAAGGAAAACAGAGAATCTCAAAATCTCGCTCATTATGACTTTCGTAAAGCTTTTGAAGACCAGCGAATTGGCGAGAATAACTGCACCTACTGGCAGTGTTGACAATTAGGAGAACTTTTCCACGATAAATTGACAATTCAATAAGATTACCGTTAATTGTGTTCACTTGAAAATCATAGATAGACATAAGTGCATTCCACCCCAATCCCGTTATTTAATTTATAACAATAACACATCGACTTTTATTGGTATAATATATAATGGAAATAACGTTTATAGGTAAATGCAATAAACAAATATTCATCCGTCAAAAATACACTTTCAATACTGCTTTCTCTCAACTATTCATCCATTTGATGCAGCCGGAATGAATCTTTCAAAACGTGGTCCGCCATGCTATACTGCATGCAAGCAAGTACTTGCATGCATGAAAGGTGATGCAGATGGAACAAACTGCGCAAGAAACCCGAGAGAAGATTTTAACTGCCGCCATCTCTTTAATGAAGGAAAAGGGATACAAAGGCATGACGACACGCGCAATCGCAAAAGCAGCCGGTGTGAACGAAAGTACGATTTTCCGGCATTTTGTTAATAAACAGGGAATTTTGGACGCCTTAGTGGACCGGTATTCCTATGTTCCCGGCATCCATCAAGTCTTTGACAGCTTAACGGGAGAGCTTCAATCCGACCTGACCCACGTTGCGCGAGCGTACCAGGAGTTTATGAAGCACAATGGCGAGATGGTGTTAATCGGATTAAGAGAGACCGGGCAGTTTCCTGAACTGGACGAAAAAACAGCCGCTATACCGATTCAATTAAAGGAGCTGCTTGTCGACTATTTAACCCGTATGTACGAGAAGGGCGTCATTCAGAGAACCGATTTTGAAGCGTCGGCGATGACTTTTATTTGGATGAATCTCGGCTATTTTATATCCGCTTCGCTTTACGGTCAAAAAATAACGCTCGTAAAAGTCGAAGATTTTCTCCAGTTCGGTGTTTGTACATTCGCTCAAGGTTTGTTAAAGGGACATTAGAGAAACGATAAAATCGCAGCTAGGGGAAATGTGAAGATGAACCATGTGGAAGTTATCATAATCGGCGGAGGACAAGCCGGTCTGGCTATGGGGTATTTACTGAAACGGAAAGGAGTCACCTTCTTTATTCTGGATGCCCATGAACGGACCGGAGATTCCTGGAGATCGCGCTACGACTCCTTGACTTTATTTACACCGAGGATGTACAGCGGCCTTCCCGGCATGAAGTTTCCGGGGGTGCCTGAAGGTTTGCCTGCCAAGGATGAAACGGCTGATTATTTGGAGGCGTATGCCAAGGCTTTCGCTCTGCCTATCCGGCATCAGACGAATGTACATTCACTTACTAAACATGAGTTTGGTTTTAAAATTGAAACCGGACAGGAAACTTTTATTGCGCGTCAAGTAGTCGTGGCCACGGGGCCTTTTCAAGAACCTGTTATCCCGGATTTTGCGAAAAAACTGCCGAAAGAAATCGTTCAGCTGCATTCTTCCGGCTATAAAAATGAATCCCAGCTTGCGGACGGTCCCGTACTGGTGGTCGGCGGCGGCAATTCGGGTGCGCAAATCGCGGTTGAGCTTTCGGATCGCAGGCCAGTCACGATCTCAGTGAGCCGACCCATGCATTTTAAACCCATGCGATTGTTCGGAAGAAACATTTTCTGGTATTTCGAGACATTCGGTTTGCTGAAAGCGAACGCGGAGTCTCCGCTTGGTTCTTGGCTGAAAAAACAACCCGAGCAAGTATACGGGACCGAATTAAAATCCCTCCTGAAAAAAAGAATCGTTTCTTTGAAGCAAAGAGCAATAGATGCAGACTCCGCAGAGATTCTTTTTAAGGACAAATCGCGGATGAAGGTGTCTACTGTCATTTGGGCCACCGGTTTTCGAAACGCATATCCGTGGATCGACATTCCGGAAGCGGTAGATGCCAACGGAAAGCCGATCCATCGCAGCGGTGTCAGCAAGGTAAAAGGATTGTATTATTTAGGATTGCCTTGGCAATCCTGCCGCGGCTCCGCTTTGTTAGGGTGGATGGGGCGAGATGCCGAACACTTGGCGGAAGTCATCGAACAGTATGCTGAGCGATCAGGGTGAAACAAGCGACTGTCGATGAGAACAGCCAAGAGCGGGGAGCCCGCCGGAGAAAACGAGTGACGCGCGTGCACACCAGAAACATACGTACATGATAACGGAAAACTCCATAAATTTCACGCCTTATCAGAGAGTCTGTGACTACGTTTAAAGACCGTATAAAAACTTCATGTATAGGATCTTGTTTGATGGTCTTAAAACCGTTTTAAAAGCACTTAAAACCCGTTAAAACACGCATTTTATACATAGGAAACGTATGATATTATATAGACCTGTACAAAAAGGAGGGGTTCTTTGCGTTATTTTAATGTTGATGCAAAATCGTTGAACAGGCGGTCTTATTTAGCCGATGGGAGGGAGCAATGACTATCTCTCTGATCGTGCTGGTGGTCGCTGCGGTTTTTGTCGGCGCCTTCATGAAATCTATGTTCGGCTTCGGGGAGGCGATCGTGAGCATGCCTTTGCTTGCCCTGCTGCCGGTGCCTCTGCAAACGTCGGTTTCTCTGATCGGTTTGGCAGGACTGACCGTTGCTTTGCTGACCGTGTTTAGCGGCTGGCGCCATGTTGAACGTCCTGTCTTGATTCGATTGGCCGTTTCCACTGTAATCGGTATTCCTTTCGGGCTTATTATGCTTCACCTTATTCCTGCTATCGTGATTACTTCCGCACTTGGTATTTTCTTAGTCATTTTCGGCTGTTATTCCTTGCTGAAGAAGTTACTTTCCCGGAAAATCGGGCGGCCGCTGCTTCACAACCGAGGATGGGTTTTGCCGTTCGGTTTTGCTTCCGGAGTTCTTGGCAGCGCCTATAATTTCAACGGTGTACCGGTCGTTGTTTACGGTACCTTGCGGCGCTGGAATCCCGATCGTTTTCGGGGCACGCTGCAAGCACATTTTCTTATATCCGGCTTACTCGTTGTGACAGGACATGCACTCGGCGGATTATGGACGGTAGACGCGTTGGTTTTGTATGCGTACTCTTTGCCCGCTATTCTTGCGGCTACCGGACTTGGCGTCCTCTTGAATAAGCGGATTTCTGCTGAAAATTTCGAGCGGTACTTATTTATGATCATCATCGCACTTGGAATTTTGTTAATTCTGCCAAGCGGTTCTAACTAAGCTTATCCGATATCTTGTACCGTTTTTTGCGGCAGCATGATCGTAATAGCTTTCTAGATCTAACTGGTTGGAACCAGATAAAGGGAAACGTCAAACCTAATTATGGTAAAATAAGTGAGTGCGGTATTTCTTTGTTATATACGAAAGAGGCGATAAATTATGAATGATGAAACCAATAAGGAAATATTAAAAGAACTAAGGAACTTAAACGAAAAAATCGATCATTTAATCGCCGCAAAAGGATTATCCGCCCCTCTTAAATTATTAGCCGTTTTTATCGGATTCGCGGTGATAGGTCCTATAGTTGTTGTCATTTTGTCGGCCTTGCTAAATTTATTCTAGATAACCGCGTAAAGGCTGTAATTTTTATAGGAAAGAGATTTTAGAGGGAAAGAGAGGGATCAAAATGAGAAATAGACCGGGGATCGCGAGGGCAATCGATAGTTTGGAGGGACAGGGCGCGAAAATTTATCTGGCGTTTGCTTTGGAACAAATCAGGAAGCTGAAAGAACGGGAAGCGCCGCTGGAAACATCGGTTTCCGAACTCATTGAACTGTATGACGAATTAATTGAATCCGCAGAAAAAAAGGCGGCCTGGGACCCGGTTCCGACCTGTACCCATGTCCATTTTGTTGTAGGCTATTCCTTTGCGGGCAGTATAAAAGCGGCTCTGAAGCAGCTCAACTGGTCGGGCACACATAAGGTGATTACGCTGAGCGGGAACTACGCCATTGGACCGGTTCACGCCTTGGACTCATACGAAGGACGGAAAGCAAGGCGGGACTGGTTTCAGGACCATATTACGGAGTCCTTTGAAGTCTGCGATGACCCTGAAGAAGATTACGATCAGTTACTGGAAAGGGTCAACAAAATTCCGGAGCAGGCGAAGGTAATTGTCTGGACCAGCCGCAACGCATGCGAGCAGACGGGAATGCTGCACGCGTTCCGTTTGCTGAGCGGGCGGTCAAATTTTTTAGCACTCTATGATGCCTGCACAATCTGCGAGGAGCTTGATAATCGTCCGAATGCCACGATCAGCTATAGGCACTCGGGAGAGATTCCGTCAGACAAACTGCAAGCGGCGCTTGTCCGCATGAAGGAGAACAGCTACCTGAGTGATTCGGATAAGACACGGTTGGAGCGGGAATGGCAAACAATCTCGAAGCAAAGCGGAGCACTTCGAATTTGGCGTGATGCAGCGGTGGCTGAGGTGCCGGATGATTATTATGACATGTACTTGCTGGACAAGCTGGACAAGCTAAGACCTGCCTCCGATCCTCGTTATGTGAAAGCAGCCCGTCTAATTGGAGAAGCGATGGGCTGTTGTGAGCAATATATCGGAGACGCCTATTTTGAATTTCGGTTGAGGCAGTTGATTTATGAAGGTATTCTTGAGATTAAAGGTGTTCCCAGCTCGATGAGACGCTATAGCGTCAGACGTAAAAAGCTTTCGTCAAACTGAGTTCCGAGATTGTAAGGAACCTGTTCAGGATTTCCAGCGGCGCATGCAGCTATAACTCGGCCCGCCTAGGGACCCGAAGAACAGAGAGGATGAAGGCAAGCTGTATCAGCATCTCAGACTTCTAAGCATCCGGAATAATTGTAAAGGCAATCGTTCTGACCGGTGCTTCGGTATCTTTGCCCGCGGAATGGTAATACTTCGTCATCAATTCGTTTAATTCGTTCTGAAACTGACTGAATTGTTCCTCATCCAGCTTCATTTCTACCAATGAAAAAGTGGCACCGTCTTCCCGGGTGTTTTGTTCTTCTATTTTTTTGAGATAAATTTGATATTGAGTCATAAGGGACAGCTGATAATAGGAAACATAATCAAGCTTCTTTTCATGAGAAGCTTTTTTCCATTCTTCCATATTTAACTTCGCTTCAAGTTCATTCAGAACATAGTATTTTTCCACAACGGATTTCACTTTTTTTTCTTTAAATACACGTAGGATTCCCGCATCCAACATCACCTGTATATGTCTATATAAAGTGGCTTGAGGTACGTCTTTGATGATTTTGACCATTTCCAAGGATGTCAGTCCCGTGTCTTTATTCCTCATCAGCACTTGAGAGATTTTCATTCTTACCGGATGCATTAAAATTTCCGCTTTGTTAGCCATCATTTTCTCCTTGTGTGGGCATGAATTGGTTTTCGAAGCTCTGTATTTCTATTCTTATTATAAATAATGAGAATAGGTATTGCAACGAACGCACTTTGAAGTTAATATTATCATTATCAATAACGATAATAAAAGAGGTGCTACACACATGCAGCTGCATTATGGGTTTGACGAATTAAAAGAAATTGACTTTATGGCTTTTATCCCTATGCTTCTCCCGTTTTTAGCCATTGGTGCCCTGCTGGTTCTGATTGCCTTAATTGATCTATACCGGCACAGAACGACGAGAAAGAGCGTTCTCCTATGGACCTGTATAATCCTTTTCGTTCATACACTGGGTCCGATTCTGTACTTTGTGCTAGGCCGAAAGGATGACGTGAAACTATGAAATTGGAGATCAAGCATGTAAAGAAGGCCTATAAAGATAAAATTGCGGTAAATGATTTCTCGATGGAGCTTAGTACGGGGGAATGTGTCGGCTTAATCGGTCCGAACGGAGCGGGGAAATCGACTTTACTAAAAATGATTACAGATATGATCAAGCCGGACGAAGGCGAAGTTTTGCTCAATGGGAATAAAATAGCGCAAATGAAAAGGGAAATCGGCTACTTGCCGCAGTACCCAAACTTTTATCATTGGATGACAGCTCGGGAAACTCTTGCGTTTATGGGGCAGCTTTCCGGACTGCAAAAAGAAGAATTAATCCATTCAATCCCGGAGATTTTGGCTAAAGTTGGACTAAGGGAAGTCGGGAACTCAAAAGTCGGCACCTTTTCCGGCGGTATGAAACAGCGGCTCGGTATTGCACAAGCACTGCTGCACAAGCCTGCGCTCATCGTTATGGATGAACCGGTATCCGCACTGGATCCGATTGGCCGGCGGGAAGTGGTAAACCTGATCCGGGATATAAACCAAGATACCACGATTATATTGTCCACCCACATACTTAGCGATGCTGAAGAAATATGCGAACGATTTGTGATGATAAGCAACGGAATCAAAATAGAAGACACCACGTTTGCCGAACTTTTCGCTCGCAGTAACAAAAACAAGCTGAGCATACAATGTACAGCGAAAGATTTAAAATGGATTGACGTTGCAAAAAAATTGCCTTACGTGAGAGAGATAGAAGTTACCGGGAACAGGATTGATATCGAAGTCGAAAATATCCAAACAGATAAAAACAGAGTATTGGAAAACGCTCTTGTTCATGAAGTGGACATCGTAAAATTCGAAATCCATACCGACACGTTAGAAGAAATTTTCCTTCAATTGGTGGTGAAGTAAATGAATACATTCTATGTGCTCGTAAAAAAAGAAGGGGTTCAAATGATACGTGAGCTAAAAGTGATATGGCTGCCGGTCGTTTTTATTTTATTGGGAATGACCCAGCCCATAGTGACTCATTACTTGCCATCCATTCTGGGAGCGTTAGGCAGTGGGAAGGGAATCACCATCGATCCGATTATGGCTGCTCAAAAAGGCGGGGAAGTTCTAGCCGGCACGTTGGGATCTCAATTTGATCAACTCGGCCTGATTATTCTTGCCGTCTCCATGATGGGGATGATTCAAAGCGAAAAGGCAAACGGCATGTTGGCTTTCATTCTGACACGGCCTGTAACTGTCCGTACCTATCTAGCTGGAAAAATCATAACCCATTATTTGATGGCCGCTTTCAGTGTAGCAATGGGATACTTCGTTTCTTATGTATATGTTCATTTTCTTTTTACGAAGGTTCCGTTTTTCCAGATGATGACGGCCTTATTGCTTTATCTGGTATGGATTTGTTTTGTTACCTCTTTTATCACTATGCTCAGTACCCTTTTTAACAGCCAGAGTATGATTGCATTAACGGCGATTGTTTTGCTTATCGGCTCCCGGATTATGGCGGGTATAAGTCCGATCGGCGATTTAATAAATCCGGCAAGTATGAGCAAGCTGGCCATGGAATTGCTGATCGCAGGATCTATGCCTTCACGAGCAGTGGAGCATACACTCGTAACGCTTGTTTGGATTACGCTGATCCTCTTTGTAACGAATTACTGGATTTCGGGCAAAAAAATCAATTCCGATTAAGTAAACTGCATTGGACTGGACTTAGCGCGACAGGATACGCATTCTTTTTATGTACATTCTTCACAAATTTATGTGAAGAATATAATCATGGAGTTCACGAGAACAGATCAGGAAAAACCCAAACCCTATTTACATGATCGGACTAAGTGACGAAATAACGCTTAATTCGGATTGAAGAATACGCTGATCCGTGACAAGATTACCAAATCCATCGATGCCGAAAACGGAAAGTAACGCATTGGGTGTTGCGACGGAAGTCGTATTAATTTGAACTTCATAAGAGACGTTCCCGGCAATAAAAAATTCTCTAACATTATAAGAATTTGCAGGAACCACATACGTTATCAGATAGGCCGTGTAGAATGTAGTGGAATTTACAGAAGCGAATACCTGCACCGTAACGGTCACCGGGTTTGTGGTATCCAAGTTTCTGACGTTCATAACAATGTTAGAAGATGCGGTACCTACGTCTCTCGTATTGGTAATTACACCTGTTGAAAATGGCATACACATTCCTCTCCTTTCGCTAGTTCTGCTATATGATATGAACGGCTTCTAGCGATGGATTGGATTATAACCTATCAGATTATTAAACTTTTAAACTAGACTACCATTTTTCCATAGATTTGAGCGCTGCTTGTTCCTTTTATTCAACTCACAGCAATGAGCTTGATCAGAAGTACGAAGAGGAATGTATGAAATCCAATCTAAAACCCCAAAAAACGACAAACCCTAATCTCGTAGGACCTGTCGTTTTATAAACCGTAACCTTATTGAGTTGCGGGGGATATCTTCCTCTAAACACCACAGCAGCTCATTAACCATAGTATGGTTCTATGTTATTGGAGGGATAAGGTATGAAGCCTGCATTATTTACACGCCAGTCAGATATTTTGTTTGTCGTATGCTTAATATCTGCCTTTATTTGTCTTCGCAAAGCATCAGAGATACTCAGTCCTTTTATACACTCCAGGAATGATTTAAGATACACCTCCAGAGCAGCAGGTATAGAACCAACGGCAGCAGCTATGGTTGCTTGAGGTCCTACAACACTTGATGCCGTGGCCGCACCATATACAACATTAGTGGCTAATCCTGCAGCGATCAAATGACATCCTTCAATTTCTCTTTTCACAGCTTCCTCTAATGTCTCTGGATAAGTGGCTTCGGCATAGACGCGAAATCGGCTTTTTCTGGTTTGGGTGCAGGGTAATTTTATATCTTGTTTGCATTTGCGTCCGGGATTGTTCCAAGTGGGACAAGGGACCCAAGTCCATCCCGTTACACAGGTTGCAGCCTTGAATTCGGGATATTCAAGCGAAAAAAGTGTTTTTTCATAACGTCCTTTTGGAGCTCCTTGTTCTTGTCCGCCAGGGCAAGGGTAGGGTATCTTAATACCGCCCGGTCCGTTCTTATAACATATCTTTACAGGTGGCCGAGGTTCTGCAATATAAGAATAAACCTCAGGGTTCCATCGGTAAGCAGTAACCTGCTCCACAACCTCAAAGAAATCATAATTATCCGTATTGAGGCCTTGGTTTCTTGTCGGTAAATTTTGGTTTGACATATGAATTAATCCTCATTATGTTTATTTTGAAAATTTGATACATTATATTATTGTGTTATAGCCTATCCGGTTCTAGACGAAAGCCCAAGTTTTTTTGATAAGGTGAATTCATCCCTAAATGACTCAGGGGGAATTGTTCTACATACGAAAACAAGCCATCCTCGGAGATCGAACGAAGGGAATGGCTTGTTTTTTTGCTAACGTAATTTTCGAGAAACCGTAATCACGACAACCGCGGCTATAATGAAGACAGCGGCCGTCAGCGAATGGGGGACAACTGCTCACCGGCCAGGGACCAGCCCAGAAATACGGCAACGACGGGATTGACGAAGGCATAGGTGGAAACCAGCACAGGTTCCGCACGTTTTAACAGCCAGATGTAGGCCGTATAACTGACGATAGAGCCGAACGCGATTAAATATCCAAGAGCTGCATAAGAACGAAGGGTAATTGCACTCGGCTGCAATGCCCAGAAATTTGGATGTTTCCCGCCTGAGTAAGATTTGTGGCCGCAGGCAGTTTCATATTCGTGCTCCTTTCCTGTCCAAACTGAAGACTGCGGATAGTGCGGACTCAATTTTCTTTCCGCCCATTTTCATATACGGTAGACAAAATGAAAGTCGTGGAAGTTTCTTGAACCTCGTGAATCTTAAACTCCAATCCACGATGCCGCGATACCCTTTGATAATTCCGTTTTTTTCAAGCTTTGCGACCCGCTGATGAACTGCCGGAGGGGAAATGTGAAAACATTTGCTTATCTCTTCATGGGAAAGTCTCCCGTCCTCTTCAAGCAACCGGATGATTTTTATGTCGATAGAGTCCATCTCTATAAGAGTTATGAATATTCCTTTACAGGAATATTCCTTATATGGTATATTGATTTCAGCAAGAAAAAGGAACCGAACAACGACTCCGGACACTTACCTACAAGACCGGCAGAGAATGGATGATGACCATGGACGCTCGCGTCATGAGTGCTCTTGCCGAGCCGAACCGGCTGTTGATTTTGGAGCTGCTGCGGGAGTGTCCGCTCACGGTAGGGGAAATTGCGGAGCGGCTGCAGATGCGCCAGCCTCAGGCATCGAAGCATTTGCGTGTTCTGAGCGAAGCGGGCCTTGTTAAGGCACAGGCGGATGCGAATCGGCGAATCTACAGCCTTCAGCCGGACCCTTTCCGGGAGCTGGATGAATGGCTGGAGAGCTACCGCGTCATCTGGGAGGAACGATTCGACCGTCTGGACGACTATCTACAGAAGCTGCAGGGCCGGGAAACCGGGGAAGATCGGCAAGATTGACCGAAGAGAAGCCAATTATTGAGGAGGAATTTACAATGACAAATCCAATCACTTCCAAGGTGGAAGACAAGACCCTGACGCTGGAGCGCGTATTCAAGGCTCCCCGCGAGCTGGTGTTCGAGGCCTTCTCCCAGGCCGAGCATCTGAAGCACTGGTGGGGTCCGAGAGGCTGGAGCATACCGGTATGCAGCATGGATTTCCGTGTCGGCGGCGTTTGGCATTATTGCATGAAATGCGAGGACAAAAATCAGGGCGAATTCTACGGGATGGAATCGTGGGGCAAAGCGGTATACAGCGAGATCCAAGCACCGGAGAAGATCGTGTACACGGACTATTTCTCCGACGCGGAAGGCGGCATTGCGGAAACAATGCCGGCTACGATTTGCACGCTGACGTTCATCGAAGTTGAAGGCGGCACCAAAGTCGTCAGCAGAGGCGAATATGCAACGGCCGAGGACTTGAAGCAGGTACTGGATATGGGCATGCTGCAAGGCATCACCGAAACATGGGATCGTCTGGGCGAGCACCTGGAATCGATTCAGTAGAACAGCCGGTCGGTCACGCGGCCAGTCATCTTTAAAATCCATAAATGAGAGAAGAGGATCGCTCCCCGGAGTGATCCTTTTTATCGATAGCCGTCTATGGGCATTTCCGGAGCCGGGCGCGTGCCGCAGCAGAAGATGAAGTCATTGTCGTTCCCGGACAGATGGTACAGGGGTATAAATGCTCCATTGCTCCACATATACAATAAGGTATCCGGAAAAATGGACGTGTGGGAGGGACAATGATTATGGAAGGAAACAACGGACGGTTTCAATCAGACGCAACATCACCGCGCAGCGGTTCTCCGCAGAGATCTTCAGCGCAGCATGTACCCAAAGAGCATGCTCCTAGAAGTCACATTCCTGCGCAAGGGGCGGGGAACATACCGGCAGCATTCCATTCACAGACGATAGGCGAAAGAGGTCCGGTACTCGAACAGGACAATATTTTACACGAAACACTGGAAACCTTTGTACATACAAAAATTATCGAAAGGCCGGTGCACGTGAAAGGCAATGGAGCCTTCGGTTACTTTCAAACCGTCCATTCCATGGCGGCCTACACCAAGCTCTGCTTTTTACAAAGCCCCGGCCAGCAGGTTCCCGTCACCGTGAGGTTTTCCCTCGCCGTAAGCAATAAAGGCACCCCGGATACTTCCCGCAATGTGCGCGGTTTCTCCACCAAGTTTTACACGGAGCAAGGTGTTTTTGATTTGCTCTGCAATCATATCCCCGTATTTTCCGTACGGGATGCCATTCGTTTTCCGGAGTTCGTTCAAGCCTTTCTGCCCTCGCCGGTAAACAACCTGATCGATCCGGAACGGATGTGGAGCTTTGTCGCCAGAGCGCCCGAATCCACTCATTTCCTTGTCCGGCTCTACTCGGACGCGGGTACGGTCAAGAGCTTTCGCCATATCCCGGGTCATAGTGTAAACACCTATGTGTGGAGAAACACGCAGGGCGTCCGTACCTACGTAAAATACCACTGGATCCCGTTTGCCGGCGTGCAGGTGATAGACCGTCACGAAGCGGCCCGATTGAGCGAGAATCCGGATCTTGCAGGCCAAGATTTATTCGATACCCTGGCAGCGGGCAGCACCGTTGAATACGGGCTGCATGTACAGCTTATGAACCCGGACGACGAGGCCAAACTTCCTTTTGATCCGCTGGATGATACCAAGGTCTGGGACGAGAGGCAATATCCTCTGGTGCCGGTAGGCCGGCTGATACTGAACCGCAACCCGGACAACTATATGGATCAGGTGGAGAAAATTGCTTTCTCGCCGTCCAATCTCTTGGATGGAGCTGAGTTATCGGACGATAAGTTGCTGCAAGGACGCGCGAACATTTACTGGGATTCTCAGCGCCGGCGGTTGGGGACGGATTTCCGCAAAATCCCTGTCAATCATCAAGAAAATTGGTCGCCCGATTCCCTTGTGACCAGCGGCAGCGGCAGATATGTGGAAGGCCGTCTCGTGCGGACCGATCTGTCCGAACCGGATAATTTTACACAGGCCGGCCAGTATTATCGCGCTCTGCCTCCTGTACAGCAAGAGCATCTGGTGGATAACCTCTCTGCCGATCTTGCCGGAATATCCCGTGAAACGCAAAGCATTGTCTTAAGCTATCTGTACCACGCCTCGGCGGAACTGGGAGAACGGGTTGCCCGGCACATTCAAATGCAGACTAAAGGATAAATCCCCCAAAAATGAAGGGCCCCTCAGGGCAGCACGCATGGTTGGACCTGCTTAGAGCACAATCTGTTTTATAAAAAGGATAGATGTTCTTGTCTTAGACACCGGACAAGAACATCTATCCTTTTCCGTATAACCGGCAGCATTCTCTATTTCAGGCAAATCACAGAGGCGGAGCAGGGAAGGAGAAGCTGTACGATTCCGCGTCAGCCAAGACCAGACTCCGCCGTCCCAGTCATTCGTGCAATCGTTGTATTGTCAAAAAGCGACGGGAAGGGAGGTTATCCCCTGCGAGCTCAGCGTGAAACTCCAGGCGACGCTCTCCCGCGGGACGTTGAGCCGCAGATTAGGCAAGCGCCTTAGCAGGGTGGTAAAAGCAATGTCACCTTCCACACGGGCAAGCGGAGCCCCCAAGCACATATGGATGCCTTGTCCAAAGGCGAGATGGCGATGGATTGTACGAGTGATATCGAGTTCCTCCGGCTGCGTAAACTGATTTTCATCGCGGTTCGCTGATTTCAACACGGGAATGACGATATCGCCCTTCTTGATCGCCTGTCCGGCAAGCTCGAGATCTTCCGTTGCAAAACGCGGTCCGGCTATGGTGGCAGGTCCATTGAAGCGCAGCAGCTCTTCGACGGCGGAAGGAACCAGGCTAAGATCGGATTTGAGTTTCTCGAGCTGCCCCGGATGATCCAGCAGGGTGAAGGCTCCGGTGGCGATCAGATTCGAGGTTGTCTCATGGCCGGCAAAGATCAATAACGTGATCATCGAGAGCAGTTCCGCTTCGCTGAGCCGGTCTCCCTCCGATTCCATCTCGATCAGCCGGCTGATCAAGTCATCGGCAGGACAGCGGCGTTTGTCGGCCACAAGCTGCGCGGTGTATTCGCCGAAGGCTCGCAGATGTTCATCGACCCCCGGCTCCCGTCTTCCGAGACCCAGGCCGTGCGCGATGGCCGCGGACCAGACATGGATTTGCTCCCGGTCAGCTTCCGGCACTCCGAGCATATCGGATATGACGTTGATCGGCAAAGGATAGGCATAGTCTTTGACGAGATCCATCTCGCCTTGATCCTGCACCCGGTCGAGTAATTCGTCCGCAATTTCCTGCACGCGGGGACGCAAGCCTTCCATGTATCTTGGCGTGAAGACTTTGGACACCAACCCCCGCAATCTGCGGTGATCGGGTTCATCGACAGAAAGCATGGAACTTCCGGTAAAGAAGGTAGGAGGAGCGGAAGGGTCCGGATTGCCGCCGGCTAAAGTTTGCCTGATATCGCCGTGTCCGTCGATGGTACTCGGATCGACCGTAAAGCGGGTATGATCCTTGAGTACCCGCATCGCCTCTTCCATACGCGTCACCATCCAGGCCTGCTTGTCCGCTCCCGCCACCGGGAACGGGACAGAAATAACGGATCCCATTGCCCGCATTTGCGCAAATATCGCGAAAGGGCTTTCATCGCTTTCGCCGCTAAACAAGCTGAGTGCCGATTTCTTTGGTACGATTGGATCCGGATTATTCATGAATACCATCCCTTCGCTAGAGCCTTTATTTTAAAAAAAGGAAACGGAGCCTCCAAAGTCAACATGTCCGGGTGCGGAAATCACGACAGTAAACCGAAAACCGCGGAGTCACGTCCGGACAAAATGTCAACGACGGATTCATTGCGTGTTTTCACAGTCTTGCCTTGTAAATTGTCTTTCCAAAAAGTATAATGTCACTGAATGAAAAATGTCAATGAAGGAAGAATTGGGGTGAATAACATGCAATCATTTCCAAATGTGGATGCGCGGCCGGAAAGCTTGCGGGAACGCAAGAAACGCCAGGCACAGGCTGCCATTGAAGAAGCGGCGCTCCGGCTTTTTCAGCAAAAGGGCTACGAACAAACCTCCATCCAGGACATAGCTGATGCGGTGACGATGTCTCCGCGTACTTTTTTTCGCTATTATGCGTCCAAGGAAGAGGTCCTCTCCGGGCTCATTCATACCATACAGAGCGACGGTGTCCGTACGCTCATGCACGTTGCGTCAACGGTATCGCCGCACACTGCGCTGCGGGAAGTCTTCGGGTATCTGGCGGGCAGGTATCAGGAGCAGCGGTCCAATCTATTCATCCGCCATCAGATAGCCATGCAAACCCCGTCCATCGCTTCCTTGTTTCTGTATGCGCTGCTGGAAACCGAGCCGGCCATCTGCGAAGCGGTTTGCTCCCGCCTCGAACCGGCAAGGGACCGCAATGAGATGCGCTTCCTGGTCGCGGTCTATATGGCGGCATTACGTGTCTCCCTGGAAGAGTGGCTGGAGGATGAGGAAAGCCGTGATCTCGTCTCCCTGCTGTACAGCCATCTGGACTGCTTCTCTACCGAGCCGAAGCGGACCGATGAATGAACGCTAGTTTGCTTGTATAGAGGTACTGCAAATGGATGTACAACTCTTACCTGGTTTTGGTATAGTGAAGAAAATAATACGACTGAATGCGAGGAAGTGAAGCGATGACTATTGCACTTTTAATCGTCGATATGCAAATTGATTTCCTGCAAGACCGTCCGGTGGCAACCGCAAGCGCGTATATTAATCATACCGCTCAAATTTTACGTTCCGGTGGACATCAAGTCATTCATATCCAGGATGTAGAAGAGGCCGGAACGATTAGTCCGGAACGGCTCGAGTTCATTCCCGAGATTCAAGTGGAGAAAGACGACCTTGTCGTGAAGAAGACGTTCTCCAATGCTTTCTGGCAAACGGATTTGGAACAAATTCTGCTTGACCGCCAGATCGGCCTTGTTGTGATAGCAGGCTTTGACGCGGGGAATTGCGTCTTATTTACCTACAATGGCGCGATTGAGCGCGGGTTTAAGGCCGCTATTTTACAAAATGGAATTTTGAGTGCCAAAGAAGATCTTGTTGCCCTGACATACCGCGATCGGCATGTGATTTCCTATCCGGTCATTGAGTTCATGGTTCAGTCATAACCGGCAAGAAAGGTACAAATTCGAACATCCGCGAAACCGCGGATTTTTTTATTTTCAGGGAGAAAATTTCGGTATTTTATTCCAATCGGACCGTATTCAACGGGAGCCTCGCAAAGGCCCCTGTCGTTGCGTGGAACAGGGGCATAAAAAAGGAAACGTGGTGTTAGCTGTGCGGCAGGATTCTTTGAGGGTACCGTTTAAATGTCGCCGATCCTGGTTACAAAGAAAAGTGTCGGACACTTTTCAGACCCTGCCGATCGATACAGATAGGACCAAGAGGAGGACTTCACTATGCCTGAACAAGATCAATATAAAGTGCAAGATCCAACCGCCCAATATCCGAAGCCGACACCTGAATGGAAGCAAAAGCAGCCTGAGCCGGGTCTCCAAAAGAAAATGACTCCCGTGCCCGATGCAGGGGAGACAAGCTACCGCGGAACCGGACGATTAACCGGACGCAAAGCAGTGGTGACGGGAGCCGACAGCGGAATCGGCCGTGCGGCGGCGATTGCTTTTGCCCGTGAAGGTGCCGACGTGCTGTTGTCTTACTTGCCGGAGGAAGAGGCGGATGCGCAAGAGGTCGTCAAACTGATCGAAGAAGCCGGCCGTAAAGCCATTGCTTTTCCTGGCGATCTGAAGGACGAGCAGTACTGCGAACAGTTGATTGCGACCGCGATAGATAAACTGGACGGAATCGATATTCTTGCCAACGTGGCCGGCATGCAGCAGTTCGTGGAGAACATTGCGGATCTGACGACCGAACAATTCGATGCCACTTTCAAGACCAATGTCTACTCTCTCTTCTGGCTTTGCAAGGCCGCGGTCAGACATATGAAGCCGGGCGGCTCCATCATTAACACGTCCTCCATTCAAGCGTATAAACCGTCCCCGATTCTTTTGGATTATGCGACTACGAAATCCGCGATTAATACCTTCAGCAAAGCCCTCGCACAGCAGGTAGCGAGTAAGGGCATCCGGGTCAATGTGGTGGCGCCGGGCCCCGTATGGACGCCCCTGCAAGTTGCGGGCGGACAACCGACCGAGAAGCTGGCGGAATTCGGTACGAATACGCCGCTCGGCCGTCCGGGACAGCCTGCTGAAATGGCTCCGGCTTTTGTCTTCTTGGCCAGTCAGGAATCCAGCTATATCAGCGGGGAAACCCTTAACGCTAACGGCGGTACGCCAACGCCTTAACCGTAGCGGAATTCATGTTCAAACCGTTAACTAAAAACCTTTCCGGTCTTAATTAAGATCGGTAAGGTTTTTTTAGGTTCAACAACGAACGGACCAACAAGAACCCGCCACACTCACCTTTATGTAAGTACCTGTACTAAAAGTGCATACTTACATATTTGTAGGCTGGACTCTATACTCAAGAAGTAAATACACTTTTAGGAGGAGAGCACTCTGAAAACTCTTGTTATCGTCACACATCCGAGCCTGGAAACATCCGTCATTAATAAACGCTGGGTAGAAGAACTCACAAAATACCCGGAAAAATATACGGTACACGAATTGCATAAAGTTTATCCTGACGGAAACATAGACGTGGAGAGAGAACAGCAGCTGATTGAATCGCACGGCAACCTTGTTCTGCAATTCCCTGTGTATTGGTTTAATTGTCCGCCTCTTCTAAAAAAATGGCTCGACGATGTTCTTGCTTATGGCTGGGCCTATGGTTCTAACGGCGATAAATTAAGGAATCGCAAAGCGGCTTTAGCAGTTTCTGTCGGAATTAAAGAAGAAGACTACAGGGAAGAGGGGAAGTACCGCTATACGCTTGAACAGTTGCTAACCCCTTTTGAAACGACCTTCCGATACTGCCATGCGGACTATCGTTCGTTCTATGCGTATTACGGTACAGAAACCGAGCCTGGCGAAAATGAACCCGGTGCGGAAAAAGAACCGCCGGCTAACAATTTGGATAAAAGCGCACAAAAGTATGTGAGTTTTATTGATCATCTTTAAGAAGCAATTATATTGAACTATAAAAAAGAAGTATTTCCTCAGGGGAGATACTTCTTTTCTTACGAACTAATACCTTTTGCCTACCGCTGTACAGCCTGGGGATCGGGCAAATTGTTCTCGCCCCACTCGCACATCATGTTCAGCAGCGGAAGGAGAGAAAGGCCGCGTTCCGATAAAGAATACTCGACTTTAGGAGGAACTTGAGGGAATTCTTTGCGCAGGATAAGCCCGTCTGCCTCCATCTCTTTTAACATGATACTTAAGGTTTTAAAAGAAATGCTTCCGATGCTTCGCTTCAGCTCATTATGCCGCATCACCTTGTTCTCGGCCAGCCAATACATAATGATCATTTTATATTTACCGCCTATTAAAGACAACGTATAGCCAAAGCCGGTGTCTTTTAGTGCCACGCCGGAGGGAACACAAGTTTCACGCATGAATTACACTCTCCTTTGGGTGAGTATAGGACATAAATAGGGATACGATCTAATAGAACATTATGCTATCTTTTGGAAGGAATGTAAAGGCAGACGGCTTTTGCGGTTGACTTTGCCCCTAGGGTAAGCTGTACAGTGAAGGTGAACAAAGCAAGGATAATCAGACCGTATCGTTCGTAAAAAACAAGAAAAAGGGAGGTGACCTCTTGCTGTCGATTGGGGAGTTCTCGAAGATTTGCGAAGTGTCTACAAAAACGCTCCGGTATTATGATGAGATCGAATTAATTCATCCGGATGAGATTAACCCGGAGAACGGGTATCGATATTACTCCATCCGGCAGCTTAAAAAGATGCTTTTGATCAACCGGTTGAAATCTTATCACTTTTCTCTGGAAGAAATCAAAACCATGCTGGAAACGGAAGAGGATCAATCCGAAGAAAAGCTTTGTTCCGCCCTTCATCGCAAGAGAAAGGAATTACAGGAAAAGCTGACTGCTTTTGAATACACCCTAAACCAGATAAGCACGGATATTTTAAACGTACAGAAAGGCATCCCCATTCTGTCCCACCTGGACCGGATAGAAGTGGAGCTCGTTGAAACCCAGCCCATGAATATCCTGTATACGCGTCAAATGATGAGCCGGGATGACTTTGTTCGAGGATACGAGAACTATTTTGGCAAGCTGTATGAAAAGATCGCGGTTGAAAAACTCACCCTGCTTGGTACGCCAATGACCATTTATCACAGCTCTGAATACAATCCTGCCGGCAATGATACAGAGTTTGCCATCCCGGTAGGAGAGTTCGTAAAGGGAACACGGGACTTGCCCGGAGGTCTATGCGCGAAGTCCGTTCTGGAGGGGGCTTATTCGGAATTGACCACGGTGTATGCCAGACTGATGGAGTGGGTCGAGAATGAAGGATATCAATTGGTAAGATCCCCTTACGAAGTGTATGTAACCGATCCCACTCAAGCCGAAGATTCCGGTGAACTTGTGACCGAGGTATATTTTCCTGTAAAGAAAAAATAGCAGAAAGACCTGACATTATCTTTGGGGAGGTATCTATCGTGCAAAAAAACGACTGGCCGACTGCAGAATGGCAAGCCGCAGACCCGGCGCTCTTAAGAATGGACCCTGAAAAGCTTGCAGAGCTTGAACCTGTCATCCGATCCGAGTACAGCAATATAAACGGTGTGGTTATCGTGAGGAATGGAGCTATTGCCTGCGAGAGCTATTACAACGGCTATGGCCCTGAAGATACGCATCATATGGCATCGGTAACGAAAAGCATCCTGTCCGCCCTCATTGGCATTGCCATAGATACCGGTTTTATTAAACATGTGGACCAGAAGGTCCTGGATTTCTTCCCCGAATATGTTTCCGATGCCGCCGATAGCCAGAAACGGGAAATCACCTTGCGCCATCTTCTCACTATGACGGCTCCTTATCCATTCGAGGATTGGCACGAACCGCTGGACAAGATGTGCATGCAGCCTGACTGGGTAAAGTATACGCTGGATATGCTGGGCCAAAAAGGGGAAATCGGAACTTTTAAGTATTCCACCGCGGGGGCGCACCTGCTGTCAAGCATCCTTACTCGCAGCACAGGAAAAAGCGCCCGTGAATTCGCCAACGAACGATTATTCAGACCCATCGGCATGAAAGAGATCCCGGATTATGAAATGGAATCATTCGGGTTCGAGGACTTATTCGGGAAGAAGGTAAGAGGATGGGTTCAAGACCCGAACCGGATTTCCACCGGAGGATGGGGACTTACGCTGACTCCCCGTGACATGGCGCGTTTCGGTCTTCTATATTTGAACCGTGGCTTATGGAATCATCATCCGATTATTTCCGGGACATGGGTGAACGAATCCACGGCAATGAACGCAAATAATTACGGATATTTATGGTGGTTACGTGAAGAGGACGGGGTCTATGCTTACTCGGCAATAGGGGACGGGGGGAATGTCATTTGTTGTATCCCGGGAAAAGACCTGGTCGTGGCAATTGCATCCGAATTTGTCGCTCATCCCCGGGACAGGTGGACACTGATCAAGGATCATGTGATCCCGGCTGTGTTAGACTAGTCATTACCGCCAAGCTGTAAGACAATACATAGAACATGCTTAACGCTTCTCCTGATGGGGAAGCGTTAAACATCGTTGTGCAGAAGCCAACGGGTGAATCTAAACCAAAGCGTGGCTTTCGTTATTTGACATAGCCGCTTAAGCATCCCTATAATTTAAATGAACACCTGTTCAATAACTCCTTTGGAGGGAATCCACATGAGACTGGAAGGTAAAGTGGCGGTCGTCACCGGCGCCGCATCGGGCATGGGCAAAGCGATTGCCGAGCTGTACGCGAATGAAGGAGCAAAAGTCGTCGTTTCCGATTTGAATGTCGAAGGCGCGGAAGCGGTTGCATCCGGTATTAAGGCGAACGGCGGCGAAGCGACCGCGGTAAAAACCAACGTTGCCGACCTGAATGATATTCATGCCATGATCGACACGGCTGTCACTAAATACGGCACGCTCGATATATTGGTTAACAATGCCGGTATTATGGATAATATGGCGGCAGCGGGCGACGTGGACGACGAGAGATGGGATCTTATTTTCGACATCAATACGAAAGGCGTTATGCGTGCGATCCGTAGTTCGATTCCGATCTTCCTGGAGAAAGGGAAAGGCGTTATTATCAATACGGCTTCGACAGGCGGTTTCAGCGGAGCGCATGCGGGCGCCGCTTATACGGCTTCCAAACATGCCGTCATCGGCCTCACCAAAAACACGGCCTTCATGTACGCGCAAAAAGGCATTCGCTGCAATGCGATAGCACCGGGCGCTACGATGACGAACATCGCTTCGACGATCACCAACGTGAACGAGTTCGGCGCTTCGCGAACGAAGGTAACTCAAGGCGTTATTCCTCGTGTCGGGCAAGCGGAAGAGATCGCACAAGTGGCCCTGTTCCTCGCTTCCGACGAATCGAGCTTCGTGAACGGCGCGGTTATCGCCGCGGACGGCGGCTGGACGGCAGGTTTCTGACGGCGGCGGGACTTTAAAAGCTGCAAGCAGCCCGGCTGGTTGCAGCTTTTTTTATAAGGAGAACAGCTTCTATGAATGAAACCGATTTAAGAGTGATAAAGACGAAGAAAGCGCTGCATCAAGCACTCCTAGCCTTGTTAAAAACACAATCGCTCGAAGCGATCACCGTATCCGCTCTCTGCCGCGAGGCTGCCGTAAACCGGGGGACTTTCTACTTGCATTACACAGACATCGGGGCTTTGTTCGATGAGCATCTCCATTTCTTGCTCCAAGATTTGGAGGATTCGTACAACGAGCCTTACCGCCATGTGGTACATGTAAACCCGAGCGAACTCGATCCTTCGACGATTCGTATCTTCCACCATGTGAAGAAATTCCAGCCGTTTTACGAGATTGTATTCGAGAAAAAGTCGCCGCTGGCTTACTATTATTCCTTGTTAGCGAAAATAAAAAGCCTGATGCGGACTAACTCGCAGGTTTATCCTTTGGAGGATAGAGATCTCTCCCTGCTGGTTGCTTATCAGGCCAACGCGATTATGGGCTTGCTCCTCCAATGGAGTGAAGACGGCTTTGCCCGCAGCCCGGAGTATATGAACAAACAGCTCACTTATTTTTTAAGGAAACCCGATAAAGGTTCGTTCTCCGAATAAACTTCAGCGGACGGGCATGTATGATTTGATCACCTGAAAAAATTCGGCCGGATGCGGTGGACAGCTTGAACCGCAGCTGATTCGGCAGGGAAGGGGATGTACCTATGAAAAAGGCGTTAATGGAGAGATTAAAGGCTTTCCTTCACCGGGAGGATAATAGCACACTGGCAGGCAGTCCGGCGAGCCAACAGGAAGTAGCTCATGCACAGCAGCAGTTGGGCGTAACCTTTCATGAGGATTATGTGCATTTTATCCGGACGTTTGGGGGAGCGTATGCAGGTCTTGCGGTGTATGCGTTTTCTAACGGCTCCAGTCTCGGAAATGAAACGGTTGTCGATTTGACGCTGGGGTACCGGGAGCAATTCAAGGAGCTTCCCTTAGCAGAGGTTTTGCGAACCGGCTATGTCATCTCAATGGATGGTTCCGGTAATCCGATTATCATCAATCAGTCCGGACAGGTCATCTTCTGTGATCACGATACCGGGGAGATCAAGTTATTGGCGGATTCCTTCGAAGCGCTGATCGAAGAACATTTTTATGAGTGGTGAGTTACAGATGCCCTAATAGGTTTCATAGACGAGCTGACTGTTCATTTCATGCTTGCGGTTAAATATGGCGTAAATGTACAGATGTCCGGCCGGAGACTCGCCTGCATCGTTGCCTATCCGAAAGGCGGCGTCTTTATCGAATACGAGCTCGGACAGGACTAATTCGGAACATCTTCGTCAGGATGTGTATGTGCAATAAGGTCTGCTGCCTGCTCATGAAGCTGATCCAATCGTTCCCAGGTCTTCTTGATCACCGGTGACAGACGTTTCATATCCGCCTTGGTGGGTACATCGGCTCTAACGGATAGTTCCTTGTCCTTATAACGAAGTGCGGTTTGATAGGAACAAAACGAGCTGTCGTATTGAAAAGTACCCATTCCTTTGACCGTATGATCCGGCTCAACGATCAGATTATCGGCATAATCCAGCCGTTTCAGCATCGGATTACAACGAGTATGGAGTTCCGGGAGTTTATTTTCCGAGCAGTAAAGCTCGTTCAAAAGCGGATTGTGACTGAGATCCAAGCTTGTAAGATGATTCTGGAAGCATCTTAAACTTTCTAAAACCGGGCACTGAGATACGTCCAATTGCTTCAAATGATTGTTGTTGCAGCGTATTTCAACGAGGCCGGCGCCATCTTGTATAATCAATTCGATCAAATAATTGCTTCCGCAATCCAGGTACATGAGGGATGCATTCCGCTTCAGTTCCAAATTGAATAGGGAATTGTAGGAGCAGTTAAGTTCCTGCAGATTGGGGTTTTGCTCTACATGTAAGTCTGAAATCATGTTCCAGCAGCAGATCAACTTGGTGATCATAGGATTGCGGCTGACATCCAGGTTCCTAAGCCGGTTAAAGCTGCAATCCACCGCTTCCAACTGCACATTGGCCGTCAAATCTAGGGAATAAATCTCGTTGTTGCTGCAGGACAGCTCCTTCAGTTTCGAGTTATGGCTCGTATCCAGCAGATGAAGGTTATTTCTCTTGCATTCGAGTCGTTTAAGGTGCGCATTTTGGCTGATGTCAAGTTCCGTCAAGTTATTAAACGAGCAATCAAGCTCCTCAAGAGAAGTGAAGTGTTCAAGCCCTTTCAGACTGGAAAATTGCAGATTCGCAAGCTGAAGGGAGACGATTCCTTCCACATCGCCTGTTTGAATCCGACCGGGATTCTCGCTAAAATGGTCCAGAACATACGTTTTAAAACGTTCATCCATGAAATCTTGGGTAATATCCATGACAAATCTCCCCGCGATATGGTTTTTCCGTTCATTCGGCAAAAAGCCTTGTTATGCGACAAACTTTAACAGCTATAAAGTAATCTATTTCCAACATTATTGCAAGTCTGGGCCCATCTATCAAAATTGAAATTCACTGGAGCACTATCCCTACGGATGTAAGCAAGGTATATAAGAAGTTCTTCGGAATCTTCTTGACAGGTTCGCAGAATCGAAGCTATTATAGATTCGTAAAGTCTTTAACTAGAGTGAAGACAATGAACTGTTCGAAAGCGGCGAACGATGCCCTCAGCGAGGATTCGCGGCCCGTTATCCAACAGGCGATGTTCACTGCCGAGGAAGCCATGGAGCGGCATCTGAAGAATACCAAAATGATCGAGCTTGTGAGGAAGAGACGCGATGGAATGGCATCTGAGTAACATCGTAATGATCTGTTTGCCGATCAAGCTGCATCGTCTTTGTTAGTACACAAAGGGCAATGTTAAGCCTTGCTTAATTATGGATATAAAATATCTGTGAAGTCAATGAAATGCTTTGTTACCGGTGCGTCGGGCGGGACTACCATGTGGAGTATACGCAGCCGGGGATTCTGTCTATGAGATGCCTTCCCGATTGATTTATACCGCAGCCTCCGGCAGCAAAGAAGCGTTGGCCGCTGTTGCGGACCTCACGGAAGAGAATTGCCAATCATACAAAAAAGGAGACAAAGCCTATGTGCAGCGAACCATCTAACAACCACTGGAACTCGAAAGCGTATCAGGATAATCCGGATTTCGTCGTCAAACCGGGAGCGGAAGTCTTATCCCTGCTGCTGCCGCAATCCGGAGAACGAATCCTGGACGTAGGATGCGGGACTGGGGA
The DNA here is from genome assembly GCF_041260495.1 of Paenibacillus sp. RC84. Lineage (NCBI taxonomy): Bacteria > Bacillati > Bacillota > Bacilli > Caryophanales > Paenibacillaceae > Paenibacillus > Paenibacillus sp. RC84. The sequence continues at coordinate 122,531 of NZ_JBGBYL010000007.1, forward strand.
CCTGACGGCGAAGATCGCAGCCGTGGGAGCGGTACCCACAGGTATCGACCTATCGGAGGAGATGGTGAGGAGGGCCGGACAGAAGTATCCCGAACTGAATTTTCAGGTGGAAGACGTTTGTCATTACCGGACAGATGTCCGATATGACGCTGTGTTCTCCAATGCGGTTTTGCATTGGATCAAGGATGCCCCCGCTGCCGCCCGCACCATCTGGCTGGCCCTCCGGGAGGGAGGCCGATTCGTTGCCGAATTCGCCGGCAGAGGCAATGTTGCCGCGCTGACCACGGCCATGGAGCAGGAGCTGGAAGCTCATGGTTATACGTGGGCGGGACGGAGTCCGTGGTATTTTCCCACGATCGGCGAATACGCCAGCCTGCTGGAGCAGACCGGCTTTCGCGTTATGCTGGCTCAGCACTTCGACAAGCCCACTCCGCTTAAGGGAGATATCGGAGTCAGGAAATGGCTGGACAGTTTCGCCGATTATTTCTTCCGGGACGTCACCTTAGCTGACAAAGCGTCCATCTACCGTGCTATCGAGGCAAAGGTTAAACCGCACCTCGTCCGTGAAGGTCAATGGATGATGGACACAAGCCGGTTACGCATCGTCGCCGTCAAGGAATCCCTTGATTGAAGTGATGCCGCCCTACGGGCCTTCATACCTCCCGGATTACAAACGGTCAGGAGTGAAGAAACCGGTGAACGCATAAGTACAAACTCAGCGTCGGCATCGGTCGAAGCTAAAAATGCTGCTTCTTCATAAACGCTTTATATAGTTTTTTTCTCAGTAAAATTCATCTTTGTCCTGATACTAGATGTTTTCGTATGGTAAAATAAAGTAAATATCCTTGATTAGAAGGGATTTTACGGTAGCCATATAAAGGAGCATCAGAGGGACATGGATCTTACTCTAGAAACGATTCTGGACGAAATGAAACGGCAAATCGATAAATGGGCGGCCTATATTAGCGATAAGGACGCGGACCAAATCGTGAAGCGCACTTCGCTTCAGGTAGGCATTCACGATTACGCTCTGCTGGAATACGCCAAGGGCAGAGCGGACGTGTCGGATAAGGAACTTGACTTTACAGTGCCAGGAGCTGCGGCCAGACGAGGTGATTCCGCGGAAACCCTGACAGAGGAACAAGTGAGGGAGAGGATCGTTCCTGAACTTGCTGGTTATATCGGGCAAACATTGGACGCTCTGACGCCTGCGTTAATTGATTATCATTTTACCTTCACTGGAAAATTCCGGACGAGGGAAGGCGAGGTCCGCGTTCGTATTTACGAATACGTCAACGAGACGAAGAAGAAACAACTGCTGGAACGAATCTCTTTCTACATCGAGAAAAAGCTCGAAGCGGGAAACTATCCGACCAAACCTTTGGAGACTTTTTTCCTCTCCAGACATCTGCTTGACGAGCGGCTGTTTCCGAACATGGATGTCGGGCGGATCATTTCTCTTTTCGAGAAGATTCAACAAGTGAATAAAGGGAACAAACATCTTGCCGAACATCGGAACTACCTGACAGTGGCTTTGCGGAATTGGGCGGAGGATCAATGGCTGCCCCGTTATTTTGATCAGGCAGGGACACAGTTCCAGCAACAATATAAGAAAAAAAGCGAGGCTTGGCTGGAAAATACCGAGCAGGGTCCGATCGAGCTTATCATTTATGCCGCAATCTTGATTCTGAAATACGAACCCTCCTACAGCAGAAGCACGGGGCTGGCTATGTTGGATTGCGCGATCGAGCTGGGAAGTTCCAGGGCAAAACGTCTTACTGTGGAAGGCAGCGGTACATACGCCAAGGAAGACGTCTGCTTTCGCGACGAAGTGGCGGAATGTACAGCCAATGATGTGTTTGCCGAGGTGACCCTTGTTATTAAGCAGGAAACGGAGGAGAGCTACGGTCGTGCGCTCCGGTTTCTGACTCGCTTGTTAAGCCTGGGCTTTCCCAAAAGCTATCAAATCAAGCTGAAATCCGGTCTCAAACAATGGCTGCCGATCAAAGGGCTGGCCAAGTCGGGAACACACCTCTTCTTCGCTCAAGCCTTGGAATATCCGAATTTGCATCCCTTGCTGGAGGCGTACGCCCGAGCGGCGATGGAACCGTTCGAATGGTATGCGGATACGGAAGGGGAAAAGAATTGCATGCCCGGCAGCTATGCCGTCTTCGGCCTCGGATTGGCGGATCGGGCCTATTTTCCGTTAGTTGAAGATTATATGGGGAAAATTGACGAAGAACACCAGTCCGTTCAGAACCACTTCACAGTCGCTCTGGCCGAGCGGCATGGCGTTAACGCGGAGACAATTCCTACGCTCGTGAAATGCATGCTGCACAGCACGGATTCGATGAAGCTGAAGATCAAAGCGGATATGGAAGACGATACGCATCTCAGAGTGCTGCTTGAACAGGTTCGCGGCCTTCAGTCCTATGAGGTGGCGCATATCAATTATTTGATCTGGGGCAGAACAGATAAGTTGAAGAAAATGGCCGCCAAGGAGGAAGGGGATCGTCGGCAACGGCTTTCCGAGCTGCTGCAGCTCGCCGGCCACCAGTAATCATCGTGCTTTACTCCCAGTTAAAGAAGCCGCCAAGTGGGCGGCTTTTTCTGATTTCATACTAGAAATTGTTCTTCCATACCATGAACCCTAAAATGAACTCCTTGACAATGATAATGATTATCAATATCATTAAAGCAGCCAGCGATTAGAAAAATTCGGAATGGTGGGAAAAGGATGACTGAATCTGTTCATGACAACGTGAATCAGTTTTTTGATCAAATGGATTTTTTCTATCGTTCTTTGAACCGGACAGAGAATATGGAGAGAAGCGATTCGACAGGTGAAGGTTTTGCTTTGCGCATCGTACCGAGACCTGAACTGATTATTGTTCTCACCAATTGTACGTTATATAAGAACAAACAAGTTAATTTCCGGTTCGACATTCCGATGGTGGAACTGTCGATCTGTCTGGAAGGGGAGGGAGCTGGCCAAGTTAACGGCCTTGAGATTCCACTATGTCCGAATACGGTTAATCTCGGTCTTATGGGGCATGGGGCCGGAGAATTTTGTTTTGTCGGCGGCCGCTCTCTCGTAACGGCAAGTATTTATATTCCGGTATCGTCTTTCAATCATTATCTTGAAAACATCGTCCAGGGCAAAACGGCCGATTTCCATCGTCTGCTCGGCTCCAAATCATTCCATCAGTACAGACAAGCGATAAATCCCGCCATGCTCCAGCTCGTCCGGCAGCTTATTCATATGCCTTTCTCCCAGGCAATCCGCAACATCCATATGGAATGTAAAGTTCTTGAAATGCTCTCTTTATCGTTTCAGCAGCTGCTGTTTGAAAACGAACCCAGTCCTTCCGCGTTTTCCATGACTCGAAGCGAGCTGGAGAAGATTCGCCGCGCGAGGGAAATTTTGCTGGAACGGATGGAGTGTCCGCCGTCTTTGCTGGAGCTGTCCCGGATCGCCGGGTTAAACGATTTTAAATTGAAAGCCGGATTCAAGAAAGTTTACGGTACGACCGTATTCGGATATTTGCGCGAGCAAAGACTGGAAAAAGCGAAACAATTGCTTCAGAGCGGCCGATTCCGGGTGGGGGAGGCTGCGGCTTACGTCGGATACACGAATTCCAGTTATTTTGCCGATGCTTTCCGCAAGCACTATGGGGTTAATCCGGGAGAATTCATGAGGAGTTCCTCGACTGTTTTTTGATCGCTACGTTCTTTCATTTAAGAGACGCCGGATGCCTGCATCCGGTGTTTTTTTATTAGATTCGCCCGATAAAAAAATCCGTCTGACCGCTTTAAAATCCGTATGGAGGCGGCAAGGAAGAAAGAATTGGTATAGGATGTTGATTGATCGAGAGTGAAAATCATTATCAACAAAGAGAGAGGGTTAGCAAACATGATACGCAGCCGTATAACGTTACCTTTTTGGGCAGCAGCCCTGTTTATTCTTCTTGTGACGGGATGTTCCCATGCAGAGAAAACCGTTTCCCCGGAAGCGGGTAGTCCATCAAGCGGACCCGCAGCACAAACGACCGGTGAAAAGGGGGCGTTCCCGCGTGCGATCCAACATGCGAAAGGTTCGCTTGTGATCGATAAGAAGCCGGAGAAAGTAGCTACCCCATACATCGTTTATTTGGACTACTTGACCGTACTCGGCGAGCCGCCGCACGCTTCGCAGGGGATGGATATGATCGCCAGTTTCCCTAATTTGAAGAAACGGCTCGAAGGCAAGCAGGTAATGGATCTTGGCCGGGAACCGAGTATGGAAAAGCTGCTGGCCGCATCCCCCGATTTGATTATCTCGGAAGATGAAAACAAATTTACTGAATACAACAAAATCGCCCCGACTGTCATTATACCGCACAGCGAGGACTGGAAGGCGCAGCTTCGGATCATCGCTAAAGTCATCGGAGCCGAAGAGAAAGCGGAAAGCGTCATTGCCGATTATGAAAAAAAAGCGGCCGAATACAAAGAAAAGCTGGCGTCAAAACGCGGAGAGACGGTCTTGGCCGCCATGTTCAGCGGAAAAGAGTTCACTACTTTCAACAGAAGCCGGATGCAGGTTTTCTATGAGGATCTGGCATTAACGCCGGTCGAGGCGTTTAAGCAGGGGGGGAATTTTAATCTGGAAGGACTGGCGGAAGCCGATCCGGATTATCTGTTCATTGTGAATAACTATGTCCAGCCCGTTGCCGGCGGTGTGATGGCTTCGATGAAGGACAACCCGATCTGGAACCGTTTAAAAGCGGTGAAGAACAACCGTGTATTTGTCCTGGACGACACTTCGGTTATCGGGCCGATGCCGCTCGGAAAAATCGTGGCGATCGATGAGATTATGAAAGCCATGAGCGGACAGTAAATCGGGATAATCCACTGTTAATAGAATAGGAGCGAATCTTATGAGCAACAAGTCTGGCGTGGCCCGGCTGCTGCAGATCGCGGAAGAGAAGCGAGGTCTTCTCGTAGTTTCCGGTATATTGTCCGCACTTAGCGCGATCGGCCAGCTGATTCCCTACATATCGGTTTATTTTATCCTGAAAGAGCTGCTTGCTCATGCGGCACATCCTGCCGAAGCGGACGGTGCGTTGATGGTCCGATGGGGAATCATCGCCCTGCTGGGGCTAATCGGGAGTCTTGTTCTGATGTACGCGGGAGGATTGATATCCCACATCGCTGCCTTCCGGATTTTGTACGGCCTGCGAATCAAACTGTCTTCCCACATCGGAAAGCTGCCTTTAGGCTGGCTGAACGGCACGTCTACCGGAGCGGTGAAGAAGACACTGGAGCAGAACGTGGAGAAAGTTGAAACATTCGTCGCCCATCAACTGCCGGATCTCGTTCACGTCGCGGTGACAACTCTTCTCATGATTACCGTGATGTTTTATTTGAACGTATGGCTGGCATTTGCCTGCATCGTGCCGATTCTGGTCGGCTTCGGCGTACAAATCATTCTGATGACAGGACCGGAGACGAAGAAAAACGTTAAAAAATACCATGATGCGCTGGAGAGGTTAAACAGCTCGGCGATTCAATATGTGCGCGGAATGCCGGCCGTGAAGGTGTTCGGGCAGACGGTGCATTCTTTCCGCAAGTTTTATGCCGATATGATTTACTATCGTGATTACTGCGTGAAATACACCGACCAGTTTCAGAACGGTTTTCTGATTTTTAAAGTGATTCTGGTTTCGTTTGCGGCCTTCGTGCTGCCGGTCGGCGTATTTCTGCTCAGCCGCGATCCGGGCAACGTCGCCTTCGCTTCCGTGCTGCTGTTTTTCCTTGTCATGGCGCCGGGTGTGTCGGCTCCGATGTTTAAGATTATGTACTTGATGTCAACCCTTCGTGATATCGGCGAAGGGGTAGAACGTATCGACCGTCTATTGGCGGAAAAACCGATCCCGGAACCCGAACGTCCGGTTAGACCCGATCAATATGAGGTCACATTTGATAAGGTGAGCTTCTCGTACGAGGCGAAAGCCGGAAGCGGCGAAGCGCTCTCGAATATTTCGTTCACCGCCGCACAAGGGCAGGTTACAGCGTTGGTCGGCCCGTCCGGAGCGGGCAAATCTACCGTAGCGAATCTGGTTCCCCGCTTCTGGGACGTTAATCAGGGCGCTATCCGTATCGGCGGTGTCGACGTGCGGGATATGTCTGTTACGGACTTAATGGATACGGTCGCTTTTGTCTTTCAAGAGACATTTCTTTTTTACGATACGGTGTATAACAATATCGCGGTAGGCCGGCCGGGCGCCGCTGCGGAAGACGTGTATGCGGCCGCAAGAGCGGCACAGTGCCATGAGTTTATCGGCAGGCTCCCTCAGGGTTACGAGACCCGGATCGGCGAAGGCGGCGTTTACTTGTCAGGGGGCGAGGAACAGCGGATTGCCGTAGCGCGTTCTATCTTGAAAAACGCGCCCGTTCTCGTACTGGACGAAGCTACCGCATTTGCGGACCCGGAGAACGAAAATGAGATGCAGCTTGCCCTCAAAGAGTTAATCCGGGGCAAGACGGTTCTTGTTATTGCCCACCGGCTCCATGTGATCCGCGATGCGGATCAGATCCTTGTTCTGAGCGGCGGCAGACTTACCGAACAAGGTAAGCATGACGAGCTGGTTGCCGCAGGCGGCCTTTACGCCAGAATGTGGCATACCTACACGGATTCGGAGAAATGGCATATCGGCATGAAGAAGGAGGCGACAGACGATGGATTTACTGCGCAACATCACGGCAGGTAACCCCCGTGCGTTGATCAAGCCGGTGTTTTATACGACGCTGGCCAATCTGATCGGAATTGTTCCGTTCGCCCTGCTAGTGGAAGCGGCACGGCTCATTTTCGAACCGTTTGCGTCACCCGGGGCCGCTCTTCAAGCAGAGCGGCTGTGGTGGGTATGCGGTGGCATGGCCGCCTCTCTGGTCCTTATGTATGTCAGTGAAGTCCCGGCATACCGTTCCCAATTCCGTCAAGCATACAGCGCCGCGGCGGAAGGGCGGACGCGCTTGGCCGAGCATTTGCGCAAGCTGCCGCTCGGTTTTCTGAACAAACGGGATCCCGGAGATCTCGCAAACATGATGATGGGCGATTTTACTATGGTCGAGCATGGTATTTCTCATCTTGTTCCGCAAATGATCGGCGCGCTTGTCATGCCGGTTCTCGCTATTGCGGGATTGTCATTTCTGGACTGGCGTATGGCGCTTGCCTTATTCGCCGCGTTTCCGCTCGCTGTCGCGCTCGTGATGCTGACTTCCCGAATTCAGCATAAGCTTGGCGCCAACCATATGCGCGCCAAAATCGATGCCGCCAACCGTCTGCAGGAGTATCTGAACGGCATCCGTGTCATCAAAGCCTACAACGTGACGGGGGAGAGCTTTACAAGGCTGACCCTATCGTTCAGGGAGCTGATGAGGCAAAGCATCCGGATTGAAGGGCTGCTAGGGCCGATCGTCCTGAGTGCGATTGCCTGTATCCGCGCCGGCCTTACCTTCATGATCATGGTCGGCGTTCATCTTCTGCTTGGAGGCAGTCTGGATCTGGTCGTGTTTGTTTCTTTTCTCATCGTCGGCACCCGGATTTACGATCCGCTAACCGCGGCGCTCGTAAATTATGCGGAATTCCGATATCACGAACAAGCGGGTGAACGTATTGTACGGCTTCTTCAAGAGCCGGTTATGCCGGGTAAAAGCCAGCCTCCGGCGGCTTATGATATCGAGCTGGAGCAGGTCACATTCGGTTATAACCGGCAAACGGTGCTCAATGAAGTGAATCTGTTCATCCCAGCCGGTACGTTTACGGCACTTGTCGGTCCTTCGGGCAGCGGCAAAAGCACGGTTTTGCGTCTGATCGCGCGTTTCTATGATCCTGTTGGGGGAAAAGTTCTTCTGGGCGGCGAAAATATCCGGGATATGGAGCCCGAAGCGCTGCTGAGCAAAGTATCCATGGTCTTTCAGGATGTGTATCTGTTTCAGGATACGATCGCGGGCAACATCCGCTTCGGACGCAATAACGCCACGATGAAAGAGATCGAGGAAGCGGCGCGCCAGGCTTGCTGCCACGATTTCATCATGAAACTTCCGAACGGTTACGATACCCTTGTCGGAGAAGGAGGAAGTACGCTCTCCGGAGGTGAGAAGCAGCGGATTTCCATTGCCAGAGCGCTTCTCAAGGATGCACCTATCGTCTTGCTTGACGAAGCTACGGCGTCACTGGACCCGGAGAACGAGGCCGTCATTCAGCAGGCGATCGACCGGCTTGTACAGGGCAAAACTGTCATCGTCATTGCGCATCGCCTGAAAACAGTTCGAAGTGCGGACAATATTGTCGTGCTGGATAACGGCAGCATCGTCGAGCAGGGCAGCCATTCCAATCTTCTGGCCGCGAAAGGGTTGTACGCCCGATTGTGGGATATCCAGCAGCAAACAGATACTTGGAAAATGATTGAACAAAACAGTACTTTAATTTAATGAACGGTTGAGAACACGAACACGAATTTATCCGTGCGAGGATCGCCGGGGTGAAGATTCATACCGATGCGGCGAAAGACTTCTTGATCGCCAAGCTGGGTGTTACAAGAAGGTGTTATATGCTCACAGAGAAGGAGACATTCCGTTACAGGGTCTCCTTTTTTTGTTAAAAAATTATTGTGATAGGCTCGGATCCGGCTTATAATATGGAAGATGTATCCACCAAGTGTCTGCTACACTACTATGGCTCGCTGCTAGATTTTTAGGGAGGTGATGTCGTTTAAAACAATGAAATGTAAGCGCTTTTGGCGTTGAAAACCCAAATTTGAGGAGGAATGAATGATGAATTTGGCTTTACCGAACCACGCATTGCTGCACAAACTGGTTGCCGCATGCGGAATGCTGCTGATGCTCGCTTTACTGATGGTTTTGTTTCCCGAAACCAGCTCGGCTCACGGATATTTGGATGTTCCCGCCAGCCGTGGGCTTTTATGCAAGAACAACGTGAACACGGATTGTGGAGGAGCCTCTTACGAGCCGCAAAGCGCCGAAGCGGGCAAAGGCTTTCCTAACGGAGGCCCCGGCGACGGTCACATCGCGAGCGCCGGCAACACCTTCCCCAAACTTGACGAGCAAACCTCGACACGTTGGAGCAAAGTTCCTATGAAGGCGGGCCCGCAGGCTTTCAAATGGCAGCTGAACGCCGCACACGCTACAACGACCTTCAAATATTTCATCACCAAGCCGGGCTGGAATCCGAACGCCCCTCTGACGAGAGCTTCCTTTGACTTGACGCCTTTCTGCCAAGTGGATCTGAACGGTGCAAGCCCTAGCAACTATTACACCACGAATTGTAACGTTCCCGAGAGAACCGGTTATCATGTCATCCTGGCTATCTGGGAAGTCTCCGGTGCGCCTACCGCTTACGTCAATGTAGCGGATGTAGATTTCGGCGGAGGCAGCGCACTTCCCGCTCCGACGAATTTGGCTTCCACAGCCGTAACGGACAACAGCGTTTCCTTGAGCTGGGCATCGGTAGCGGGAGCGGCTAGTTATCAAGTATACCGCGATAACGTTGCGGTAGGCACGACAACTTCGACCTCCTACACGAACACGGGCTTGTCGAGCGGCACTTCCTACAGCTTTACCGTGACCGCTATCGACTCCTCGGGCAAAGCATCTGCATCCTCTTCCGTAGTGACGGTCAAAACGACGGGCGGCAGCACAACGACGTATCCGGCCTGGAGCGCGACTACGGTTTATGTAGGCGGAAACAAGGTATCCTACAACGGTGTCAACTATGAGGCCAAATGGTGGACACAAGGCGAAACTCCGACGGGTACCAACGTATGGAAGGTCATTCCTTAACGTTTACGCAGCACAAGCCCTGGAGGCGGAAACCTCCAGGGCTTTTTTTGCATGGATATGGAATTCGGAGCGAAGCGCTTGACGGTTGCCAAGAATATATCCTTTAGAAGTCGCGTGAGGAATGAATAAACAGGGTTGGTTTCAGGTTCACAAGCTTAGTAGAGCGGCAGCGCGTCTTGTTTCAGGTTTTTAAAGGTATCGCCGGATTGATCCAAGAAACGGTCGGGCAATTGATAATACGCATCTCCCATCGACACGATTTTTAACTCCGGGATGATATACATGGCCATGCTAGTCCCGTCCTTAAGGTTAAACTTCAGTTGATACGATTTCCCCTGGGATTGCGCTTCCGCGATGCCCTCGAATTCCCGGTTGGTTAAATCCGCCGTTTTGGCCGTGTAAAGGCCTTCGATGATGGATTTCACAGAAGCAGGGTCCGTCATTTTCTTCAGCACGTCATTCCCCGCATGATTCAGAATATGGATGTCCCGCACATGTTCCTTAAGATTAGACATATCCAGATAATCCTTGGCAGTTATCGCGGAGTCGTTTACCTTCGCGACGATTTCCGCCAGGTAGAAGTTCTGTTCATATCGAACCGCAATCCGGAAATGTGAAGGGTACGCCGGGATCTCATACAGTTCCCCTCCGACGGCGAAAGTTGCGGCATAGTCCTTTTCCACATCGCTGCCTTCGATATTCTTCCCGGTCTCGCGGTTGAGATCAACTGCTAATGTTCCGAGCGATTTTACCGGTTCAGTTCCCGTGAACTTAAACGGAGCGCCATCGTCGACGAACGCATAACGATAGCCGTTGTACGTTAGAAATTTCCGGATTCCGGTCGGAGACGCGGACGGTGCCTGCTGCAAAATTTGCGGGGAGGCAGGCTGGAGAATAGAGGGGGACTCATAAAGCGCCAGCCCCGACACCAGTGCGACACAGGCAGCGACCGATCCCCATAGCGCATAGGATTTTTTATTCGCGCGTCTCGGGGAGCCCTGCTGGAAGGATGGATACCTGCCGCTGGTCCGGATTACATTCTATTCCGCCGCTAGAGTAGCTTTTTGAAATTCAACTTCCGGGTATTGGGGATGAGGACCATTGTCAAGCAGTTGACCGCCCTTCTTTTTCAAATGTTTGGTAAAGAAATCAAGCACATAGGAATTGACAATGTCAGCCCCTCTGTACCCGTTAATGCTCCCGGTCATACCGGTATATTTTAACATCGGCGTATAGAACTGCAGATCGGTGAAATTGAAATGGTCCGTTCCCCGTATATGAATGACCTGCCCGTTATGGGCGCCGACACTGTCCATCATCCGTTGTTCCTTCACCAGTTGTGCCCGGATACTGCCCGGAACCTCATTGTTTTTTATCGCCGCGGAAAGCATGGATCTTTGGTCGGAGTTAAGGAACATGAACGGCTTCGGCATCGGCCCTTTATCCTCCAGGTCATAAAGCGTTCCATCCATATCAATCCCGGCTTTGATCTTATCGTTGGAATAGGTGGCGTTAAAAGAAGTGGCGCCCCCGAACGAATGCCCCATGATACCTGTATGGGTTACATCCATCATGCCCTTCAAGCTGGAATTTGGATCTTGATTCAATTGTTCCATTTCCGAAAGGACAAACTGAATATCTGCTGCCCACACGGCTCCGACCTGCTTGGCATACGTGTAAAAATCATCTGCCGGCGTCTTTGTCTCGAACCCGGTTATCCGCCCGTCCGGGAAAAGGGTAGCCGCTGTGCTGTAGGTATGGTCGATAGCAGCTACTATGAACCCGTGACTGGCCAAGTTCTCTGCCTGAGAGACATGCAGCACGCTGCCGGTACCCATACCATGACTAATCAGTACCACGGGAGAAGGCGCGGAAGCGGGGAGAAGTTCAGCATTGAGATGGGAATAGCCGCGCGTATATTTCCAGTAATCGAGAATGAATGCGGGGACCTTGAACACTCCTGAGAAGTTTTCCTTGTATGTTCTAAACTGCGCCGGATCTTCGGGAAATAGCAGTTCCCCTTTTCCGGATTGAGGTTTTGCGGGATACCACACTCTAACCATAAGCTCGCGGTCATTTTTGGGGACGTTAGGATAGCTCTCTTGTCGCGTGAAATCCGTAAAGTGAAAGATTCGGGTTCCCACGGCCGCTTCTCCTCCTGGCTTTGGCAAAACCAATATCGGCATCGCCTGTGCCAAGAAAACAGAAAAACTCAGCAGCACGGCGACTATAAAATAGCCGATGTATCGTATTTTTTTCCGGGGTTTAACGGATTTCGGATTTCGATAAATCCTTATGGCAACCAGAATGAACAGGATAACCGCAGCGAAGTAGGAGGGGACCATTTGCCATCGGTAACCTTCCTGAATCAGATGAAGGCTCAGTGCGCAGACAGCCGCAAGGCCTGCACCCAGGCTGATTTTTCGATTCCTCATGAAAAGCAGTACCACCAGCAGAACCAAATTGGAGCCCATAAGTAGGACTTCATACAAACGCATAACAATCTCTCCCCGTTTTACATCTTTTTTCCTTCTCTATTGTAGAAATCCAAGGTTAAAGGTGAGGGGGGAGGGAGTTTAAATGTTGGTTAATTAGACGATAGAACCCTTAATCATTGTCCATTGTACTTGAAATTGTTCGTCTAACAAGACAAGATCGGCATCAAAACCCGCGGAAATCTTACCTTTGGCAGCAAGTCCTAACAGCCGTGCAGGTGAACTGGATGCCATTTTAACCGCGTCCGTTAAAGAAATACCGGTTTCTACGGTTAGACGAAGTGCCTCATTCATCGTAACCGTACTGGAAGCTAAAGTTCCGTCCTCAAGGCGTGCTACACCTTCGGAAACCGTAACGGGATGGCCGCCGAACATATATTTCCCATCACCGAGCCCCATGGCTTGCAGAGCATCTGTGATAAGTACCATGCCATCCGGTCCTTTGAGACGATGCATCATTCGAACGATCGCAGGATGCAAATGAATGCCGTCTACAATCGCTTGGAGGCTTACATGTTCTTGTTCAAAAGCGGCTACAACCAGACCGGGATCCCGATGATGAATCGGACGCATGCCGTTGAAACAATGCGTAACATGACTGGCTCCCGCTTCAAAGGCCTGCTTGGCCTCCTCGTATGTGGCATCCGAATGCGCGACGGCGATAATTACGCCCCTTTCCTTCAGAAAAGAGACGAGTTCCATACCGCCGGGTAATTCGGGAGCTATTGTAACCATCTTGATCAGCCCGTCCGCCTCATCAAAAATTTCTTTCATTTCAGTAAGATCCGGATGTCTTAAAAACCGTTCATTTTGCATCCCTTTGCGCTTCGGATTCAGGTAAGGACCTTCTAGATGAAGCCCGGCAATTTTGGCCCCGGCTTCATGCCCTGCGACACGCTTCACACTACGAATCATGGCTATTAATGCTTCAATCGTTGAGCTGACGGAGGTAACCAGAAATGAGGTGCAGCCCGTTGCTGCACAAGCTCGCGAAACCTCCTGAATACTCGTCTCGCTTCCATCCATCATATCGAAACCGTTGGCGCCGTGAATATGGACATCGATCATGCCCGGGATTAATAAGTGGCCTTGACCGTCCATAAATTCATATTCGCCCTCCGGAAGAGCAGATAGGGAACTTTCTATCCGTTCAATAATTCCGTCTCGTATCCAAAGTGTGGCAGACATACCGGAGTTATCTTCTTGAACCACGTTTACATTGTGCAAAATTTTAAGACTCATCTGTATATTCCTCCTCGTATTTGTCTTTCTCCTGACATTGTATAAGCGTTATATTTTTAGTATGAAGGACCTCTCTAATAGCGAAAGGCACTTCTTGATCGGTAATCAAAATATCTACAAAATCAAAATCCAACCGATAAACCGACTTGCTTGTAAACTTCGTAGAATCTGCCACAACAATGACCTGATCCGATCTGCGGGCCATCTCTTTTTTAACCGAAACATCCTCTTCGTACGGAAAGTAAAGCCCATCGGCTCGTATAGCCGTAGCCCCGATAAATGCCTTATCGGCTCTTAATTCCCTTAGCTTCTCGATGACGGAAGGTCCGTATAACAACCGGTTTTTGGCATGTAAATAGCCGCCGAGCACGTAAACTTGCAGATCTTCCCGACCGGAGAGAATCCCTACAATGTCTATGGAGTGCGTGACCGCCGTAATATGTTTAGCTGAAATTTGTTCGGCTGCGGACTGTACCGTAGTGGATACGTCCAAAATGACGGTTTCGTGATCTTGAACTAATTTAGCCGCTAACTTCCCGATTTTTCTTTTACTGTCTGTTTCGTCAATTAAACGTTCCTGATAAGTAGCTATTTCCTTCTGTAATTGAGGGAGAGCGACACCTCCGTGTGTACGAATAACGACCCCTTCTTGCACTAATTTAACAATATCTCTTCGGGCCGTATCCCTAGATACATTTAGAAGCGAACAAATATCCATCACACTCATCGCGTGGTGTTTATTAATATAGTCGAGTATCTTCAGTAATCGTTCTTCTTGATACATCATTTTCACCTCTTATAAGTAAATTTATCATATATTTTAAGTATTTCAAGATAAAATTTTAAGTACATGTAAGTATTTTGTTGATTTACCTAAATCATTTGATCTATACAGGCTGAAATAAGGCTGGGCAGCAATCACGAGGACGAATCGAGGCCGGGATGAAGAAGTGCGAAATGAAAATTAAAAAAACAAGCCATCCTTCGCTTTAGTCCAGGATGGCTTGTTTTTATGAATAAACGGATCGGCCTTTAAGACGAGGTATCGCTCCGACCGGGAAAAATATAGACCTTGCGGAGGAGCAAGATTTTTTCCGGGCAGGCGTGTTTAGCGAGCTGCGTTGTTCTCGTCTTGAAGCTTCTGCAAACGGCGGTCGCTTGATTGGCGAAATAAAGGTTGAAACGGCAGCAAAATTTTGACGGGCAGAGGATACGGCGTCTGCATTTCCTGAAGGAGCGTTCTTGCGGCGACACTTCCGATTTCAAAGGTAGGAATATGAATAGTGGAGAGAGGAGGAACCGTGTAACGGGAAGGCTCGTTGTCGTCAAAACCGATAATGGCGAAATCTTGCGGGATTTGATAGCCCTTCTCGGAAATGGCCCGCATAGCCGCCATCGCCATAATATCGCTGGCCGCAAAAACCGCCGTAGGCAGGTGGCCGCGATGCTCGTCGATGTAATTCAGGACAAGACGGTAAGCCTGATCCGGTTCCCACTCGGCGTTAAGCACGTACTGCGGCTTAACCGCCAAACCGGCTTGCTCCAGTGCCAGCTTGTAGCCCCGGTAGCGCTTCTCCCTCCGGAATTCTCCGGACAAGCCGGTGCCCCCGATAAAGAGGATGTCCTTGTGGCCTTGATCCGTTAAATGTTGGACGGCTGTACGAGCCGCTTCGACCCGGTCATAGGAGATGGTAGGAATGTCCGGATCGGACACGTCGATTCCGACGATATGCTCCACATGCTTGCGGATATCATCATACAATTGTTTCTCGATGCCCTCGATAATAATTAGGCCTCCGATTTGATCTTTGTGGATGACTTGCTGCAAAATTTCAGGTTTTTGCAAATCTTCTTGCGTATAAGTGAACGCAATCTGATAGCCGTGAAGAGATAATTCTTTCTCTATTCCCTCGAAAATAACGGAAAAGTAGGGATGGTAGCGCCGTCCCTGCATCGTGGAAACGATACAGCCTATTTTCTTCACCGGCTCATGTGCGGGAAGCTTGACCGTGTAGCCCAGTTCTTGGGCAGCGTCCCAAATCTTCCGGCGTGTTTTGCTATGGGAGGCACGGCTGATATCGTCGGCCAGAACGCGGGAAACCGTAGAGATAGAGACGCCGACCCGGTCCGCTATATCTTTTAGTGTGGGCATGCTATGACCTGCCTTCATTTCATCTAAGATTGAACGAACCAAAATACTTACTCTCTATGTTAAGTAAAATAAAAACGCAGGTCAACTGAAAATAAGAACAAATAAATTGCAATTTACGATCAAAAAAATGCAACTAAAATGCAAAATAAATATTGACGCCTCATTTTTGTAGAGGTATTATTTCTATGTGGACGTAGAAAATTCCAGATGAAATAAAAAGAAAGGGGTTACAATTTGAAAAGAGTCCGCTTATTTTCATTTATTTCTCTATTGTTTGCATTAATTATCGTTTCGTCTTGCGCAAATGATAAAGAAACGACGGCTGATAATTCTGCAAATCCGGACGGAAAAGTAAAACTCGTTTTTTGGAGCCATCAGGAAGATGCCTTTATGAATGCGTATAAAAATTTGATTGCCGCTTATCAGGCAAAGCATCCGGAAGTAGAGATCGACTATCAATCCTTTCCATACGATGTTTACCCTCAGAAGCTAAAAGCTTCTTTCATTGCCAAAAATCCTCCGGACATCGCCGAGATGTTCGGCACCTGGGTTCCCGTCTACTCCACGAACGGGCTGCTGGCGGAAATACCGGACGGCGAACGTCTCCGGGACGGCTATTACAAAGCTCCGTTAGGGGGATATTCATTGAACGGCAAGCTTTACGGACTTCCGCTCGAATTCAATATCGAAAACGGCGGCATGCTGATCCACCCGCAAATGTTGAAAGAGAAGGGGATCGCAGGGCCTCCGTCTACATGGGAAGAGCTTGTGGAGAGCGCCCGTAAGCTGACGGTCCGGGACGGGAAAGGCATCAAAGTGAAGGGATTTGATTTTGTATCCGGCGACAATATCACCTTTACGTTCTTGTCCATGATTTTGCAGCAAAACGGGAAGTATTGGGGCGAAAACGATCATGTGAACTTTCGGACGCCGGAGGCGAAAAAAGCGATGGAAGCTCTAATCTCGCTTATCAAAGACGATAAAGTCGCGGACCTCACGACGTTCGGCGGCGAGCTTGACACCTCCGACTATTTCTTTCAGGGAAGCTCGGCGATGACGTATCGCGGACCCTGGTCCATAGCCGCCGGTTTGAATACATACAAGGCAGACGACTTCGAGTATGTGCCGGTGCCGTCTTTCACGGGGAATCCGCCCTTATACGCGGCCGAATCCGGATGGGGACTGGTAGCCGCTCAGAAAAGCAAGCAGCGGAAAGCCGCCGTCGATTTCATCGAATTCGTTTCTTCCAATGAGAATCTGCTGCAATGGAATCTGAGCACGTTTACGGTCCCCGCCAAAAAAGAGGTGGCCGAAAATCCCGAATTTCTCAAAGCCAATCCGTTTATGAAAACTTCGCTGGATATTTTGACGCTGGGAGAGTGGATCGGACCGATTACGGACCGGGATTATTTCTTCAAAGCGATCAACGATCATTTTCAATTAATGGCAAGCGGACAGGAAACCGTGGAAGCGGGTCTGAGCGGCATTGAAAAATCAATAAACGACAATCAGGATCAACACAAATGATCGGAGTGATCGGAGTATGAATCTTGAACCGGCAGCAGGCAGAACCCGAAAGATTCCACCGGCAGCCCCGTACAAAGGCCGAAAGAGCGGGCGCGCGTTCATTTATTTGTCGCTGATTCCGATTCTGCTGTTATTCGGCGCATTCGCTTTCCTGCCGATCGGCTGGAGTCTCGGGCTGTCCCTTTTCAAATATAATCCCCTCAGTTCCAACACGATTTTCGTCGGTATGGCGAACTACGTGCGGATGCTGGAAGATTCGATTTTTCTGAAATCGCTCTGGGTGACGGTAAAATTCGTCGTCGTTGCCGTTGCGGTGAATATAGCCGTCACACTGCTGATTGCGGTAGCCATTCAGCGGCTGCAGGCAGGATGGCTGCGCAATTTAATGCGCACGGTGTTTTTTCTGCCGACGATCGCTCCGCTTGCCGGAACGGCTATCGTGTGGAGCACGATGTTCAATTATAATCACGGCTTGTTCAACATGCTGCTTGAGAAGCTGCATATGGCGCCCGTCCAATGGCTGAGCGACCCGCATTATGCGCTGTATTCCGTCATTATCATGACGTTGTGGGCGGACATCGGCTACAATATCGTCCTGTTCATCGCCGGAATCGATTCCATTCCCGGGCTATATTACGAAGCCGCTCTCCTGGACGGAGCGAACCGCTGGCATTCCTTCCGATATCTGACGCTGCCGCTTCTGCGGAGAACGATGCTGTTCGTATCCGTGACTACGGTCGTCTCCTATTTTCAGGCCTTCGCCCAATTTCAGATCATGACTAAGGGAGAACCGTTTAACGAAACGAGAGTGATTGCCCTGCACATTTATGAGATGGCTTTCTCCAACTCCAACATGGGCTATGCGTCGGCGATGGCGACTGTTTTCTTGATGATCATTCTGGCCGTGACCGTCCTGCAGCTTAAATGGGGCCGCACGGATTGGGAACATTGAAGGAGGCTTGAGAATAGATGCAACGTAGAAACAGATGGCTGGACGGAGCGATTCTGATGGTACTGACGGCTGCCGGTTGTGCAATGCTGCTGCCTTATCTCTGGATGGTGCTGTCTTCGCTGAAAAGCAATATGGAAATTGTCTCCGGATCGCACACCTTGTTCCCGCAAGAGGCAAGCCTGGAGGGCTATCGCACAGTGTTTATGGACGCGCCCTTTGTAAGATGGCTGTTAAACAGCGCGGTGACATCTGTCGTCATTACGGCAGCGACTCTTTTTACGAGCGCGCTGGCCGGTTATATTTTCGCCAAACACGAGTTCAGAGGAAAAAAGATCTGGTTTCTGCTCATTCTGGCGACGATGATGATCCCGTTTCAGGTCGTCATGATCCCGACTTATTTGATCACGGCCAAACTCGGTCTCGTCAACCATTTGCTGGCGATTATTTTACCGAATCTGGTCAGCTCGTACGGGGTTTTTCTCGCCAAGCAATTTATCGAGGACATCCCGCAGGATTTGCTTGATGCCGCCAGAATAGACGGTGCGGGGGAGCTGCGGCTGATGGTTCGGATTATCGCCCCGCTTATTTTTCCCATGCTGTCGGCGCTCGGCATCTTTACCTTCATGAATTCGTGGAACAATTATTTGTGGCCGCTCATCGTATTGGACGACACCCGGAAAATGACGGTGCCGCTGGCTCTCGTTTATTTTAACGGAACGCATACCGTCAATTATAACGTCGTCATGTCGGCGGCCGTTCTTATAACGGTTCCGGTGATCATCGTCTTTCTCATTTTCCAGAAGCAGTTTATTAAAGGCTTGACGATGACCGGCATGAAATAGACCTAATAAGGAGAGAACAACCATGACCAAAATTTCAATTATCGGCGCGGGAAGCGCATTTACGCAGGAAATAGCGACAGATATTTTGCTGATCGAAGGAATAGAGGGAGGAACCCTCGCACTCGTGGATATCGACGGGGAACGGCTGGAGATTGCCCGCAAGCTGGTGGCCCGGATTATAGAGCAAACGGGGAAGAAATGGAACGTAATCGCTTCTACCGACCGCAGGGAGGTAATCGGCGGATCCCGATTCGTCATTAATCAGATTGAAGTGGGCGGGCTGCAGACCGTCCGCTACGAATACGAAATTCCGTTGAAATACGGCGTGAATCAGTGTATCGGCGATACGCTCGGGCCCGGGGGGCTGTTTAAGACGCTGCGGACGCTTCCCACCTGGATGGACATCGTACGGGATATCGAGGATTTGTGCCCGGATGCGACGATTCTCAATTATACCAACCCGATGTCGGCCGTCACGCTGCTTACGTCCCGCATCACGACGCTGCCCGTTGTGGGCCTGTGCCACTCTATTCAGAACACGTCCAGGCAGTTGTCCAAATATGCCGGCGTGCCTTACGAGCAGATGCAGTGGAAAGCGGGAGGCATCAATCATATGTCCTGGTTTGTCGAACTGACCCATGAAGGACAAGATTTGTACCCGCTGCTTCGGGAGAAAATTCAGGACCCCGAACTGCTGAAAAAAGATCCGGTGCGCTTCGACGCGATGAAATATTTGGGGGCGTTCGTATCGGAATCGAGCGGGCATTTCTCGGAGTACATTCCTTACTACCGCAAACGCCAGTCGTTGATCGACCGGCACTGCAGCTCGGGATACAACGGGGCGACCGGCTATTACGCGGACAATTGGCCGATATGGCGCAAGGAAAACGACGAGAAAATCATCGAGCAGCTCGAAGGAAAAAGGCCGCTTGAGCTTGAGCCGAGCAACGAATATGCGGCCATTATTATCGAAGGAATGCTCAAAAACGAGCCGAAAGTCATCTACGGCAACGTGCCCAATAACGGCCTGATCACAAATCTGACCGCCGACGGTATCGTGGAAGTGGCCTGCATGATCGACCGCAACGGCATTCATCCTTGTTATTTCGGCAGCTTGCCGGAGCATCTCGCCGCTTTGTGCCGCTCCAATATGGCCTTTTTCGAACTGGCTGTAGGCGCTGTGCTCCACAAGGATAAAGAGATGGCCCGCCACGCCCTGATGGTGGACCCCTTATCCGCAGCCGTATGCTCGCTCGAAGAAATCGGCGAGATGTTCGAGGAGCTGTACGAAGCGGAGCGGGACTTCGTACCGGTGCTGAAATGATACATACCGCAAGCACGAGAAAACCGGTCGTTGTCGTCGCCGGCGAGCTGAATGCGGATATAATCGTATCCGGCAGGGATGTAATACCGGAGTGGAACCGGGAGAAAATCATTGACGGATTCCAAACCGTGCTCGGTTCCTCTTCCGCGATTACCGCTTGCGCGCTGGCCAGTCTGGGGGTCGACGTAAGGTTCGTGGGAGTTGCGGGCCAGGACGATCTTGGCGCCTACTGCATCGGCGAGCTTCAGCGGATGGGGGTTAACACCGATGGAGTAACGGTACTGCCGGATGTTAAGACCGGTGTCACCTTGTCGTTCACGACTCCATCCGACCGGGGTCTCTTGACTTATCCGGGCAGTATTCCGATGTTAGTACCCGAATATATTCCGGAAAGCATTCTGTGCAAAGCGGACCATCTGCATTTCGGTTCCTACTATTTGCAGGACGGCATGAGGCCGCACTGGAAAAAGCTTTTCAAAGAGGCCCGGACCAGGGGGACGCGTACTTCATTCGATGCGGGATGGGACGTGCGCAACGAGTGGGATTCCGAGGGCATCCGTTCCCTGCTGGAGGAAACGGACTTGTTTATGCCGAGCGAGGAAGAGGCGCTGCATATTTTCGCAGCGGACCGGATCGCAGATATCCGCGAGAAGCTCGGAAGCGCAGATGGGCGGGTGGCCGTCAAGCAAGGGTCCAAAGGCGCGAGCCTTCTTGCTCCGGACGGGAGCGTCGCAACAGCCGGACCGTGCCGGGTATCTCCCCGGGATACGACAGGAGCCGGGGATTGTTTTAACGCCGGCATCATTTACGGTTCTCTCCATGGCTTGCAAGGGGAGGAGCTGCTGCAGTACGGCAACGCGTGCGGCGCACTGTCCACGCTCGGCGTCGGGGGAACGGGCAATCTGCCGACGACTGCGGCCGTCGGCAGGCTGCTCAAAGAGCAGTCAACCGCCTAAACTCGGACAGGGAGGTGAGGCCCGCACAATCTCGCAGAGATATACGCGGTTCTATTGAAGCGAATCAAAGTCCGACTATTAACCAATCAGGGAGATGATCATTCGTGCAATTCGGCAAAACGTTAATCACGGGGTTAAGTTTGGCTGTGCTTGGTTTAGGGCTGGGCATTGCTCAATCGCCGTCTGTATCGGCTTTAGGCACCGACTATTATGTGGCAGCGAACGGGAGCGATTCGAATCCGGGTACGTTAAGCTCGCCGTGGAAGACGCTGCAGCATGCGGCGGATCAAGCGGGTCCCGGCAGCACCGTGTATGTCCGGGGCGGCGTGTACAATGAGAAATTGAAGATCACGAAATCCGGCTCTGCGCAGCAAGGCCCCATCACGTTCGCGTCCTACAATTCGGAGGCCGCCGTCATCGACGGTACGGGACTTGCGGTCAGCGGAACGGAAGGGCTGATCGATCTCGCCGATGCCAGTTACGTCAACATTCAAGGATTTGAGGTCCGCAACTTCACGACGGCCAAAAGCAATGTCATGCCGGTCGGTATTTACGTGCACGGTGCCGGAGGCTTCATCAACCTGTCCGGCAACAAAGTGCATGCTATCAAGAACACGGCCGCTCCGACCGGAACCGACCTTCTGGGAAGGGACGCCCACGGCATTGCCGTGTACGGGACGAAAGCTCCCCAGTCGATCCACGACCTTACGATTGACGGAAACGAGCTGTACAATCTCGTGCTCGGATCGAGCGAATCTTTGGTTCTCAACGGTAATGTCGACACGTTCGCCGTGACGAACAACACGATCCACGATAACGACAATATCGGCATCGATGTGATCGGTTTCGAGGGCAAAGCGCCCGATGCTTCGTATGACCAGGCCAGAAACGGAGTCATCCGCGGAAATCGCGTATACAACATTTCATCCAATAACAACCCTTCTTACGGCAAAAAGCTTCCGAACAACAGCAATTCGGCAGGCGGCATTTATGTCGATGGCGGCAAAGACAACCTGATCGAGCGGAACTACAGCTACGGCAACGATATCGGCATCGAGATCGCTTCCGAACACGCGGGCAAAGCGACCAGCCGTATTACGGTCCGCAGTAATATGATCTACAACAACCGCTTGACCGGCCTGGCTATGGGAGGTTACGACAAGAAGCGGGGAGCGACGGTAAACTGCGACATTGTGAACAATACATTCTATAAGAACGACAGCTTGGGAGACGGCAGCGGGCAGTTGTATGTCCAGTACGATACTCAGAACAATGTCATTAAAAATAATATTTTCGTAGCCGGTACCTCGGATGTTCTGATCTATAATGAATATACGAAAAATTCGGGGAACATTGTGGATTATAATTTGTACTTTGCGCCAGGGGGCAGTGCCAACGCGGCCTGGACATGGAAAAATGTGACGTATAACGGTTTCGCCGCCTATAAAAAAGGCACGGGCAATGACGCCCACTCGCTGTTTGCCGATCCTTCATTCGTAAATGCGGCATCGAGCGATTTTCATCTGCGGCCGGGCTCTCCGGCAATTGACGCCGGATCGACCGAGCCGGACATTATCGGCTCGTTTGATATCGACGGAGATCCTCGTGTACGGGGTGCCGCAGTGAATATAGGGGCGGACGAATAAAACCTTCGCTGCCGAGCCAAGCGCTAGCCGCATGAAGACAACCAGCCTTTCCTTTTATAGGGAAGGCTGGTTTTGCGTGTCCATATAAACGAGCAATTAGTCTTTGCGGATTCATTTGGAACGGTGTCCTGAACAAAAGTGTAAATCTCGAGAGGCTTAACAATTTTCGGCAGCTTGTCGATATATATATTGCTATTAATTAACAAACAAAGAGGGGATTATATGGACTTCCAACAGTTAGGCAAACAATTTATAGGCGGCGAATGGAGAGACGGCAAGAGCGCTAAATCGATGCCTGACATTAATCCGTATAATGATGCGGTTATCGCCACTTTTCAAATAGCCAACGTTGCAGACATAGACAATGCTTATCAAGCTGCCTATAAAGCTAAGCTGGATTGGGACAAGGTTAACCCTTACAAGAAACGCGACATTCTTGAAAATGCGGTTACATACATAGAAGCTCATGAGGAAGAAATTACGTCCCTTATTATTCAGGAGCTGGGTGGAACGCGTCTGAAGGCTGCCTTTGAGATCGGTCTTGTGAAAAATATGATTAAGGAAGCGGCAACGTTCCCGCTTAGAATGGAGGGCAAGATTTTGCCTTCCGTAGAGGACGGTAAAGAGAACCGGCTGTACCGGATCCCCGCCGGCGTGGTTGGGGTTATCAGTCCGTTTAATTTCCCGTTCTTCTTGTCTATGAAGTCGGTTGCTCCCGCGCTGGGTGCAGGCAATGGCGTAGTGCTGAAGCCGCATGAGGATTCACCGATTACAGGCGGAACGCTTATCGGCAAGATTTTCGAAGAAGCGGGTGTACCGAAGGGCCTGTTGAATGTTGTGGTGACAGATATTAAGGAGATTGGCGATGCGTTCGTCGAGCATCCGATTCCTAGAATCATTTCCTTCACGGGTTCGACTAAAGTGGGAAGTCATATCGGCCAACTGGCCGTCAAGAACTTCAAAAAGCCGCTGCTGGAGCTCGGCGGCAACAGTGCGTTCATTATCCTAGAAGATGCGGATATCGACTACGCGGTACAAGCGGCGACATTCAGCAGATTCACGCATCAAGGCCAGATCTGTATGTCGGCTAATCGGATTCTTGTACAGAAGACGATCTATCCGGATTTTGTGGATAAATTCAAGGAGAAGGTCTCCACGCTTACAACAGGTGATCCGAGTGATCCGAAGACGATCATTGGTCCTGTCATCAACAATCGTCAAGCCGAAACATTGGAGAAGCTGATCGCAAGCGGAATCGAGCAGGGCGCTGCTGTGCTGGTGCAGGGGAAGATTACCGGAAGAATGGTAGAGCCTACCGTCCTCGTCAATGTCAAACCGGACATGGATGTTGCTCAAGATGAGTTGTTTGGCCCGGTTGTGTGTATCATGCCGTTCGAAACCGAAGAGGAAGCCATCGAAATTGCCAACGATACACGTTTCGGGCTTAGCGGGGCTATTCATACCTCCAATCTTGAGCGCGGAGTAGAAATGGCGAAGAAGATCCACACCGGTATG
Source organism: Paenibacillus sp. RC84 (assembly GCF_041260495.1). Lineage (NCBI taxonomy): Bacteria > Bacillati > Bacillota > Bacilli > Caryophanales > Paenibacillaceae > Paenibacillus > Paenibacillus sp. RC84. The sequence goes on from NZ_JBGBYL010000007.1 coordinate 147,022, forward strand.
ATCCATGTGAACGATGTCACCATCAATGACGAGCCGATTGTGGCTTTTGGCGGAGAGAAGCAGTCCGGCTTGGGCCGTCTGAACGGCGAATGGAGCTTGGATGAATTTACGACGCTGAAGTGGATTTCGGTTAATTACGGACAAAGGAAATTCCCGTATTAAGGGCTGGGGGAGAAAGCATGAATATTGAGACTGAAGGACAAACACAGCATGAGCTGATCAGAGCCTTTGTAAAGGTAGCTCCACTGCTCAAAAATCTCACTAATGATGACATCACAATCGGCATTTATGACACAGAGAAGCTGATCATCAACATTCCGGGCAATACCTTCTCGCTGAATGTCAGCCCGGGGGACCCTCTAATGGAGGGAGACATTGTGACAAATGCGATCCGAAATAATACGGCATTATCGGCTGTCGTTCCGAAAGAGCTGTTCGGTTTTCCGCTTGCTGCACGCGCCATCCCGCTGCATGACGAGCAGGGCAGGGTTATCGGCGGTGTAGGCATGGGTACAAGCCTCGAGAAAGCGAATAAGCTTTTTGAGATGGCCGAAAGCTTTTCCGCAATTGTCGAACAAACAACGGCGTCCATCGGAGATATCAGCCAATCCGTTTCTAACCTTACCGACCGTGTGACCGACGTAACGAACCAAATGAAAGACGTTAGCTCCAGTGCGCAGCAGATCGGTAAGATTTCCACTGTCGTTAAGGAGATTTCGGATCAGAGTAACATGTTGGGGCTTAATGCTGCCATCGAAGCGGCAAGAGCCGGGGAAGTGGGAAGAGGCTTCTCCGTCGTTGCCGATGAGATCCGGAAGCTCGCGACCAGTTCCAAAGAGAATGTGGACCAGATTAATGGCATTACTAAGAATATTCAAGAACTTTTGCTGCGGTTAAACCATACTTTTTCTGATATCAACACGCTAACCGATACCCAGTCAGGGGCGATTCATGAATTCTCTGCAACGATCCAGGAGATAAGTATTAAAGCAGAGGAATTAGCGCAGGTTGCTGAAGAAACACTTTATTCCAAAGAGAACAGGCAATAGGAAAGTAACGATTTTCTCTTTTGAACGATTCAAAAAGAAGAAGTGCAGTTGTTATGCACTTCTTTTTATGTTTTTTCTTTTATACGGGGTTAATTTGTAAGAAGTTCTAAGTCCAGATAATGACAGAGGACAACATGATGGCAGCCAAGCTAAACGAGGGCGGCGTAGAAATAATAGGAGAAGGGTATATCAAATCTATGTATAGTATAATAATATGTACTACTGTCTAGGATGGAAAACAGGAATGAGGGAACAGATGCCTACTATACTGGTTGCAGATGACGATGCGAACATTCGCGAACTCGTCTGTTTGTTTCTACGCAACGACGGGTTCGCAACAGCGGAAGCGGCAGACGGCAAGGAAGCACTGACCGTCTATGCCTCGACGCATATTGATCTTGTCGTGCTCGATATTATGATGCCGATTATGGATGGCTGGACATTATGCAAGGAACTTCGAAGGGCCAACCCTGATCTTCCGTTACTTATGCTGACCGCGAGAGGCGAAACATGGGAGAAAGTGAAAGGTTTCGAACTTGGGACGGACGATTATTTGACCAAACCATTCGATCCGTTGGAGTTAACGGTTCGTGTTAAGGCATTATTGAAACGATACCGGATTGGCTCCACGCAAACGATCCAGTTCGGCAATGTCATTCTTGATCGGCAGACCTATAAGGTAATGAGAGGGACGGAGTCGCTCACGTTGCCGCTCAAGGAGTTTGAACTCCTGTATAAGCTTGCCGGAACACCCGGACAAGTCTATACGCGCGGGCAGTTGATCGATCAAATTTGGGGGATCGATTACGTCGGAGATGATCGAACGATAGACGTGCATATTAAACGCCTGCGCGAACGATTCGCGACTACACCCGATTTTCGTATCGAAACGGTGCGCGGGCTTGGCTACCGGCTTGAGGTCTGCGAATGATCAGATCCTTATATATACGTGTTGTCCTGACATTTCTAGTCAGCGTCATCGCAGGCACGGTCATTGCTTTTTTTGTGTCGACTTGGATATTCGAAGATAAATTAAACTTAAACGCGCAAATCAACTTACGTAACTTTGGCCAAGACATTGTCCGGATTTATAAAACCCTTCCGTTACGTGAAGCGGATTCTTTCGTAAGCGAAATGAAGCAGCTCGATTCCTATCATATTCGAATTTACGAAGCAACGGGTGAGTTCCAGTCTTACGGAAAGCTTAACGGACATAAGTCTGCCCCTGTGACGATGGAGCAGCTAAAAAAGGTAATTGATGGCGGCGTTGTTCAAGCCACGCCAAATGGGATTGCTTCGGTCCTCTTAGGGTTGCCGTTGAAAACAGAAATGGGAACAAAGGCGATGTTTTTGGAAACCCTCGCCCCCCCTTCCGCCACTTTTGTCGCCAGTTGGGCAATAATCTTTGCAACCTGTTCGTTGATCGCAGGAAGCTTATTGATTCTGGTTGCCTCTATATTCTTAGTAAGGCCAATCAAAAAGCTGACAAAAGCAACCAAGCGGATAGCCGCTGGAGACTTCAACGTCAAGCTGAATATTAAGCAGTCGAGTGAGCTGGGTACGTTGGCTCGCAGCTTCGAAGACATGATGCACGATTTGAAGCAACTTGAGCAGATGCGCAGGGAATTCGTGACGAACGTGTCCCACGAGGTGCAGTCTCCGCTCACTTCGATATCCGGTTATGCTTCAGCACTCAAGCAAGTAGGTCTCTCTGATCATGAACGAAGCCGCTATCTGGATATTATTATCGCTGAAGCGAAGCGGATGTCCAAAATGAGCGATAGCCTGCTCAAGCTGAGTTTGCTGGAATCGCAGTCACGGCAACTTCGTTTGACCACCCTTAGCCTCGATGAACAGATCAGACGGGTCATCGTTGCGCTCCAGCCGCAATGGAATGCTCGCAGGCTGCAGTTTGAGCTTGATTTAGATACGATACAAGTAACGGCGGATCATGAGCTATTAAACCAGGTATGGACGAATATTATCGGCAATAGCATCAAATTTTCCGAGGATGGCGGCATGATTAACGTAAGTGTCAGACAAGATATCAAAAACGTGACAGTCCGAATATCTGACACCGGTATCGGCATCCCCCTTGAGGACCAGAAGCGTATATTTGAGCGATTTTTCAAGGCTGATCGTTCCCACAGTCGCAAGGTTGACGGGAGCGGGATGGGACTTGCCATCGTTAAACAGATCGTATCGCTGCATCAAGGCGACATTCGAGTAGAAAGTGAGCTTGGTCAAGGAACGACCTTCATTGTCGCCTTGCCAATCACTCCGCCAACTGATTAATTGGATTCACCGGGTATCCATCGGATTGACTAGACCGCGTTCTCCATACTGCTGCGGCCCACATGCAAACTTCCTTGTATGTGGGCCGCAGCATTTTTTACTTGTTCATATTCCGTTCATATTGCGGTCATGGAGAGTACATCTTCATCGTATATGCTTTCCTTAACGACCCGTTAAGGCAGCCCAATACAGAGATAACGATAGGAGAAGGTGTGAGTGAAAATACAAGAGGTGGAGAAAATGAACTTGGACACAACAACAAGCAAAAAACCAGCTAATAAGATGAAAAAATGGCTTATCGTTTTACTTAAAATAGTTGCAGCATTCGTTATGGCAATCGTCGTTTTTCTAGCCATTGTTTTTGTCGTTGATAAGATCAGCAGTAAATCAGAGGAAGGAAAAATAAAACCCTATGGTCAGTCTGTAACAGTAGATGGGAAAAATATGAATGTTTTGATTCAAGGACAAGGCGAAGAAACCGTCGTGCTACTACCGGGTTTGGGAACAGGAACACCAGCACTTGATTTTAAACCGCTAGTAGAAGAGTTATCACCATTTTACAAAGTCGTAGTGGTTGAGCCTTTTGGTTATGGATTAAGTGATGGAACGGATAAGGAACGAAGCACAGAAAATATTGTAAGTGAAATTCATGAAGCTTTACAGCGTCTTAACATTGACCGATATATTCTAATGGGTCACTCCATTTCGGGTATTTACGCACTAAATTATGTGAACAAATATGAACACGAAGTGAGTGCATTTGCCGGGATCGATAGCAGTGCTCCAAAGCAATACGGGAATAAGGTTGTTGAATCTCCAATACCTTCTTCAGTAATTACTCTACTCAAAGAATCAGGTTTAGGCAGATTGATAATGAAACTAAGTGCTGACCCATATGCTGCACTACCCGTTGATGATGAAACAAAAGAACAAATGAGAATTCTTTCTTACAAAAACTTTAGAAATCCCACCATTGTGAATGAAATAGAAAATAGGTCTCCTAATTTTAAAGCGGCTGAAAATTTAACATTCCCAAAAAACCTGCCTGTCATTTTCTTTTTACAACCGGATAGTGCAGCACTTGAAGGATGGTCAACCCTACATGAAGAGCAAGTAAAAGATTCTGTACATGGGAAAGTGATGACATTTGAAGGAACCCATTATTTACACCATACCCAATCAAAAGAAATCGCTGAAAACTTCAGAGCATTTATGGAAGGAATCAAATAAGAAAAGTTGTTGATTCGGATTGTCAAACGCTGACCCCGTATTCTCCATGCTACGTCGTCACATGCGAGCTTCCTTGCATGTGACGACGTAGCTTTTTTTTTCTTGTTCATCCTCCGTTCATATTGTCGACATAGGGAGTACATTTTCATCGTATAAGCTTGCCTTAACGGCCCGTTTAGGCAGCTCTATAAACAGATGAGGACAGGAGACGATGAGAGTGACACAAACAGAAGAAATGAAAATGAGGCATGGAACAAGAACTAATAAAGTGCGCACCATTTTGCTTAAAGTCATAGGAGCGATCCTTATAGCAATCGTGCTTTTGCTAGCTATTGTTTATACAGTTCATACAATCAGCACTCATTCGGAGCAAAAAAGATTAGAGCCCTATGGTCAGCACGTAGCGGTAGATGGGAAAAATATGAATGTTACCATTCAAGGACAAGGCGAAGAAACCGTCGTGCTCCTGCCTGGTTTTGGAACAGCAGCACCGGCTCTTGATTTTAAACCGCTAATAGAAGAGCTATCACCCTTTTACAAAGTCGTCGTGGTTGAGCCATTTGGTTATGGATTAAGTGATCTAACCGATAAGGAACGAAGCACAGAGAACATTGTGAGTGAAATTCATGAAGCCCTGCAGGGTCTTCATATTGAGCGTTATGTTCTAATGGGCCACTCCATTTCAGGGATTTACGGACTAGATTATGTAAACAAGTATCCAAACGAAGTGAGTGCATTTGTCGGGCTCGATAGCAGTGTTCCAACGCTAAGCGAGAAGAGGTTTTCATCTTCAGAAATAGAAACGGTTAAACTACTCAAAAAATCAGGTTTCTCCAGATTGCTAATGAAACCGGATACCGACGTATATGCTGAACTACCCTATGATGATCAAACAATAGAACAAATCAGAATTCTTATGTACAAAAACATGGTTAATTCCAACCAATTGAATGAAATTGAATATATGTATTCTAATTTTACAAGGGCTGAAAATTCAACATTCCCCAAAAATCTTCCTGTTATTTTCTTTATCCAAGCGAATCATCCAGCAACGGATCGATGGATACCCGAGCACGAAAAGCAAATAAAAGATTCTGTACTTGGAAAAGTGGTCCTACTGGAAGCAGGACATTATTTATATCGTTCCCATTCCAAAGAAATCGCAGAGAACTTTAGAGAATTTATGAAAGAAATAAAATAAGTCATCCTAATCTTGTTCATCCTCCGTTCATATTGTCGTCATAGGGAGTACATCTTCGTCGTGTAAGCTATCTGTAGTAACCCGTTTTGGCAGCCAGATAAACAGATAAAGATAGGAGAAGATGAGTATGGAACTAAAAGCAGAGGTAATAAAAAAGAGGATGAGTAAGCCGCTTCGAATGATACTTAAATCATTAGGAGCTATAGCTATATTAATCGTACTTTTTCTAGCCATTGTTTTTATTGTTGATAAGGTCGCTAGTAAATCGGAACAAGAAAAAATAGAACCCTATGGTCAGTCTGTAACCGTCGATGGGAAAAAAATGAATGTTTTGATTCAAGGAAAAGGTCAAGAAACGGTAGTGCTTCTGCCTGGTTACGGAACAGCCGCACCAGCACTTGATTTTAAGCTGCTTATCGATGAATTATCGCCATACTACAAAGTTGTTGCGATTGATCCTTTCGGTTATGGATTAAGTGATAGAACCGAAAAAGAGCGGAGCACAGAGAATATTGTAAGTGAAATACATGAAGCCTTACAGCAGCTTCATATAGACCGGTACACGCTAATGGGCCATTCCATTGCAGGCATTTACGGATTGGATTATGTGAACAAATATCCAAACGAGGTGAGTGCATTTGTCGGAATCGATAGCAGTGTACCCACACAACCGGGTATGGATGTTAAATTCCCATTAACCATGTTTAAATTTCTTAAGCAATCAGGCCTTCAAAGATTCATCGTGAATGTAGGCAGTGACCCATATGCATCCTTATTATTTGAGGATAAAACAAAGGAACAAATGAAGATGATTATGAATAAAAACGCGAATAATAACACGATGTTAAATGAAATGAAAAATATTTCTTCTAACTTTAAGGGGGCTCAAAATTTAACATTCCCTAAAAATCTTCCCCTTCTTCTCTTTGTACAAGCGGATAATACAAGTGTAGAAGGATGGATACCTCTGCATGAAGGGCAAATAAAAGATTCTGTACATGGAAAAGTAATAACAATGGACGGATCCCATTATTTACACCATACCAAATTCAAAGAAATCGCTGAAAATTTTAGAGAATTTATGAAAGGAATAAAATAACCCCTCTTAAAAAGGTCTCTAAACCCTAATAAACCGCCCTATGGGCAGGTTATTAGGGTTTGTTTACTTAACTTTATTGATAATCATTATCAGTCAAGGTATAATAAAACCGATTTCCATGTAAAACGCCGGATCTCACGTTGGATAATCTGACCGTTCAAATGTATACCGCTTCTTATAATGACCGCGAATATTATGCGATTAACTTTTTATTGACCAATCTTGAGCTTCATGACGGACCTGACGAACCGCTGGAACGCGCAAGCTGGACGGAAGAGAAGCTGAGCCGCTTTTTATCCCAGACCGTGCGGCCGGTTTTTGAGACGATTGCAAAAGCGGGCACCTTAAAGACGGGCATGCTGTGGAGCCAGTTGCCGACCATGCTTGAGTACGGGTACGAAAGGCTGATGGAATCCGAAGAATGTGAGACTGTCATGCACCGGATGACGAGAAACTACGAGATTGTGAAATCATTGAACGGGGCTGTTTTTGGAAAAAGCAAAAATCCGCTCAACGTCAAATTTCGTATGACCCAATCAAAGGCCTCTCCCGATAAGCAAGTACGGTTGAAAGCAGCTTGCTGTCTGTATTATCTGGTTGATGGCGGCCATTACTGTTTTACTTGCCCTCGGGTCAAAGAAACTGAGCGTGACAAATGGCGTGAAGAATACAGAGAAGAGCAGAAAGCTAAATAAACGGCCCCCAAAGAACCATCTCCTTTCGATTCGGCGAAAGAAAATGGTTTTTTTGCGGACGGGAAAAGGAGTGGACCACTTGAAATTAGAGGATCACATGATGCTATGGAATCAGGTTTTTATAAAGATCATGGATGTTCGACATACAGCCATGGAGCAGGGAGAAGCGCTGCGAGCTTATCGGCTGCCTGTCAGCGCATTCCTCTATACGATACGTGGAAGTGCTCAGGTATGGCTGGACGGAAATGCCCACGTGGCCAAAGAGCCCTATATTTTTCATGGGGGGAAGGGTATGAATTTGACTATTTTGGCAAGCGATGAGCTGGAATATTATATGATCTTGTACAAACCGATTCTGCCTTTGCCTAATCGCCAGGAATTTGTGCACTTGATGGGAGAGGATAATCCTTTTCACTTTCAATATGCTTTTGCTCCAAGCCATCCTTTAGCTTTATTTGATAAGCTTGTACGGTTGGAGAAAGAGTGGGATCAGACCCATGCATTGGATAAGCTGCATGTCAAAGCGATTTTTTATCAATTCGTCTATGAACTGTTAAGGCAACTGGATCAACAAAGGATTAGACCCGTAAGGCCTAATCTGGCTTCACTGGCCGCTCATTACATACATGAGCATTACGCTGAGACGATTACGCTGGAATCGCTGGCCCAAGCGCTTGATTGCAGTGAAGGACATCTGTCCAGGCAGTTCAAGAGTGAGATGCAGAATAGTCCGATTCACTATCTAAATCAAGTGCGAATGAACAATGCTATACGGCTGCTGATGCGAACGGACGCAACTTTGCAGGAGATCGCGGAACAGGTTGGCTTTATGGATGCGCATTCCTTAAGCCGCAGCTTCAAAAAATATAAGGGACTATCTCCTGCCCGCTTTAGGAAAAAGCATGCTCATGATTGGCAAGATCGGGAATTGCCATTATCTATGGATGGAATTGCCGTTCTGCAAACTAATAATCCTCTCTATAATGATATTGAAAATCATTATCAATACAAAACGGGGAGAGAGTTATTGATGCAAAGAAGAACGAAGATAGCGGTCATGGCCTTGGTAATGTGTATTTCTTTATTGGTGAGTGCGTGCGGGAATACGGCACATCCAAACGTTAATTCGCAAGGCTCGGCAAATAAGACGGAACAGTCTAATCAGCAAGCAGCGGCGACAGTAAAAACAAGAATAGTATCTACCCAGAAGGGAGATATAAAGATACCGGCTGAGCCTAAACGAGTGGCCTCCGATCAATATTTCGGCTATTTATTGAAACTGGGTATAGTACCGGTCGGAGTTAGAAGCATCATGCTCAACGAGGCGTGGATCAGTAAATCGGGCCTACCGGAAACCGTTATGGCCGGCATTGAAGATCTCGGCGATTTTCCGATGAATCCGGAGAAATTAACCTATCTGGAGCCGGATTTAATTATAAGCTCAATCGAAGAGAATATTGAGCTTTACGAGAAAATCGGAACTACCGTATTCTTGCCCTACTGGGAAGATAATTCAACTGCAGGACCCATAGATAAATTCCGCAGAATTAGTAAAATATTCGGCAAGGAACAGGCAGCGGAGGAATGGATAGCTGAATACGAGCAGAAAGTAGCGGATGCTAAAAAGAAAATTGCCGGAATCATCAAAGAAGGGGAGACCGTTTCGATCGTGCAATTCGGGTGGAATGGGCTGTATGTTCTGGCAGCGGAAGGCGGTAATTACGGCAGTTCAACGATCTATCAAATGCTGCGGCTGCCTCCTACGAAACAAGCTCTCCAAATGAAAGATGGATTTGCGAAGGTTTCTCTTGAAGTGCTTCCCGACTATTTAGGTGATCATGTGTTTGTCTACGGCGCAGAAGACAAAGGGGCAGAGAAAATCTTAAACAGTCCGGTATGGAAAGGTGTTCCTGCCGTTAAAAAAGGCCAGGTGTACTATTACGGTTCCTCCGGAGAGAAACAAGATGAGTTTGTAATGGAGGATCCATATTCGCTGGAGCTTCAACTGGACAAGGTTGTGAAGGTTTTATTGGCTGGGCAAAAGTAGAAGCTTACTAAACAACTTTCAAAAGCCGGAAAAGCGGGAGCAAGTCAAATGGATTTGTTCCCACTTTTTAAATCAAAACGATTGTCTTCTTTGTAATATTTTCTAGTATTTAAAATATATGGATAGGCTAATGGTTTCATGCTATAATCCTCTAAACAGGCAAATTATGGGTTTTAGGCTGAGTATTCTGCTCAGGATGAACCCGTTTTTTCCAAAAAGGAGATGGATAAAATGAAAAGAAGATTTAGTATGATTTTAGTATTTTTGACCCTTTTATTTTCCATATCTTCAACGGCAGCGGCAAGCGGCGAAGAGGAAGTGTATAGTTACCGATTTACATTTCAAGGACCGCTGTGGACTTTTAACTATAATCTGAATGCTTATTATTCGGGAAGCGGCAGCACCCCTAGCTTGAAGGCAGCATTATTTAAAGTACATTCATGGGGAGAAGAAGATCTGGACAGAGAGGAGCGCTTCTTTCCTCTTTATTACTCCCCCCGCTCATTTGCTGCAAGCGCGCAATTTCTTCCTTTAGTCACCGGGAGTGAATACGTAATTCGGGTGTACTCTACAGCTCCAAGATCGGATTGGAGTGTATCCATTACTCCATTCTAAATCCTGTAGAAACCTGTGTCACAGGCGAGTCAAGTCCGCAAAAAATCGCGGGCTTTTTCTTGTTAGATCTAGTTATTCTTCAGATCAATTTTAAATACATCCCCTGCGTTGCCGCCAAAAACGATCATCCCGCCTTCAGGCAGTACTACCGAATGCATGCCGCTTACCTTTGAGAAGTTCACGACCGTTCCCTTCGCGTCATAAACGGCGAATCCCCCGCTTGCCGGAGCCTTAACGGTTAACACTCGATTGGCTGATTTTTTATCAATTTTATACCAGACGGCCTTTCCATCAGAAGGTATGCTGCGAATTCCGGAGTTTGCTTGGGAAAAGGGCTGAATCGCATCTTCACGGATATAGGCCTGTCCATGGGTTGATAGATATTCCTTATGGTTCTTTTGATAGAAATTCAAGTCAAAAACATCTCTCCCGGAAATAACCGGAATAGCGGCTGCATTCACTGCTTTATTCCCGCTAACAATTTTAGTGCCGGATGCGTATCCATGACCGGTATCGACGGATATTTTGATGGTCACACCCGCTTGGTTGATATAACGGACGGAAGTTATCTTTTCATCCACTGCGTAGTAGTTTTTCCCGTTTCGATGTTCCCACACCGTTTTAGTCGTCTGATCGAGCGGGTTAGGGTCTAATTTTTGAAAATCATAGGTTACGATGACGATTTGACCTACGCCGGGAAAATTCAAATAAGTGTTAAGCTTTAAATAGGTTTTTCCGTTTTTCGCTAGGTCAAAGCTCAGGGTCACATTCCCGTCGTTGTTTTTGAATTGTCCGCTGCCCGTATACACATATTTTTGAGCCGGTATGACTTCGCCCAGAAGAGCAGGCAAATCAATCTCTCCGTTCTTGATCTCCAAATCTGCCGTTTTACCTACGGAACCGTATAATCCGGAATAAGCCTGCATATCCGAAGGCATATCCACTTTCACGGGCGGTTGAAATGTCTTCTCAGGCAAAATCTCTTTAATGATGCCTTTGGCTTTTGCATATTCCAATAAAACATTCGAAGCGAAAGCGGTATTGTGGATAGAAGTCCCTCCCGACGAAAGCACGGCGATGGAAATATCATGTTCGGGCAGGGAAGCCAAGACAGCGTGATACGATTGCGTATCACCGCCCTTGGATAATGCCGTTATTCCGTAATCATCAAAGGGCGTTAAACGGACGGCATCCCAGCCAAGACCATAATTAATAGTGTTGTTCTCTTCGGGGACCCATACGCCGTTCAGATACTCATGACTTTGCATGGCTTTGACCGACTTCTCGGATAGAATATCAGTTCGGTTGCCGATCAGGACTTCACCGAACTTGCTTAGTTCCTCGGCTGTGGAGTAAAGGCCACCTGTTCCGAGGACATTGACATTTTCGACGGGTAAAGCTTGATCCACCGCGGGATTATAGATTTTTGCGAGCCTGTTTCTGTCAAAGGAATCAAGTGGTGTTTTAGTTGAGGTTAATTGAAGTGGTTTGCTTACATGAGTTTCGAGGAATCTGCTGTAGCTTAACCCGCTCACGCGTTCAACCAAGAGTTCAAGCAGTTGGAAGCCGTCATTGCAATATACCGAAAATTCACCCGGGTTTGCTTTTAAGTGTTCTGATTTTAACTTTTCCAGTAATTCATCATGATTTCTCGTATCATTGTCATCGAACATCGTACCGTTGCCATAGTGGCTGCCGTAAAGTCCCGATGAATGATTCATTAGCATGCGCGGTGTAATCTTTTTGTATCGTTCATCCGCCATTTTAAATTCCTTGATATAGGTGGTCAGCGGTTTATCGAGTTCAATTTTCTTAGAATCGGCTAACATCATCGCTGCAGCGGTAACATACATCTTACTTACCGAGCCGATGCCAAACATGGTGTTTGGGGTGATCGGCTGCTTGTTAGCTTTGTCGGACACACCGGCGCTGTCGGATAAAACAAGGGATCCGTGATCTCTGATTGCATACTGTATCCCGCTTGCGCCATAACCGGACACGATCTTCAACGCAAGCTCTTTGGCTTTTTCTTTTACAGGATCATGATTCGTTTGAGCAAAAACAGAGGTGGCCGGAATAGTTAGCAGCATAGCGGTTATGAATACCGAAACCATTTTTTTCATGAATAAATCCTCCTTGTAGGTATTACTAGATTTTACTAGCTAAATTGATCATACAAGGGAGAAGACTTTTTTATAAAAAAATCATCCTGAAACGAAAAAAACAATCCCTAAACAACATTTTGTTTAAGGATTGTTCGTTATCGAGAAGTTTTTTTATCACGGAGTTCACAATAAGTTTCTCGATATAGCCCGAAGTGGTCATATTTTTTTTGTTATAAGTATTTTACATTAGGAAAGAAATTTTTTTAGCGGAGCCGCCGGCTCATGAATACCAAAGACAATGCAATTACCGTGAGGATAATCCCAAGCGTTCGAAATCCCTCGAAGCTGAAATTACCTCCCATGACAGTGCCAATCAACAGAGAAGAGAGAATGGTTCCGAAGTATCTGGATGTGTTAAATAATCCGGATGCTACACCGATTATTTCTTTCGGTGAACGTTGGAACAAGGCCGCTTGCATACCGACATTGTTTAACCCGTTGCTAATGCCGAATGCGGCCAAAGCCAAACACACGCTGATAACCGGTGAAGTTGGATTCAATGTCACGAGCCACACCGACCCGAATGTCATTAAGATTGCGGACAGGAACAATGCCGGTCTGGGCCCTGATTTATCAATCCATCGACCTGCCAATGGAGAAGCAGCGAGCGAACACACGCCTAAACATAACATAAGAATTCCTGTATGGAATTCGCTTACATGACGCACCGTTTGCAAGTAGGACGGAATCCCGAAAAAGAGCGAGTAATAAAGTACGTTAACGAGCATGAACTCGACATTGACCCAGGTTATCGCAGGATATTTGGCGAATGTGCGCAAAGGAATAAAGGGTGACGCCGTTTTTAGCTCGTGTCGTACGAAAGCCAAAAGCAGAATGAGGCCTGTCAGCCCGACAATGCCATTTCCTAATGTGATATGCCCGGATGATTTGACCGAGAGTAGTCCAACGAGCAGGGCAACCAGTCCCACTGTGAACAGCAGGATCCCTGACGCATCAATCAAATGCAACCATTTACGAAAGGACATGCCCCGTGTAACGGATGCTGGCGGTTCGTCCTTAGGAATCGTCCTCCAAGCCAATAGAAAGCCGGCGACCGTAAACGGAATATTGACGAAGAAGATAGCGGGCCAATCCCACAAATGAATCAAGATTCCGCCAATAAAGGGGCCAATGGCTGCCGCTCCCGATAGGAATATGGACAAAACAGACAGCGCAGTCGCTTGATTCTCCGTAATAGACATGCGAATGATGGCCATTCCAACCCCAACCATCATGCTTGTTCCGACAGATTGCACAATGCGGAACCCGATAAGCCACCCGAAGTTTGGTGAAAGTGGAGCTGCCATGGATGCAAAGAAAGCTACAAGAAGCCCGGTAAGAAATATCTTCCTGCGACCGAATAGATCGCTGGCCTTTCCCATGACAGGTTGAGCGACAGCACTTGCAATGTAGAATGAAAAAATAATCCAGGAAACACGTGTAAAGTCAAGATGAAATACATTTTGCAGATTTGGAATAGCAACCGAAACCATCGATGAATTTAACGGGTTGAGCAGGATCCCCAGTCCAACGGAAATCATCAACCACCAGCTGCGGGCATTCATTAGTGGAGTCCCCCTAAAGTGTTTTAATGATAGCCTACTTGAAAAGAGGTATTTACTCCAACGCATTTCATGTTATGATTTCATAGACTTGAAGGAATATATGGGGGGGTAGGAAATGGAACTTCTTCAATTGCACTATTTTCTTGCGGTAGCTCGATTGGAACATATGACCGAAGCAGCGCGGAGTTTGCACGTTACTCAATCGTCGCTGAGCAAAACGATTCAACGTCTGGAAGAGGATCTGGGGGTCCCTTTATTCGATCGAACAGGCAGGAAACTGCGCTTGAATGAATTCGGAAGCAGATTCCTTCGTCGTGCGGAAAGGGCTTTGTTTGAATTGAAAGAGGGGAAGCAGGAGATGAGGGATTTATCCGGCCTGGAACCTAGCACACTTGAATTGGCGGTGACCACCGCAAGCACGCTGCCTCCTATTCTTCGAGAGTTTCGGAAAAAAATGCCGGATATCCAATTTCATGTCCAAATGCTTACGACGCAGGAAATGGTAACGCTTCTTCATAGGGGAGAGGTCGATTTCTGTTTGTCTTCACCTCCGATAGAAGGGGAAGATATTGAATGTCAAATCGTGTGCAAAGACCCGATCCTTGTAGCTATTCCGAAGGGACATCGGCTGGCCGACCGAAGCAGCGTATCCTTGAAGGAACTTAGGGAGGAATGGTTTGTCGGTGTAAAGCGAGGCTACGGTACTCGCGATTTAGTGGATTCAGTATGCGAATCGGCCGGATTTGCGCCTAAATATGTATATGAGGGAGATGAACCCGCAAGGCTGAGCGCTCTCGTGGAAGCCGAAATTGGCATAGCCTTCCTACCAAGCACGGCACGGAATTCGCGGGAAAAAATCCACTATCTCCAAGTAGAGGACCACGAGCTAGTAAGGGAGATCGCTTTAATAGGGCACAAGAGCCGTTACATTTCGCGGGCTGCTTTGGAATTCCGTAACGTCGTTGTAGACTATTTCGGGACGAACCCGAAATAGATGAGTTAAAAGCGGAGCTGAAGTAGTGAAAAATGATTCGGGGAGCAGGGAACGAAGAAGGGCACTCTTCTGTAGAGTGCCCGTCGCTTCTTAGGGGATTGCCTAATAATGATTCACCGCTTTAACCGGCAGAGAATAATAGGCGTTTCCTTTTTGTTTGCCGTAACTGTGCACCGCGACGCCGCCAAAACCGGCATGTCCGTCGTAATGAGCTTTTATTGCGGCCAGTGCGCGATCCAGATCGTCCAAACCTTCTTCATAAAATGTCACACTGTCCCCGCCGGCCGTTACGGGATCGATCGTTTCAAGTCCCACCGTAATTTTTTTGCCAACTTGTGCCGCGTAGTCAATTTCGCTCTGGGCGTCCCGGACGGCTTGCCATTGACCATCGGAATACCGGTCCGTGTAGTCCATAAGTCCAACCCAATCCAGCCGGTCGATCAAGTGCTTATAAAACCCTTTATCGATGCCGTTGTACGTAACCGTGTATTCCGGACCGTCATACCATCTCGGAATATCTTGGGCGTATGTCATACCGGTTCCGCTCATAAGTGCCGTGGCTTTATCGATATAGGCAAGAGCTTGCTGCATGACAAGGGCTTTATTGTCGTTCCAAAGGGTTTGGTTACGGTAAACTTCGATATCTTGATGTACACCGTCGAATTTTTCGTTCGATGCCGCACTTCCGTTGAAGGTAATGACATCGGTTATTCTTTCAAGCCCTACCGAATGCTTATCTGTCAATCCCCAATCTATCTCCCCGCTTACCGCTTCCACCCTTATCCCTTTGGCATGCGCTTGAGAAATAAATTGCTTAAGCTGCGGGCTATATGTGGTCAAATGAGTTTTGTTTATGGCAAGAAGAAGAACATTAACCCCTTTGTCTTGAGCGAATTGGAACAGGGTCGAACGTTCCGTTGAATCCTCCAGCACGGAAGTCGTTTCCTGCCAAACCCACATGGCTTTGACATCCTTATTTATCGCTTGGACACCGCTTCTGGCTTTAAGACTAAGATCGTCCAGAAAGGCGTTTGCCCCGCTGTCGGCATTTTTATATATGTATACCTGGAGTTTGGCGGTCCCTGGAACGGTCGTAAAAGCGGTCGATTTAAATTCATACAGCGTTTCATTAAATCTCAAAGTGTTCTTGGCCAGTACATTGTTATTTGCATCTAAACAATCTACACCGACAATGGCCGTATCCGTACCGGCGCTAACGCTGCCGTGTCCGGACAAGACATAGGTCGTTCCCGACGGAATACCGGGAATGATTTGTCCCGCGCCCCCTTCACCGGAAGCGATCCGTGCCGCTTTCGCTCCCGCAAATGCCGGAGAAGTGACGCTGGAGGTATTTCCCCAGTTGGTCCAGCTTGCCAAGTTGTCTTCAAATCCCGGATTGGCGATCAGATTATCGCCCAGATTCAAAGCAGCCGCGCCCGAATCGGTACGATCTGTCGATCCGCTAATGATCTCAGGATTCAGCAGCAAATCTTTACCCGCCGCATGTCCATTAGAAGGCAACCCCGAGAGGCCAAATAAGAGGGAAAATGCCATACCAAGCGACAAAGGTGCGTGCACAAACTTTTTCATCAGCATGTCTCCTTTTTATCATAGAATGGCTTAAATACATATTAATGGTATCATGCCTTGATTTAATAGTATATATAAGCCGGCTTTTAGACTGTTAATAGACATAGAACGTGAAGAATGAACACATAAAACGATATGTATCCTTTTTATGGTAATTTGATTACTTTGCATAGCAACCTGATGACTATCGTTTATACAGATATAAATTTTAATCAACTCGGCACTTTCGTTATCTCTGTTGCTCTCCGCTGCACCGGCTTTTGCCGCAGTAGACACTTCAACTCCTACTACTTGTAACGATACGATCCAGGATAGATATCTAAAAAATAGGACAGGAATTTTTTCGGATCATTTCACGGAGAACGGGACTACATGGTACATTAAGGGAATTACTTCCGAGCATGTTTCGAATGACGGCGGATACGTTGTGTATACGGCTCATTATCAGGCACATGTTTGCGGCTGATGTTTTTATCCCCGCAGATCGCTCGTAACATGTAAATCCGGCAAGAACAAACGTTCAGAAAATAACCTTTACGAGAACAGTTCGGTCAATTATGACCGGGCTGTTTTATTTTAAATATTCTTACCCGGTATACTCATAACCGAAAAACAGCGTGTGTGAGCTGTATGAATAACGTGCGTATTCCAGTCCTTCCGCTAGGATTCGGATGCCCAATGCGATTTTCAGAAGAACAAAGTGAAGCATAGCGTGCATAAAGTTTAAATCACCGTGTGATCGATCATTAAAAGGGTAGCCATAAACTAAAATCTGAGATACCATTTGGAGAGGAGTATCCCAAGCATGCGGATTCCGAAGCTGTCGGGGGTCAAACAAGATTCGGTGACCGCTGCTTACGTAGGGTTGCTCCCAATAAAACGAACAGAAATGATGTTGATGATGAAAATCGTACTCGGCCAACAACAAATAGAAGTTCACGTGGAATACGGTCCGCGCAAAAAGCTCTCGCTCCGCATCGATCCTTCGGGACTCGTCACGGTGAAGGCGCCGAATCATACGGCTGATGATGTGGTGATGAACGCGGTAAGGCAGCATGGGAATAAAATTCTGAAGCAATTGCAAGCGATTGAGGCTGCTCGCGCGCCTCGGAAGTTCAGGGAATACGAAGAGGAAGGCAAGTTCCTTCATCTGGGCCGATATTATCCGCTTCATGAGTTAATCGAGACAAACGGGCGTACGGAACAAGAGCTTCAAGATGATCTGAAGAAGTTTTACTTCGCGAGCTGTAAGAAGGTGATCGGGGAGCGCATAAAAATCTATCAGAAGCAGCTGAAAGTCACGCCCAAATCCTTCATCATCGAGGAGTCCCGAACGAAGTGGGGGAGCTGTAACTCGGCTAAGCATCTTACCTTCAATTACCGTCTGGCAATGGCGCCCGTTGACGTTATTGATTACGTGGTCATACACGAGCTTTGTCATCTCTTGCATATGAATCATGATCGATCCTTCTGGCGGCGCGTCGGAAGCGTGATGAAGGATTACAAAGCGAAGGAAGCGTTCCTCGCTAGGTACGGACACGCCATGACATTGTAATGAAAAGATACATGCTTTCGGATGACAAAGGTATGCCGGTCCAGTTGTAGACTGCGCTTAAAGGAAATATTGACAAAGATAACTTCAATCATTTAATATATCGGTAAATATAGAAATATCGAATAAGACGAGGATGGCAACCCATGAATAATGTGCAATCACATCATGAAGCGGTAAAAGTATTCAAAGCACTGGGGGAACCAACCCGGTTAAATATTGTAAAGCTCTTAAACAAGCATAAAGAATTAAGCTGTACCGAGATCGGGGATCGTCTGCATTTTAAAGGCTCCACTCTTTCGCACCATCTGAAACAGCTCGTCGACTGCGGGGTATTAAGGCTGGCGCGCAAGGAAGGGACCTATCATTTTTATCAAATTAATCAAGATACATTAAAGCGTCATGTTGTGCTGGGGGGAGATCTGGATTAATTTTTTGTTTTATATTTCGATAGATGTAAATGTATTAAATTAATGAAGCACTTGACTAAAAGGAGATGCTGAGATTGAATCATAACAATCGTCTGATTATAGGAAACAAAAGTATTGTTTTAGGAAATGAGCTGAATATTGAATCCCTGGTTGTCCAGTCGCCTGTCAGTACCCTCGTGCAGCTTGATAATGGAGCCATGGATTGGAATCTCTCGGCAGGCGTATACCGCGCCAAAGATATCGTAAGAGAATTGGACACATTATTGGAGGCCGTACTTGTTCAGCTTGGAATGGCGGCTGACGCGGAGGCGTTGCTGTATAATCTCCAGGCTATTCTGGCGATTTCCGGGAGAGAGTCGGATTTGCCGCTCGAACAGCTGGCTCTTGAGACTGAGCCTGGAATCGAGTTGACCCGGCAGGCACAACGTATCGGAGAGGAAATATCTCGCTGGGCGCGTGAATTCAACTCCGAAAAATGGGCATCCAAAGCCAATGGAAACTCCACCCTTGACCAGTTGCATTTCAGAAGCCGCTGCGATAACCATCTATGGACACAACAGGTTGCTAGTATGTTAATGGGCCCTGCAGGCGGTCCTGATGTCATGCAGTTGTTCAATGAATACCTGCACCAACTCATCCTGTTAAGGGACGCGCTCCTGCCTTTCGAGAATTGGGAAGAAGTGCCGATCGAAATACCGGATGACAGCAGTCGGGGCAAAGGCCTGAGATTTGTCGAGCGAGGCCGGGAGGAGTTTTTCTACAAGCTTCTAAGCAAAAAAATGTCTCATAAGACGATCGTACAGTTTGCCCAAAACGTGCTAAGTCCGGAGCTATCCACGGTAGGATACGGCTTTCAATACCAGCTCGGCACCATACTTCCGGCAAGCCTCAGTTCTGGGCAACGGACCGCTTCCCGTTATTTACTTCGCTGGTACCCTGTACTACCAGTCATGGCTGGTAATGACAATAAGCCCGCATCCGTAGCTTTTGACTATGAATATAGTGATTATTTTGCCGCACCACGCAGTCAGACAGCCGGTGGCATCAAGAGCACTGGATTACAGCTACCTGATCAGGAGTTGAAGAATATAGTCGAAGCGCGGATTGTTCCATCGGGCGACAAAGAGCGGGTCGTGCTACATTACAAGTTGGCTATCCACTCTGTTGAGTATACAGTGGATCTCGGCCAGGCCTTTAGAGGCCACAGGTTTATGTATCACCCGGTGGAGCAATCCGGGTCTAATACAGAGCGTACAGAGACACCAACGGAGATCAGTACTCACGATGTCTGTGACATCCTGAACCTGCACGGTCTGGTAACAAACGAGTCAGGTATACATTTTATTTCAGCCGATGGCAACCCACTCGTGCTATGGGCGCTATTAGGTAAGCTATATCCGGAGAACGTTGTTTTTCTTGGGAGTGTCTGTGAGCAAGAGCTTCAGAACGCTAATCGTTCGGGTAAAGGATTTGGTGCGAAATTTCTGATCGGCTAATCAGGAAACGTCCACTCCAATATTGATGGCGGTCTAGCGAATTTTGGAATTACTGATCAAAATTAATGGCCGCTTTTAATGGGATTGCCATTGCGATCCAGAGCCGGTGTAGGCTGATCCGGTCATAAATCGAATAGTGCATCGTTATAAAGCATTTCTTTGCCAAGAGAAATGCTTTTTATTTTTGTGCAAAAATTAAAGAGAATGTACAAAACAATCAAGAAATATTTTAAATCAATCAAAATATATTGAATTGCGATAAATTTAATGTTAAATTCAGAATGACAATAACTTTAAGTGAGGTGCATTATGGAACGAGGAACAACACTCTTTTTAAAAATAGCGCTTATTCTTATCGGAGTCCCGGTTCTTGCTATGTGTATTTTTTTGGTGCCCGGAATTGCGAATTTTGCAGCGGAATTGTATCCGGAACATAGTTACTTGAAATATCTCCTATGGATTGACTTGTATGCAACGGCGCTACCCTTTTACTTTGCCCTGTATCAGGCTTTCAAACTTTTAAGCTACATTGACAAGAACAAAGCTTTCTCGGAGTTATCCGTACAGGCATTGAAAATTATAAAAACCTGCGCCCTCATTTTCGGCGGTTTGTATGTCGCAGGCATGCCGCTTTTCTATCTTATGGCGGAGAAAGACGACGCACCGGGTTTCATTGTTATCGGAATGGTCCTGATATTCGCTTCCATGGTGGTCGCCGTTTTTGCTGCGGTTCTCCAAAAGCTTTTAAAAGAGGCAATCGATATAAAATCAGAAAATGATTTGACGGTCTGAGGTGAATAACATGGCGATTATAATCAATATTGACGTGATGTTGGCTAAAAGAAAAATGAGCGTAACGGAACTATCGGAGAGGGTTGGAATCACGATGGCTAACCTTTCCATATTGAAAAACGGGAAGGCAAAAGCGGTTCGATTATCGACTTTAGAGGCGATTTGCAAGGCTCTGGATTGTCAGCCTGGAGATATTTTAGAATACAAAATGGACGAAGACGTTCAAGGGTAGAATAAACACTCGACCGTATAATAACCGCCCGGAGTAGGATTGGAGCCGGTAGGCAGCGCTCTTCCGGGCTTCTTGAACAGAAATGAGGCGGTCCATGTTCTCGGCGCCGCACATTTAATAAGTATTAAGCCTGTCGTGTCGACAGGTTTTTTTGTGTAGAAATATTTGCAGCAAAATAATGTTCAACGTCAGCCAGAAGGAACCTAAAGAATGAGTTCCATGTGTCATTTTTATCAAAAGCAACTTACATTTGCATGAAAAATTTATATTTGATAAAATAACTGACGAACGTTCGTTAATTATCGAGGTGATACTATTGAAAAGTAAAGAGATTAAAGATATCGCTTTAAAATTTTTCACAATTCATGGGTATGAGGGAGCATCTCTATCTCAAATTGCCGAGAATGTCGGGATGAAAAAACAGTCTCTCTATGCTCATTTCAAAGGAAAAGATGATCTGTTTCTACAAGTTTTACAAGATGCCAAAGAGACGGAAATTTCTTCGAAACTAGACTATTTGAGTAAAGTGGATACTCAAAACCCCAAAGCGGATTTATTGGGATATTTGCAATTGGTCATTGATTTGTTTCAACAGAGCGAGCAGTTAAAGTTTTGGCTGCGTATGTCTTTTTTTCCACCTCTCCATCTTGCAACAGCGATTAATGAAGAAGTTTTCGATACGGAACAAAAGATTCAAACCGTATTGGAAAACAAATTTCAAGCTTGGATCGATGCCAAAGCCATTACGGAGGATACAGCCTCTATCCCGACTCTTGCCTTCTTAGGGATAGTTGATTCGATCATGCTCGAGCTTGCATATGGAAATAATGAAAAACGTTTAAACGATAAACTAAATGCCTCATGGACCGTATTTTGGAGAGGGATTTCACAGCTATGATGGTACAGAAAGAGGTATTGCTTCATGAAGAAACCATTGAAAGAACAAAAAACAGTCTT
Organism: Paenibacillus sp. RC84; assembly: GCF_041260495.1. NCBI lineage: Bacteria > Bacillati > Bacillota > Bacilli > Caryophanales > Paenibacillaceae > Paenibacillus > Paenibacillus sp. RC84. The sequence continues at coordinate 169,027 of NZ_JBGBYL010000007.1, forward strand.
ACTTATTCTATTAAGTAATATATTCATCGTTTTTCTAGGAATCGGACTTATCATCCCTGTTATGCCATCCTTTATGAATATGATGCATTTATCAGGCCAAACGATGGGTTATCTAATAGCGGCATTTTCGATCGCACAATTACTCATGTCTCCCCTGGCAGGACGTTGGATTGACTGTTATGGCAGAAAAAACATGATCTTAATCGGTTTATTTCTCTTCAGTGTATCCGAGGTGATCTTTGGTTTAGGTACCCATGTATCCGTTCTTTATCTATCCAGAATTCTAGGAGGCATCAGTGGTGCATTTATTATGCCGGCTGTAACTGCTTTTGTTGCAGATGTTACCTCGGTAGAGGAAAGGCCAAAAGCGATGGGCTATATATCTGCCGCCATTAGTATCGGTTTTATTATCGGCCCGGGTATCGGAGGTTTTATTGCTGAGCTGGGTGTGCGTGCCCCATTCTACTTTGCTGCCGGCTTCGCATTAATCACCTGTATTTCATCCCTGTTTATTTTAAAAGAGCCGCTAACCAAACAGCAGCTTTTGGAAATCACTCAGCTTAAAAAAGATACCAACTTTGTAATGGATCTCAAACGATCCCTTCATCCACTATACATGATTGCCTTTATTATTGTGTTTGTACTGGCCTTTGGTTTATCGGCATATGAAACTGTGTTTAGTCTGTATTCCGATCATAAATTCGGTTTCACTCCAGGAAATATTGCTACCATTATCACAATCAGCTCAATCTTCGGGGTTGTAGTGCAGGTCTTTATGTTTGGTAAAATGGTAGATAAACTCGGTGAAAAGAAACTCATCCAAATATGCTTAATTTCTGGCGTAGTATTAGCGGTAGCATCTACCATGGTCTCCAGCTATTTAGCCATTCTGCTGATAACTTGCTTCATCTTTCTCGCATTTGACTTGCTGCGACCGGCATTAACGACCTATTTATCAAAAACTGCCGAAAAAGAACAAGGATTTATCGCCGGAATGAACTCAACCTACACAAGCCTGGGCAATATCTTCGGGCCCGCGTTAGGCGGTATCTTATTTGATGTAAATATCAACTATCCGTATCTCTTTGCTGCTGTCATTATGTTTATTGGTCTTGCCATTACGATGATGTGGAAAGAAAAACAATCCGCTAGCAGCTTGGTAAAATAAGATAAAAGCTTCGGTTTCCGTGGCACTGGCGAAATTTGCGAAAACGAGTCAATCACCGTATTGCGACTCTGATTTTCTGCTGATCGTGTAGACTATTTAGTTTTCTTTTGAAAGGATGCCGACACATCGGCTCCTTTTAGATGCAAATGAAGTCGCGGTAATCGCGGCTTTTTGTGTTTTAACGATACAGGATATCGGTTTGATTCCAACAAGAACTCCTATAAAATTCCGTAAGCATAAATTTTCAACCATACTTTAAGGGTACCTTCGTAGGTAGTTAATGGAGTTAAAGATTTATAGGATAAAATACACGACGGCCAGACACTCGGCGGAAAGCATTCCGCGTAGCGGTCATGAGTACGGAAACCATCTTCTTTAGGAATCATTCCTCCTCGGCGTTTTTATGGATTCTGCTGACTGAACTAATCATATATGGAAAATGACAGATGGATAAAAAACGCCCTGAAACGAAAAAAACAATCCCTAACAACATGTTGTCTAAGGATTAAGTAACACCTACCCGGTTGACTACCTGTGTGCACACGCATATACTTAGGTTACCTATTTAATTGATTACCTAACATTTAAACGTCCTATTTAGGATGAAAACGAAAGGAGGTCGTCCATTATGCGCATGCGTGGAGTGACCTATGACACGGGATTTCTAAGTGAGGGAACCAGCACACACCCCGATTTCGATGCGGCGAGAGTGAACAGGGAGATGGAAATTATACGGCATGATCTGCACTGCACGGCCGTACGAGTAACGGGCGGCGAGCCCGTTCGCCTGGAGATCGCTTCACAAGCGGCTGCGGCAGCGGGCCTTGAGGTATGGTTCTCGCCGTTCACAAACGATCTGGACCAAGATGTGCTGCTTGATTTGCTCGCAGACTGTGCAGAACGAGCCGAACGCCTCCGGCTTACGGGGGCGAAGGTGGTCATGGTGACGGGTGCCGAGCTCATGCTCTTTACCCGCGGTTTCCTTCCCGGCGAGACTTTGTCGGAGCGCCTCGCGGCATTATCCGAACAGGCGGTTAGCCGGACCGCGTTCGCCAAATTACCGGCTCTGCTCAACGGCTTTTTGACACGTGCCGTAGACGTCGTGCGAGCCCGATTCGGGGGTCCCGTTACGTACGCTGCCCTGCCCAGCGAACCTGTGAACTGGGAACCTTTCGACTTCAGCGCTGTCGACGCTTACAACTCTGCCGAGGTTGCTCATCTTTATGCGGATGCAATCAAGAAGCTGGCCGGCTCAAACAAACCTCTGGTCATCTCCGAGTTCGGGTGCACAACCTTCAAGGGTGCGGCCGATCTGGGGGCACGTGGAATGTTCATCGTAGAGTGGGACGGTGCGCAGGCAGTTGGGCTGAAGGGCAGCTACGAGCGTGACGAGTCCGAACAAAGCCAATATTTCAACGACAGCGTCGACATTTTCGAAGAAGCCGGAGTCGACACGGCCTTCTGGTGCACCTTTGCTAGCCACAATTTGCCGTACGATGAAGATCCCGATCGTGATTTTGATCGAGCCTCATACGGAGTTGTACGGGTGCTGACAGAAAGCTGCGGTACAACTTACCCCGACATGCCTTGGGAGCCCAAGGAAGTCTTTCACACTATCGCAGCGCGATATAAAGCTGCAATGAAATCATAGAACAATCGAATCTTTGCATCTCACATGTTATTCATATTAGGGGAGTGAACGGATTGGCGGATGAGCGGAAGCAAACCGCAGAGCAGTTAATGGAATCGTATTTCCAAGCGCAGGTCGGCGGAAATATGATGCAGAATCGCGCGGTACACAATCAAAAGCCGGGCGAAATAATGGTTCTCTATTTCATTAGTATGAATGTCGAAGATGAAAGTCCGGGAATGAAAGTTTCGGAAATCAGCGGTAAACTGAATGTCACTTCGCCAACGGTAACCCAGCATATCAACAGTCTGGAAGGACAGGAACTTGTCGAGCGTCACGCCGATCCCGCCGATCGGCGGGTTGTCAGAATCCGGCTTTCGGATAAAGGCAAAAAGTATATCCAACACATTAATGAAGCCCGCCTCAATATGTTCGTCGGTCTCGTTGAGCATCTGGGGGAGGAAAAAAGCCTGCTCTTTGCCGAACTGCTGAGAGATGCTTCGGATTATATGCTTAAACAGCAGGAATTTTATATCCGGAGCTTACTTGCGGAAGACAATGACTCGAAATGAGTAAGCAGGAAAAACCCGATCATTTGACCGGGCTTTCCCGATGCTTCCCAAATGATGCGGATCTCTTTCTCAATATCTTGCTCATCGGTCCGAATAATGCTTTAAATACCGGTGCCGTACTATGCGTGGCGATTGCACGGCGATTCGCATCGAAATGGTTTTCAACATCAGCTTTTATTCGCAGAGATATTTAAGTAATATGAAGTAAAACGCAGAAATGCAAATAGGGGGGAAGAGTATGGTTTCAATCATTCCAATGAAACTCGAAGATTCGTTTAAAATACGCGATATAGACCGTTCCGAAACCATAGAGCTCATCTATACATGCAAGAATGAAGTTCTGGAGGAAATAAAAACAGGTCATGAATGCCCTAACTGGAAAGAAGACGATTATAACGCTGTCATTTCAAGGTATGAGTATGAGTTAAAAAACGGCGGTACAGCTTTCGGGGCATACGACGGGGAAACATTAGTCGGGTTCGGTGTCCTGGCTAATAAGTTTAGAGGCCAAGAGAATGACCGGCTTCAGATAGACCTCATGTATGTTACCCGGGATTACCGGAGACAAGGAATAGGCAGCCGAATAATGGATGAGTTAAGTAAAGCGGCCATTGAAAAAGGCGCGAAGTACTTATACATCTCCTCTACAGAAACAGAATCCGCTGTAAATTTTTACACAAGCTGCGGCTCGGCCATTACGTCGGAAGTCGATGAGGAGCTATTTGAAAAAGAGCCGGACGATATTCATATGATTAAACGACTTTAAGACCAGCCAAACGAGAATAAACCTATTTAGATGAACAACCCAAGTAATGAAGGGAGAAACTCTATATGATTACTCTCAGAAAAATCACATTGGAAAACCGACGTGCCATATTTAACTTGGAAGTTTCAGAAGAACAACGCCGCTTCGTAGCGTCCAATCTGTCAAGCATGGCTTCTTGTTATGTCCTTGCAACCAATGGGGGACATCCATTTCCGTTTGCTATTTATGAAGATGAGCAGCCTGTCGGTTTTGTTATGCTGACTTATGGAATCACCGGATACGAGCTCCCGTCAATTGCAGATGACAGCTATTGTATCTTACGACTAATGATTGACAAGCACAATCAGAACCGGGGCTACGGCCGAGAAGCCATGACCAAAATCTTGGAATATATCCGAACCTTTCCGGCCGGGCCAGCACGTTACTGCTGGATTCCTTATGGAACTGATAACTTCGCTGCCAAAAAGCTCTATGAAAGCTTCGGTTTCCGTGACAACGGTGAAATTTGTGAAAACGAGCCCATCACCGTACTGCAGCTCTGATTTGCTACCCCATGATCGGAGCCGGGTACAACCGGAGAGCAGCTGTGTGGAACAATGAGCTGACGAAAGTAGGTTTTAACAGTATAACTTCCGGTATTTTCTTTGCAAACGCCATGCTCCGTCCAGCTCTCAATACAAGATTATCGAAGATGGCAGGGAACGAACAAGGATATGTGGCCGGTATGAATAATGCCTATATGAGTTTGGGCAGTATCATAGGGCCCATTCAAGCCGGATTCTTATTTGAAATGAATATGTTCGCTCCCTTCATAGCGGGCTGTTGTATTCTGTTTATTGCTTTTTTGATGGCCCTAAAATTCAAGTGAAAATGTTCTGCCTATAAGACCTCCAAAAGCGATTTGCGTGAGTTTGGAATTATGGTTTGCTGGAGGCAATGCGGGAAGTGGAACGGACAATGGCGTCCAGGTCAAAATATTCGATCAGGTAGAACCAGCACGAATCTCCCCCCATGATTTTATATTTTTTCATAAGGTAAGCGGAAGCGGTCAGGGAATAGGGTGCGAATGCTTCCATGCCGCTTCTGTGTTCGATTCCTGTCTCCGTTATTTCCCTTCGTGTCGGATATTCAGCCAGCAGTTTGCCGAGCGGAAACTGCCGGTTATCAAGCTGCCTGGCCAAATCTGCCGGGAGTGTCAGCAGGTTCGCATACACGATATTGTAAGACAACACACGGCCGGGCAATGTTAGGCTCGATAGGCGTCTGATGAACTGTCCGTTGGCCGGAAAAGCTTGCCGGACGTCTTCAGGAACAGATGCCGAAACTGTCCGTTCATGTTCATACACATGAATGTTCACTTGATTACGGACGATAATCTCGATCGTTCGTGTTGTCGATCCGTCCGTTTGCAGCAGAAGATCGGATATGAGGAGCTGATCCTGTTCGTTGTCCGCGTAAATTGTCATCATGCCTCCTTTAATCTTTGTTTCTTACTCTTTATTATATATAAAATGGTTAATTATTCAATTAATTAGCAGTAAAATAGAATGATTGGAAATAATTCCGAAAACAAGATTCATTTTCTCTACAAATTTATTGACCCCTGTATGGTTATAAAAGTCGAATTATATACTTAAAAAATATCATATTTGCTTGAAAATAACATTTTTTTCTCTATACTTGTAGGTAATAAGGGAGGAGGAGGGATAAAGGATCAGGCATTCGTGGGGCTGAATAAAATTCAAGGTTTTCATTTATTGCTGCGATAGGAGATGAAAATGACATATAAGGTTTCATTTGTTATTCCGACGTACAACTCGGGTAGCTTTATGGCCGAGGGATTGCGGTATCTCGCGGCCCAGCGTAATGAGAGCCGGACAGAGTTCGAAGTCATCGTCGTAGACGACGGATCTACGGACGATACGGCGGAACTAGTTGAAGCGGCGCGGGAAAGTCTGGATCGTCTGACTTATCTGTATATCCCCCGCGATGAAAATTCCAGCCGATCCCGTGCCCGCAATCGAGGGATTTGTGCGGCGACCGGTGATCTCTTATGTTTTCTGGATGCCGGAATAATCGTACCGCCTGACTATCTGGACACGGTTATCGACCGGTTCCGGGAGCGGCCGGATCAGGTGCTTTTGCACATGGTACTCGGGCTTAATGCGGACCCTGAGCGTGACGATACAACCGTTGTCCATAAGCTGTCCCCGCTCAATCTGCGGGAGGAGGCTTCGAAACTGTCCGTGTCGCCGGTATGGCAGGACAGCCGGTATCAGGCGCTCAGGATGCTCCGGGACAATCTGGATCTGCTTGCCGCGCCTTGGGAGATGGGACTGGGGGGCGCCATGAGCGTGTCTGCTTCGCGTGTTCGTGAGGCGGGAGGGTATGACGAGAATTTTAGAGGCTGGGGCTCGGAGGATATTGATTTCGCTTACCGGCTTTACAGAACGGGATGTTCTTTCCGTTCGGAGAGGCACGCCTTTGTGCTGCATCTGCCGCATCCCATCGTCAGATCCGAAGACCGAATGGAAAACGATTTTCGCAACAAACGCTGTATTCACCGCAAACTGTGGCAGCTGGAAACGGAGGCTTACCCGCACTATCAAGGGATGTTTTACTCCGCTTTTCTTGAGAAGCTGCTGTACATCGATTTATCCCTGTTAATGAAAAAATTTACGGCCCCCTTTATTCAACACCTGTATAACGAGCACATTCGAGGCGCATCCGCTTCCTTATTGCTTGGAGTAAGCGAACAGAACTTGGCCAGGCAGTTGAACCCCACTCATATCTACCTTTGGAATCACCGATTGGAGGGTATGTTCCAATCTTCTCTCTCACAAGAAATCCATTGCCGGCTCGGCTGTGATACCCCTTATGAAAACAGTTTTTTCGACGTAGTGTTAATAACCGATTTTATTCTTTTGTTTCCGACTTATATGATGCAACAAATTATAACGGAACTTCTAAGAACCGCCCGTAAAATCGTGTATGTGTATGATTCTGATTTCGAGAACGAATATCCCGTCCAACCGGCCGGCCCTATGTCGATAAGCATGCCGGTCGTTTCACCGCATCTTACCCCGCGCTTCCGAACGGAGCTTGCCTTGAGCCCGCGTAAGTTAATGATGGAGCGCATCCAGGTGAGTGCCAGGAGTGAGCTGATCACGCTGCTGAATAGAGGCGATAGGAAAATTGTTCTGGAGCCGCTGTGCGCATCCGGTCATCCGATTACAACCGATTAAGGAGGAAAATTTATGGAAGCGATTACCGAAATGAAAGCTCTCATTACCCGCATTTGTGAGGAGAAAATGAACATGGAGGTCAAGCCGGATGTAGATCCGGAAGAACCGATTGCCCAGGAATTCAGCCTGGATTCCATTTCTTTATTCGAACTGATCGTAAACCTGGAAGAAGAATTTCAGTTCAAAGTGGCCGATGACGATATCGACAAAGTCGGAAAGATGAACATCGCGGAACTTCATGAATTTATCCAAAGGCAGCAGCTGATTCATGGATAAACGTGTCGTTATAACCGGATACGGGGTTGTGACCCCTTTCGGGTTAGGGGAGGCTCCCATTCTCGACAAAGTATTTGAGGGCGAGCATTGTTTCCGGCCTTTGCAGAGTATCGATACTTCCAGAAGCTATACGAAAGTAGGCGGTGAGGCGCCTGTCGAAGAACGCTCCTACAAGTTTTTTACAGAGTACTGCACGGAGCGGGCTTTAGTAATGGCCGGGCTCAACCCGGAGAATCACCGGAGCAGTCTGGAGAAAGCCGCAGTGGCTGTCGGAAATTTGGGAGACGGCACTCATCTTCTGAACTATTACGAGCAGTTCTCGCCTGACTGGGAGGCAGAGGAATTCGCAGACAGAAAATCCGAATTTATGCGATCGGAAGGCGATCGGCCGGTATCCATTCATGATTCCAATCCCTACGAGCAGGCGGCGGCGGTTGCCGGCATAATCGGTTCCACCGGCGAACGCCTTGCGTTTACTAATGCGTGCGTGGCCTCAGCCAATGCGATCGGATACGGCTTCGATCAGGTTCGCAAAGGGAGAACTCCGGTCTCAGTAGCAGGCGGGATCAACGTTCTCTACCCGATCGTTTTTTATAATTTCGATTCGAGCCGGGCTATGGCGGAAGAAGTCGTACGTCCGTTCAGCAAGCATCGCAGCGGTCTTCTCATAGGCGACGGCGCGGCTATTCTCGTTTTGGAGGAACTTGAGCATGCCCTTTCAAGAGGAGCCGAGCCTTTGGCAGAAATGATCGGCTGGGGCCTAAGCTCGGACGGTTTCCATATCACGCAGCCCGATCCTGAAGGAGACGGACTGGCGAGATCGATGAAGATTGCCCTGCGCCAAGCGAACTGCAGACCGGAAGAAGTGGATTATATCAATGCGCACGGAACCGGGACGCCGCTGAATGACAGCAGTGAGACGAATGCGCTCAAGCAAGTTTTCGGAGAGTACGCCCGCAAAATTCCCGTCAGTTCCACGAAATCGACAACGGGTCATATGCTGGAAGCTACCGGTGCCGTCGAAGCGATTATCTCTGTTCTTGCCTTGACTCATGGGAGGATTCCTCCAACCGCGAATTTTGTTGAAACCGATGAAGGGCTGGATTTAGACTATGTGACGGAGGGCTCCCGGCAGAAGAGTCTGGACGTGGTGATGTCCAACTCAAGAGCATTCGGCGGGAATAACTGCACACTTCTTTTCCGCAGATGGAATGGAGGGGAATCATGATGAAGGAAATCTCAGAGCAGTCGCGCAGACTGGATACACGGAAGATGCAGGTGGTGGTCACCGGTTTTCACGAACAGAGCGAAAACGATCCCATCCCGCCTCTGCGGGGATTTGTCCGCTCCTCGTATAATCCGCTGATTTACCATGCGGCGATGAAAGCGGCAGAACAAGCGAGATCCCGGGATATCCAGCCGGCACGCAAGGCGATCCTGCTCGGAAGCTTGTTCACCGACATGATGACGCTCCAGGAGACGAGCAAGGATTTGCTGCAGGGCAGGAAAGTCAGCCCGATCATGTTCCCTCCCTCTGTGCCGAGTTCTGTCATGGGATACATCGCCAAAGAACTCGCTGTGCACGGCCCGCTAAGCTGTATCAGCGTTACGGCTGCAGGTGTGCGTGCACTGATCCGGCAGGCGAAGGACTATATCGAGGACGGCGAAGCGGATCTCGTGCTGCTCGTCCTGTGCGATACCCGGTCCATCCGGTCTTCACACTGGATTTCGGATCACGCGGGAGAGGGAGGAGACTCCAACGCATTAGGGGGCGTCATTTCGCTTGCCGTCGAATCGGCGGAACAGGCAAAGAACCGGGGCCTGAAACCCGTCCTCGCTCTGGAGCCGTGGCTCGAAAAGTATGAGCGGAATGCAGCCCGGGGTTACGGTCTTTATGTTCCTTCCGAAGGGGTGGAGCGATTATGATCTCTTTCAAGCCTCTTCCTAAAACAGCCCTCCTGTCGTCAGAGCTGAGCTTGTCCTACGCCGAGCTAAACCGCAGAATCGGGGACAAAAAGAAATGGCTGGACGACCGGGGCTGGAAGAACTGCCGGGTTGCCATTGACCTGCCGGATTCGTATACGCTGCTCGAATGGACAGCGGCGAACTGGCAGCAGCGCAACCACATTCTTCTGCTGGATCAGCGGATGAAAGAAGACGAAAAGCAGGCTCGTCTTCGTCTCTTTTCACCGGATCTGACCATAAGTGCCGAGTCCCGGAATCCCAAGCCGGTCGTTTCGTTCTTTCAAGCGGAAGCTCCCTTCTTCCTGTCAGCGGGAGACGGGGAAGATAGTAATCGCGTCGCATACGACAGCAAAAATACGGGCGAGGAGCAACTCCTTTTGAACCGTTGGGAAGCGCTTACTTTGTTCAGTTCAGGTTCGACGGGAACACCGAAGTCAATTACACGCACCTATCAGTCGTTGCTTGATGAATGGGACGGCTATGCCCGCGAAGAGGGAAGCCCCGGTGAAAACAGCCTGGTGTTGTGTCTGGTTCCGTTAAGTCACGCGCTGGGTCTGATGTCGGCTGCCATTCATACGCTGCTGCAAGGAGGAACCGTCGCATTCCCCGACTTCATCAACGGAGAGGAAATCGTTTCGTCCATCGAACGCTACGAAGCATCGCATGTGTACGGTGTGGCTTTCCATTACAAGCTGATGGAAGCCCGTATGGAGGAGTTTGTCTGTCAATCAGGTCACGTCCGGAGCGGTAAGCCCCTGTATCTGATCTCTTCCGGAGGGCCGCTCCCGGCGGATTTGGCCGGCAGATATCGTGAACGTATCGGCCTGCCGATCGGACAGCAGTACGGAATGAGCGAAATCGGCTATATTTCGGTTGACTTTACGGACAGCCATCCGCCTTCACTCGGTAAAATCTCGCGGCATATCCGCTACGAATGGAGCGAGGAGCAGCCTCAATTGGCGATCCGTCTGGATAAAAGCCCTTATACAGGGAAGCAGGACAATTGGATACCCGATCCCGATGGAGACGGGACCAGCGGAATTTTATATACGCAGGATCTGGTTCACATCGATGAGCACGGCTTTCTTACGGTGACCGGCCGCAGCAACGATCAGATCAGTATCGGAGGACTTAAAGTCACGCTCCAGGAAATCGAAGCGGCTCTGAGAGAACATCCGTTGATCCGAGAGGCCGCAGCCGTGCACTACGAGCATCCGGTTCTCGAACGCGTCATCGAAGCCTTCATCGTGTGGGATGAGCCGACGGCGACCGAGCCGCTTGACGACATCTCGCATTGGCTTCGGAACGTTCTTTCGGATTATAAAATCCCCAAAAAGCTGCATGTAATCGAACAGCTTCCCTTATCGGCTGCCGGCAAATTGCTGCGAGGAGAATTGTTAAAGGAGCTTTCTCATGGTACACATCGCTGACATCAAGTCAATTGTCATAGAATCGGGTCTTTTTCAAACCCTGGACGAACAAGTGGAATCGGATATGCCGTTGCAGCTTGATTCCTTCTCGCTGATTTGGCTCATCGAACAGTTGGAACGCCGGTACCGGATCAGCATTGATTACCGGACACTCGATTTAGAGCACTTCAGTACGATCCGTAAGATTCATCGGCTTGTCCTGGATAAACTGGGGGCCGGACAGCCATGAATGCCGAAAAAATCTCCGGCTTTCTTCCTTATTTTACGTCGCAGCAGCTATTTATCCAACCGCCAGTCAGGAGGTCGTCCGATGGAAATTCCGGTTACATCCGTACTGCCGCATCGTTATCCGTTTCTGCTGATTGACAGAGTAACGGAAGTGGAGCCCGGGGTATGGGCGAGAGGGTACAAAAATGTATCGATCAACGAATGGTTTTTCCAGGGCCATTTCCCGGATGAACCGATCATGCCCGGCGTCCTGATTGCAGAAGCGATGGGGCAGCTTGGCGCATTTGCCATTCACAAGCCCGACCAAGCGCCTTCGGTCGGAATGATCGCCTCCATGAAAGAAATCAAATTCAATAAGCCTGTAGGGCCCGGCGACAGACTCGATCTTTTCTATGAGGTCATGAGTCATAAAGGTCCGTTTGTAAAAGGAAACGCCCAGGCTTCCGTCAATGGGGAAACGGTTGCGAAAGTTGCTGAAATGATCGTTTTCTTGAAGGGGGCCGAGGGAAAATGAAGGTGCTCCTGGTAACGAGCAACTGGGCGGAAACTTACGGACACGCCGTGAGAAGCATGGCGGCGGCCGAGCAGTTAACGGCGGCGGGACACGAGGTTGCTGTGCTGGCTCCGGCATCCTTTCGTCATTTGTTTCCGAGCGGGGTCCGCTTCTACGAGTCTGTGCCCAAGCCCGCCTACATTGAGAACAAGCTCCCGTTCTTCGGTTATCACACCTATGAAGATTTAATTTTCGTCTCCGGTCATGCGGATGACTTTCACCTGATCGACACGATTGAGCGGGAAAGGGCGACGATCCGAGACTTTCAGGCGGATCTGGTTTTTGCCGATATGCAGTTCACGATCGCCATCTCGGCTCATACCGAAGGCGTCCGGCTCGCTTCAATCGTCAATTGGCCCCTTCATCCGGCCCACAACATTGAACTGGAAGATCTTCATCCCGGGCGCAAGCTCATTCTCAGAAGAGTCCGCAATATCTGGAACCGCGTGCTCCATAAATACGGCATGCCGCCCGTGGAGCATGTCTGCCGTACGTTATTCGATCACTGTCAGCTGCTGCTTGTGCCCAGCTGCAAAGAACTGGAGCCCGAGCTGCTCCGGTATGAGCCGGAAGCCGAATTTGTCGGACAGCTGGTTCCGGACGCATTCAAAGAGGAACCGGGCTGGTTTAAACAATGGGAGCAAACCTGCAAGGAGCCGCTCGTATTTGTTTACCTCTCGTCGCTCCCTTTCGGTATCAATTCCCGCAGCACGTTCGAAATGATGTACGACGTATTTGAGAAGAATCCGGTGCGAGCCGTATTCGCCATCGGCAAGTACAATTCCGCTTTCCTGGACCATCCTCTGAAGTCCCGGGAGGAGCGGATTCGCTTCGAGCCTTTCGTACCGTCCGAAACCGTCATGGCGCATTCGAGCCTCTGCATTACGCCCGGTTCCAATTCCATGATGGTATCGGCGATGAGGCATCATGTTCCGGGGCTGCTTTTTCCCGATACTTACGAACGCAATTTCAACGCCTTCTGTATGGAGCGCGCCGGTCTCGGAATCGTATGCGGAGAGGATGATCTCGGGCGCAAACGCTTCGAGTCCCTGCTGCATGAAGGATTGGCGGGGAAGAGTACGGAAATTTCCTTGCGGATTCAGAATCAATTGACCGCCCTGGAGAAAACGCCGAGGCTTGTGCGGCTTCTCGAATCAGCTAGCAGAGGCGGTGTGACGTCTTGACGCTTCAACCCGCCTATAACTGTCTGTTGGGCTGTTTTTACAACGAGCTGACGATCCGGCACGGGCTTCGGTTTCCGCTGGAGAAATGGCTGCTCCGACCGGATTATTTCCAGGTTATTCACTGTGTGGTTCACGGATATTCCAAGCTTTCGGGGCCTCACCCCGGAGACCTGATTGAACGATTTCAGCAAGAATTCCCGGTGATCCACACAGTCGTTCCCGAATTTCGGGATGTCAAGCAGGCCGTGAATTACGCTAGGGATTATACAGGGAAGCATGGATTTATTGCGGCCGCACACAACCTCAAGCACGCTCCTTTCGAGACGACAACCTATGACAGCGATTCCTGGAACTATCTGCTGCTTACGGAATTTACGGAGAAGGGCGATTGCCGCGTCTATAGTCCTTACAATAACGAGTATGCAATGGTTTCAGCGGAACAGCTTGAATTCATGCTGGATACGGCTTTTAATTACCGGCAAGCGGGGAAATTTACGCCTTACATGTACTGGGAATGCGAGGATACACAAAGCATCCAGAACGCTATGGACCTCTTGGATGAATTGGAGCTGTACCGGTCTGCCGTGCAAAATTATCCCTTGGAGTTTAACTTGCACGAAGGCCGCATTTATACCGATTCCTTAAAAGTGATGCGTGAGCATATTCCTCCCGAGCAAATAAGAATGCAAGTTAACGAAATCCATGCCTTTCATCGTATTCTTCTCAGAAGCCGTCAGGATTTGTCGGGTTTCCTGCGTGGAATGGGTATAGATGCCGACAAGGAAATCGAAGCACTCGCAAATAAGTGGACGAGATTTAATCACCTTGTAGCTCTCGCCATTCTCAGAAACAGCGCCGGGGAGTACGAGCGTCTCTATCCACAGTTTGAAGAGTTGATTCGTGATGAAGAACGCTTGCTGAAAAGGCTGCCGGATCGACTTGCAGTTGCATCGCCGCAGAGCAATTTAGGCAAAAGCGGGGGAGATAACGATGTCCATCATAGAAGTTGAGCATGTGACCAAGGTATATGACAAGGGAAACGTCAGAGCGGTAAACGATGTTACATTCGATGTTAACGAAGGCGAAGTTTTTGGACTGCTTGGTCCTAACGGTGCGGGGAAGAGCACGACGTTCAAAATGCTCACCACCTTAATCCGGCCCACGGACGGGGTGATCCGGATGTTCGGTGAATCCATTGCAAAGCAGCCGCACGAAATCAGGAGCAGGATCGGCTATGTTTCTCAACAGGGCGGGCTGGATGAAAGCTTAACCGCGTATGAAAACCTGAGATGGGTCGGCAAGCTTTATCACATAAGTTCGTCCGGGATGGAACGCGCCATCTCGGATGCGCTAGAGACGGTGGATTTGCTGGCGGTCAAGGACCGTCTGCTCTACACCTATTCGGGGGGCATGAAACGCAGGCTGTTCATCGCTTCGGCTCTGCTGCATCGTCCCAAGATCCTGTTCCTCGACGAGCCGACAGTCGGGCTTGATCTGGAGCACCGGCAGCAGTTGTGGGAGGCGCTTAAGGTTCTTCATGACCGGGGAACGACCGTATTCATCACGACGCACTATCTGGAAGAAGCGGATAAGCTGTGCGACCGCATCATGATTATGGATTCCGGTCATAGTGTCTGCATTGGCGAGCCGCAGGTTCTCAAAGACCAAGTCGGAGGGGACCAAATCTTCCTGTCGTTCTCATCTTCGATATCCGCGGTCGACGAATCGCTGCTGCAGCGGCAAATCCAAGAGGCGCTCCCGCTTATGAGCTTGCAGCAAATCTCCGTCGGTCAGAACGGGGAGGAGCTTCGTCTCTGGGTCGATTATGCTCATAAGCATATCAGCCAGTTGATTGACTGGTTCGCATCTAGAAGTTTACACGTGACTTCCGTACGCATATCGCAGCCGACCCTGGACGATGTCATGATTCAGTATACGAAAAGGAGCTTGGCTGATGATAAAAATGCAGCAGTTCTGGTATGACTTCAGCTCCATGTTTTACCGCAATTATATTTATGCGGTCAAAAAACCGCTGTATATCTTGTTTAATTTGTCCACTCCACTGATCTGGCTGCTGCTGTTCGGGCAAATTCTGGCGCCGATTTCAAGCATCCCGGACTTCGGGCAGAGCGGAGCCGACTATTTGCTGTTTTTTGCGCCGGGCGTAGTCGTCATGACAACCTTGTATGCGTCGGGATGGTCCGGCATGGCCCTGCTTGAAGATATCCAGTCCGGCGTCATCGAAAAAATCATTTCAACCCCGTCCAGCCGTTCGGCTGTTATCCTGGGGAATTTGTCATACTCGGCCGCAATGAGCGTCGTTCAGGCGCTTGTGATTGTGCTGATCTCCGTTCTGATCGGCGCAAGCGGAAATTTGACAACCGTATCCGTTCTTGCGATTATCCTGTTCGGTTATCTGATTTCGGTCGCAATTTCTTCGTTCTCGTACATTCTGGCGCTCCTTACCCGCAAGACGGTTTCTTTCGTCACGGTGCTCAATTTGACTCTACTGCCGTTAATTATGCTGTCGAGCGCTATGATGCCGATCCGGCTTCTGCCGAAATGGATTCAGTTCATCGCTGCGGTTAATCCCATGGAATGGTACGTCCAGGTCGTACGACAGGTATGGATGACGGGCTCGGGAGTAACTGAGCTGTTTGTGCCGATGGGGCTGATTGCGCTGCTGGCTGTCGGCGGCGTCTTGATATGCGCGTTTATATTCAACCGGACACTGAACAACGATTGGCGTTAGGAGGCGGGAAGAGGTTGAAACTCTCGATCGTAATACCGGCATACAACTGCGGTCCTCTCCTGCATAAGGGATTGCAGTACTTGGCCCTGCAGGACGCGGAATGGTTTCAATCGGAACAAGCGGAGCTGATCGTCGTAGATGACGGCTCCAGTGACGGTACATCTTTCTATATCGAGCAGATTCGTTCTGTTTTACCTAAGCTCCGGTATATGTACCGGCCCCGCGATGAATATTCCGGACGGTCCTGCGCCAGAAACACGGGACTCCGGGAAGCTGCCGGAGAATATGTTTGTTTTCTGGATGCGGGGATGCTGGTGCCCCAAAATTTCGTGAGCCGGATCTTAACGCTTTACGAGAAATCGCCCGCAGCCGTTACCCTTCACTGTATGTACGGGATTGATCTGGACCCTGCTGTAACGGACACTTCTGTAGTGGAGGGGATCACGCCGGACAATATTGGAGAAATCGCTGTAAAGCTCAACAAGCTTCCCGCCTGGCAAGACCGCAGAGAGCCGTTCTTCCTGTACATGCGGGACGACATTCAGCAGCTTGCGCTTCCGTGGGAATTGGGGTATTCCGGAGCGATTACCGTGCCGGCCCGAGCGGCACTCGACATAGGAGGATTCGATGAATCCTTCAAGGGCTGGGGGGTGGAGGATATTGATTTCGCTTATCGTCTATACCGGAAAGGAGTGAATTTTCGCTCGGACCGCCAAGCATACGCGATTCACTATCCGCACGAGACCACTTCTTCCGGCGACCGGCAGGCTTTTTCGGACTACCAGAACCGCATACAGATGCACACCAAGTTCAAGGAACTCGAAACGGAGCTGTTTCCCGAGTATCAGGGGCATTTCTACGGCGCATTCATTGAAAAAATGAATACGCTGCAGCTCCCCAATCTTGCGGCCTATTCAGCCGAAGAGCTTGATAAGGTCTCTGCCTGCACAGCTTTATCGTCCCATACGCTGCTGATCGGCGCCGATGATCCTGAACTGGTGAGACACCTGGATGTCTCGCATATCTATGTGCATAACCGGCCTACGCTTGAACTTTTCCGCGCAGAGTTTCCTTCCCGGGTAACCGAATACTCGCTGGGCTTGCGCACTTTCCTGCCGGCAAACACGTTTGAGCTTTGTATCGTGACGGATATGATCCGATTGCTTCATCCCGAGGTGCGGGCCAAGCTGCTGAAAGAACTAACCAGAATATCCAGGGAAGTCATTCTTCTTTTGTCAGCAGGAACATGTGCACCGGAAACGGCTCTGTCGGCCCCGAATAAGACAGGTCAGTCCGCAAAAAAGGAAGCTGCTCACGAGCACACTCAAACTGCGCCTGCGTTTCTTCAATTCGACTTAGTCAGAAGCACCAGGATCCGGCATGTGATGGAGCCGCTTTTCTGGTGCGAGGAGGACGAGCTGCACGATTTGCTGGAGCGGATCAAGCGGGAAAAAGCGAGCGATTCTATCGCATAAGGATTTGCCGGAGACTTAACTTGTCCTTCCCCAAATGTAAGAGCCTGCATTTAGCTTGCGGGCTTTTCATCTTGGAAAAAATACCGGCCCGTGCTATTGTAACTGAAACGAGCAATTGGAGTGGAAACTGAATACTCTCTAAAAGAAAAAACTATGAAAGGATTGGATTGTATGACTCCACAAATCATGCGTATACTCAAAAAGCTGTATCGTTCCGACAATTACGACTATGACCGCGAGCGGTCGGTTTCCATCTATTCGGAAAGCGCATTGATACCCTGGCCATTGTAGGTGTAATTCCGAATCCGTTTTTAACATTGACCCCGTATACTTGGACCGATTTTGGAGATATCGCTGCCTGTGAGGATCGATTGAATAATACGAAAGGACGCTCGGACATGGAGATGCCTTGGGCAGGATGGCGAGGTTCGTTAAAGCCGAACGAAGAGATCATAACGGAGCTGTTTGGAGATTATTTATCGAATGGAGACAAGAGACAGCAGTAGGAAGCGGCTTCGCTAACTAGGGGGCTGTCTCTATAGGTTAGGCTTCCCGTTTCAAAACATATTTCGGCTCTTCACCGACTGTTAGACGAATCCAGCCGTGATCACGGATCCTATCAAGTATGGAAGGTCTTAACCAGTTCTTTGGCAGACTGCTTGCCCGCCGAGAGAAGGCTGCCGCTCAGTTCAGGGTCATTCACAGTCCGTGCAAGAACAAGAGAGCCCACCATGGTACTGAACAGTGCGCTGCCTTTGGACGCGTCAATTTCGGCGAGATTGGAGATAAAAGCAATCATCCGCTCCACTTCATGGGTGAATATTTCCCGGACGTCTTCTGAAGAACGGGAGATTTCGGCAGAAAGGGCAGGAATAATGCAGCCCATCTCCGTTTTGTCGCGGTGATACGTACTTAAATAATAATCAATGACCGTATTGATTTTTGGGGTCTGCTTTTCCTGATCGGCGGCTTTCTGCAAAAGCGCGATGGTATCGGTGATGGCATACCGACAGGCTTCGGCAACCAGTTGTTCTTTGTTGTCAAAGTGTGCATAAAATCCTCCATGAGTCAATCCGGCCCCCTTCATAATGAACGGAACGCTTACGTCATGAATCCCCTTGGTGCGAAAAGCTTGGGCAGCACTTTCTACGATCTTATTCCGCACTTTTGTCTTATGGCCTTTGGGATACGGCAT
This sequence comes from Paenibacillus sp. RC84, assembly GCF_041260495.1. NCBI lineage: Bacteria > Bacillati > Bacillota > Bacilli > Caryophanales > Paenibacillaceae > Paenibacillus > Paenibacillus sp. RC84. The sequence continues at coordinate 187,466 of NZ_JBGBYL010000007.1, forward strand.
TGTAATCACCCCGCTGTTTCATCATTCTGCTTTCAAAATATTATAAGCGTCATAATAAAACCTGTCAATTTAGGGGGACCCCCGTAACTGCCAGTTCAAGAAAGACTAAGCACGGCTGTTGACGGCTTCAAAATATGATGATTATAATATATTATGATCATCATCATATAAAAGGGCTTCAACTTGGAGGTATCGGGATATGAGTAAGCTTGAATCCGTAGAAACGTTGGTTATTGGATCAGGTCCGGGAGGTTATGTGGCGGCGCTGCGGTCTTCACAGCTTGGTATGAAGACGGCGATTGTCGAACGCGGCCAGCTTGGCGGAGTCTGCACGAACGTGGGTTGCATTCCATCCAAAGCATTAATTGCGGAATCGCATCGCTATGATTTGCTTCGATCGTTCAATCAGGCAGATGCGGCTGCGTTATTTAAGAATGCTCAGGATTTCAAGCAAGGGATTGTGACTAAGCAGGCAGGCGGAGTCCGTTATTTATTAAATACTGCAGGTGTGAGCATTCTGGAAGGAGAGGCTAGATTGGTCGATGAACATACTGCTGTTATCGAACAATCCGGACAGGAGCAAACCGTTTCTTTTAAGTACGCCATACTGGCAACAGGATCGCGTCCGATTGAGCTGCAAGCATTCCCGGTTGGAGGACGTGTTTTGTCTTCGACAGAAGCTCTGTCGCTCCCTGAGGTTCCGGCCAGCCTGGTCGTTATAGGCGGTGGATATATCGGTGTCGAACTGGGGCAGATGTATGCCAAATTTGGAACAAAGGTAACGATTCTGGAGGGAGGAGAACAAGTGCTGCCCGGATTCGAGGCGGACCTTGTGGTCCCGGTTATCCGGCGGTTGAAAGCCGATGGTATTAACATGATTACCGGGGCGATAGCTGAGCACGTCGTACAGAATGCGGATTCAATTACACTGCATTATTCAAAAAATCAGGAGCAGCATCATGTTACAGCGGACTATGTGTTAGTCACTATCGGCAGAAAACCGAATACGGACGGCAAGTTGGGACTGGAACGCATAGGTCTGCCGGTGACGAACAGGGGATTGATCGCGACGGACGAACAGTGCAGAACGGCTATCCCCCATATTTTTGCAATTGGCGATATTACGGCCGGTCCGGCCCTCGCTCACAAGGCGTCCTATGAAGCCAAGGTGGCGGCAGAAGCCATTGCAGGCCTTACGTCCGAGGTTGACTATAAAGCCATGCCGCTCGTCGTCTTTTCGGATCCGGAGTTGTCCAGCGTCGGCTTAAGCGAAACGGAAGCAAAGGCAAACGCCATCCCGGTTGTGATCGGCAAAGCTTCTTTCGGGATTAACGGAAGAGCATTGGCATTGAGGGAACCCGAAGGATTTGTCAAGATCGTCGCGGACCCGGCCTCCGGAATCGTGAAGGGCGCACAAATCGTTGGAGTGGAGGCATCGACACTCGTATCGGAACTTGCGCTTGCTATCGAAATGGGGGCAACCGTGGAGGACTTGGCTATGACGATTCACCCCCATCCTACTTTGGGAGAAGTGATTATGGAGGCTGCCGAAAACGCGGTCAAAAAAATGAGGATGAAAAGTTAAAAAGAGCAGCAGATTTAACCCTATATGGGGAAGGGTAAGATCTTCGCCACAATCCTGAAATATGTACGGAGTAAAATTGTGAGTGGAGCGGGAAAAAGGATGAGCAGCTGCAGAGTCGTTCCATGTCGGGTGACAAGAACATTATCTCATTCCCTGTATGGGCATTAAAAAGAAAAGTGAGCCAATACTTTTTCGGAGCTTTCCTGCTATAAGGAAGGGCTCCTTTTCTGTTTATAGGCCAAGATATATCCTCTTAATTCTTCACGACGCAACGAAGGAACATACTAAGGAACAAGGCAAATCGCTTCTCTCGGATAGGAATTGGAGGATTATTCTTTCAAATAATACCAAAAAGAAAATGCTCATATTCATTTCCGCCACCTAATAAGATGTACGGAAATGAAAACGAAATTTTCTGAAAAATTAACGAATATAAAGGAGGGGCTTATCCTTAATCAGGCGTGAAGATGGCTAGAAAAGAAGAGGGCTCATTTCGTTAAAAAATGGGCAAGCTGTCGGGATTATTTACTTAGAGAGGAGGAGGAAACATTGCCATCGAAATCAACTTTGAAAGCGTATACACAATTAACTCGGAACTCCAAGCAAATCAACAGGAAAAGATTCACCCGAAACGACTGGATGGGGTACTTGTTTAGTGCGCCACTCATCCTAGGTGTGCTTGTTTTCGCGATCTATCCGATGTTTGCGGCTTTGTATATGAGCTTTCAGCAAACTACGGGTCTTACTTTGTCCGGTAACTGGGTAGGCTGGAGCAATTATACGTATGTCCTTCAGGATCCGATTTTCTGGCAGGCCCTTGAAAACACCTTCCTCATGGGCATTTTGTCGGTCTTGCTTGGAATCGGGCTTTCTTTCATTCTGGCAAGTCTGATCAACAATCTGAGATGGACGTTCGGCAAAAACTTCTTCAAAGCCGTTTATTTTCTGCCCAACGTTGTTTCTGCGGTTGCGACAAGCCTCTTGTTTTCCTTTCTTTTTTTTCCGTCGAAAGAAGGGCTCTTGAATTTTGTTCTGGGCTGGATCGGGCTAGATCCTGTTGGCTGGTTCACGAATCCGGCCGTTTCACGTTTCAGTATCGTACTGATGAGCCTATGGGGCGCGCTCGGCTACAATACGATTATTTTTCTGGCAGGGCTGCAAAGTGTGCCCAGGGATTTGTATGAGGCAGCGGAAGTCGACGGGGCAAGCGCATACAGCAAGTGGTTGTACATTACTATCCCGTACCTGCGTCCGATTTTTGGCTTTATGCTCATTATGGGAACCATCGGGGGGATGAAGAGGTTTACCGATGTATGGCTGCTTGGAGGGACCGCCGGGAATCCCGGAGGCAGTCTTATGACAGTCGTTCTTTATATATACCGGAACGCTTTTCTGGCAGCTCAAATGGGCCTTGCTACGGCAGCGTCTTACCTGTTATTCGTAATCATCCTGCTGCTAACGACTGTACTTATGATGGTTAACCGGCGAAAAGACAGCATGGACTAAGGGAAGTGCAGGACCAGTTCCCCCCGGACCAACAAACCGGGCAGATCGCCACTGCAAAAGGAGGAGAGATACGATGCCGCCTGCAGCTTATCCACGGGCACCGCTTTTACGGAAAAAAGTTCCGTTCAACCAATGGATACTTTTGCTGATTTTGTTTCTCGGATCCTTCATTATGATTGTGCCGTTCCTCTGGATGCTCGTTACGAGTTTTGATTGGGGAGCGCGTCTCAACATTACGTTTCCGCCGAAACTGTGGCCGGAGGAACCCACGATTAAAACCTACAAGGCTGCCTTTACGAATATCAAGATGATGCGCTATATCGGAAACTCCGCAGTCGTCAGCGGAGGCGTTATTATCGTAAGCGCTCTATCCGCCTTAATGTCCGGCTATGCGCTCTCCAAAATCAGGTTCAAAGGGGCGGGCATCGTTTTGCTGCTTGCACTCAGTACGATGATGATTCCTTTTGAAATGACGATGATCCCCCAATATTTACTGTTCAGCAAAATGGGGCTGATCGATACGTACTGGGCGTTTTATCTGCCCGCCCTTAACTACGCGTTCGGGACTTTTCTCGCCAAAGCCTTCTTCGACCAGCTGCCGTCAGCCTTGAGGGAGGCAGCCGTGCTGGACGGTGCCAAAGAATTCACCGTATTCAGCCGTGTATACCTGCCTTTGTGTACGCCGATTATTGCGACCATGGTCATTCTGCTTTTTCTGGGCGTTTGGAACGAAATGTTGTGGCCCTTGCTGGCTTTAAAAACCGCATCGAAATACACGATCCAGATCGGACTCGCGATGTTTACGTACAATAACGGAATCAACCAGCAGCCTTCCATCATAATGGCAGCTACAACTGTGAGCCTGCTGCCGGTCATTGTTGTTTATCTGTTTCTTCAGCGCTACATCATTGAAAGCATCGCCTTGTCCGGCATCAAACAATAAAGCCGTTCGTGCCGCCTTAACGCGTAGTCCTTTTCGTCCGTTTCGTTATTCCCACCCACCTGATCGGAGGATGAATCTATGAAGAAAGTGATGTTAACTGTCTTGTCCGGTATGCTTGCCTGCACCCTGGCCGGCTGCTCGGACAGTGGAAGCGCCGATGTGACCGATGGGGCTGAGATCAAGAAGGTTTCGGATCTGTCGGGAACCGTGCGGGTAGCCTTGGCCGGATGGAAGCTGGAGAACGGAATCGATCCGCTGACCGGCAATGAGACAATCGGACTGAACCAGTATCTGGAGCAGACGTTTAACAAAATGTACCCCAATCTCAAACTGGAAGTGTACCAAATTCCTTGGGAAAACGTAAAAGCGAAGCAGTCGGCCATGCTCCTTTCCAAAGATGTCGATATCCTGTACACCGGAGGAGCGTTTGCATCCCAATGGTACCAGGAAGGCTTGCTTCGTGATTTGGATGATCTGATTAAGTCGGATCCGGTCTTTAAACCGGATATGTATCTGCAGGGAATATGGAACAATTCTTACAGTACCAAATCGCCTGACGGCAGCAAACAGTTCGGAATACCGTCCGTACTCGGAAGGCGCTTGACGGTGTATGACAAAAAGATGTTCGAAGAGTGGGGAGTACAGCCGCTTTCCGAGAAACCGACTCCACAGGAAGTATTGGAGAAGGCCAAGAAGATGCAAGGGAATAATCCCAAAACAGGCGAGCAGAACTACGGCCTTTACTGGAGCGGAAATACGCTGAACGGTTCCACGTTCGTAGCACTGACTCATGCTTTCGGGGCACCGGGAGCCGAGGGGAATTTGAAGGACATTAAGCAGGTGAAATGGAAACTTAACACACCGGAAATGGCCAAGGTAATGGAATGGTTGAAAGAAGCTGCCAAACTGCCGCCGGCCGGTTTCGTCAATGCGCAGGGAGCGGAGAACTTCGGCCTGGCCAAAAATAATATTGCCATTCACCTCGATGGAACAGGCGGATCGACCATGAGCGAATTCCGTTCCAAAAAAGATCAGGCTCTGCTCGACCGTTTTGAGCCCGTTATGAATCTGGGGCCCAAGGGCGAAGGCTGGGTAGCTGTCGACCCGTTCGTCATGGCAAAAGACGCAAAGGACGTGAAAGCTTCCTGGGAAGTGCTTAAGTTCTTATCCGGTTACGAAACGCAAAAGTACCTGTATAAAAATTATGCCTACACCCCGACACTCAAAGACGCCGATTTCGTTGACGCTAACGACAAGTTCGTTAAAACAGCTTTGAAAATTGCCGAGGTAGGCCACTCGGAGCTGATGGATGAAGCGAACCCGTTCTTTATGAGCGACATCGTTCCGGCTGTGAACGGGTATATATCCAAAGCAGCCTCCGGCAGCGCACCGGATGTCCAGACATTCTTGAATGATCTTCAGGCCCGTGCGGAGAAATGGTCGGCAAGTCTGAAGTAAGGGAACAGAGGGGACGGGGCGCCGGCTCCGTTCCTGCAACACGGCGTCCGATGCAAAATACATGTACAGGAGGTGTCGTATGAAGAAAGGAATTAATCAGTGGTGTTTCCCGCCGGGAACGCCTCTCGAAAAAGTGCTGAAGGTAAGCGCTGAGGCGGGTTTTCATACCGTTGAACTTAATTTATATGCGGCCGGGGGAGTGGGACTCACGATGGACACAACGCCGGCCGAAGCCAGGAAAACGGGAGAGCTGGTCCGATCTTACGGGCTCAGTATATCCTCGTTGTCTACCGAGATGCTTGGCAAATTTCCGCTCAGTTCTCCGGATCCGCTCATACGGGCCAAGGGAGTGCACTCCATCTCCAAGCAAATTCATCTCGCTGCCGAGCTTGGCGTGGACACGATTCTTATCGTGCCTGGCCGGGTTTGCCCTGATGCGTCTTATGAGGAAGTATGGCAGCGCTCCCGGGCCGAATTAGCTCCTCTTGTAAAAGAAGCGGAAGACACGGGGGTACATTTGGCCGTGGAAAATGTCTGGAACAAATTCTTGTGGAGCCCGCTTGAGATGGTCCGGTATATAGATGAATTTGCAAGTCCGTTCGTCTGTGCATACTTTGATGTGGGAAATACTCTCGCGTTCGGCTTACCGGAGCAGTGGATCAAGACGCTCGGTTCCCGGATTAAGAAAGTCCATGTCAAAGACTTCAAAACGGGTGTGGGCAATTATCAGGGCTTCGTCCCGCTGCTGTCTGGAGATGTCAACTGGACAGCAGTACGTGCGGCGCTGGAAGAGACCGGTTTCGATGACAGCCTGACAGCAGAGCTGGATGCTTATTCCCAGTTTCCGGACCAGCTTATTTATGACACTGCCCGTCATATCGATGTGATTATCGGCAGCAAGCCGCATTAAATCAGAGGAGGAATGAACATGGTACGAGTAGGAGTCGTTGGGGCCGGCATTATCGCATCCGAGCATTTTAAGCATATACATGACCACCAAGAGGCAGAGCTTGTCGCCATTTGCGATATTGCGGCGAAGAACGCCGAGCAGGCCGCGAAGACGTATGGGGCTGCTGCCTATACGGATTACCGTTTGATGTTAGAGAACGAGAACTTGGATGCGCTGTTTATCTGTGTTCCGCCCTTTGCGCATGGAAGCATGGAAGAGGAAGCTGCGGGAAGAGGGATTCATCTACTAGTGGAAAAACCGCTGGGACTTAATCTGGACGAAGTCCGGCGCAAAGCGGAGGTCATCCGGGAAGCAGGCATACTCGCCGGATCCGGATACTGCCTCCGTTACCTGGAATCCGTCCGGCAGGCAAAAACATATTTGACGGGTAAAGACATTGCAATGGTACGCGCTTATCGCTTCGGAGGAGTCCCGCCTATGCCCTGGTGGGGAGATCCGGCGAAATCAGGGGGCCAGCTAGTGGAACAGACGACGCATAATGTCGATTTGATGATCTATCTGGCAGGTGGCGTGCGCAAAATAAGCGCCGATTCAGCCAGGCTGCTCTTCAAAGATTCATCGGGGATTGAGATTCCCGATGTGACTTCGGTTAACATGGTGTTTGAATCGGGAGCCGTAGGCCATATCGACACGGGGTTTATTCCGCAGCCGGATGACCGTTCCTCCCTTGAGATTATGGGCAGAGGGTTTAGACTCACTTTGGAGGGAGCGTCTCTTACTATTGCAGAAGAAGGGAAGACAACGACTTACCTTGGCAAAGGCGATTTCTACCGGCAGCAGGATCATGCTTTTATTGATGCGGTGAAAACCGGAAATGCAGAACTAATTCTGGCTCCTTATGACGAAGCCATAAAAACCCTGGAGGTTACACTTGCAGCCAATGACTCGGCGGCGAGTGGCCTTCCGGTAGCTATAAATAAACGGGTATAAAGGGCTATAATTAACATCTTACAAAAAATCCTCCGTACCCCATAAAGGGTGTGGAGGATTTTTTTTAAATTGCTTATGCTTTATTGAACGGACTGGTGACAACTTGTTAATGGATGCATACGAAGATGAACCATTTCCTCGGTTGTGACAATATATAGGTGAATGGCCATTCAGAAAGGAGAAGTTACTTGGACATTGATGAGTTGATCGAGCTTGTGAATCTGCATGGCAAGTCCATTTATGGTTTTTGCTACAAGCTGACGGGGAATAAAGACGATACGGACGATCTGTATCAGGAAACATTTCTTAAGGCCGTGGAGCTGCGACTCAAGATAGACGCGTCCCACAATCCTAAAGCTTTTCTCCTATCGATTGCAATTCGGCTGCACAAAAATCATCGTCGCAAGTTTGCTTGGAGACAAAGAATCGCACCCATAGCTGAACTTGACGAAGAAACGGCGAACAAGCCCGGATCGCTTTCAAGCGAAGCAACGCCGGAAGACGAAGTGCTGTCGCTGGAGCTTCGCACCATGATTCAGGACGCTGCTCACCGGCTGGACGATAAGCTGAAGCTTCCCCTTTATATGTATTATACGGCGGATATGACGGTAGAGGAGATTGCTTCGGCGCTGAGAATTCCGACGGGAACAGTGAAGAGCAGGCTGCATAACGCGCGCAAAACAATGAGAAAAGTATTGGAGGTTGATTCCCCATGAAGGATGCGGATTGGGAGCGATTGCTCAGACAATCTTTGGCTTCCGCAGCAGAGCCCGAAGAAAAGTTGAATGAGAGCATAATCCATCAATTAAAGGAGCGTAGTCAGATGAAGCATAGGCATAGGAAAAGATTATCCGCAGGACTATTAGCTGCTGTATTGATACTAGTACTGTCTGTTTCAGCTTATGCGGCGACTCGACTATACAGCGCCAAGCAGGTCGCCGAGCATTTGAGCAATCAGCCCTTAGCTCATGCGTTTGAAAGCAAAAGTGCTATTCAGACCAATCAGTCAATAGCTTCCGGAGATTACCTTTTTACGCTGCATGGTCTTGTTTCGGGAGCAGGTCTTAGTGAATTTAAACATTCATCCGAGAACATTTATCCTGAAAGGACCTATGCGGTTATATCTATAACCAGACAGGATGGCAAGCCGATGCGGAATACCGATGATCCTGAATATGCTAAGGATCCGTTCTTCATTTCGCCGTTGATAAAAGGCCAGAAGCCATGGGAAGTTAATATCGTCACGATGAATGGCGCATACAGTGAGGACGTTATAGATGGCGTCATGTACAGACTCATTGAATGCAGCCAAGTGGAAATGTTTGCAGACAGAGGGGTGTATTTGGCAGTCAGCAGCGGCACGGCTTTTTTTAGCAAAGAGGCGTTTGCGTATGATGAAAAGACGGGGGAAATTCAACCCAGGGAGGACTATTCCGGCGCCACGGCGCTGTTCAATCTCCCTCTCGACGTTGCAAAAGCGGATCATGCCAAGGCAGAAGCTTATTTGAAAGAGCTAAGGAAGCCATCGTCTTCGCCGGATAACGGTGCAGAGGAAGAAGAAGGGGTAACCAGGATGAAAGTTTTAAGGGCCAAAATACGTGACGGTCAGACGATCGATGGGATTATCTCCGAATCCATAAAAAAAGTGACCTACGATAATTCGGGAAATATGAAGTATACGCATGACGATTGGAGTGTAGCAACGTCTCCCAAAGAATACTTCAAGGAAGGGCAAATCGGATATTCGGATAATTTCACCATCAGTGGGGATGGCAGCAGCTACAAGGCGCTGTTATTTCACAAGGACGAAAACGGTGTGATCACCGGAAGAATTGTGGTGGTGGATTAAAGGCCTCCCTGTAAGAGCTGATGCAGCCAAGAGCAGATGTTATCCCATACTCCAGAAAATAACATGTATTCATTACCGATCCCCAAGGTGTGTTAAAATCGGCCGCATTCGCTGTGACGTTTAACATAACTTCTAGCGTGCGAGAGGTAAGATCCTTGCTTGTCTTCAGCACTTACCGGATGTTGGGAATTGAAGTGCAAAAAAAGACCCAAATGTGATTTGGGCGTGTAGGATGAGTTGTCTTGATTTTAAATTAGGTAATCACAACTGAAAGAGTGTAGGAATTTATGGTCTAACACTACCCTACCATAAACCCAATATTCTAAAGATAGTTTTTAGTCTAGCCAATAGCAAGCTATTAGTCCATGACTAAAACAAACGACTTACGTACACTGTACCATCTTTATAGGGAGGTGTCGTTGTTGAGTTGTCTTGATAGAAAAAAGCGATGCAAGAAGAAAACCATAATTGTTTGTCCTCCGAAAAGAAAAAGAAAGAAATGTCATATTCGAATTATTAAAAAAATTGTGCGAGTCAAGTGTCCTCGGACTAAAGTGATTATTAAAAATCGACGACTTACAGGACAGCAATTACTTCAAGGACTCGCGGGAGCAATTGCACAAGCCGGACCCCAAGGAGTTGCAGGAGCACTTGGACCCCAGGGACTTGCAGGACTTGTAGGAGCGATTGGAACACTAGGCCCTCAAGGACTTGCAGGAGCATTAGGCCCTCAAGGACTTGCAGGACTTGTAGGAGCAATTGGCGCATTAGGTCCTCAAGGACTTGCAGGAGCACTTGGACCCCAGGGACTTGCGGGACTTGCAGGAGCAATTGGCGCAATAGGCCCACAAGGACTTGTAGGAGCAATTGGCCCTCAGGGACTTGCAGGAATTGCTGGAGCAATTGGCGCAGCTGGCCTGGCAGGACCAGCAGGACCGGCAGGACCGGCAGGACCGGCAGGACCAGCAGGATCAGCAGGACCGACAGGACCAACAGGAGCGACGGGTCCAGCGGGACCCGCAGGGCCGGCAAGTGGAATAATAGGCTTTGCAGATTTTTTTGCCTTGATGCCTCCTGATAATGCAGCAACTGTTGCTCCCAACACGGATGTAAGTTTTCCGCAAGACGGTCCAGTCAGCGGGACTGAAATTACCCGTGTAAATGCGAGCTCATTTAACTTGGCTAATATCGGCACTTATCAGGTTTTGTTTCAGGTAGGTGTAAACGAACCGGGTCAACTCATTTTGACACTCAATGGCGCTGATCTGGCTTATACGGTGGTCGGGCGTGCAACAGGTACTTCTCAAATAGTAGGAGTAGCTCTTGTGCAAACGACGGTCATTAATTCAGTAATCACAGTTCGAAATCCTGCCGGCAATGCCGCGGCACTCACAATCACTCCACTAGCTGGAGGAACAAGGCCAGTTTCCGCACACCTTGTTATTACGCAGATTGCATAGAGGGAAAGGGATACCGTATTTTTTGATAAAAATGCCAATATCAAATTCAGCCCATTCTCGATATTTCTGCGGTTCAAATACTTGGGGACCTTGTGCTCCTTCGACAATTTTGTAAATGGAAATCAAAAGAAGTTGTTACGCAATGATGCTTAGGAAATAATAGATGAGAGATGAAAATTTTCTCATTGTAGAGAAGTTACATGAAAGAAACCGCAAAGAAACCGCTCCATGATCAGGAGTGGTTTCCTCTTTAACTACTGGTCTATATTTTTGATATCCCAATGAGGCAAGTTTAATAAGTGAATCTAACCTAGCCCTTTCTATTAAATCAAAATATTGTAATAGAATTGTTTTTGCTATATGATTGACAATAACTTAAATCCTTGTTTTCCCATCGAAATAATAAACTTTAATGACTTGAGGTGAAGCTGTGCGTATTATTTATCTGGACATTGATTCGCTTCGGCCCGATCATATGGGATGTTACGGTTACAATCGCAAGACGACGCCGAACATAGATGCGATAGCCGCACAAGGAGCGCGGTTCAATCATTGCTACTGCGCATCGTCCCCTTGCGTGCCGTCGAGGGCAAGTTTTATAAGCGGGCGCTTCGGTATCAATCATGGAGCGCTCACACATTGGGGGCCCGGATATGATTTTTACTACCCGGAAGGTGAGAATCACAGCGAGCCGTATGCCTTTTTTACTCGCAGACTGCGGGAGGCCGGCTATAAAACCGTTACCTTCTCCTCGTTCGGGGACCGCCATCATGCCTGGTGGTACTTTGCAGGCTGGAATGAAGTACATACCCATACGCTGAAGGAAGGCAATGAAGATGCCGACGAAGTTAATGCGGCGGTCATTCCTTGGTTGAAGCGCCATGGGAAGGAAGAGAACTACTTTCTTCATGTACAATACTGGGACCCGCATACGCTGTACACGTATCCCGAGTCATATGCCGCTCAGTGGGATGAAAGCACGGCAAAAGCGTTCCCGTCGGAGGAGCGGATCGCCGAGCATCAAGCAGACAGGTTCCCTCATTCTGCCGTTTACTTGCATACGGACGCTTCGTTTCCCGACACAATGCCAGAGAAGATTGCGAATAGGGGAGACTTCGTCCACTTGCTGAACGGTTATGACGGCGGCATCAGCTACATGGATCATCATGTGGGAGAGATTGTTGAAACGCTGCGGGAATTGGGTATTGAAGATGATGTTTGTTTTATCATTAGCGCCGATCACGGAGAGTCGATGGGCGAGCACGGCATTTATGCCGAGCATGCCAGTGCGACGGAATCCGTGCACCATCTTCCCTTGATTATGAAAGTGCCCGGCATCACCAAGCCAGGAACGGTCGTGGACGGCTTTATTTACAATGTTGACGTCATTGCGACGTTGACAGAATTGACGGGACTTACGGTTCCTTCCGGTTGGGACGGGGAATCATTTTTACGGGTGCTGCGGGATGAACCTTGGCAGGGGCGCGATTACCTGATCATGGACCATGCCCTCTATACGTGCCAACGGGCTGTCCGCGACCCGATTTGGTATTTTATCCGAACCTACCATTCAGGATTGTATACCTTCGAACCGGTCAGCCTGTACAATATGGAAAATGACCCCCATCAAACGAACAATGTAGCCGGGCAATACCCCGAAATTGTTCAAGAAATGGACCGCCGGCTCGAAGAGTGGAAGCATCGGCAGGTAAGCAAGCACGGGTATTTCGACGATCCGCTGCAAAAAGTGATTGAATCCGGACCTTGGAAATACGTCACATTGGATGGATGGATAAGCGCTTTGCGTGGACATGGCGATCACAAGTCGGCCGATGCCTTGGAACGATTATACGCCGGTCGCTAACCGGAAAACAGGAGAGACGCAGCCTTTAGGCGTCTTCCTGTTTTTTTGTTTTAAGGCGCCAGATAAGAGAACGACAAATGTTTATCCAGCATAAAGTTTGCCGCGCCCAGCGCACCGCCGATCTCCTTGAACTGTCCGACTTTCACTTCGGTATCCCATGAGAGCGTGCTCATTGCCCGCTGTCGCATGACCTTCTCCGCCGTTTTCACGTACAAAGTGCTGTCTTTAGGGATGGGACCGCCCAGGATGATGGCTTCGGGGTTAAGCAGATTAACCAGATTGGCCATAGCCGTACCCAAATAAGACCCGGCTTTCTCGATGATTTGCGCTGCCAGCTCATCGCCGTGCTCAGCGGCGGCGCAAACATGTTCGGCCCGCAGCAGCTGCAGGTCCGAGTCGGTTTGCGGCTGCAGGGAAGAAGCGGCGCCCGAACGAAGCAGCCTGCGCGCTTCCAATTCGATTGCCTGTGCAGCCGACAAGGTTTGCAAGCAGCCGGTGTTGCCGCAAGGGCAGAGGGGCCCGTTGTCGGTCACGGTCGTATGGCCGATCTCACCGGCTCCGCCAATGGCGCCGTGAATCAATTCGCGGTCGACATAGATGCCCGCGCCGATTCCGGCGTCGATCCCGATGTAGATCATATGCCGGTGCTCTTTCCCCGAGCCGTAGCGGCACTCCGATAATCCTCGCGCTCTGCTGCGGTTAATGAGCGTTGTCGGCCATCCGAGCTCCCGTTCGAAAAGGGGGCCCCATTCGACCTGCTGCCATCCGAGCACGGCCGAGCTTCGCAGAACGCCCTGATTGGAATCAACGATGCCGGGCAAGGAAATGCCGAGGAGGGGCATCGGTCTTTTGTCAAGATTTGAAATAAAGGCGGGTAATTCATCAACCAAGGCGCGAAAAGCAGTTTCCGATGTCAGCCGGCTGAAAGTGATGGGCCTGCTGTCCACCGTGTTGCCCAGCAGATCGAAAGCGCCCAGCATCCAGCCATGCTGATTCAGGTCAGCGCCCAGCACCAGATGCGTATGCGGCATCAGCTCTACATCGGTCGGACGTCTGCCCCCTGTCGATTGCCGGATTTCGGTTTCGTGGGCAATGCCCAGCTCGATAAGTTCCTGGATCGACATCGAGATCGTGGCCCGGCTTAACTCCGTCCGCTGCGCCAATTCGATCCGGGACATCGAACCATAGAGGCGAAGGGTTTGAATAATCGCCGATTTGCTGCCTTTTTGATCCACAACTTTGCGAATAGTTTCCATAAGCCATTCCTTTCATCTTCGAACATGCAAGTAAATAAGTTTACTTACATACTAACAGATTTCAAAGATAGTTTAAATGTTGACAAAAGAATGGGCGAGGCCTTATGATGAGTCTAATTCGCTATATCATAGTAATTCAATGTGAATTTAAGTATTTTAGAGTGTTGTGATTGTTGAAGAGAGGTGTCGAAGATTGAGCGGTAAACCGGATAAGCCTCACGTCGTGCTCATTTTGGCCGATCAATTGAGATGGGATGCCTTTGGCGGCCACACGCCCAATCTGAACCGGCTCCGTGCAGAAAGCGTAGATTTCACGAGAGCCTACTGCGCCTCCCCGTTATGCGTTCCCGCCAGAGGCTCATTCTTAACGGGGAAATATCCGAACGTGACCGGTTCGCTCATTAATGCTTGGACGGAACAAGAGAGGCGGCACGGCAACGTTCGTGCAGATCATACGCACTGGTATGATTTGCTGGAAAGCGAGTGGGACAGCTGGCATACCGGTAAACAGCATTTATTTGCCGAGGTGAAGCCGGAGCATGTTCATGACAGTAAGACGCACTGGCTTCCGCTGGAAGAGCGGTACGAAGCGTTCTTGAAAGAGCGGGAGAAGCCGAAGCCCGGCGGCAAAGCTTATCAAGGTCCTGTCCCCGAGCAAGTTTATGGCGCCGTCACACGCATGCGGAATTATTCGATACCGGCAATCGGACGCTACGAGGAGGGTTTGGACTATTTTTATGACGGCTTTATTCTGAAAGATTGTCTTCACGCGATTCAGAGCCGCGACCGGAACAAGCCGTTCGCGCTTACGGCGATGTTTGTCGCGCCGCACCCGCCTTTTCACATCCCCGAACCGTGGTATTCCATGATTCAAGATGCGGAACTGCCGGACAATGTCGGTGAGTGGGGCGATAATCAATCTCCTCTGCAGCTGTACAATTTGCCGGGTCTGCTCGGTAGCACGTATTCTCGCCGGGAATGGAAACGTATTTGGAACGTCTATTTGGGTCTGACGGCGCTGCTGGATCATTGTGTCGGTGAGGTAATCGGACAGTTGAAGCAGGAGGGGATCTACGACGAGACGCTGATCGTTTTTGCCAGCGATCATGGCGAGATGCTCGGCTCCCATAGGCTTTGGCAGAAGATGTGCATGTATGAAGAGGCGGTCCGCACCCCTCTTTTCCTCAAATTTCCGCGCGGCTTTTCTCCGGCGATCCGCAGCAGCAACGCGCTCGTCAGCGGTGTCGATGTCCTGCCGACGCTATGCGATTATCTTCAAATCGCAGCCCCGGAAAACGTATCCGGCATTTCGTTAATGCCGCTGATTGACGGAAAAGATGAACGGCTCGACCGAGAGCGGATATTTATCCAGTTTGACGGCAACGGCGCTCGGGGTAATTTTCAGCGGTGTGTCCTGGAGGGGGTTTACAAATTGATTGTCGACATGTTTAAAGACGAACTGTTTATCGAACTTTACGACCAGCAATCCGACCCGCTTGAGATGCGCAATCTTGCGTTTCTTCCGGAACAACACAGCCGAATCGATTCGATGCTGAGCGCGCTTAGAGCCCATATGGGGGATACGGCAGATATGCTGACAGTGCCGGAGGATGCTTATGAACGGTTTTTGTCCCATTACGGACCTTTTCAAAAGCACTGAAAATGATAAAGAGGTGGGATGAAATGCCTTTGACAGATGCAGAAATGAATTGGGTGGAGGAAGCATGGCAGTTTGCGGCTGCCAAAGTCATCCGACTGAATGCTTCTATTGGCGACAACTTCGTTCATGTATCTCATGAAGGCTCATATGACCGTACCCGACCCCATGCGTGGACGGCGGGATTTTGGCCGGGACTGCTGTGGTTGGTTTACCGGGATACGCTCAATGAGACGCTGCGGGTCACGGCGGAACGATGCGAGCAAAAGCTGGATGCGGGTATAGATGACTTCGTCAACCTGCATCATGATGTCGGTTTTATTTGGATGCCGTCTTCAGTCGCGAATTACAAACTGACGGGTAATCCGCTTTCGAAAATCCGAGCGCTGAAAGTAGCATCTTGGCTGGCGGGAAGATTCAATGTGAAAGGGAAATTCATCCGCGCCTGGAATGAAGGATCCGGCATCGGCCCGCCGAGTAACGCCGGTTGGGCGATTATCGACTGCACGATGAACCTGAGCCTGCTGCTTTGGGCGTCTGTTGTAACCGGCGATCCAAGGTACCGGCATATCGCGGTAGAGCATGCGAATACGGTGCTTCGGCATTTTGTGCGCGAGGACGGCTCATGCTGTCATATCGTTGCGTTCAACCCGGAAACGGGTGAACGGATCGAAGCACTGGGCGGTCAAGGGTACGCCCCGGATTCGGCATGGTCGAGAGGGTCGGCGTGGGCGCTGTATGGACTGGCGCTCCTCTACCGCTATACGCGAGACGAAGCCTATTTGCAGGGAAGCAGGCGGATCGCCGATTTTTTTCTGGCTCATCTGCCTGAGGATAATGTGGCGCCTTGGGATTTCAACCTCCCTGACAAAGAGCGGGCTCATAAGGATTCGTCGGCAGCGGCGATTGCGGCGAGCGGACTTCTGCTTTTGTCCGAGCTGGAGAAAGAGGAGGCGGCCGGCAAACGCTATGGAGTCAATGCGAGGCGGATTCTGAAGTCTTTGTGCGAGCATTACGCTGTCTGGGGGGACAAAGACGAAGCGATCTTACTGCATGGGACCGGCAACTTCCCTGCGAACAAAAATATCGACGCCGGGTTGATCTACGGCGACTATTTTTTCGTTGAAGCGCTGGCGAAACTGCGCGGGCAGAAAGAAACGTTCTGGTGAACGATGCCGGTACCGGTCATCAATCTTGGCGGAAAGACAGGAGAGGAGTAGAGAATGAATTTATATTGGGGAGATTTACATAACCACTGCGGGATCAGTTACGGCTTTGGCGGATTGGAAAACGCGCTGAAAGCCGCCAAGAGCCAGTTGGATTTTTGCGCCATTATCGGGCATGGTTCTTGGCACGATATGCCGGACCGCACGCAGGGACTTGAATATCTCGTGGATTTCCATACGGAGGGATTCGCCAAACTGCGCGGCAACTGGGAACAAGTGCGCGAAACGGTTAAATCGTTCCATGTCCCGCACGAGTTTGTTACGTTTCAAGGCTACGAAGCGCATTCGAGCCGCTACGGCGACCACCACTTTGTATCGCCGGATGACGATCTTCCGTTAGTCGGGGGAAGCTCGACGGCAGCGATCCTGGAGCAGTTAAGCGAGTACAGGGTCATCGCCGTGCCGCATCATGTCGGTTACACGCCCGGTTATCGCGGCGGCAATTGGGACAGCTTTGATCCGAAAGTCAGCCCGATTGTGGAAGTGTACTCCAAGCACGGCAGCGGCTTATCGGATCACAGTCCCTACCCATATTACCATGATATGGGTCCCAGGGATTCAAGATCGAGCGTGTATGCGGCGCTGAAGCGTAAGCTTCGTTTCGGTTTCGTCGGCTCGACGGATCATCATGCCGGGTATCCGGGCTCATACGGCGACGGCCGTTTGGCCGTTCTGGCCGAGTCGAAGACGCGCGAAGCGATCTGGGACGCGATCCTGGCGCGCCGCACCTATGCCGTGACGGGCGATAAAATTCGCTGCAGCTTTACGCTGAACGGAGCACCGATAGGCAGCGAAGTGCAGGGCGCCAAGCGGAATTTCGCGTTGGAGGTAACGGCAAGCGATCAAATCGACAAAGTCGTCGTTTTCAAAAACGTGAAGCCGTTCAAAGTATTCAACGGCGAAGATTTGACCGCACCGCAGCCGATCTCTGACGCCGGAAGCTTCAAATATAAAGTGAAAGTTGAATGCGGCTGGGGCAATTCAAAGAACGGATATGCCTGGCAGGGGAAGGCAGAGATTCATGCAGGGAAACTTCTGTCGGTGGAGACGTGCTTCCGCGGTCGAAGCATACTGGCCCCGACGCCGGAATTGAAGGACGACCCTGCCATGAACGAGCTTGGTAACGAAATCACTCGGAAAAACGATACGTTGGTCGAATGGACATGTACGACATTCCGCAATCCGACCACGCTTCATCCTCATACGGCAGGACTCATTCTCGAAGTGGAGGGCGACCGCGACACGGTTGTGAACGTGGAACTAAATGGCGGCCTCATCAAGGCTACAATTGGAGAACTGCTTGAAGGTAACCGTACTACCCATCTAAGGGCGTATAATTCGGAAGCCTTCATGATTCACCGTGCTGTAGAAGAACGATTGTATACGCTGCGAGAAACCTGGGGCGACGATGTCGTTGAGTCCGAGTGCGACGTGTATCACGTCGAAATCCGACAGATTAACGGCCAGTGCGCGTGGTTATCCCCGATCTATGCGCTTGCCTGAGGGAAGCAGCCGAGATAACTTTGCGTGACGATTCGCATGACGAATACCGGACGACCGGAGACGTCTACCATTGAACACATTCATGGGAGAGGTCTTTTTGTTATGCAATCAGGAGTTCCGCGCCGGGTTTTAAAAGAAAGGGGCACATGATGGAAACTGCTGTGCAAAACCATTCCCGCGGAAGCGCTGAATACAAGCGTTCCAGGCTTCATTACCGCAACCGGAAAGCGTTGTGGTGTTGGCTGTTTATTGCGCCGCAGCTGACTCTGTTTTTATTTTTCACGGTGTATCCCATTGCGATGAGCTATGTGTATGCTTTTTTCGACTGGTCGGGTTACGGACCGCTGCATGCGTTTATCGGGTGGGACAACTTCCGGGAAACACTGACCGATCCGCTGTTCTGGAACGCGTTTCGCAACAGCCTGGTTTTCATGGTTTGCCTTGTCGGCATTCAGGTGCCTCTCGCGCTGTTGACGGCCCTGCTGCTGAATGCGGATTGGATGCGCGGCAAGGTCATATACCGGACGATTTATTTTTTGCCGGTGGTGACGACGACCGCAGTGGTCGGACTTGTGATGCGCTTCATTTTTGGAGCCTACAAAGGTTTGGTCAATGAAATGCTGCTCCGGATTGGAATCATTCTTAAGCCGATCGATTGGCTCGGCTCCGCAGATACCGCTTTGCTCATTGTCATTCTTGTGGGCATATGGAAAAGCTTCGGCATGAAGCTGATCTATTGGCTCGCCGGCATCCAATCCCTGCCGAAAGAGCTGTTTGAGGCGGCCCGCATCGACGGGGCTTCTCACTTGCAATTGTTTCGCTATATCACGATGCCTCTCCTTATTCCGGTAGGAAGCGTGATTTTGCTGGTGTCGGCAGTCAATGCGCTGCATGTTTTCGATCTGGTGAAATCGATGACCGAAGGAGGTCCCGCTTTTAAGACGGATATGGTGGATGTCTATATCTACCGGTATGCGTTCGCCGGAAAAGGAGAGGCGAGGATCGGCTTCGCTTCTGCCGCAGGTGTTGTATACGGCATAGCCGTGATGTTTATCTCGCTGCTTCTGGGACTGTTTGTCAGGCTGAGCGGCGGGCGAAAATCCGCAGGCGGGTAGATGATAGAAAGGGGAAGGGTCATCATGAAAAGAAAACGGGGCGGCCGTTCACCGTTGCTTGTGGCAGCCCATCTGGGGCTCATCGGCGTCGGGATCGTTTGGATCTATCCGTTCGTCTGGATGCTGATGTCCTCATTCAAAACGAACACGGAATACATCACATCGGGCATCTCGCTGTTGCCTGAGAAGTTCCAATTCGCTAATTACCAGCGGGCCTGGGAGACGGCTCATTTCTCGGTCTATTTCTGGAATACGGTTGTGGTTACCGTCTCTGTCGTGCTCATTGTCATTGCCGTTTGCTCGCTCACAGGCTATGCGATCGGCCGCTACCGTTTTCGCGGAAGGCTGCTGTTCATCTCGGCGATCACAGCCACGATGTTCATGCCCAAAGGCTATACGATCATCCCGACCTACATGTTAGTCAACGAAATAGGGCTGAACAACTCAATCTGGGGTGTCATTCTGGCGGAAGTCGGAGGGGGGCACGTGCTGTTTATTCTGCTTTTCGTCGCCTACTTCAGAGGCCTGCCGAAGGAGCTGGAAGAATCGGCCGAAATGGACGGCAGCGGATTTTTCCGCACTTTCGCGCAAATTATGCTGCCGCTGGCCAAACCGATTATCGCGACTTCCGCCATTATGCAGTTCATGTGGACCTGGAACGCGTTTTTGATGCCGCTTGTGTTCACCTTGTCCAAACCCGAGCTTCGCACGCTCGGCGTGGGAATGTATCAGTTTGTCGGCGAACAGACGATGGACTGGACGGGGATGGCGGCAGCGGCGAGCATCGCGCTGGTACCCATTCTTGCCGTGTTTATAGCGCTCCAGCGTTATTTTATCGAAGGAGTTGCCGGAGCCGTAAAAGGATAGCATGTATCTTAAAAAAATAATGTCCGATCGGACTAAGGATGGAGAACCAATGTCGAACAAACAATGGAAAGCGGGAGGGGCGCTTGCGTTATGCGCCGCATTGCTTCTGGGCGGATGCTCGGGCATTTCCGACAAAGCGACAGAAGCGAACACCAAAACGACGCCGGAAGATGGCAAAGAGGTTGTTTTGACCTTATGGGGGGGCGACGATTTTCTGAAAGGCGACGACAGCCCCGGGCAGCGTATGGTCAAAGCCTACAACGAAAAGCATAAAGGCAAAGTGCGTGTCGAGGCCAAATATATGCCCTGGGCCGAATATCATACGGCAATCCAAGCCGCCGCAACCTCGAATGAGCTGCCGGATGTTTTCGTTACGCCGCAAAACACGGATGTCCGGACGGTCGTCGCGAACGGGTGGGCGCTGCCGTTTGACGGAATTGTTTCGGACAACTGGAAGAAGCAGTTCGCCGAAGGCTCTTTCCAGGAAGGCGTCAATCTTATCGACGGCAAAACCTATTCCTGGCCGATCACCGGCCCTGTCCTGACTTCCATTCTCTACTACAACAAGGATGTGCTTAAAAACGCGGGCCTTGATCCCGAAAAGCCGCCGAAGACGTGGGACGAGCTGCGCAGCATGGCCAAAACCGTCACGGAAAAAGGCAAAGGCGACGTTTACGGCCTCGTCTTCAGTGGAGGCGAAAGCGCCACGGCTTCGGGGATCGCCAAAATTGTCGACGGGCTGGCGGCCGGTCTGAACAAGGAAGAGGTGGGTGACGGCTCCTATCGTTTTAACTATAAAAAAGGAACTTATGCGTTCGATTCCAAAGCGACGATTGATTCCTTCAACTTCCTGAACGAATTGAAGAACGACGGCAGTATCCTGCCATCGTCCTATACAATGAAGCTGGCAGAGGCCACTGTCCTGTTCGGGCAGGCGAAGGCCGCGTTTTTTGTAGAAGGCCGCGCGCGGATGTGGATCATCAAACGCGACACGCCGGACGCGAATTTCGGGCTGGCCGCAGTGCCTACGCAAGACGGCAGCAGCCCGGGATACTATTATAACCGGGCTACCGGAACCGGGTACTTGATTTCCGCCAATACGAAGCATCCGAAGGAAGCCGGCGAGTTTATCGAGAACGGGTTCGCATCGCCGTTGTTTTACGAGAACTATTTGAACAAGGGTGTTGCTTTAACCCCGATCGAAAGCATCAATAACGACAAAAAGTTGTATCCGTATCCTGAATTTGAGCAGTTTGTCCGGCTTCACAAAGATTTGCTGCACGAGCGTCCGAACTATGCGGTCAGAAACCCGCAAACGGCTAAAGTGATCGTCGAGTTGGGCGCTTTATCGCAGCCGAAGATCAAGCCGGCTTTCGGAGAGATTTTGCAGGCGGGTCTGACGGGTGCCCAGAAGGATTGGGCCGGGGCGCTCAAGGCGTATAACGACAAAGCCGATAAAGGCTTGGACGATGCGATCAGCAAGATAAAATCCGGCGGTGTCAACGTCAGCCGAAACGACTTTACGTTCCCGAACTGGAATCCGGATAAAGACTTTACCGAAGAGGATTATAAGCAATTAAAATAGCTTCACCGCAACTGAAACAAATGCCGACTGGATGACTGGAGGCTCGTTTTCTGAAAGGACATAGGAACCCTGTCCTTAGGCAAAGCGTGCTTCTTTCATATTTATTCGTTCCTGTGCCAGGAACATATCCAAGGGAGGAAAAATGATGAATCAAAGATGGGCACGTGTATGGAAAAAAGGGATCAGTTTCCTGACGGCAATAGCGATATCGGCGAGCGCCTGGTTTTCTTTTCCCGATAAGACATTAGCCGCAGACGATTATTCCCAGACCGAATCCTTTGAAGCGGCGGCCGTTCCCTCAACATGGACCGTGGAGAACGGCGGTTCCGCAGCGGTTTCCGGCAAGCATTACAAGCATGGGCAAAGCAGTCTGCGATGGACCTGGTCGAACGGGTCTAAGCTTCGCGATACCCAGCCGGCTAATCTGGCTGCTGCCAACGTCAAGAACGGCGGCATGAAGGTGTGGATTTACAACGAATCGCCGGTAAATGACAAAGTTACGTTTAATTTTGGCAAGATCACCGAAATCAACAGCGGCATTTACCATTACTCTTTCGGCGTGAATCTGAACTTCAAGGGGTGGCGGGCCGTCTGGGTTAAGTTTAGGGAGGAGGGGAATAACCCTGCCTACACGAAAAGTCAAAGCAATGCGCTCGAATTGATGCAGATTGTTCCTCCCGCTTCAGTTCCGTCGGGCAGTCTTTATTTCGACAATCTGGAGTTTTCTTCATCCATGATTAAAGCGCGGTCCGCGGATTACCAGATGCCTAAACCCGGTATCGATGTAGGCGCCAGTACTTGGGATAATGTCTATCTGTACAGTCAGCAGCAGCCTACGATTCCGGTGGAACCGACGATCACCCAGCAGCAAATCCAAGCGTTTGACGCGATTGCCGACAAATATGAAAAGTGGATTTATGGCGATGCGCTCCAATATGCAAACTTGACGGGCCCGCTCAAAACGAGATACGACTCGCTTCAGGCTTTTATTACGGCAGGGCTTGCGGCATACAATACGCTGCATATCGCAAGACATCCGGACGGTTCGATAACCGGCGACGCTCTGTATGCAAGCCGCGACCCGCATTTACGCAAATTCGGTGAGGATATAAGCAAAAGAGTGCTCCTTCCACTCGTCTTTGACTACAAGATAAATGGAAATGCGGCCAGCAAGCAGAAAGTAATCGACGTGCTCGATTATATGAACGATCAAGGCTGGGCGGAAGGCAGCGCGCTCGGTACGCAGGATCATGAAATGAATAAAAACAACGGATATTTCCACGCGGTTTACTTAATGCGCAACGAACTGAAGGAAGCAGGAATATTTGAACGCGAGTCCAGAACGAGCTTCTGGTATTCCAATTTTGGCAAAACATTCGATAATTCCGTTTATGTAGAAACGACGCCGGACGAATTCCGGACGAAATTTCTGTACGATCTGCTCTATGTGCTGGGTATGGATCATACGCCAAAAAAAGTCCAGTACATGAAAGGTCTGATCGGCATGTATGAGCAAGCTCTGCAAACCGCTCCCGGCTTTGCGGGAACGATCAAGCCTGACGGCTCGCTATTCCATCACAGAGGCGTGTACCTGAACGCTTACGGGCCAGACGCTCTTCATGCCGCGTCTTTGATCGCTTATTTCCTGAATGGCACGCCATTTGCGCTGTCCGATGCCGCGTTCGGCAACATCAAAAAAGGCCTGCTCACCATTGAGCAGTTTTCCAATAAATACGATATGCCGATCGGTGCGACGGGTCGTTTCCCCGGTCAAACAAGGCCGCTCACAGGCATTTTGCCGGCATACGCTTATTTGGCGCTTGCGAAGACGCCGACCGATAGTGAATTAGCCGCCACCTTCATGAGATTGTGGGACCCGCAGTCGATTTTGCTGCAAAATGAACTGTTCCCTTCGGCAGATACATATGGCGTTTCTTATTTGGATACACTTGGCGGCTTGCAGCTGGCGGATTCGCTCTCGAAAGCAGGGTTCAGCCCGAAAGCAAATCCGCAAGGTTTCTGGGTAAAGCCGTACGGTGCGCTTGCCGTTAACCGAATCAACGACCGCTTGGTCGGACTCAAAGGCTGGAGCCAATACGCCTGGGATTTCGAAGCGTCCAATAAATTCGACCCGCAAACGACGGAGAATCTTTCGGAAAATATATATGGCCGGTATCAGAGTTACGGCAATTTGCAGATTATCAATAACGGTCCGACTTCCGGTATTATAGAAAGCGGGATTAACGTAGGCGCGGGTTGGGACTTCAGCCGCTGGCCGGGGACGACCGTGAAGCATTTGTCCCTGAACGAACTTGCGCTTCCCGAGGGCGGGCCGACGCGGTCTTTTACAGACAGCACGTTTGCGGGTGGCGCGTCGCTTAAAAACCAGTATGGTCTTTTCGCCATGAAGCTTCACGATACCGTTTATGATACGAGCTTTAAAGCGAACAAATCCGTCTTTTTCTTCGGAGATAAATTGGTAAGCCTAGGCTCGGATATCGTTAATACGAATGATGCACATCCGACGGAAACCGTGCTGTTTCAGTCGTATATGCCAAGCAGTTCGACGCCTTTCTGGTATAATTCCACTACTCCTATCGTGAGCCCGACTTATACGAATACCGTTACCGGAACAAGCAAAGCATGGATCGTAGATCCATACGGCAACGGGTACGTGCTGCCGAATCCGGCAGGCACGGTTATCGAACGGGGAGTACAACATTCCAAGAACAGCTCGGGAACCGCGGATACGTCCGGCAATTATACGACTGCATATATTAATCATGGCACGGCTCCGGCGTCTTCCGGCTATGAGTACGCGATTAAAGTCGGAGCGGGCGCTCAGGGGACAGCCGATTTCGCGAACAATACCCAATATACCGTTCTGCAGAAGGACAGCAGCGCGCATATCGTTCAAAATACCGAGCCGGGCAAGCTGTTGACGGGATACGCGATCTTTAACAGCAGCACGCCGATTAACAAGGGTTTGCTGTACAGCAGCAGTGATCCGATTACGGCGATCGTCCAGCAGGTGGACGCGAATGAAGTCTTACTGAGCGTCGCCGATCCCGATCTGCGTTTGCCTAAATATCCGAACCAGTCGATACCGAATGCCGACGTGCTAAAACAGAGCATCTTGAAGAAGGTCACGGTGACATTGAACGGCCTATGGCATTTGAAAAAGGCAAACAGCGAAGCGCGCATCCTCAGCACCGGCGCCGCGACAACCACAGTTGAATTCGATGCAGTCGACGGCAAGTCAATCGAAATCGAATTAGTGAAGTAAAACAAAAGTCTGCCGGAAGCTGATTAACGACGGCTTTTGGCAGACTTTTATCTGTATGATTAAGCTGGGCCGCGTCACTGTTATCATCGTAGCCATTTTCCAGCGGCCAAACTATTTATTCAGGGGGATTTCTATCTATATAGTACCCAAGAATGGCTGGGAAATTTCCCCGTCTCTCTTTTTGAATACCTAATCATACCTCTTCTGTTCAAAAAATATTTGTTTCCGTCGTTTATGGGAGACGAAAGAAGACAAAATCATAAGGCCCGCTCGTTGGGAAATCACGGCTCACTATGCTTGACATGTAGAGAACGGAGGTATTAAGGTATAGGCGATAAGTACTATATTCTGGGTATTTTCGCGCCGAAGGGAATGGGTTTATGGAACTACTTTACTTGTGGGTGGATCATTACAACGGACTGTTTGAACGTCAGGGATTTAATTTCGGAGGAGCTTTTAGATTTCAATATAACACTGATACGTCGGTGCTGACGGTTAAGCCGAATAATCACTACATTCCAGGCTTTTTTAGCCCGGAATCAGATGACGAAGATCTTGCATATATAGGCAACGTAACCGCTATTGTCGGACAAAACGGAGCCGGCAAATCCTCCTTGCTGGATTTGATCAAACGGCAGATCAGCACAGGCCGCGTGTTACAGGACACAATCGTAGCTGTTAAGGATACGGAAGGAAATTATGCCGTTTATTTTCCGTTCGGGATGGAGCTTACCGTCAGCCGCTCAGGCCAAGTACCCGAGTTCAAACGGCGGCCCTACATCAGTCAATCTCCTAAAATCCCGGCAGAAATCGGGAACGGTTCGCGTACAAGGATTGGTTTAATACCCGATTTGCAGGCAATGACGTCCGTTTATTTCTCAAACATCTTCGATCTGCGCGGTGAACAGACACCGAAGGACGTAGTGAATCTTTCCACCAACCATCTGTTGTCCGCCGTAAAGGAAGACTCGCAATATTTACAAACCCATGAAGTCGCTGTATACCGGTGCCGTGAGATCGAACGGCAGCTTCATCTGCTCAATATGCGTTATCATCTAGACGTCAACCTGCCATTCGCGGAGCCGGAGATGCTTAGTATTAATTTTACTTACGAGGATTTGGATGAGCTGCCCAATTCGTCCCCAGAGCTGTCTAAACTCTTTGAACGGATGGAGCATGAAGTGTCAGCCGGTACGCTTCAAGAACGGCTGCTGTTAACGCTTGTCAATCATATTTTCGTTGAAATTTGCAATATGGACTCTGATCATCATGTAGCGAAACATATTAAAATTTATAACATTGCTCACGGAAAGACTTGGAGCGATCGTGTGATCTACTGGCTGGAAACCGTAAGGCTAAAATTGGAAAGAGGCAAAGGCATGAACGCTGTAAAACGGATCATTGGCGGAACCGTGGCGCTGTACCGTTATTTGGCTCTGGAAACCCGGGAAGGCAAGTTTACTCTTGAAAATCAAGGCCTGCGCTTGCCTGTCAGTGAATCGGACACCTTCGAGTCTTTCTTTAGTTTGTATGCCCGTTCCTTGGCTACCCACGAATATGCCGTCTATGACTGGCGAGATTTAAGTTCCGGCGAACAAGCGCTGCTAAGCATGTACGCCCGGTTTAAAACGTTAATGAAGCATGACGTAATTAAACATGACCATATTTTGATCATGATTGACGAAGGCGAATTATATTTCCACCCCGAGTGGCAAAAGTCGCTGCTTCTGCATCTATTGAAATTTTTCGCCGCATTATTTCGGTCCGAGGAACGGCGCCGCAGCGTACAGATCATGATAACCTCGAACTCGCCGTTTATCGTTTCCGATTTGCCGGCATCGAATATTATTTTTTTGCGAAAATCGGGCGTACTTAGTCAAGTAGTGGACGGGCTGGACGATCATAAACAAACGTTTGCTTCGAACATTCATACGCTGCTGGCCCACTCTTTTTTTATGGAAAACGGGTTGATCGGTGAGTTCGCCAAGAGCAAAATTAACGAGGTTATAGATCTGCTGGTGCACGGCAAGACATCGGAAATTAAGGCGAATAAGGAGCGCATTGAGAAAACGATCCATTTGATCGGGGAACCGGTTATCAAAGCCAAACTTATTTCTATGCTGAACGACAGAATCGCTGTTCATTTTTTGAACATCGAGGACCAAATCAGCGATCTGCAGCGGCAAATTGACGAACTGCGCGGTGCGTCGCAATGATTCAAATTAATCAAGACCGGAGGGTTAATCTGCATGATATTGCTGCGGAGCATTTGGCCTATTACGAAACCAGGATCGAGAAGAAGATCGATACGTATTTGGCAGACCGGTTGTCCCGAGAGCAGCGAGCTTTTCTCCGGCATGTCCGGACCAAGCTTAGAACGATATTGAT
The DNA here is from genome assembly GCF_041260495.1 of Paenibacillus sp. RC84. NCBI lineage: Bacteria > Bacillati > Bacillota > Bacilli > Caryophanales > Paenibacillaceae > Paenibacillus > Paenibacillus sp. RC84. Next base: position 214,914 of record NZ_JBGBYL010000007.1, read on the forward strand.
CGGATCGCCGCAGGATCTGGAACGATTTTCAGAGGAAATCGAAGGGCAATATCCGGCTGTCGTCGCGCAAATAAGACAACCGAAAAAATCTAAAAAAAAGAACTCGGTATCTTTTCCCGAAAAAGTTCAGAAGCTGTTCAATTATGAGGCGTTCTCAAAACGTTACGATCCGTCCCAATGGGGCGCATACCGGCTCGCAAAGCTCCTTGGCGTTCAAGTATGCGTGTACTGTAACCGGCAATATACGCATACCTACAATTCCGACAATGGGCGAGTCCGGCCCCATTTTGATCATTTTCTGGATAAAGCGACGCATCTTTATTTGGCGATCTCCATGTATAATCTTGTTCCGTGCTGTTCGGTTTGTAACAGCAGCCTGAAGGGGAGCGAAACATTATCAATCCGGACACACCTGCATCCTTATCTGGAGGGAACCGGAGAGCATGTTCGATTTTCGGTCCGTTTTAAAGGAACCTCCCCCGATTATATGAAGCTCTGGGTGGGGAACAGCGATGTATTCGACATTGTGCTGAAGGCCGATACGGGCACAAAGGCGCCGTTCACGTTTCTGAAGAGGGCGATACGAACTACACGCACGTTTAAGATAAAAGAATTGTACCAATACCACAAAGACTACGCCGCTGAACTGGTAGTGAAAGCTCAGATCTACGACGACGCGCATATCCGTTCGCTGCTGGCAGACTTTCCGCAGCTGTTTCGCAGCCGTGAAGATGTGCTTCGCATGTTGGCGGCTAACTACACGAAAGCCGAGGATGCCGATAAAAGGGTGCTCGCCAAACTGACGATGGATATTGCCAAGGAGTTCGGTCTGTCCTGATTACGATGGCAATACGATTCATGTAACGGACGGTCTTATGAAGAGAGACGAAAGCCAGAGAAGGTTCAGGTGGTGCAGAGGTGATGTACGAGATTATCTAAAAAGCGTTGATTACAAAGGTCTTGTATCCAAGTGGGAGAATGGGGACTACGTTAACGGAAAGCTACAGTTCAACAAACAAGGGCGGCAGTTAGCTGCGGCAACTGATTTTTTTCAGTAAGCTAAAAAAACACCTCTATGCCAGTTGCAGTATCTCACTGCTATCGGTATAGAGGTGTTTGGCTAATCGCCGATAGGACTCTCAAGGTCTCATATGGCTAGGTTAGCCGGTGTGTGCGACGGCGCGGATTTCAATCAGTTGGTGAGGGAATGCCAGACCTGATACGCCGACGAGGGTTGCGGCCGGCCGATGGTGGCCCACATACTCCTTATACAAAACGATGAACGGTTCGAAATGTTCTTGCGGGTTTGTCAGAAAGACCTCCATCTCGGCGATGTTCGACCTCTTTATGCATGCAAGTTCATACAAACTTTAAAAGTGTGATCGACCGCTACTCCGCTTGACGAGACACCAAATGGTGTCGTATAATAAAAGTGTCACCAAATGGTGGCCAATAAGAGAATCGATGAACAACTAGGAGAGGGTGTTGTGAGCGAGGACCATCAGTTGCGGGATGTGTTTGACGCGATTGCAGATCCAACTAGGCGCCGGCTAATTCATCTGTTAGCAGAAGCAGAGGAGATACCTCTTCATGAATTAACGGCACAGTTTCAAATGGGCCGTACAGCGGTATCCAAACATTTGACCATCCTTAAAGAAGCCGGACTGGTACTTGACCGTAAAGTCGGCAGAGAAACGCGATTTAGGCTAAACGCCTCTCCACTCAGAGAAATTCAAGATTGGGTGGCTTTCTACAGCAAGTTCTGGAGTACGAATTTATTGCGCTTGAACCGACTATTAGAGGAGGAAGAAGAATGAGTTTAACCTTGTCCCTGGATTTTCAGTACAAGACATCGATTGAGAAGCTTTGGGCCGCCTTAACCGATTCGAGCAAGCTTGCCAAATGGGTGGCCGACATCCACACGGGCCAAGCGATGGAGAATGATTTTAAGCCCGTCGTAGGACACCGTTTTCAGTTTCGCGCGCAGCCGACCGAATGGTGGAACGGAATTATTGAAGGCGAAGTGCTTGTCGTGGACGTACCCAACCGGTTGTCTTATACTTGGGCCAGCGGGGAGAAACACACGGTCACCTGGACGCTGCAGGATTTAGGAGACGGGAAGGTTAACCTTCACCTTGAACAAACCGGCATTTCAAATGATCAAGCGCTTAATGGAGCCAAGTATGGCTGGACCAAATGGTGCGGCAATCTTGAAAAGTTGTTGGAACAATAACCACATTCGGTGCTAACTATCTCTTTCCTGTAGGCTAAGACTAATGGGGACGATAGTTGAACCATGCTTGACCCGAATCAACCTAAACCGGCTGCATATCGTTTGCAGCCGGTTTACTATCTTTTCCGGACAATCTGCCAAGTTCTTGTCGTTTCGTGATATGTTTACACTAAGTGCGTATGGATAAAGCTAGTATGTGATCGACCCATTTGCTAAGCCCCGTTCTTATGGGAGGAAGTGGATAACGCAAAAAGGATACTTTACATAGTCCGGATTCCAGTACTCATCAGAAGCATGAGGAGCAGCTATCTCTAGACCTCAAACCGAGAAGAGCTTTCGCATCACCTCTCAGGTTGATATTTTCTATGTACGGCGGATGGTACAATGTGAATTCAAGTGGAAATTAACTATCGGAAGGATGTCAATCATGAGCGAATCTAATCAGGAATATATCGTCATCTCGGCTGCCAGGGAAAACAATCTAAAGAACGTATCCTTACGTATTCCCAAGCGGAAGATCACGATATTCACCGGGGTATCCGGATCCGGCAAGTCATCGATCGTCTTCGATACGATTGCCGCAGAATCCACGCGCTTGCTGAATGAGAACTTCAGCATGTTCGTGCGTACTTTCCTGCCCCGCTATCCGCAGCCGGATGCGGACGCGATCGAAAACCTGAGTATGGCTGTTATCGTCGATCAGAAGCGGTTGGGCGGCGGCTCCCATTCCACGATGGGCACGATTACGGATATCTCTCCCATTCTCCGTCTTCTATTCTCACGAGCGGGTCAGCCCTATGTCGGACAAGCCAACATGTTCTCTTTTAACGATCCGCAAGGCATGTGTCCCGAATGTAACGGGATCGGTCGCAGCCTGTGCATCAACATGAGCAAGGCGCTGGACATGTCAAAATCGCTCCATGAAGGGGCAGTTCTGCTGCCGGGCTATTCGGTGGACAGCATGGATTGGACGATAATCGTACAGTCGGGGCCCTTCGATCCCGACAAGAAGCTGAGCGATTATTCGGAGGAGGAGCTGGAACAACTGCTGTACGGTAAGGCGAGGAAAGTGGCGACGCTCTTCGGAGGGAAGACAATTAACATTACGGTGGAAGGCGTCATTGAGAAGTTCACCAACAAATACATCAAACAGGATGTGAAGACGAAGTCCGAGCGCACACAAAAAACAGTTGCGCCGTACATCTCCGAGGGTCCCTGTTCCAGCTGCCACGGCGCGAGACTCAGTCAGGCCGCGCTCAGCTGCAAAGTCAATGGACTCAACATCGCGGAGATGTCTTCCATGGAGGTCGGCCAGCTCATTCGCGTCATTCGGGAGATTGACGATTCTGTCGCCGCGCCGATCGTTAAGTCGCTGACAGAGCGGCTGCAGCATCTGGTGGACATCGGGCTTGACTATTTGACGCTGGACCGCGAGACGGATACATTGTCCGGCGGCGAGTCGCAGCGGGTCAAAATGGTGAAACACCTAAGCGGCAGTCTGGCGGATGTCACGTACATCTTTGATGAGCCCAGCATTGGCCTGCATCCCCGTGACGTACACCGGTTAAATGAGTTGCTTCAGAAGCTGCGCGACAAGGGCAATACCGTGATCGTCGTCGAGCATGATCCCGATGTGATCAAGGTGGCGGATCATATCGTCGATGTCGGTCCATATGCCGGCAGCCGCGGCGGTACCATCGTCTATGAAGGAAGCTTCCAAGGCCTGCTGGAGGCAGAGACATTGACCGGCACCCATATGAAGCGGCAGCTCCAGATAAAGCAGGATTGCAGGCAGCCATCCGGCAGGTTGTCCATCAAGGATGCCACACTTCACAACCTGCGGAATGTGAGTGCAGACATCCCAACCGGAGTGCTGACAGTAGTTACGGGGGTGGCCGGCTCGGGCAAGAGCACGCTGATTAACGAAGTATTCCTCGGCCAGCATCCGGATGCGATCGTCATCGACCAGTCGGCGGTAGGCGTGTCGACACGTTCGAATCCCGCGACCTACACGGGCATTATGGACGATGTACGCAAGGCGTTTGCTGCCGCGAACAAAGTCAATCAAGGCTTGTTCAGCTTCAACTCCAAGGGGGCTTGCGAGAACTGCCAAGGGCTGGGTGTTGTATATACCGACCTTGCATTCCTCGACAGCGTGAAGCTGCCATGCGAAGTATGCGGGGGGAGACGGTTCAAGGAAGAGGTACTCGCGTACAAGCTGAACGGAAAGTCAATTGCGGAAGTGCTGGAGATGACGGTGGAGCAGGCATTGGATTTTTTCCAGCTAAAAGAGGTTGTGCGCAAGCTCCAGGCGATGAGCGATGTGGGGCTGAACTATATTACACTCGGCCAACCGCTCAGCACGCTCTCGGGCGGGGAATGCCAGCGAATCAAGCTGGCAAGCGAGCTGCATAAGAAAGGCAGCATCTACGTGATGGACGAGCCGACGACCGGGCTGCATATGTCAGATATCGGCCACCTTCTGGAGATTATGAACCGCCTCGTGGATGCCGGCAATACGGTGATCGTCATCGAGCATAACCTCGATGTGATCAGCCAAGCGGATTGGATTATCGATATGGGACCGGACGGAGGCAGCAAGGGCGGGCAGGTGGTGTTCGAGGGCACACCTCCGCAGATCATCCATGCGGAGCAGTCGATCACGGGAAGATACTTGATGTAATCATCAAGAAACAGATTCAATCATTACGTTAACGGGAAACTAAAGTTTTAAGAAAACAAAGAGCAGTTTGCTGCGGCAGCTGCTCTTTGGGATGTACGGATGTGCACGATATTGATTCATCGCCTCTTACGAGCCAACAAGAACATTAATTTCATTAGCGTAATAAAAGAGAGATCGAGCCTTAGTGACCGAGGAGGAATTCAGTTCCAGATATGAAGAAAGGCGGGGTGTTGATGGGTTATAAAAATGTGTTGACACAAAAGTAATTAGGCGCCATACTACATATATGAACAACAAGAATAAAGTAATAAATGACATTGAAGCTATTCCCTCGCTTGCACAATCCAAGCGTCAGATTGATCGCTATAACCTAGACATAGACGCACAGGCTATACTCGTCGCGTCCAGGCTAATGGCGGCGGGAGCCAAGCTTGGACATGCCTCGGAGATTCATTTCTCTAGATTCGGTTTATCAACAGGGCGATATCGTTTATTGGCAGATCTTGAAGATAACGAAGGAGAAGAGTTGCCTTCACAATTAGCGGAGCATCTAGGCGTTACACGTGCTACAGTGACTGGTCTTATCGACACGCTTGAACGAGATGGCCTAGTATCTCGGCGATCAAGCTCAGACGATGGCCGTCAGAGATCGGTCATTTTGACGGAAGAAGGGGCGAAGAAGCTCCGTGAAATGGCTCCTGAGCATTTCGCTCGGCTGGAAGCAATGGTGGGCTTACTCAATATCGATGAGCGCAGCGTATTTCTCGACTTGCTAGGCCGTGTTACACAAGGCATCTCAGCACTTACGGGCGAACTAGGCTCGAAACCAAAGGGAACTATCAGTAACGAGTAGAATAGGCTAGTGAAGCTAGCCTATTTTTATTCTCATATAGTTAGGAAACTAATTATATCTCGCTGAAAGCAATCGTTGAATGATTTCAAAGAAGAAGGGAGCAACTAAATGTACCAGATGAAATACCCGAATCCGACAGATGATGTTCACGGCATCAAGGCTGCTGGTTCCAAGAAAAAGACTATTGTACTATGGCGTGAAGTTGTAATGGCCTATGCTGCTCCTGCCATCATGGCAGGTATCGGGGGATTGGTTACTGCCGATAGGAATCTTCAAATAGGGGCATTGACCACAATCGGCGGTGCATCGGCCTTGATGGCCTTGATGATTGGCCTATTGTTGCGCAGCCGAGTGAGCCATATACGATGGGTCATCGGTGCACCTCACTTGGTTGTGGTAGGGGTGTTCGCATTGGCCGGGTCCACGTTTGGCCTATACGCCGCATGGATGACATCTGGTTTACTAGAAATTATGATTCCGAGCAATCACTTGGCCTGGGTCGATCGTGTCTGGATCGATTTCCCGTTGTCTGGATTCATAGCAAGCACGATAGTGACATGGCGGTGGCGTCTTGCGGTCACAACTAATTTTTCATCCAAAAGGAGAAGAAAAAAATGATAGTTATTATGGGAGCGACAGGTACGATAGGCAGTGCGCTTTTGGAACGTTTGGTTGATCTTGGCGTACCCGTCAGGGCGCTGAGCAGAGAGCCAGAGAAGTTGCGTGATCAGATCGGAGAAAAAGGCCGATCGACTATCGAGATCGCATCGGCGGATGCTTCCGACCCCGAATCGCTGCGCCGCGCGTTTACAGGTGCTAGCCAGCTCTTCCTTGCCATGGCCAACAGTCCAAGACAAATCGAATTGGAAACTTCAATCATTCAGATTGCCGCCGAATCTGGAATCGAACACATCGTAAAAATATCCAGCCCTGCCTTTGAGCAGAGTTCTCCAGTGGCAGTGGCGGGCTGGCATCAAGAAATCGAGAAAACGCTGAAGGAATCGGGTCTCACCCACACCGTGTTGCGCCCTTATGCATTCATGCAAAACTTAGTGCGCCTTGCGCCAACGATCACAACCCAAAATGTTTTCTTCGGCTCCATGGGCGATTCAGCGTGTAATTTCATTGACTGTCGCGATATCGCAGATGTTGCCGCAGAAGTTCTGACCAACCGCGAGGTATCCGGCCAAATACATACGCTTACCGGTTCGGAGATTTTCAGTTATCCCCAGATCGCGAGTCAACTATCCGCCCTGCTTAATCGGCCGATAAGCTACATCGACATGGAACCCCAAGTACTATTCCGCAATCTTATGGAGAACGGGCATATGCCTCCTTGGCTCGCGAACCACGTTGTGGAAATTCAAACCATGTCTACGGTGGTGCAAGAAAGTCCAAATGACACTGTGAAGCGCTTGCTCGGCAGAGAGCCACGCACGCTAGACGCCTTTCTGCATGAGTATGTAGACAATTTCAGATAGAGGCGGAGTCCACCTATTTTGAAATTTGTGTCGATCCGTTAAAGAAATCCAGGAGCTGGATCAGCGCCGTGTAGTCAAGATCAATGAATACATGGTAACACGCTGCTACTATCGAGGGATCCGATCCGGGATACGATAGTTAAACATAAAGGGTTCCACATATTAGTCTTGCATAATATGTGGAACCCTTTATGTTATTTGATTTCCTTAAGTTTAGGTCCACAGCCTTCATTCGGTGTACGGCCGGGCGAAGGCTGTTTTTTGTCAGCAATTAATCAGCAAACTTTCCGGCTAACTTAATGCTTTGTCTTCGGGATACAAGGATCGCGGCAATAATGATAATAAGAGCAGTGATTATACCGGTTTCTCCGACCCAAATTTCAGTGTGATTTCCGGCAGTTGCACGCGCGAATGGTCCTTGAACAACGGCATTCCACGCGGAATGGATGATAACCGCAGGCCAGACGCTGCCTGTGGCAAGCCGCAAATAGGCGATAATATAGCCGAATGGAACGATACATAAGTAGAGGCCGGCTACAGTGAGAATAACGGACGGCCCTGCTACATATAAACCGGCTACCACGATTGGAACATGCCAGGTTGCCCAGATCAAACCGCTGACGAGGATGGGACGCTGAACTTTGGCATCGACCAACCTTGTCAGCATGTACCCCCTCCAGCCGACTTCTTCCCCCATAACCGGGATCAGGTTGATCAAGCTTCCCAGAATTCCGGTCACGACGACCATCAGAATGAAATTCAGCGGGGTTGGCAGATGCTGCAGTCCGAGAATATGGAAGATCGGTTCTAACGTACCGTCCACAGGAAGTTGAAATATTGCCAGTCCGCTGAACCAGGCGATGGAGTAGGTAATGAAACAGATGATCATAGGTATCAGTACGGCCAACCCGATGCCTCTCCATATTCTCGCGCTGCCGAGATTGAACGATACGTCTTTAAACCCTTCCCGCAAGAGAATTCGGGCTAGAATGGAAGAGAGCGCGGGCGTAAACATGTACACGATGATGAGCGGGATGCTCTTCGTCAAGATTACGACTATATTCATGATAATAGAAAAAACGAGCAGGATGCCTAAAAAGAGTAGAAGACCTTTTCTGGCACGATGAACTTGTTCCTTGGTAGAGAGCGTTGCCGCATTAGATATCATAGTAACCCTTTCCTTCCTCATTCATTAGTTTGTTCTTCATTCATTAGCTTACTTTTCAGCTAAAGAGTTAACAGAATATTGACTGATTTTCCATCAAGCTCACATCCTTTTCCGTAATCATTAGGTACGTTTTGATGAGCTCATTATCACCGGGGGATTGTCATTATCGCTAGTGATAGAAAGTCATTTCTCTCAACGTGATGTTTTGTCAAACCGTTTTATGACGGTTCGTCACTAGGAAAAATGATAGTACATGAGTGAGAATCGGATCAAAGCGATTGACGCATTGTATTAACTTGCGGATTATCTTGCTTAACTAATTGAATGAGGTGGAGACGATGAAAAAGAAAATGATGTACGGCGGAATGGTAACGGTGGTCAGTGCCGCTCTGCTGGTTGGAGGATGCGCAAAAGAAGGGGAGACTAAAACGGTAGTAGTTACCCAATCCACTGAGCCTGTCCAAAACGATATGATCTCATCCATTAAATCGCAGGCGAAGCCTTTGAAGACGATTGACCCGATGCAGCCATTCGATGATTTGCAGCCGCTGAAGAACATGATCGGAGATGCCCGTTATGTCGGATTGGGAGAGAGTACTCACGGAAGCTCCGAAATATTTACGATGAAGTTTCGGCTTGTGAAGTATTTGGTCACCGAGCTGGGTTTTACGAATTTTGGGATGGAAGAAGATTGGGGGAGCGGTTTAAAGCTGAATGAATATATCCAAACGGGAAAAGGGAATCCAAGAGAATTTTTGAATCTGTTGTATCCGACGGATGAAATTGTAGCCATGTTAGAGTGGATGAAAGAGTATAATGCCGATCCTTCGAACAAGAGGAAAATTCAATTTATCGGACTTGATTTAAAATCGCTGGATCAAGGCGTCTATCGACAAGTGACAGATTATGTTAAGAAGCATTATCCCGATATGCTGGCTGAAGTGGAGCTTAGCTACAAAGAGCTTCGGTTATCAACCGGAAGCTTGCAGGATTATATGAAGCTGTCTCCCGAGGTAAGAGAGCGGTTTAAGGTTAACGCGGAGAAAGTCGTCCGATTGCTCGAAGAGAAGACCAAACAGGCAGACAAAGAGGCAGATGCAACCGAGCTTATCTGGGTGAAAGGAACAGCGATGGCTATACGGAATTTCACGACCATGTTGATTCCTGAAGATTACCCAAGCATGATTAAGCTGCACGAGCAATATCTGGCCGACCATGCGGTATGGGCCGGGGTGGCGTTAGATGGGAAAACGATGGTATGGGGCCACAACATCCACGTAGCCAAAGGAATTATCGACAAACAATTATATCCGGACGGTTCCGGTAATTTTTTAAAAAAGCGTCTTGGCGACCAGTATATCGTCATGGGAAGCACCACTTCGGAGGGCGATTTCACCCTATACAGCGAATACAGACCTGACGGAACCGGGAAGCTCGGAACGGAAAAAATTCCCCAGGATGTGAACAGCTCCAATTATATGCTTGGAAAAGTTTCTCCGGAAATGTTTCTGCTAGATGCCCGCCGTCTTGAAGGACCGGCCAAGCAATGGGTTGGTGAGAAGCGACCTCTGCTGAGCCTAGGGGGACAACTCATCCCGAACGCGCCGGTATACTTCGACGCGTCTTTGCTGGAACAATTTGATATCCTTTTTCACATCCGGAAAACAAGCCCGTCCCATATGAAGTAACCGTCGGAGTTGCGTAAGACCGATCAGTACATATGACAAGGTTCGCGGACTTACTGATTCCGAGGTCCACGTGCACCTCCTCAAAATACTCATCCATGACGGATGGGTATTTTTTTGTTTCCGTCATATGAGAAGATGAAGTATACTTCCCACGTTCTTCTTCATTAGACATTGTTCGTCAACTTGAGGAGAGCATTGCGCTAATTATGGATTGCAATAATTCTATATTTATGGACATTTATATCCATTCCAATGGCTGATAAACTTACTTCACAATACTGCAAAACAATAGGAGTGATAACAATGGATGGAGTACGTTACAAGATCAGAGAAGTGTTGGACAAGAGAAAGATTGATACATTTCTGCAGCAAGCTCGTATCGGACAGCTTGGTATGGTCGATGGTCATCTGCCGTATGTCGTTCCGCTCAATTTCGTTTGGACAAATGGGAAGCTTTATTTTCACGGAGCCACCGGCGGGAGAAGAAATCAGGTGATGGGTGCTAATCCGGAGGTTTGTTTTACGGTTTGTGAAGAATATGGAACTATTACTGATCCGGTGCCGGCCAAAACGGACACTGCATATATGAGTGTAATGATTTTTGGCAGGGCACAGCCTATCGTCGATCTGGATGAAGCGACACACATGCTGCAAGAAATGATGCATAAGTATGTGCCTGGTTACTATAATCGGCCGTTACCTCGGCAGCACATAGATAAATACCGGTCAGCGGTATTTGGCGGTCCTGTTCAGGTGTACAGAATTGACCCATACCGTATCACCGCGAAAGAAAATGCAGTAGAAGAAGAAAAAATGTTCAAACCTGGAAAAACCGTGTGAGATGTTTTTATTTATGCACAAGTACCTGTAGAGTCTCTACAAAATCATCGAATTTAAAAATGTGATCATTCGCAAACGTGGGCGGAAAGAGGGGAAGAGAAATGGGCCATCTGGTTGAAGAGAATCTCAAAATCGTGAGGCAGCAGATGGAATTGGCTTGCCAAGCCTCGGGGCGCAAGTTAGAGGACGTGAAATTGTTGTTGGCAACCAAAACCGTACCGCTTAATAAATTGCAAATGGCCCTACAAGCGGGTGAAGCTCTTTTTGGGGAAAACAAAGCGCAAGAACTTCGGGACAAATTTCCGCTTATGCAGCAATATAATCAAGTGGAATGGCATTTTATCGGACATCTGCAAACGAATAAAGTGAAGGATGTTGTCAAATATGTTACGTTCATTCATTCTGTGGACCGTTTGAAATTGGGGCAGGCCCTGCACAATCAGCTCGTCAAAGAGAACAAGACGATGGATATTCTTGTGCAAATCAACACGTCCTACGAAGAAAGTAAATTTGGTGCTCGTCCTGAAGAGGCACTGGAGTTGGTGGAGCAATTGTCACAGTTCGACACGTTAAACGTGAAAGGCTTAATGACGATTGGAAAACTGAATGCTGCAAACGACGAGACCCGGCACTGCTTCCGATTATTAAAATTTATTCAGTCACAAATTAAGGAGAAAAAGATTCCGCGTGTAGAAATGGATATCCTCTCGATGGGCATGTCTAGTGATTTCCGGGTGGCCATAGAAGAAGGAGCTACTATTATCCGCTTAGGGACAAGCGTATTTGGCCAACGTTACTTGCCGGATGGCTATTACTGGAACGAAAACGCATACCGGGACGATTAGGGTCGGGGATGCTTGTATGATACAAGCATTTCCGCCAGACGAGAAATTCCTTCTTCAATGGCCGCTTCATCTACTTTAGCGAAACCAAGTACCCATCCTTTACGATCGCTTTCCAAACAATACGTGCTAAGCGGATAAACACGGATTCCTTTTTCGAGTGCCAAGTTCGTCACGGCTTCTTCGTCAAATGATTTATTAGCTTCAAGAAGCATATGCAATCCCGTTTCTACGCCACTTAGTGTAAAGTGTTCACTCAGACCTGCCGTGATGATGGCCTTCGTCATGGCTTCGTGCCTGCGCCGATATATGTTTCGAACTCGTCTCATATGACGCATGAAATGACCGTGTTCGATAAAATGAGTAAGCGTTAATTGCTCCATAATCGGAAGATGACGATAGGTTAATTCATGGACCCGGGCAAGCTGACGAATGGCCTCTTTGGGACCAATGATGGCCGAGATCCGAATACCGGGCGCAACCATTTTGGAAAAACTCATCATATACAACGTGTTCTGAGGTCGCTGGCTGAACAAGGTTGGAAGCGGGTCGCCGCGATATCGAAATTCGCTGTCGTAATCATCCTCAACAATCCAAAACCGCTGCCCGGCAGCCCTGTGTAACAATTGTTGCCTGCGAGGCTCCGACATAATAACTCCAACCGCACACTGGTGCGATGGCGTAACAAAGACAAGTTTGGATTGAGGGTGAATGCGGTTAACGCACAGCCCGTACTCGTCGACAGGAACGGGTACAACTTGCATACGCCGATACTTCATCGCCATCCAGGCAGCAGGGAAGCCGGGATCTTCAACCGAAACCGTATCTCCTTCATGTAAAAGGGCTTGTGCGATCAAATCGATGCTATGTTGTGCGCCTGAGGTTAAGATGATTTGATCGATATTCACATGAACGCCCCGTTCAAGTGACAAATAACGTTGAATCTGTTCTCGCAGCGGCAGGTATCCGTAGGAGTCGCCGTAAGCCCAACTGTCCAGGTCTGTTTCAGTGGAGGCATGTAAAAATGATTGCCTCCATTTCTTTTGAAAATGTTCATCTAGGTAAGGCTCATGGGGACTGAAATCGATCTCTACTTTTCGATTTTCTTTGTCTCCGAACCAGCTGTGCAAATGACCGATTGCAGAATTTAATATAGGCAATTCGGGGGGGACGGGTCCTTGTGTCGCAGCATCCTCTGAAGGACGAGTCGCATATGTCCATTCGCTGACTCTTGTCCCGCCGCGACGAGAGGTTACGGTGTACCCGCGGCTGAATAACTCCTCGTAAACAATCTGTATGGTTGAACGGGAAACGCCAATCAATGGAGCGAGTTCGCGGGATGGGAGCAGCAATTCGCCCGGCGGCCATTTTCCGGTTGTGATATTATGAATCGCTTGGTCCAGAAGCTGCTGCCAGATGGGACGTTCGTCATCTCGGTTTACTTTTAGCATTCATTCACCTCTAGTGTTTCTCCGGGATTATGGATTGCTCTAAAAGATTAAGTGTGAATAATTATTCACATTCCATTGACTGATACATTATCATAACCATAGTTTCTTTTGCAAACGATAGGGGATAAAATGCGGAGGAACCACCGAAGGATTAAAAATCCAGTGCGGTGGTTCTTTTTTTCTCCCGTCTCCTATGCCATCATTATAGACGGGGGCGATGAACGATGTTCCAGGATTTTAAGCTCGTCGGTGACCGTCCGGTCGCGCTGCAAGTGAAAGAATACATCAAACGGTTAATTATAAAAGGGGCGCTCCAGGCGGATCAGAAGCTGCCCTCCACACGAGAAATGAGCGGTCTGCTGAAGGTGAGCCGCAATACAGTCATTGCAGCCTATGAGGGTCTCGAGGATGACGGATTTAGGTATGCGATTCCCGGCAAAGGCAGCTATGTGGCCGCTACGGGAGGGCATTTGACTGCAGACACCGGAGGAGCTGACGGCTCTGCCGCCTGGCAGATCGACTGGAAGGCAAGAATGAACGAGTATGCTGTATCGGCTGTGGAGCTGGATAGGATGAAGCAGGGCATTCGCGCCAAAAAAGGAGTCATCTCTTTCACAAGCATCGCTCCGGATGAGCAGCTGTTTGATCTGGGGGATGTAAGGCGAGCCTTTATGGATCGGATGGCAATCGAAGGGCAGGTGCTGCTCAACTACGGCTATGCCAAGGGTTATAAGCCGCTGATCGATTACCTGATACGTTATATGGAGAATAAGGGCATCGATATAAGCGGCAAGGATATGTTGATTACAAGCGGGTTTACAGAAGGCTTCGACATTGTGTTGTCGGCACTGCGCCCTTCGGCGCGCCGCGGAGCGGCCATTTGTGAAAATCCGACCCATCATACAGCGATCAAAAATTTAAAACTGCAAGGATTTGAAATTACCGGCATTCCGATGGAGCGTGACGGTATTGATGTGAAACAGCTTGAGAAGGTATTGCAGAACCAGACAAACAGCTTTGATCTGGCCTATTTGACTCCTTCCTATCACAATCCTACTGGCATCGTCATGTCGCCGGCGAAGCGCAGCGCCGTTATCAAATTAATGACCCGCTATCAGATTCCGGTGATCGAGGATGGATTCAATGAGGAGCTGCGCTACTCGGGAGCGCATGTTGCCCCGTTAATAGCGACAGCAGGGCAAGGGAACGGAGTCATCTATATCGGCAGCCTCTCCAAGGTACTGTTCCCTGGCTTGCGAGTGGGTTGGGTGCTTGGAGACCGCGCGCTGATCAACAATCTGGAAAGCATTAAGCGTGCACGCACCATTCATACATCAACAATCGATCAATCGATTTTATATCAATACTTGCTCAACGGAAATTTCGATAAATATTTAAAAAAAGCGCGAATGGAATATAAGCGCAAATATGAGCTGACGAAGGCGTGCTGTGAAGCACATCTCCCTGAGGCGCAGCTGTCTGGCGACGGGGGTTTGCATTTGTTTCTTACCTTCCCGTCAAGCGTAGATACACGCCAACTGCTAGAAGCTTGCACAGAACAGGGTGTTATTTTTACGCCGGGAGACAAGTTTTTTATTCAAGAAGGCGAAGGGACGAATACATTGCGGCTTGGTTTTTCACGAGTGACGGATGAAAATATCGAGCGTGGTATTCAGATAATCGGCCAAGAGGCGCGCAGCTTTCTTCAGGCATAACGATTTTTAAGAGAATGAGGGGTCATCATGAAGATCGGCGTTATTATGGGTGGTATTTCCTCTGAACGAGAGGTTTCTCTGCAGACAGGTCAAGAGATGATCCGGCATTTGGATCGCAGCCGCTATGAGGTGGTTCCAATTGTGATCGATCAGCGAGCGGATTTAATCGCACAGGCTCAACAGACAGGCATAGATCTCGCGCTATTGGCGCTTCACGGCCAGTATGGCGAGGACGGCACGGTGCAGGGAGTGCTGGAGACACTGGGCATTCCATATACAGGCAGCGGTGTCCTGGCAAGCAGCCTATGCATGAATAAGCAGCTATCCAAAAGGCTGCTGAAGACTGTAGGCGTGCATACGCCTGAAGGCCTTTGCTGGCAGGGGATGGACGATTATGAAACGCAGGCGGTGAAGCGGCTGGGTTACCCGGTTATTGTGAAGCCGAATATGGGGGGATCCAGCATCGGTATCCAACTTGTGCATAAGGAGAAGGAATTGCTGCCGGCTGTTCAGAAAGCTTGCAGTTTCGATCAGGCGATCTTGATTGAGCCCTATATTAAAGGAACGGAGCTTACCTGCTCGATTGTGGACGGCGAGGTATTACCGATTATCGGCATTCGCTCCGCGCATTCGGAGTGGTTCGACTACAAAGCGAAATATGAGCCCGGCGGCGCTGAGGAGAAGGTGATCCAGCTACCTCCAGCTATCCAGCAGCGAGTACGTGAAGCGGCGCTTGCCAGCTACCGGCTGCTGCAGTGCAAGGTCTATGCAAGAGTCGACATGATTTTGTATCAGGGTGTACCTTACGTGCTGGAAGTAAACACCTTACCGGGTATGACCGAGAATAGCCTGCTTCCGAAGAGCGCAGCAGCTGCAGATATGACGTTTACACAGCTGCTGGACCGCATTATTGACAGCTCGCTACTTGAGCGGAAACAGGAATGGGGGATGGTGCAAGATGATTAGTGAAGAAGGTACAGGGCAGTTTTTATCCTCGCGTGTACGGGATATTCGGCCATCGGGTATTCGCGCTTTTTTTGATCTGAATGCAGCAGGCGGAGATACAATCGCCCTTGGAGTCGGAGAACCGGATTTCGTTACACCGGAAAAGGTGCGTGAAGCCTGCATTCAAGCATTGCGTGAAGGGAAGACGAAATATACCTCGAATGCCGGCTCGATGGAGCTGCGGGAGGAGCTGTCGGCTTATCTTGCCGACAGCTTCACGCTTTCCTATGATCCCGAGCAGGAAATTCTCGTGACAGTGGGGAGCAGTGAAGCCGTCGATCTGGCTCTGCGAGCAGTGATTAATCCGGGTGATGAGGTGCTTATTCCGGCGCCAAGCTATGTTGCCTATGAACCGATTACCCATCTGCATGGCGGTAAAATCGTGGAGGTAGCGGCTGCGGTACAGGAGCAGTTCAAGCTGACTCCCCAAGCACTTCAAGCGGCGATTACGCCTCATTCGAAGGCTTTAATGATCAATTATCCGTGTAATCCGACCGGAACAATTATGACTGAGCAGGATTGGATGCCAATTGTAGAGCTCGTTATCAAACATAATTTGGTTGTCATTTCGGATGAAGTTTATGCCGAACTGACTTATGGGAGAAAACATGTCAGTATCGCCTCCTTTCCGGGCATGAAGGAGCGCACAATTGTCATCGGCGGCTTTTCCAAAGCGTTCGCGATGACAGGCTGGCGGGTAGGTTATGCTTGCGGCCCGCGCGAGTTAATAGCCGGCATGCTTAAAATCCACCAGTACACGGCCATGTGTGCCCCTACCATCGCGCAGATCGCCGCAATCGAATCATTGCGTCATGGCTTGGCTGCCAAGGATGAGATGATGGCGAGCTACAATGAACGCCGCAAGCTGTTTGTAGCAGGCTTGAATGCAATCGGACTAACCTGTCACGAACCTGAGGGAGCTTTCTATGCCTTCCCTTCAATTGCTTCTACTGGCATGTCATCTCAGCAGTTCGCTCTTCGGCTGCTGGAGGAAGCGAAGGTGGCGGTCGTGCCGGGACATGTATTCGGATCCGGCGGAGAGGGTTTTATTCGCTGCTCCTATGCAGCCTCACTCTTCGATTTGGAGAAGGTGCTGGAGCGGATGGGAAGGTTTATGCGGGTGGCGCAGCCGATTTGATGAAACGATCACCATTCACTGAAGTTATCTTCATCGAAACTGATTTCAGCATACAGAAGAAACTAGAGAGAACTTCAACGTCACTACAGTGGGTTGAAGTTTTTTTGTTCATCTATAAACACGTCACCTTGCAGGAAACTATTCGTAACTGCTTCCGTCCCATTGATAAAATGCAAGCATCTCCAGGTCGATTTCAATCCCGATTCCGATGCCGTATGGAATGGCTATCTCACCATTTGAAGGTTGAACCGAAATCAAATGGTTAAACGGGTTGTCCATAACATCCCATTCCACGGGTTCGATCATTTCCGTTTCCATTTTGCTCCATGGTTCCAAACAGGCTTGAGCGAATAAAGCATATAAGCGTGTTAATGCACCGTCATAGGCATGAGGCGTTGCACGAATGCCAAATTTTCTGGCGAGGCTTAATGTCTCCCTGTACTCGTCTATCCCTGTAATATGCAAGGGATCGGGAGTGATATAATCCAGAGCATACTGGGAGAGCAGGGGAATAAAATCCGATGCCGTTTTGATGTTCTCGCCTCCGGCCAAGGGAACAAAGAACCGGCTTCTTAATACAATATATTCAGCTATGTATTTAATTTGGAGCGGTTCTTCCATCCATAGGAGATTGGGCGATTTCTCAAGCATAGTCTTCCATTGAAGAGCTGCCGCCACATCATAACTTTGATTGGCGTCTAGAGCCAAACTAATCTTTCCTTGCAACAAATGTTGTACGGACAGAACATGGCGTTGATCCTC
This sequence comes from Paenibacillus sp. RC84, assembly GCF_041260495.1. Classification (NCBI taxonomy): domain Bacteria; kingdom Bacillati; phylum Bacillota; class Bacilli; order Caryophanales; family Paenibacillaceae; genus Paenibacillus; species Paenibacillus sp. RC84. Next base: position 232,773 of record NZ_JBGBYL010000007.1, read on the forward strand.
AGCGATTGATTTACCGCCTATTTTTATCTTGATCATATTAAATCCTTCGGTAACCGCTCCATTAATCGCTTCAAGTGAATGTTTGTGCCAATCCGGTTCTACTGAATAGGACTGAAACGAGGCATAGACGGGTACTTTATCCCGATATTTTCCGCCCCATAGGTCGCATACGGACAACCCGCTCGATTTGGCTAAAATTTCTGTTAAAGCCATACTAACAGCTGTGGCTGCGCGCGAATGCCACTTTTTTAAAGTCAGAACCAATTTGCTTCTGTCAACGATCGGTTTACCTATCAAATAAGGAATGATTCGCTCCTGAAAACCTTTATGCAAGGTTGGCAGCCAATCCACACACTCTCCCCAGCCTTCGACGCCGGTATCCGTAGTAATCCGGAACAAATAATTGGTTCTGTATGATTTAATGCCGTTGGCATCTCCATATGCCGCGGGAAGACGATAAAAGAGCGGAAAGGTTTCGATTTTATGAATTAGCAAGCAAACGATCCCCCTAAACTTGTTGTTCCTGCTTAGTATGTCACGTATTCACCGTTTTATGTCGGAAACTAGAATGAAAGTGTCAATTATTAAACAATTTATTCATTGCGACCGCGTGGAAGATTTACAATCCGGATCCTATCGAATAAAATTCAATTCCTTTTTCGAGAAAAGCAAAAAAAATGGCACACTGTCCCGTGACATTGTCCACGCTATTCGGACATGTTGTTCCTATTCTAAGCTAAACCAACGGAGAGGGAGTGCTTCCATGCCTTTAACAACGGGCATCATTACGAATACGGGAACCACCCCTGCATCGAACCACGTACTCGGACCCAGCGCTTCTCTCTTCAGTCACCGAATTTGAAGAATTTCCCGGTATCGCGATTACATTAAATGGAATTCTCATCGTGGGATGGATTACCCAGCCTCCTGGGATAAGTGAATTTAATATCCGTACTTCACAAGATGGAGAAACCACATTTGATATGGAAACCATGGTTGCATCGGTCGTTGTTTTACCTTCGCCATTACCCGGCTATCAATTCAGGTGCATGACATATCCTTCCTTGTCGGGAGACATCTCAAACGTTCCGGCGACGCGGGGAAATATCTACGCAGTATGGCAAGACTATAGAGAAGGTTATTCCGATATCTATCTTTCAATCTCCACAAACTTTGGTGTAAATTGGGAGACGCCGATGCCGATCGCAGACAGTCCGGTCGGATCGCAGAACTTTTTCCCGGCTATCACTGTTTCCCCTTCGGACGGAGCCGTGTTTGTTTCCTATTACACCAATCGAGTCAATCCGCCCGATCTTGAAGTTTTTCTCGCTACATCCAGGGATGGTGGAATCACGTTTATAAACACTCGCCTTACGACGACTTCGTTCAGTGTTGCGGGTCTTCCTGTAATCGGAGACTACATCGGCAATGCGATTGTCCCGCAGACAGACCGTCTTGTAACCGTTTGGACGGACACACGGACAGGAATTGAAAACATCTGGTTTGGAGATAACCAATAAACTTGCTTTTTCAAGCTACCTAAAAGGAATAAGCCTTGAAGCCAGAGAGAATATGCGGTTATTCAGGCTTGCGTGGGAGTTGAGCGTGAGCGCGTTAGACTCTTTTTGGTTTGGCAGGCTTACGTACAAGCTAAAATCAAAATGTGCCCTACCATACCGGCTTCTCTAAAATTTGTTTAAGTGGTTGTGGGAGGGTCAGGGAAATGCCTTTTAACGGGATATAATCGCTTTTGTTGACGCTGACCGACCAGCAGATGCATCATCCGCCGTTGAATAGTTCTCGTCTGGTCCGTTGCAAATGCGGGATGTGCCAGGTTGCATGTTTCCATTGGATCAAGGGTTATGTTATACAGTTCATACTCGTCTGGAACCGGTTGGGTTTTGACTGTGGTGACCCAATGCGAATTCTGAGTGCCAGAACCAGTCTCTCCAACAGGGTGGAGCGTCACGTCTTGGATCCCCGGCTGGCTCCAGAATTGAGCATCATCGAAGTAGCGGGAGAACTTCCATAGTTCTTTCTTACCGTTTCTGTATAACGGTGCGAGGACAGTCTCGATGTGGGAAGGCTGAATAACGGATGAATAGGCCCTCCCCAATGGACTGATTTGGTGCTGGCCTCGGGTAACATCGTCGTCCGTCATGAAATAAACCGGCTGATCGACGATTGTAGACGGTCTCACTCCAAAGAGATAGGGAGTGAGGTCACGCCCGGCCAAAGGATGAACTTCGCTGAATGTGTTTCGCAAGCTGTTCTGAATCTCTTCGATATTAAGATTCGCCAGTCCAAGCATAGTAGGCAGAAGATCCACATGGCTTGTAGGAGTATGGAGGCTTGTAGGTTGCGGAAACAAATGTTTATTATGAATGAGCAAGGGTACATGCAGAATCTCCTCGTAGGCACAATAAAATTTTTGATGAAGACGGCCCTGAGCGCCAAGCATTTCTCCGTGATCAGATGTAAATATAACAATCGTTTGGTCATAGAAAGAAGAGCGGGTGAGGGCATCGAACACCTTAAGCATTTGCCGGTCGGCATTTTTTTGCAATTGGTAGTAGAGTTTACGATAGAACGATGGGTCTATAATAGGCTGTAAAGCTTTTGGATACAGATCCCGGTAGCTTGCCTGACAGCGCGGTTTGGTGAAAAGCGATTCGTTTAGAGTTGGAGAAGGAGCGACTTCCGGCATAGGTTCCACTTCAAATTTAAACTCGGGCAATTGCTCCGTAATAGCGCCGTACAAAACAATATCGTGCGGATTCACAAAGGAAGCTACGAGCAGCCAGGGTTCAGCAGGATTGTCATGACGGTTCAATCGGTCCAGCGCTTCTATAAGTTCGACCGCTTCCTCAGCGTAGATCTCGTCTCTGCCGCTTAGTCCTATGCCGGCCGATGAAGCCGAATTGCGCGGGTTTCTTCCGTGAGGTTCAGGTCCGATCCAAGTAGAAAAGCCGAAATCGTTTAAGCGATCGGCGTTCCAATATAGGTCTTCGAGGCTTTTGTCCGGTACACCTGTCAATGGATCGTAGCTTGGAAGGCTAGTGTGAGTACCCGGTACAGTAATATCTTCATGGGATATGTGCCATTTCCCTTTATAGTACGTCCGGTACCCGGCTGCGCGAAAATAATCTCCCATCGTAGGTACCGTGCTTCTATCCAGCCAAAACATATCCGAGTCAAAAGCTTCTTTCGCGATTCCCGTTGTCTGGGTGACGCCATGAAGAGACGGATAATGACCCGTCATTAAGGTGGCACGACTGGGTGAGCACGCTGCGCTTCCTATATAATGTCTGTGAAATTCCAATCCATGAGACTTCAAAAGTTCTTGAGCGACAAGATTCTGTTCACGCCATTCTTTGATTTCCGCGTTTTCATAAACAGGCGGGTACCGTTCCTCATCGACTAGGAACACCAAAAAATTAGGCCTTTTTAAATGTCGACTAATGGGGATCACATCCTAGGAAATCTTCTTACACTAGATTATGTGATCGAGCGAAAAAAAAGTATAATCTGACATCAGGGCTTCAAAAGTGGGATACTCGTACTTGGCTTTCCAAACGACTTCATAGTATTGTTTCAATTCCTCCTCTGTTGGTACATAAGGCAGCTTTTTTGACGACTTGGGAACCTCGATTTCAGGCCATTTGATCAAAATTCTTTCCGTATATGGACGGTGTTCTAAAAATGAAAATACAAATTGTATTGTTTGACGGAGATCTAGCTGTACTGCTTATGTGCAAAAAAAACACCCTGACCACAGTGGTGGAGGGTGTTAAAGCGAAATCAATGGAAGCAGCCGGTTTTCGGGTTGCCTCATCCGGATAAAGAGCGATTTTGGATTCGATCAGGCAGAACTTTCCACGGTCTTTCCGTGCAGTGTTCTGTTACTCCTCGTGTTGAACGATCCGAACGGTAACCGGATTGGACTGCTGGCTGCCGGAAATAAGGCGGCCATCCGGGAGCCTGACAGAGAACCCGACAGGCAGCCGAAGTGAAATCAACCCATACGTAGCGGGAAGTACGGCGACGGCGAACTGAACGGTAATGCTCGCGCCTTCCTGAAGCTCTCCGAGCGGGATTCCCGCGGTTATGTCCGCGTTAGGTGCGGCCATCCCGTTAATACGAACGCTTCCGGGTACGAAAGCGAGACCGGCGGGGAGGTCATTTTGCGTAAAGATTTCAACGATTGGCGCGCGGCTTGTATTCGTAATGACGGCCGTATAGGTCAGTACATCTCCCGGGGCCGCTTCATGGCTGTCAACATTCAAATCAATCGACGCAGCCGGTGCAAAAACGGGCAGGACGACTTCATTGGATGCGGCTGCGCCGGTATAAATGGCTGTTTCGTCCGGCAGCTGATACGTAAACGTTGCCGTAGCCCGGTTCCGGAGAAGACCCTCCGCCGGAAGCGACGTTATGGTTAAACGGAAAGCTGCTGTTACAGCAGTGCCGGGAGCCAGAAGTCCGATTGCCAGATCGGACGGGTCCGCCCCTGGACGAGGCTCTCCGTTAACGGTCACGGAATCCGGGAGGTAGGCCGAGCCGGACGGAAGCAGATCTTGCAGGATAACATCCGCTGCAAGTGTTCCGCTGTTCCGAATCGCTACGGTGTATTCGACGACATCTCCCAGGACGCGGATTCCGGGCGATGCCGATTTTTCCGCAATGATCACTGGGGATTGCACGTTTATACCGATGAGATTGGATGCAACCACGTCCGAATAGGTTTTACCGTCCGGGAGAATATACGAGCTTTCAATCCGAGCCTGGTTTTCGATTTGGCCGGAATCGGGCTGCTCCGTTACCGTCACCGAGTAGGATATACTCGCAGAACCGCCAGGCCCGAGTGAGGGCAGGGATAATCCTGTGGAGAGATTGGCCCCGGGCTGGAGCTGTCCGTCGATACGGATACTGCCCGCATCGAGCTGCGTCCCCGCCGGCAGCCGGTCGGTCAAGACGAGCGAGCTCACGGCAATCGTTCCGGTATTCGTCACCAGCACGTTATAAGCGATTTCGGAGCCGATCGTGGCAATGGTCTGGACTGAGCTTTTCACGGCTTCGATCGCATACTCGTAGACGAATACGGCGTCGGAACTGGCGGATACCGTATAGGAATTGCCCGCATACGTGAAGCTTGCCGATGCCGTATTGACGAGCTGGGCCGATGCCGGAACGGAGGTAATTTCCAGCTGGAATCCGATCAGGACTGTGCTCTGCGGCGGAACGGCCCCCAAGGTAATTCCGGCTTGAGGCCGGGCATCCGGAAGAGCGGTGCCGTCGACCGTCACACTTCCCGGCACGAAAGACGTTCCTTCCGGCAGGAGATCAGTGACGATCATATCGGCAGCGGGGGCCTGCCCTCCATTCGTCACGGTTATGCCGAACGCAAGGACATCGCCGATTGCGGCAGCTTCTACCGTGCTGTTTTTGAGCAGGCTGACGGAGTGCGGCGTGACAGGGATCACGACCGGTTCCGAAGCAGAGCTGCCTTCATGCGAGCGGCCGTCCGGGGTCTGGAACGAGTAGGCGGACAGCGCCTGGTTTACGAGAATGCCTTCCGGCGGTATCACGGTAACCCGCACGCGGAAGGAGACCGACGCCGACGCACCCGGGGCAATGGTGCCGACCGTGATTCCCGCGGCGGGATCGGCGCCGGGAATCACGGTACCGTTGACGGTAACGCTGTCCGGCACGAGAACCGTTTCCGGCGGCAGTAAATCCGTGATAGTGGTAAATGCGCCGGTGGATCCGGTGTTCGCCGCTGTAATCGTATATAGAACGGTATCACCGGCCGCAACGCTGTCTGCTCCGCCCGTCTTTTGAACCGTCAGAACCGGCTGAAGAACAGGAATGGTGACGGAGTTGGATACAATGGATTCGGCTTCGGCACCGCTGACGAAAGAAACAACAGCCTGATTCGTAAGCTCCGGAGGAGATGGAAGCGATACAACGGACGCCTGGAAGGAAACGGAGACCGAGGCTCCGGATGCCAGTTGTCCGACGGGAATGCCGGTATTCGGATCGGCAGCGGGCTGGGCAATCCCGTCCACGGTTACGCTGCCTTTCACGAAAGCGGAACCCTGCGGAAGCGGATCAGTGAGCACGACTTCCCGGATAAGATCGGCATCCTTGTTCGTTACGGTGATCGTATACCGGATGGTATCGCCGAGGATGGAGCTTCGCAAATCAGTCTCCTTGACCGCTGTGACAGGGACATTAGATACCGAAACAATGACCGTGTTCGATGCGCCCGATCCCGTATTCGTCCTTCCGTCCGGAGAAACGAAAGTAAACTGCGCCGATGCCTGATCGATAAGCAGGGGAGGAGCCGGAACGGCCGTAACGAGCACCTGAAAGGTAACGGCAGCGGACCCGCCCGGGGCAATTGATCCCGTTGGTATGCCCGTAACCGGATCGGTTCCGGGCAAGGGTATCCCGTTCAGCGTGACACTGTTCGGCACGAAAGAAGATCCCGGAGGAATCGGATCGGTTACCGATGCGCTCGCTGCAAGATTGCCCGTATTCGTGAGGACAATCGTATAAGTGACCGTGTCTCCCACGGTTGCATTGTCCGAACTGCCTGATTTTGCGACGGTAAGAATAGGCTGGAAGATCGGCACGACAACGGGATTCGACACGGAAGAGAACGTAAAGGCCCCGCTTGTAAACGCGACGGACGCCTGGTTGTAAAGCTGAGGGGGCGTCGGCAGAGACTGGACGGTGACTTGGAAAGTCACCACAGTCGTACTGCCTGCCGCAAGGGGGCCCACAGGTATTCCCGTAACCGGACTCGTACCGGGCCTGGCTGTGCCTCCTACCGTGACGCTGCCCGGTACGAAAGCGGAGCCGGCCGGGATAGGATCCGTTACGACGGTATTGGTCACCGCGGCTATTCCGTTGTTCGTGACGGCGATAGAGTAAGTGACGATATCCCCGAATATGGCATCGGCCGCAGTCGTTCCCTTCACGACAGATACGTTCGGAGCCGATACCGGAATGGATAAGGTGTTGGAAACGGCGGAGCCGTTTACGGTGCGTCCGTCCGGCGGCAGGAAAGTAAATGCGGCCGAAGCCTGATCCGTCAATTGCTGCGGATTGGGAACCGATGTAACGAGAACCTGGAACATGACGGAAGCCGTACTTCCCGGGAGAACACTACCGGCGTTTATTCCGGCAGCGGGTGAAGCGCCCGGTACGGGAATTCCGTTTACGCTGACGCTGTTTTCAATAAACTGCGATCCTGCGGGAATAGGGTCCGATACGATGAGGGCGGCGGCGATATTTCCGCTGTTGGTTGTCTGTATCGTATAAGTCAGAGTGTCCCCGACGGTCACATTGGAGAAATTAGCGCTTTTGACGAGTTGAAGAATCGGCTGATAGATCGGTACCGTAACCGGGTCGGAGTAAGAAGTACCGGAGAAAACTCCCGATGTGAAGCTTACGGCAGCCTGGTTGGATAGAACAGGCGGTGAAGGCAGCGATGTGACCGTAACCTGGAAGGTGACAGTGGCAGTTGCCCCCGCTGCGATCGTTCCGGCATTGATACCCGCGTCGGGCTGCGCCAAAGGAAGAGGCGTTCCGCCCAGTGTTACGCTGCCCGGAACGAAAGCGGAGCCGGCCGGAATCGGATCGGTTACGATAACACCGGTTACCGCCTCGATTCCGTTGTTTGCCGCCGTGATGGTATACGTCACCGTATCTCCGAATACGGCGTCCGCTGCGCTGGCGCTCTTGGCCACGGTCACGTTCGGAGCCGATACCGGTATGCTGACGGCGTTGGAAAGGGCAGTGCCGCTCAGCGTCCGTCCGTCGGGCGGCTGGAAGGTGAAGGCGGCGGTTGCCTGGTCGACGAGTGTCGGCGGAGACGGGACGGAAGTAACGACAACTTGGAAAGTCACTCCGGCCGTGCCTGCCGGCGGGATCGGGCCGACTGCAATCCCTACGGTCGGATCCGCTCCGGGGATCGGCTGTCCGTTCACGGTCACACTGTTGGCTATAAATGCCGAACCGGCCGGAATCGGATCCGAAATCGTCGTTACCGCTGCGATATCGCCGGAATTGGTCGCGAGGATCGTGTAGACGATCGTATCGCCCACCGTGGCATTGGCGGTGTTCGCGCTTTTGGTTACGCTGAGTATCGGCTGATACACGCCGATGACTACCGGGTCCGATAGAGAACTGCCGGAAAAAGCTCCGGATGTGTAGCTGACTCTCGCCTGATTGGACAAGACGGGAGGAGACGGCAGGGAGGTGACGGTAACTTGAAAAGAAACCGTCGCTACCGCGCCGGGCGCTACAGATCCGACTGCGATACCGGCAGCCGGGTTAGCGCCGGGCTGAACGATCCCGTTCAAGGTCACGCTCCCGGGGACCAATGCGGAACCGGTTGGAATGGGATCGGTCACGACGACGTTAGTCACCCCGGAGATACCGGCGTTCGAAGCGGTAATCGTGTAGGTGATCGTATCGCCTACTGCCGCATCCGTGGAACCGGCCGTTTTGGTGACCGCGATATCGGGTGCCGATACAGGAATGGAGACTACGTTGGAGACGGCGGATTCCCGGATAATACGTCCGTCCGGCGGAACGAAAGTAAAGCTGGCGGAAGCTTGGTTGACGAGCGAAGGCGGTACCGGAACGGAAGTGACAATCACCTGGAAAGTGACTAGAGTGGAACTTCCGGGCGCAATGGACCCGACTGCAATGCCCGTGGACGGATCGGACCCGGGGTACGATGTGCCGTTCACCGCGACACTGTTCACAAAGAAGGCGGAGCCGGCGGGAATCGGGTCCGTGATCGTAGCGGCAGCGTCGATATTGCCGGAATTGGTTACCAGAATCGAATAGGTGATCGTGTCGCCTACAGTTGCGTTAGTTGAATTTCCGCTTTTGGCCAAGGTGAGAATAGGCTGATATACGGGAATGGAGAGAGGCTCGGAGACCGAAGATCCTGTAAAAGCGCCGGAAGTAAAGCTGACCGTAGCCTGATCCAAGAGCTGGGCCGGAGAAGGCAGAGAAGTAACCGTCACTTGGAAACGGAGAACGGCCGACGCGCCTGGCGCGATAATTCCGGCAGGAATGCCTGCAGCCGGATTACCCGCAGGAACAGGCAGTCCGTTCAGGGTTACACTGCCCGGGACAAGAACCGAGCCGACCGGGATCGGATCGGAAATAACGACGTTGGCCACATTTTCGATGCCGCTGTTTGTGGCGGTGATGGTGTAGGCGATGGTATCGCCGACGACGGCATCCGTGGAACCGGCGGTTTTCGTAACCGTAACGTTCGGCGCGGATACTGGAATCGTTACGGGATTGGAACTGACAGACTCGCTGATGGTGCGTCCGTCCGGAGGCTGGAAAGTAAACGCGACCGCGGCCTGATCATTCAGTCTTGAAGACGGCGGGACGGAAACGACAACGGTTTCGAACGAAACCAATGTCGTCGCTCCCGGAAGAAGCGAGCCTGCCGCAATTCCGGTCGTGGGATCCGCTCCGGGGAGAGGCAGTCCGTTCACAAGCACACTGTTAGTCAGGAAAGTGGAACCCGGAGGGATCGGATCGGTTACGACGAGGCTGGCGGCAATATTTCCGCTGTTCGTTACCGCAATCGTATAAGCGATCGTATCGCCAACCGTAGCGTTGGAGAAATTAGCCGTTTTAACGGCCGCTAGAATCGGCTGATAAACAGGCACTAGCACGGTTCCCGACGTGCTGGACCCGGTAAAAGCGCCCGAAGTAAAGGAGACGATTGCTTTGTTGGACAGGACGGGCGGAGAAGGCAGCGACGTTACGCTGGTTTGAAAGCTGAGTACAGCCGAGGCGCCCGGCGCAATGATTCCGACGGGAACACCCACAGAAGGATTGGCCGACGGCAGCGGAGTACCGTTCAGAACTACGCTTCCCGGAACGAAAACCGATCCGGCCGGTATGGAGTCCGTGGCGAGAACACCGGTCACGTTCTCGATGCCGTTATTGGTCGCCGTTATGGTGTAGGAGACGACATCTCCGAGAACGGCATCCGTAGAAGCCGTCGTAAGCGTAACCGTCACGTTGGGAGATGAGACCGGGATCACGAGCGTGTTGGACACGGCTGAACCGGTAACGGAACGTCCGTCCGGAGGGACGAATACAAAGCTTGCGGAAGCCTGATCGAGAAGGATCGATGAGGCCGGAACCGAGTTAACGACCGTTTGGAACATGACCGTCACGGGAACGCCGGGCGCGACGGAACCGACGGGAATTCCGGCCGAAGGATCGGCTCCGGCACGAGGAGAACCGTTGACGGTGACGCTGTTGTCGAGCAGGACGGAACCGGCTGGAATCAGATCCGTCACAGTTGTCGAAGCGGCAATGTTTCCGCTGTTGGCAAGCACGAGCGTGTAGGTAATCGTATCCCCTACGGTTGCGTTGACGGTATTTGCGCTTTTGGCTATGGACAAAATGGATTGATAGACGGGAACAATTACGGTGTTCGATAAAGAAGAGAAAGAGAGCGTGCCGCTTGTAAAACTGACGGAACCGCGGTTCACTAGCTGTCCGGAGGCCGGCAGGGAGTTGACAAGCACGCTGAAAGTTACGGCAGCCGCTCCCCCCGGAACAATCAGACCCGCCGGTACGCCTGCGGAAGGGTTTGCGCCCGGCACAGGGACGCTGTTGACTGTTACGCTTCCGGGCACGAGTGTTGTGCCGTCGGGAATTGAGTCGGTCACGATCACGTTCGTTACATTTTCAATGCCGTTATTCACCGCGACAAGCGTATAAGCGATCGTATCGCCTACGACCGCATCCGTGGCGCTTGCACTTTTGCTTATGACAACATTAGGAGCGGAAACCGGGATCACGACGGTATTGGACGAAGCGGAGCCGGAAACCGTCCGTCCATCCGGAGGCTGATAAGTATACGACACGGCGGCCTGGTCGACTAACTGTGGAGGCGTAGGCACGGAAGTAATCACCACCTGAAATGTCAGAGTCGTTGAAGCACCGGGTGCCAGAGTGCCCGCGGCGATGCCGCCGGCGGGATTGGCTCCCGGAAGGGGGACTTGGTTGAGGGCGACGCTGTTGGACACAAGCGAACTGCCGACCGGAATCGCATCGGTAATCGAAGCGGTAACGCCGATATTTCCGCTGTTGGAGGCTGTGATCGAGAAGGTGACAAGATCGCCTACGGTTCCTTGCGAAAGATTTGCGCTTTTCTTTACGGTGACGATGGGTTGGTAGACAGGAAGACTGACCGTATTGGAGGCTGCAGAACCGCTGAAGGAACCGCTCGTGTAGCTGACGGATGCCTGATTTACAAGCAGCGGCGGGGAAGGCAGCGACGTGACCTGCACCGAGAAGACGATGGTCGATGAAGCTCCTGCCGCAATCGTCCCAGCAGAGATACCGTTAGCCGGATTAACGGCCGGAACGGCGGTGCCGTTTACTTTTACGCTTCCTGCAACGAAGACGGAGCCGGCTGGAATCGGATCGGTTACCACGACGTTCGACACGGCTCCCGTCCCGCTGTTGGTAACCGTCAGCGTATAGGTCACCACATCCCCCGGAATCGCATCGGGTGCGGACGGGCTTTTCACGATCGTAACATTCGGCAGGGAGACAGGAAGCGTAACACTATTGGATGAGACGGAGCCGGTCAGCGAGCGTCCATCAGGCGGACGGTAGGTATATGAAACCTGGGCCTGATCAGTCAAAACAGGCGGTGCGGGAAGCGTGTTGACGACGGTCTGGAATGTTACCGTCACGCTCGCTCCCGGACCCGCGGAACCCGCGGCGATGCCTGCAGCTGGATTGGCTCCCGGGACCGGAACGCCGCCAACCGTCACACTATTGGCGATAAAAGATGAACCGGCCGGGATCGGATCGGTCACGGTAAGTTGGGCGGCCAGATTACCCGAATTCGTTACGGTGACGGTATAAGTAACGGTATCGCCGACGGTGACACGCGAGGCGTCGGCGCTTTTCACAGCGGCCAGAACCGGCTGGTAAACAGGTACAATCAGAAGGTCGGAGACGGCCGTTCCGGAAAACGCTCCGCTGGTAAAGCTGGCGGAAGCCTGGTTGCTAAGCTGCGGCGGGGAGGGCAGAGTATTGACCTGTACGGCAAACGTTACGGCCGCGGAAGCGCCTGCCGCAATGCTTCCGACGGGAATGCCCGCGGCAGGACTTGCGGTAAGCAGAGGCGCTCCCCGTACATTCACGCTTCCCGTTACGAACGAAGAGCCCGCCGGAATCGGATCGGTCACCACGACACCCGATACGGCTTCTATCCCGTTGTTCGTGACGACAATCGTGTACGTCACCGTATCGCCGATTACCGCATCTGTGGCGGAAGCGGTTTTGACAACCGACACGTTAGGCGCCGAAACCGGGATGGTAAGCGTATTGGACGACACCGTACCGGTAAGAGTTCTTCCGTCCGGAAGACGATACGTGTACGCGGCGGCGGCTTGATCGCTGAGCTGCGGCGGGGCGGGCAAGGAATTTACTACCGTCTGAAAAGTAACGGTCGATGTCGTTCCCGGCGAAACGGTTCCGACGGATATTCCCGTAACCGGATCGGCGCCGGCCAGCGGCAGTCCGTTAACCGTTACACTGTTCGGGGCGAACGAGGAACCGGCCGGAATCGGGTCCGTCAGCGTAATGCTCGCGTTGTAGTTGCCGCTATTCGTCAAGCTCACCGTGTAGGTCACACTGTCTCCGACAGTAGCTTTTGCCGTATCGGCGCTCTTGACGGCCGAGAGCACCGGCTGATAAACCGGAACAGATACCGTATTGGAAACGGAAGAACCGGTAAAAGCACCGGATGTAAAACTGACGGTTGCCTGGTTTACCAACGTGGCGGGAGAGGGCAGCGAAGTAACGGCAACCGTAAATTTCAGCGTCGTCGAAGCTCCGGCGGCGATAGCGCCTACCGGCACTCCCACGGCGGGATTGGCCGCCGGGACAGCGGTCCCGTTGACCGTAACGCTGCCGGTATTGAATGTGGTGCCGGCCGGTATCGGGTCGGTTATGACGACGCTGGTTACCGGGACACTGCTGCCGTTGGCGGCGACAATCGTGTACGTAATGACATCTCCGACAGTGGCAGCCGTGTTGGAAACGGATTTGACGGCTGTGACGTTCGGCGCCGATACCGGAACGGACACTTCATTGGAAAAGACGCTTCCGGTGAGCGTTCGCCCGTCCGGGGGCTGATACGTGTAGGACACGGTTGCCTGATCCACGAGCCTGGATGTGGCGGGCAGGGAAGTGACGACCGTCTGGAACGTGATGACGGAGCTTGCGCCGGCCGCCAAACTTCCCGCCGCGAATCCCGCTGCCGGATTCGCCGCCGGCAGAGACGTGCCATTGACTGTAACACTGCCGGCAAGAAACGTGGAGCCGGCCGGAATCGGATCACTCACGTTCAGGGAGACGGGAAGGTTGCCGGAGTTTTTTACAGTGACGGTATAAGTGAGGGTCGCCCCGACCGTTGCGCTTGCGGGACTGACGCTTTTCACCGCTGAAACGACCGCTTGGTAGACAGGCAGCGTGATCGTATTGGACAAAGACGAGCCGGTAAAAGCGCCGGACGAAAAGCTGACAGTCGCCTGGTTGGCAAGCTGAGCGGGCGAAGGAACGGATGTTACATTAACACGGAAAGTGACCACTGCTGAAGAGCCCGCTGCAATGGAAGCGACGGGAACCCCTGTCGCCGGATTTGCGGCTGGAACCGCCGTCCCGTTCACGGTTACGCTGCCGGTAACGAACGAGGAGCCGGCCGGAATCGGATCGGTGACGACCACACCGGTGACGGCCGTAATTCCGTTATTCGTCGCCGTAATGGTGTAAGTCACGGTGTCTCCGACGACAGCGTCCGTCGAACCGGCGGTTTTGACCACGGTAACGTTCGGCGCCGAGACGGGAATGGACAGCGTGTTGGATACCGCCGAACCTGAAAGCGTCCGCCCGTCCGGAGGAGAATAGGTGTAGCTGGCCGTTCCCTGGTCGGTTAGTCTTCCCCCGGTGGGGACAGACGTCACGACCGTTTGGAACGTGACGGTAACGACGCCCCCTCCGGCATCGATGTTCCCGACGGAGAACCCCGTCGCCGGATTTGCGGCCGGCTGGGATGTACCGTTGACGGTTACACTGCCCGTCACAAATGTGGACCCTGCGGGAATGGGATCGGTCAACGTGACGGCCGCACGGATACTCCCCGTGTTTGTAGCCTTCAAGGTGTAAGTAACCGTATCTCCCACGGTCGCGGTAGAAGTGTTGGCCGTTTTGACGAGACCGATAACCGGCTGGTAGACCGGGACGGCAAGTGTGTTAGAGGGAACGCTCCCCGAAATAACCGGTCCTCCGGTAACACTCTGAAACGAGAAACTGGCAGTCGCCTGGTTCGAAAGCTGCGCGGGCGTTGGAAGGGAGGTCACGGTCACCCGGAACGTCACGGTGGTCGTACTGCCCGCGCTTATCGTTCCGAGCAGGATGCCGGCCGAAGGATCGGTACCCGTGCGAGCGGTCCCGTTGACCGTCACACTGTTCGGGACGAGTGCGGAGCCGGCCGGAATCGGATCGGTGAAGACCGTGTTGGAAGCGTCGACCAATCCGGTATTCCTAACGGCGATGGTGAACGTGACCGTATCCCCGATGACGGCTCCGGTCACGCTTGCGGTTTTAGTCACGGTGACGAGGGGAGCGTTAATATCGATTTGAATGGCGTTCGCATTGACGATATATCCGTCCCCGGACGTCGTCAGTTGTAAAATCGCGGAGGTCTGGGCGTTTTTCAGCGTCGTGGATATGTCCACGTTGGTGATATCCCATCCTTGGCGTCCGCCGGTGATCAACGTGCCCGGAGCTCCGTTTATCGCGTTGCGCGTACCGAACGTTCCGGTTGTATCGAGCGTGCCGTCATCTTTGTTGATTTGGGACGCGAAAAAGTTGGCGGCGAAATTGTTGGCCCCCGATAAAGCCGTCAGACTCGATGTCGTCGGGCCGAACAGAGCCTGGTCCCCGGTTTTGTTGGCGTCTCCTTCCTGTGCGCTGATTAACGCACGGCCTTTTAACGTCCCTTGCGCCGGAGTGGCGAACCCGGAGATGACCACATTGACGGCCCCCGAAGTCGCCTGGACAATCTCCGCGCCCACACCCAGCGAGAGGTTCCGGAAGGGAAGACTCGGGTTCTGGTACACTACTGCCAGCGTCCAGCCGGCGTGATTGGCTGTGGGGTCCGGAACGGCAAGCGTGCCAACGATACTTTTGGCCGTGTAAGTTCCCGCGCCTCCGGCACTGACCAGCGCCGTTACATTAGCCGTGCGGACGTATGCCAGAACAGAGCTTGGAGAGACCGCAAACGTCACGTTATAGACGGTAGCGGCATCCTGAGTTACGCTCGATGTGCCCGCCGGTGTGGTGAAGGTGATGGGATTGTTGATAAAAGCGGTATTGTTGACCGTGCCGTCCAGGTAGGAGCCGCCCCAGATGAGCTCTGCGTACAATACCGTACTTCCAGCGGGAAGAGTGAGAACGGCGGCTGAGCTGTTGGAGGTGTATAGGCTTGTCGTTCCTGCCGGATATGTACCGTACTGAAGT
The DNA here is from genome assembly GCF_041260495.1 of Paenibacillus sp. RC84. Taxonomy (NCBI): domain Bacteria; kingdom Bacillati; phylum Bacillota; class Bacilli; order Caryophanales; family Paenibacillaceae; genus Paenibacillus; species Paenibacillus sp. RC84. The sequence continues at coordinate 248,373 of NZ_JBGBYL010000007.1, forward strand.
GTCGTGTCCGTTGTTGTGTAAGCCCCTATGCTGTCTACTGTTCCCGGAACGCCGGCAGTTTCGGATCGGCTCAATCCGAGTGTGTTGCCTGTAAATGTAATGGCGCCTGTCTGGTTTGCGGCATATCGCTGCAAAAAGGCCATCGCTGCATATCCTCCAAGTTAGATAATGATCGACTTCCGATTAATGGAAGGTTCGACTATATCTATGAAAGGGATTCTTGACCCTATGCATACAAAGAGAACCAAAAATAAAGTGAAAACTCCGAAACGTATGAAATTAAACGAATGAAAATGAGATAACCGAAGAGAGAGCCGACAAAGTCAGGCTTGGATCGCGAAAGAAACACGTCCGAGTAGCCGAGCCTGATAGCCTGCCCGACAGCGAGTCGGTAGAGCGGAGTTGTCCACCATGATATTTGTGATCGTTGGCACCTTAAGAAAAAGATAACCCTCATGTAGAATCAATTCGATTAAGTTCTGACAAAATCACATTTTGGAGGCGGCCATTTACCCGCAATCTATGAAAAAAAGGAATAGATTGCCCTAGGGCATCTACTCCTTACTTTTAACGGGATGGTTAGATATCGAGTTTACGGGTACCGATCCATTTCACGATGTCAGGGTCGCGATGTGAAAAGAACAAGCTCTGTTTCGTATCTAACGAAGCAATCGACTCCATATCCTCTTCGCTTAACTCGAAGTCAAAGATATTGAAGTTTTCGATAATTCTCTCTTTACGAACAGACTTTGGAATTACAACAACATCTCTTTGCGTCAACCAGCGTAAAACCAACTGAGCAACGGATTTATTATATTTTTCAGCTATGGATACCAGTACTTCATTCTGGAACAAGTTATTTTTCCCTTCAGCAAAAGGCGCCCAGGATTCGATCTGAACCTTATTCTCTTTCATGAATTTTGCATGTTCGATTTGTTGATTGAATGGGTGGGTTTCAACCTGGTTTACGGCAGGAACTACTTCATTATGAATGATTAAATCGATCAGGCGATCCTCATGGAAGTTACTTACGCCGATTGCACGGATCTTTCCTTCACGATACAATTCCTCCATGGCGCGCCAAGAACCAAACACGTCTCCATATGGCTGATGAATTAAATACAAGTCCAAATAATCGAGTTGCAATCTTTCCAGTGATTTTTCAAATGCTTTTTTTGTGCGTTCATAACCCGTATCCTGTACCCAAAGTTTCGTAGTGATAAATAATTCCTCTCTCGCCACTCCACTACGTTTGATCGCTCTGCCAACTGCTTCTTCATTTAAATAAGAGGCTGCGGTATCAATGAGCCGGTAGCCTGCCATAATAGCGTCATAAACGCTTTGTTCACATTCATTTGCATCTGGAATCTGAAAAACACCAAAACCGAGTATAGGCATCTCAATACCATTGTTCAAGGTTACTTTTTGCATACAAAACCCTCCAGTAATTCTAAGTATTATGGGAAAATTAACTCATTCTTATCCATAACAGATCCCCTTTTCACATCGTTATTATGCACCGGATGACAAAGCGACCGTTATCTCATTCGTGTCAAATGTTTGCCTAATCCTCTCACTACCACTTCTTTAACAGATCAATAAGGATTATAATCGAGTTATTACGAATGATGGAAAGCGGAGGATCAAATGTCTGAAATCATCCCTAAGCAGCAAAATGAACTTGCCGAAATGATTAAACGTTACGCAGAAAACGATGGTGTTCACGCTACTGCCATTCCGTCCTTATTTTTCATTCGTGACTCGAACGCATCTGTGCCGCGCCATGGAGTTTACAAGCCTTCCTTTTGCCTTGTGGTTCAAGGGGCGAAGGAGGTCTGGCTGGGACAGGAACGCTTTAAGTACAATCCTGCAGATTATCTTATTGCGTCCGTTAACTTGCCGGTTACGGCTCAAGTCACCGAAGCTTCTCCCGACGTTCCGTATTTGGGTTTTAAACTTGAATTTACGGCGAATCAAATTCTGGAGGTTTTACGAGATTCTGAAATGAGAGTAGGACCGAAAGAAAATGCAAAACGAGGTATGTTTGTTAGCCGGTTGGAGCTGCCTCTGGTGGATGCGGTCATCAGGTTGGCTCGTTTGCTGGACAACCCGAAGGATATCCCCATACTTGCGCCGCTGTTTACGAAGGAAATTCTGTATAGGGTTCTGCAAGGTCAGCATGGGGCCAGGCTCGAACAAGTTGCAATAGAGGGCAGCTCTGCCCGCCAAATAAAAGATGTTATCGAACATATCACGAATAATTACGATAAGTCATTTCGGATTGAAGAGCTTGCGGAAAAAGTGAATATGAGTGTCTCGTCGCTACATAGGCACTTTAAAGAGGTAACCGCTATGAGCCCTATTCAGTTCCAAAAAGAATTGAGGCTTCAGGAAGCCCGCCGCCTATTATTAACCGAATCAGCCGATGCCACTGAGGTGGCATTTCGAGTAGGCTATGAAAGTCCTTCGCAATTCAGTCGTGAGTATTCCCGAATGTTTGGCTTTCCGCCTAGGCAAGATATCATGCGTCTAAAAGCATAAATCGGCATCAATGCCTAGTGTTACTACATGTACAGGAGCGCAGCAGATAACGATTTAATCGGCCTGAAATGATAAGCGACAACATCATAGGTGGACACCCGCTTTTATTGTGACTAACGATAGCGGAAAATCAAAAAAGAACCTGGGTAGCTACCCAGGTTCTTTAATATTGCATATAAACAAACACGATGATATAATCGGTTCACGACTCTTTTTTTAATTCGAACATAGTAAGTGAATCCTATACTTTAAGTATACCGTGCCGGTGAACTCTTGTCAAATGTTTTTCTCAATTTAATGGTTAGGGGAGATATCGAATGAGTTCTTTGGTTCTCGGTTTTCAGGAAATGGAACAAACTCAGCTTATGCTTGTTGGCGGAAAAGGGTTAAATTTAGGGAAATTATCAAAAATGGAAGGAATACAAGTACCGGAAGGATTTTGTGTCACAACAGCGGGATATCAAAAAGCCATCGAACCAAACGAAACCTATCATGCATTGCTCAATCGACTAACCGGGCTAAAAGTAGAAGATCGAATTCAAATTGGTGAAATCAGCAAGAAGATTCGACAAATCATTATGGAAGTCGAAATTCCTTCCGATGTTGTGAAAGCAGTTACTCACTATCTCTCCCGGTTTGGTGATGAACATCCTTATGCCGTGCGTTCTAGTGCGACTGCCGAAGATTTACCGCATGCTTCTTTTGCCGGTCAACAAGATACTTATTTAAATATCATCGGCGTCGATGCCATCTTGCGGCATATCAGCAAATGCTGGGCTTCCCTGTTTACGGATCGCGCGGTCATCTACCGTATGCAAAACGGATTTGACCACAGTCAAGTTTATTTATCCGTTGTCGTTCAAAGGATGGTTTTCCCGCAGGCTTCAGGGATTTTATTTACCGCCGATCCGATTACTTCTAACCGAAAGCTGCTATCCATCGATGCGGGTTTTGGACTTGGAGAAGCATTGGTCTCTGGCTTGGTATCTGCCGATGTTTATAAAGTACAGGAAGAGGAAATCGTCGATAAAAGGATAGCAACCAAAAAATTGGCTATCTATGGACGGAAAGAAGGCGGAACAGAGACCCGGCAGATCGATCCCAATCAGCAAAAGACTCAAACACTTACCGAACAACAAATTTTAGAACTGGCACGCATCGGAAGACAGATCGAAGCTTATTTCGGCCAGCCGCAAGATATCGAATGGTGTTTAGCCCATGATACATTTTATGTTGTCCAGAGTCGGCCGATCACGACTTTATACCCGATCCCTGAAGCGAATGATCAAGAAAATCACGTCTATGTATCTGTCGGTCATCAACAAATGATGACAGATCCCATAAAACCATTGGGATTGTCTTTTTACCTGTTAATTACTCCTGCACCTATGCGTAAAGCCGGCGGGAGGTTGTTTGTTGATGTTGCACCTAGGCTGGCTACACCTGTCGGCCGGGAAACTTTATTAAATGCCCTGGGATCCGATCCGCTCATAAAAGGCGCACTCATGACCATAATAGAGCGAGATTTTATAAAATTGTTACCAAATGATCAAACAGCACCGATTCCGGGCAGAAGTAATACAGATAGGCCGGCACAATTCGAGAACGATCCGACAATCGTTTCTGATTTGATTAAGCGTAGTCAAACATCGATAGAAGAGTTAAAACAAAACATCCAAACGAAGTCAAGATCGGATTTATTTGATTTTATTCTGGAAGATATCCAGCAATTAAAAAAGATCTTATTTGATCCGCAAAGTTCGGCTGTGTTTATGGCTGCTATAAATGCTACATCATGGATCAATGAAAACATGAACGAGTGGTTAGGCGAAAAAAACGCAGCAGATACTCTTTCTCAATCTGTACCGGGCAATATTACTTCGGAAATGGGTCTGGCGCTGCTCCATGTCGCGGATGTGATTCGTCCTTACCCGGAAGTGATTGATTATTTGCAGCATGCAAAAGAAGATAACTTTCTGGATGAACTGGTTAAGTTTGATGGAGGAAAGGAAACCCAAGACGCTATCTATGATTATCTCAGCAAATACGGAATGCGATGTACCGGAGAAATCGATATTACGAGAACTCGTTGGAGTGAAAAACCACTTACACTTGTTCCCCTGATTCTTGGTAACATCAAGAACTTTGAGCCCAATGCCGGCAAGCGAAAATTTGAGCAAGGGCGCCGGGAAGCTTTAGAAAAAGAACAAGAGTTAATCGATCGATTGAAGCAATTACCGGACGGTGAACAAAAAGCCAAAGAAACCAAACGAATGATCGACTTGATCCGGAATTTCATCGGGTATAGAGAGTATCCCAAATACGGTTATATTAGCCGCTACTTCGTTTATAGGCAGGCTTTACTGAAAGAAGCCGAACGACTCGTTCAAGCTGGCGTTATCCAGGATAAAGAAGATATCTACTATCTCACTTTCGAAGAACTTCACGAAGTCGTACGCACAAATCAACTGGATTACCCGATCATCGGCAAACGAAAAGACGAGTACAAATTCTATGAAAAACTAACTCCGCCACGTGTCATCACGTCTGATGGTGAAATCATTGCAGGTGAGTATGAACGAGAAAATTTGCCGGCTGATGCGATTGCAGGTCTGCCTGTTTCTTCCGGAGTGATAGAGGGACGAGCACGGGTCATCTTAAACATGGAAAATGCCGATCTGGAAGATGGAGATATATTAGTCACCTCCTTTACTGACCCTGGCTGGACACCATTATTTGTATCCATAAAAGGTCTAGTCACCGAAGTTGGCGGACTGATGACCCATGGAGCCGTTATCGCGCGTGAATATGGCTTGCCGGCAGTTGTCGGGGTGGAAAATGCCACCGGACTGATCAAAGACGGGCAACGAATTCGCGTGAACGGAACAGAAGGGTACATTGAAATATTGTAATGGTTGCCGATCACCAATCGCCAGTCCGGATTATGGTGAAGCGCGCGAATCAGCCGCGATTCGCGCGTATACAAATAGCCTTGGCCGACTAATGGCCAAGGCTATTTGCTGATTATGTCAAGCCGTTATCTGGACTTAGGCGACCCCAACTATTCTATGCTTTTCAAAGATTCAATCATATTAATTTGGGATACTTTCCGCCGAAGCAGTAAGTTAGAAAGAACGGTGAGTAAGAATGCGGCAGCAACCGCAACCGAAATGACGAACGGATTTAATTGATCCGGGATTTGCTGATGGGTACTTGATAATGCCTTGACAACAAGTGAATACACATAGCCGCTGATCGGCAGCGCTGCGAGGACCGCAAAGGTGGTGAGTATGATGTTTTCAAAAAAGATCAGCCGGTTTATTTTATTTTTTTGGTAGCCTAATACCTTAAGCGTTGCAAGCTCTCGGTTTCTTTCGTAAATGTTTATGGACGTTATCGTATAGATGGCGCCAAAAGAAAGCAGGACCGCACAAATGATAAACATGATAAATACAAAGCTGTTTTGTTTCAAAATATATTGAGCTGATTTCTTCAGATCACTCTTATCTGTAAGGGTATCCACATGAGGATCTTGTTCAAAGAAGTGACGAACGCTTGCAAGATCTGCAGAGCCGGCGGCTTCAATTAAAAGCGAGGCCGGGTTGTAATCAATGCCAAAGCTCTCTAGATATGCCGGTGTGATATAAAACGATGGATTGGAATACTGGGTGGATATTTGTAAAACCTTCATAGCGACAGACTTATTTTTCAGTTCAGGGGCTGCGAACTTTATTTCAATCCTATCTCCTTCTGCAATTTGATAGTTGTCGGCGTAAGATTTGGGTACCAACACACCGCCTTCTTCCAATGAAATCCTGTTCTCCTTATCGTCAAAGAAATGAAGCAGACGGTTATCTTTTTCAGTAACTACCAGAGTGGCATTCTCATGCTCATCGCCTTTGATGAATTCAACGGGGAGGGTGGCTAGCCTGTACCTGTTTTTAATGCCGGAGGGCAGTTCTGACGGATCGGGAGTGGGTCCCACCGTATAATCTACTCTTAAATCATAGGTATACACATCTTCAATTTGGTTAACAACTTTTTGCAAGGCGGTCTGAGTGCCAAAAGCTGTGATTAATAAAACCGTGCTTACAACAACGCCGGTTGAACTCGCCAAAGCTTTTTGTTTATGTAACCCTATATTTCGGAAAATGAGTTTATAGCTGTAGGGAATACGGCTCCAGATCCCCGGAATTCTTTCGATGATCAGCTTGTTCATCTTCTTAGGGGGTTTAGGGCGCATGGCCTGAGCCGCACGCTCTTTTAATACGGCTCTTCCGCTTACATAACAGGATAAACTCCCAAAAGCACCGGAGAAAATGATGGGAGGAATAAGGGGCAATAAGGAAAGCGAGAATGTAATATCAGGCAGGGAGTAGGCCCTGGCGTTTGACGCTCTTACTAAGGGAATAAATACAGCAGCGGCAATGGCGCAGCCCAGGATGGAGCCTATGATGCTTACCAGCACAGGGTATCCCATGTAATGAAGCATGATGCTTCTGTTTTTTACGCCCAAAGCCTTCATTATACCCACTTGATTTCTTTGAGAATCTATCATCCTCGACATAATCAGAAATACGATAATCGCCTCAATCAAAAAGAGAACCAAAGGTACAACTTTACTCATCATGGTATTGTTATAGATGGTTTGAGTGATTTGAGAATAGTTGAAGGTCCGCTCTTTACTTACTTGGTTTAAATAGGCAAGTTGTCGGGACTGCGCTTCAATGGACTTACCTATTTTGTCCATGTCATAACCCTCTTCGGCATCAATCATGATTTCGTTATAGGTAAAGCCGCCATCCAGGATTTCAGGTATTGTCTCTTCGGCCATATATGCGATTCCGTAAGCTTTGTGGTCTTGTGTCGGGTTTTTCTTGGCATATTCCGCGTTCTCACACAAGCCGCTAATGGTAAACGTAAAATCTCTACCATCCGTATGTATACGAATGTTATCACCGGTATGAAACTGATGTTCTTTTGCGTAATGGGAATCTAATGCGATCTCTCCCTTTTTGGATGGGATACTGCCCTCGATCATCGTAAGCGTATTGATTTCATTGTTCACGGGAATCGAATGAATGGTTAACGAAGCTTTATCCTTATCAAAGACCTGCTTGGCATCCAACGTATAGCGTCCTTCTATTTTATGTATACCTTCAATTTTGCTTAAACCAGCCACTTCTTCTTTGGATATTTGATTGTAATACACGTTTAGATCGCTTAAATTATGGTTTTTAAAATAATCTTTCGTATAAGAGCTGAGAGTATCGCTATAGGTGACCAGACCCCCGTAGAAAAAAGCCCCCACAGCAACAACCAAAACCAGGGCTATAAATTGTCCTAAAGACTGTCTGATATCCCTTATTAATTTAGAGAATAATTTCATGATCACCACTCGATCCCTTCAACACTTTGTTTGTCTTTGTTAATCGTTACACTTTCAATCATTCCGCTTTTAACCTTAATAATTTTGTCAGCCATCGGAGCAATGGCAGAATTATGGGTGACCAGAACGACGCACTTTTTCGTTTCCTTGTTCAAATCTTGTAGAAGTTTCAAGACGGACTTGCCTGTACCATAATCCAAAGCTCCGGTTGGTTCATCACAGAGTAAAAGTAAAGGGTTTTTGGCAACCGCTCTGGCTATGGCAACTCTTTGCTGTTCTCCTCCGGAGAGCTGGGAAGGGAAATTTCCGATCCGGTCCTGCAGTCCGACTTTATATAAAATATCTTTCGCATCCAGATAGTTTTTGCATACTTCCGTGGCGAACTCCACATTCTCCAAAGCGTTTAAATTCGGAATTAAGTTATAAAATTGGAACACAAAGCCCACTTTCTCACCGCGATATTCGGTCAACTTTTTTTCGCCAAGGCTAGTGATTTCCTGATCCCCAACAAACACTTGACCTGACGCAGCCGTATCCATACCGCCAAGTATGTTCAAAATCGTACTTTTACCGGCACCGCTTGCCCCCAAAATAACGACGAATTCCCCCTCCGCTATGGAAAAGTTCACGCCATCAAGCGCTCTGATCTGCACTTCACCTATTTTGTATTCTTTCGATACGTTCTTGAATTCGATTAACTTTTTCACTTATGACATCTCCTCGTACAGGAATAATAAAACTCCAACTTCGTAAGTTCTTTGGTGATAAGTTATTTCAGCATGCGTATTAGTATGTTACTAATGTAGCATACTATAATGCGCTTGTGAATAATTGTCAATCACGGATGATTGGATGTGCGAATCATCCATGTCTTTTCCTATTTGGGACGCAAGCTATCTTGAAGCCTTTTATTGACAATTATTTGCCTATAAATTATAGTGTGCTGGATGGGTAACATACTAATATGCTGAATGGTGAGGGAATGAATGTAACTTTCGACGAAAAGCAGCCGATTTTTCACCAAGTAGCCAACATTATTGAGGACGATATTCTGAACGGCACTTTCCGCGTGGATGAGCAAATTCTTTCCGTGGCCCAGTTTTCCCAGCTGTTCCAGATTAATCCGGCGACCGTAGTGAAGGGAATCGGCTTGCTCGTGAATGAAGGTATTCTGTATAAAAAAAGAGGGCTTGGCATGTATGTGGCGGCTGATGCGAAGCGGAACATTCAGATTAAACGAAGAGACCGTTTCTATAAGGAACTGTTATCCAATCTGGTGAATGAAGCCGACAAACTCGGGCTGACAACCGAGGACATTATGAACATGATCAAACAGTTGAGAGAGGAATAGCGAATCGTGAGCATAGCATTGACCTGCGGCAATTTAACCAAAAAATACGGTCAAACTTACGCATTGTGCAATCTGGATCTGCAGTTGGAGGAAAACGTTATTTACGGTTTGCTCGGGCGTAACGGCGCCGGCAAAACGACGCTGCTTAACACGATCGCCGGCGGCATTTCCCCGAACTGCGGCTCAATCGAGGTAAGAGGGAAGAAGCTTGGGAAGGGAGAACTTCCGGAGGATTTCTGTTTCGTGCGCGAGAATAGCAAACACTTCGGAGGAGGGCGGATCATCGAAGTTTTGAAATTCGCCGCTAATTTTTATCCCAATTGGGACTGGCCCTTTGCACTGGAGCTGCTCAAAACGTTTCGGCTTGATCCGGACAAAAAAATCAGACAGCTTTCAAGAGGCACGGAATCGCTCGTAAGCAACATCATCGGTCTGGCCAGCCGGGCGCCGCTGACGTTATTCGACGAGCCGGTGCTCGGACTCGATGTTTTGATGCGGGAACAGTTTTACAAAGCGCTTTTGGAGGATTGCGCCAATCACCCTCGCACGGTCCTGCTGTCTACCCATTTAATGGACGAAATCGCTCCGGTTGCAGAAAGAGTTTATATTATGGAAGCCGGCTCGATCCTGCTTCATGATGAAATGGATCGGATACGCATGGCAGCCCATCTGATCCGGGGCAATTCGGAAGCCGTGGCTTCCTTTACGGCAGGAAAGCGAGTCTTACATAAGGAGACATATGGCCACGGCACACTTGCCGCTATTTACGAAAAGTTGAATGATGGGGATAGGCAGCTGGCGCGTGAGATGAATATTTCGATTGAACATTTGACGCTTCAAACGTTTTTCTCGTATTTAATCAGAGGAGGTCATTGAATTGGGGGCATTGGCCGTTCATTTAAAGGCAACCTATTTGCAAATGAGGGTTTACATCTGGGGTGTCATTCTTCTTCTCCTGCTCGGAAAATTGGCGGAATTCATTGTTGGCCTCTTTATAGACAGCAGCCAAAGCAGGGGACTTTCGGGCGGCAACATCCTGATTCTCATTCTGCCCCTTATCGCTATCGTGCTGCCGCTCATTTATTACAAACGCATCGTACATCTGGGCGCAAGCAGAGAGCGCTATTTTAAGGGACTTCTATTTGTCTTTGCCGTCTACGCGGCAGCCATCGCTTTCATCAATTCTTTATGGGTTGTGATTGAATGGAATGTGATCCGGAGTTACACGACCCCGGTTAATCTTATTAGCGCTTTTCATTGGAATGATTTTGGCTTGGCGGGTTCTTTTCTTTACCAAACCGCTTTTTATTTAATGGCGATGGCGCTGCTCAGCATGCTGATCTCCGGTTATTACCACCCTGCCGGGTGGCTGCTGTGGGCACTGCTCATTACGGCGATCCCGGTCGGAACGGCGATTCCTTCGCTGCGCGTTCATGTCGTCTCTTTTTTCAAAGCCTTGTTATTCAACGGCTCGCTGCTAGCGGGTATCGGATTTAACCTGATTCTTTGTTTGGTTTTTGTGGCAGGCGGCTGGCTTTTTACCAGAGGAAGAACGCACTGAATAAATTCATTTATCCGGGAAATGCAATTTGAGCCCCAAACGCGCGGTTTCATCAAAATAATGCGTCGAACCATTGATGGTCTTGATGCATTATTTTTTTATTTCAGAATGAGAGAAACCCCTCTTGAATTGAAGAAGCATATCCGCTTTCTTTATGAGGGGCGAAGCCTGAAACAGTGCGCAATTCGTAAAGTCAAAAGAGCGTCAGCAGACCATCCAGTTAGACCCTGGAGGATCAACGGCGCTCTTTACGTAAAGGGAGCTTATATTGTTAAGGTCTATGGCGCTGGCTTAAAACTTTCCAGGGAACTGTTTGACAATGCCCTCTGTCAAGATATCGGCTAAATGAATCATATGGATCTCGTTTTTGTCGGTTGCTGCAATATCCGCTTTCCAATCTCCGTTGAGACAGGCCAGGACGATTTCCGTAATCAACTGAAGATGCGTATACAGCATATCTTGCAGCGTTTTAAACGGCCAGTTCGGATTCGCTGCGCTTAAAAATTTGGCGATATCGTCGACGTTTCTATGCCAATCCGCCTCGAGCTTTTTCACATCCGCCTGATTGTCTGCTTTGGCCGCCGCTACAATTTTCCCTGCGATCAGAATATGCTCTCTCAGAAGATCCGCCAGCTTATTGCTGGCCGCTTCTCCATAATACGGCTTGATCACATTGCCTATATCCTGTTGGTTCCGCAGAAGCCGGTCCAACACGTCTTTCGGCGTTCCACGGATCAGTAAAGACGACCGCGGGTGAAATTGGCGGCATCATACGATGGAATCTCGGGTCATTAAGCTAAGTACGAGTTTCAGGTGGTAAACAGTTTGTAAGCTATTAGGTAGAGTGATAGGGTACGGCGAAGCCGCGTTCTTTCTATATTGGAAAGGACGCGGTTTTTTGCTTTCTGGAGTGGCTGAAATAGGGGGAGGGGACAATGCCGCACACACTGAATCTCGTAAGTTGTACATTAATTCCAACGAAATGAAGAAAGTCGGCAATAAATCTGGAGAGACACGCATATGTAGGAGAACAAGAACATACAACGCAAATAAGTCGCGTCGTTGCGGCTTTTTTTGTTTTACCGATGCCTAATGGCGATATTGGCAGGTCACGCTTTCCTAACCTTCCTCATTATTGCAGTGATAAGAAAAAATCAAAGTCTGATTATCGTTCGATGAAGGCGATAGAATGGGGCTTTTGTATGTACTTTACAAACTTGATTATCTAAACTTGACCTCACTTAGAAGGCTTATTCCACTTGTTGAAGATGGAGTGAGCCTTTTTTGCATGCAGACAATCTAAGGAGATGAACAGACAACTGGCAAAATGTGAACAGGTAGTATACCAAGACAGAGGTCCACGCAGGCGGAAATCCGGATGCATATGCTTACAGCATGCTTTACAAAACATTAATACAAGAGGGATGACCAATGCCAGTTGGAAAAATGAAAAAGTACAAAGTCATGTTGAAACATCCCGTTTTGCGTCCGCATTTACCTAAAACCCGCTGGTTTACGAAATCGAGGACCAAGCGAATGCTGAAAACCTATTCATTGGTCTTCATAAAACCCAATCACGGGAGTGGCGGCAGCGGGATTATCCGGGTCAAGAGATTGAAAAAACGATACGAGGTTCGTAGTGCTTCAAGACGGAAGGTTGTTCGATCGCGTTTTCTCTTTAAAGCCATTAAGTCATACCGAACTCCTGGACATCAGTATTTGGTACAGAAAGGACTTCGCTTAGCCAAGTACCACGGGTCGATTTTTGACATCCGGATTTACTTACAGAAGCCGAGGGGGAAATGGGTTATTTCCGGCGTGGTCGCTCGTGTCGCGGCACCTCGTAAGTATGTGACCAATTATCTTAAAGGAGGGCATGCAGTATCTTTGAATCGGGCACTTTACAGTCTTTTTAAGCACAACCGTACAAAAACGAATGCTTATTTTCGTAGAATTTCCAAACTATCTCTCATCATAGCCAAAACAATTAATAAATGGCATCATGTTCGCGAATTGGGGGTTGACATTGCCATAGATAAAAAAGGCCGTATTTGGATTATTGAGGCTAATTCACGTCCCGGACATATGTTATTTACTCAACTTTCCGATCGTACAATGATCAACACCATCAGAAGAAACAAGCGCCTTATTCGAAAGTAGGTTCCATGCACGTTACTCTAGGGGAGAAGGAGAGCATTTTAATGAAAAAAACAAAGCAGCTTAGAGACTTGATCCATTCACAAAAACCCGAGTTTATTATGGAAGCCCATAATGGTCTGTCGGCCAAAATAGTGGAGGAGGCGGGGTTTAAAGGAATCTGGGCCAGCGGGTTATCCATCTCTGCAGCGATGGGAGTAAGGGACAACAATGAGGCCTCCTGGACGCAAGTTTTGGATGTTTTGGAATTCATGAGTGATGCTACCTCCATCCCGATTTTGCTGGACGGAGATACGGGGTACGGTAACTTTAATAATGCAAGACGGCTAGTGAAAAAACTGGAGCAGCGCCATATTGCGGGAGTATGCATTGAAGATAAGCAGTTCCCCAAAACGAATTCTTTTATTAACGGTCAAGAGCAGTCTTTGGCTGATATCGAAGAGTTTTCCGGAAAAATTAAAGCGATGAAAGATACCCAAACGGACGAGGATTTTACGGTGGTGGCCAGAGTAGAGGCATTTATTACGGGGAAAGGGCTTAAAGTGGCGCTGCAGCGGGCGGAGGCGTACCGGAAGGCAGGAGCGGATGCCGTATTTATACACAGCAAAAGATCGGATGTCGCAGAGATTGAAGCGTTCATGAAGGAATGGGCCGGAAGATTGCCGGTAGTGATCGTGCCTACCAAATACTATACGACCCCAACCGTGAGGTTTCAGGAGATGGGGATTAGCCTTGTGATCTGGGCAAACCATAATTTGAGGGCATCCATTCAAGCAATGAAACACTTATCTGACCGAATTTATCGAGATCAAAGCCTAGTTCATGTCGAAAAAGACGTCGCGACCCTGGAAGAAGTATTCAGACTTCAAGGGACCGAAGAGCTGGAAGCTGCGGAACAGCAATACCTCCCGTCGTCAGAACCGGATTCGGGTGAGCATGCATAATGGACACAAAATTGTTGGGAGAAGAGTTGAAACAATTAGGATATACCTTTTTCAGCGGTGTTCCTTGTTCCTTTTTAAAAAACTTGATCAATTATGCCATAAACGAATGCGATTATGTTGCAGCGGCTAACGAAGGAGATGCGGTCGCTATTGCATCGGGAGCTTATGTAGGGGGGAAGAAGTCAGTAGTCCTCATGCAAAATTCAGGACTAACCAACGCTGTTTCGCCATTGACCTCCCTTAATTATCCTTTTCGTATTCCGCTGCTCGGATTTGTCAGCCTGCGTGGAGAGCCGGGCATACCTGATGAGCCTCAACATGAATTAATGGGCCAGATTACAACGCAAATGCTGGATTTGATGGAGGTGGAATGGCAGTATCTCTCCAAAGATTTAGAGGAGGCAAAAAAGCAGCTGATTCAGGCTGACGAGCACATTGCCCGAAATCGCCCGTTCTTTTTTGTCGTTAAGAAAGGCATTTTCGACAAAGTGCAACTACGAAATCAGCAAAGCTCCATTCATTTAAATCAGATCCGTCAGCATGCTCATGCGGATCATCAAATGCCTACGCGGTATGAGGCATTAGCTGCGATTAACTCCATGAAAGACGGCAATACCATTCAGCTCGCGACAACGGGTAAAACCGGACGCGAACTGTATGAAATCGAAGATGCGGATAACAACCTGTATATGGTAGGTTCTATGGGATGCATCGGTTCCTTGGGACTCGGGTTGGCTTTGAGCCAACCAAGCAAAGATATCTTCGTCATTGACGGAGACGGATCTCTGTTGATGCGTATGGGGAGCCTGGCAACCAACGGGTATTATCAACCAGCCAACATGGTTCATATTCTGCTCGATAATAACGCTCATGAATCAACAGGCGGGCAAAGTACGGTATCCCATGGTGTTAATTTTATAGATATTGCCGCTTCCAGCGGGTATACGAACTCGGTTCACGTTCACAATCTCGTGGAACTGCAAGCTTTTTTGCAGGAATGGAAAGTGAATAGAGGACTTACGTTCGTGCTCCTGAAAATATCCAAAAGTTCCAAGGACCAGCTTGCTCGCCCGCATATGAAGCCTCACGAAGTAAAAGAACGTCTGCAGCGTTTTATTCATAACGATCCTTTGAAGGACAAGGAAGTGGGCGGTACATGAATTCCTCCGTCAAGAAAAACATCTTGCTTACCCCTGGTCCGGCAACGACTACAGAAAGTGTGAAACGGGCACAAGTGGTTCCGGATATTTGTCCTCGTGAAGCCGAGTTTGGGCAAATTATGGCGTATATTTCCACGGAACTTACCCGGCTGGTTGCAGACCCGGATCATTATGCGACCATATTGTTTGGCGGATCGGGTACTGCAGCGGTAGAATCCATCATCAGTTCGGTCCCGAATCACGATACGATGGTCATTGTCAACAATGGAGCCTATGGAAAACGGATGTGCGAAATAGCAGAGGTTTATGGAGTGAACTATGTTGAATTCAAAAGTCCTCCCGATGATGCTATTGATTTGGCTGATTTGGAAAGGTACATCCAATCCTCCAAACGCACCGTCTCCCATCTGGCCGTCGTACATCATGAGACGACAACCGGTCTGCTTAACACGATAAAGGAGATCGGAGCATTATGCAAAAGGCATCAAATCGACATGATTGTAGATGCCATGAGCTCATTTGCGGCCATTCCGATTCAATTGAAGGAAATGAACATTGCCTACCTGGCGGCAAGCTCCAACAAAAACTTACAGGGAATGGCCGGGGTATCGTTCGTGATAGCCGAAAAAAATAAACTGGAGAATTTGAAAGGCCGGAAACCAAGAAGCTATTATTTGAATTTGTATGCTCAATACAACTATTTTGCGGAACATGGGCAGATGCGGTTTACTCCTCCGGTCCAAACCTTATATGCGCTTAGACAAGCGATTGAGGAATTAAAGCAGGAGGGAGTGGATAAAAGGTACGAAAGGTACGCGACATCCTGGAAAACCTTGATTAATGGGTTAGCCCGATTGGGTCTAACCTATATCGTCCCCGAAGAGCATCATTCCAAAATTCTTACTTCCATCCTCGAACCTCAATGTGCGGGCTACGACTTTCAATCTATGCATGATTATTTTTACAGCAAAGGCATTATGATTTATCCCGGCAAACTTGAGAAACTAAATACGTTCCGGATTGCCAATATAGGCGATATAACGTACAAGGAAATGGAATTATTTTTGGAATTGCTTGAACGCTATCTCAGCAGCATAAAATCTGGATGAGAAAGGTGGAGTCCTATGGGATCGACCACTAGAAATAAGTGGTACAAATATTTGATATTGAGAAGGCATGCATCTCTAAAGCGTTATGTACTCAAAACGAGGCTCCTGAACCGGTATAATTTTTCAAAACTTCTCTCCAAGTACAGGCATGTTATCGTGAAGCCGGTGTGGGGGAGCCGCGGACGGGGGGTCATTCAAGTCTCCTGGAAAGGAAGACATAAGTACGCCGTACATTACGAGAATAGAAAAATTATAATTCGGGGCAGAACCAATACGTATCGTTATATTAGAAGAAAAATCGGGCACGCCAGTTATATGGTTCAACGCAGAATTACGCGCCCGACTATCAACAAACGCCCTTTTGATATGAGAGTTATCATTCAAAGGAGAATATACTCATCTAAATGGGTAGTCACAGGAAAGGTTATCAAAGTTGCAGGTAAAGGTTATATCGTTTCCAACCATACACGGAGTAAGGGGACATTGCACCGTTTTAAATCCGGCATTAAACGATCTTCCGTTCGGCACCTGTCCGCCAGTGCGTTAGAGTCCCGTATTGATCGTGTTTCCATCCGTTCCGCGAAGAGATTAAGCGCATTTTTTCCGGGACACCGTATATATGGATTGGACGTCGGAATAAACCGGAAAGGACGTATCGGAATTATTGAAGCTAATCTTTATCCGGCAAGTTCCCATTTCCTTAAACTGAAGGATAAAACGATGTATCACCGCATTATGGATTACAAAAACGGGTAACGGATGAAACGCCTTTTTAGTATTCGCGTTGACCCAACTAAGGTGAGGATGTGTTATAATAAGTGCGCCAAATACATATTTGGCGCACTTTCCTTTTAAATCGATTTTTATTTTTATTTGTGACCAAGGACAGGGGCTCTTTTCAGTCTGACATTTAGAAACAATCCAGATGTACCGGTGAGCACTTGTTGATGGAGGGAGAACGCACCTTGATGTATAGCGATGAAATCAAAGAGAGATATGCGGAGCAGATCCGCGCATTTTCATTATGGATGAAACATTCCGGATATACCGTAGCAACGCAAAAAGAGTATATCAGAGAAGTACTGAGCTTTCTTCAATCCTTAGAAGGAGGTTCAATTGAAGAAGCGGGCAAGATAGGCGTTATCAACTTTCTTGTTTCCAAGCAAAAAACGGCCGGTGAGTCTACAAGAAATCGGTCACTTTCAGCAATAAGATCCTTTTATAGCGCTTTGATCGACTTCGAGTTGGCAACGAAGAATCCTGCGTTAGAAGTGAGAAAATCAAAGACCGAGAAAAATAAGAAGCCCGTATATCTCGAAGAAGAAGAGCTGGTACAAAGCCTGGAGTATATTACCGGAAGGTATCGGAATCGAAATATAGCCATATTTCTGCTAATGGGTTATTGCGGATTACGAGTAGGTGAAGTGCACCGATTGAACCTCTTAAACTTCAAAATGGCAAAAGGAACTATCGAAGTGTTCGGTAAGGGAAGGAAGTGGAATGAAATCCCGCTTCCCGATATGCTAAATGACTATTTAAGTAAAGTCTTGGAGGAACGGCTTGCTCCTTATAGCAAAAAAGAAGACGCCTTTTTCGTATCACAAAAGGGAAGACGACTCTCGATCAGACAGATCCAGAAGATCGCTAACCAAATGTTTGCAGCTTTTAAGGAGAAAAATCCAAAGGTAACGGACATGAATTTATCCTGCCATAAGCTGCGACACTCTTTTGCGACAATGATGCTAAAAAAAGGACATGATATTCGAATCGTGAAAGAGCTTATGGGACATTCATCAATTGAAACCACCGCGCTCTATACGCATGTAAATGATGAGCAAAAGAAAAATGCGATGGCTTCCGTTAACATACCAATGGAGGCGATTGGATAGTGCATAATGGACGTGCTAGTAGCAATGTCAACATAGAGGATACTTAAAAGCCGCGTAATTGCGGCTTTTTTTATTTTGCTTAAAAAATGAAGACAGAAGAACACAATGTACCTGTGCTTCTTATCCAATCGCTTGCATAAAGAATAGTTTGGGACAAAGCTTCACTTTAGGGCATAGAAGGTGTTATTATAATAAGAATGATTCTCAGTCTCAATTAGGAGGATGAAATGCGCTCACCCCCTATGTATAAATGTGACTGCTGGCCGCGGCAGTGGAGCGTGCAGTCACTTGTAGCCATGGCCTTGATTGCAGGAGGTAAGGGAGTATGGACATTAACAAGTTTGCAGAGCATTTTGCACGTACCTCGTTTCGGGTAGAGCAAGTCTGCCGTTATGTGCGGGAGCCGGGGATGAGCTGTGCTGATTATACGGAGCCCTTTCCGGGATTTATTTTCCCGTTAAGAGGCAAGGCCGATTTTGATTTCAGCGGCAAAGTGTATACGCTGACTCCGGGTAATGTGGTTCACGGCGGGGCACAAATGCCATTGATTCGAAGTGTTCTTGGCGATACAAAATGGGAATATATACTTGTTTTATATCGGATCTGCGCACCGGAACCGTCTGGTTTTTGCTTGTCCAACATGCATTTTCAACTGAACACGGGGCAAAGCCCGCGCCTCTCGGAATTGCTGGAGCTATTGTGGCGCTCATCGAGAGAACCGGGCGGAATCTCGAACTTTCAGACAGAGACGCTCTTCCGCTGCGTCCTGGAAGAACTGTTTGTTTGTGCCCGCAATCAAAGCAATGATGGAGAACAAGCGCTATTTGAACAAGTATCGAAGTACATACATGAGCACTATATGGATGGCCTTAGCGTACGTGCTTTGGCTGAACAAAATGACATCAATGAAAACCGTTTGTTCTATGTCTTCAAAAAGCATACGGGAATGGGACCGGGCAAGTATTTGATGGCCTATCGTCTGAATCGGGCGAAGGAGAGCTTGCTTGCGAATGACGCACCGATTGGCGAGATTGCGAAAAGTTTGGGCTATGAAGACGCATTGTACTTCAGCCGTATTTTTAAAAAGCAGGTGGGTGTCTCTCCGGCCGAATTTCGCGGGAGGTTCAGGAATAATCCATATGGAATTCAGGATGGCCCCATTCCTATCTAAAATGCGTTTTGCTACACTGACCATAGTTTGATTAGTCAAGCAAAACTTACGTTACATAGGAGGAGTCAGAATGAAAACAGTCCTAAGATTGGTCTTATCGTTTGTACTTTTGGCAGGTATTTTAGCGGGATGCGCTGGAACGCCGGAGCCTGGCAATAATCAAGCAGGGGCAGGAGCACCTGAAAAAGCTGAAGAAACCAAGAAAGAAGCAGGCCAATGGCCGAGAACGTATGTAGATACGCTTGGTCGTGAAATCGTGCTTGAAAAAAAACCGGAGAAAGTAGCGCTCTTGTTCTTCCGTAACTTCGAGCATATGTTTTTGCTGGATGAAGCTCCTGCAGCAGCGACAGATTTGAATATTTTGGACGAATGGGAGTCATTGGCCCCCTACAAATCGAGCCGAATAACGGATATCGGTTCTATGACAAACCCCAATCTAGAAAAGTTGCTGGAAGTCGGACCCGACCTGATTATTATGGTTTCGGCACGGTACGGCAGCTATGGAGACCAACTGGAGAAAATCGCCCCGGTCATTACGGTGGATAGCAATGAGAACAACTGGCAGGGAGCCCTGCGGGAATATGGAAAAATTTTCGGCAAAGAGCAAAAGGCTGAGACAGAAATTACACGGATTGAAGCATTGATCACGGATTCCAAAGAGCAGTTGAAGAAGTTCAGTGACAAGACGTTTGGCGTCATAATGCTGGGAGACAAGCTGTTTTGGGGCTTTACGACACAATTTGTCTTCAACAAGGAAAGCGGTCTTGCTTTACAGCCGCCAAGCCAATATGTCAATATGTCGACCAAAGGGGAACAGATTTCCCTGGAAGGGCTGGCAGCAATGAACCCCGATTATATGTTTGTAGCGGATATTGGCGGGTCTTCGAAAAAGCTGCAAGGCTATCTGAAAGATTTGGAAAGCAACTCCGCATGGAAATCGTTGAACGCAGTCAAGAATGAGCGGATGTATGCGTTAGACAGCTCGATCGCAGCAGGTGGACCGCTCGGAATCGAGTTGGGGGTCAAAACTATTATCAAAAACATGTTGGCGCGATAGAAAACGACAAGAACATGTAGCATAAAGAAGTCGCATAGTTGCGGCTTTTTTTGCCGATTAAATGGGTGACAGTCTACCGGGCTGCGACTAAGAAATCACGTACAATCGGAAAATGTTGACATTCCTTTTTTTCATCGCTATACTTTTAATTAGCCCAGGAAACTAATTGCTGAAGGAGCTTTTTTTTGTGGAGAAACATTCTATTGCCATTCCCCCTAGCACAAGAGCGCAGTTAGGAGAAGTGCTGTTACAGATATCCGACGATATTCTAGATGCTATAAATGCTGCGCTGAATGAATTCCATATTTCCGAAAGCAGATTCGCTTTACTCTTTATGCTATTCACTACAAGTAGAGACCAGCCCTTACAGCCTTCGGAAATTGCCGATCGGTTAGGAATACGACGAGCATCTGTAACCAAGCAGTTAATTTGGCTGGAAGAACATCATTTGATTACAAGAACCATACATCCTGAAGATCAGAGAATGGTCCGTGTCACCATAACCGAAGAAGGTTATCGTCTTCTAGAACTCGCTTTACCCCAATATTGGCAGGCCTGCGCGAATCTCACTAACAAATTAACAGATGAAGAGACCGTTTGTTTGCTTAATTTGCTAAGAAAAATCGATTTATAATTTTTTTTGATCTATTAGTTAGCCTAGCTAATTAAAGGTAACCAATTAAATGAAAGGTGGAAACACTATGAAAATGTCGGGCAACACAATCCTCATTACTGGTGGAGGTTCTGGAATCGGGTTGGCTTTTGCAGAACGCTTTATACAGGCGGGGAATCAAGTATTGATTTGCGGGCGACGTGAAAACGTACTTCAAAAAGCCAAAGAACAATTTCCAGGCATCATTGCGCGTACATGCGATGTGACGATAGAATCCGAGCGTATCGCATTATTTGATTGGGTCATCGCGAATTATCCGGAAGTAAATGTGTTAGTCAACAATGCTGGAATTCTACAGCATTTCAATGTGCTAAAAGTAGATGCGAAATACAATTGGAGCCGCTTCAGTGAAGAAATTACAGCTAATCTTGAAGCGCCTATCCATCTTTCCATGTTGTTCGCACCATTCTTTGCTGAAAAAGGAGAAGCGGCGATGATTAACGTGACGTCCGGGCTGGCATTTACTCCGCTTGCGGTTACTCCGATTTATTCGGCCACAAAAGCGGCGCTTCATTCCTTTACGATGAGCCTGAGGCACCAGCTTTCAGCTACATCCATAGAGGTAATTGAAGTAGCTCCGCCGGCAGTAGATACGGATTTAAGCGCCTCATGGCTGCGTACGCATATAGAACCGCTAGATGCTTTCGCTGACGGTATTTTCAAAGGATTGGAAGAAGGCAAAACGGAAATTGGATACAGCACTTCCGCAGACCGATTGCGGATGTCACGAGATCAAGTTGACGAGTACGCAGAAAAAATGTACAACGCAATGAAAGCTTCAATTGAATAGCTATAAAACTTGTTATGACCTTTAGTCTGCGTTAATCGCAGGCTATTTTTTTGCCGTTAAGCCCGTTAGGGTGAACCGTATCATAAGCCGTATAGACAATTAGTTTAACTTCATGTATAGTTGGATACACGAGTAACCAACCGATCAACATCGCAATCGTTCTTACAGAAAAGAGGTCCTTGATGAAACCGACATTGGATGAATCCCAACCAATCTTTCAACAGATTGCCCAAATGATCATGGACGAGATTGTGGGGGGTGAATTAAACGAAGAGGAGCAAATTCCTTCCGAAAATGAATTGTCGCGCTTCTATAACATCAATCGGGCAACAGTACGCAAGGGTCTTCAGGCTTTGGTGGATGCAGGGATAATTTATAAACAGCGGGGAATAGGCATGTTTGTAAAGAGCGGAGCGAAGCTGCAATTGTTGAAGGAACGTCAGCGTCACTATCGCGAACAATTCGTCCTTCCCTTGTTGGAAGAAGCGAAGAGAATCGGATTAAGCAAGGAATCGGTCGTTCAGTTGATTCTGGAGGAGGAGTAATGATGATATACGTAAACGACGTGGCGTATTCATACGAGAACGTTCCCGTTCTCGAAAAAGTATCGTTCGAGGAGAAGGAGCCGTTGATCGCGGGGCTGTGGGGACGCAACGGGGCCGGCAAAACAACGCTGATGAGACTGCTGGCCGGTCATCAACGGCCTCACGGCGGAACGGTTCAAGTTATGGGCTCGGCACCTTACGGTAACCCGGAGGCAGTTCGGCATGTTTGCTACATGCAGGAGGATCATCCGTTCAACACGATATGGACGGTGCAGGATGCCCTTCGTTTCGGTCTATATTTCAATGCCAACTGGGATCAAGCTACGGCAGACCGCCTGGTCGAAACTTTCAGATTGGACCGCAAGAAGAAAGTAGCCAAACTGTCCAAAGGGATGAAGTCTGCGCTTCAGTTTATTATCGGGTTATCTAGCCACGCCGACGTAACGATATTCGACGAGCCGACGAACGGCCTGGATGCCGGGATGCGGAGAAAGCTGTATGAGGCATTAAGGGAAAGCCACGAGGAATCGCCTCGTCTCATTCTGATTTCTACGCATCATATTGAAGAGGTCCAAACGCTCTGCGAATCGTTGATCGTTATGCACAAGGGCAAGTTGCTGCATCATCAACCGATCGACGAGTTCCGCGAGCATGGCATATGGTTGGCTGGCGAACGGAGCGCGGTGACAAGCGTTATTGACGGTCATAAAGTGCTGGAGCAAAGCGCGTTGGGATCGAAAATCAGGGTGATGCTCGACGCCCCGTATTCGAAGCAGTGGAAAGAGCAAGCGCAAGCCTATGGACTTTCCATTGAGAAAGCGGACTTGCAAAATTATTTGCTGAATATAACGGAAGATGCGGAGGTAAACATATGAACGCACGGAGCGCAGTATTCCGATTGATCTACGAAGATGTGAACTGGTATTTTGCCAAACTTATGCTGCTGTTCATTACCGTTCCGTTGACGATCGTATGGATCATCGTCGGCTTGGTCTTTGACCTCAATCGGGAAACGCTTGCTGCGATATCCGGGCCTGCATACTTCTTTTTCATCGGTTTCGGGCTCTTCGGATTCAAGTCCCTTTTTCCGATATCGATCGGAATGGGAAGCACGCGCGAGCAATTCCTTAAAGCTTACTACGGCGTGGGCATAGGGGGCGTTATTTTCAGCGTCTTGTGTCTGAACATCTGCCAATACGCGCTAGTCACGATCTATCAACGGAATTCGGTAGAAGTCGGCATTCTGCATGCCGCAAGGTTGTTTCTGGAAGAGTACCATTTCTTCGCCTATTTGTGGATCGATCTGATGGTGGGCATGGCATGCTTCGGTCTTTCTTTTTTCGGCTATGCCATCGTGTATCGGCTAGGATTTATGCGCAGCGTCATCATGTTCATGATCGTAACGGTCACAGGCATCTTTCTTTATTATGGAGGCGCTATTTCCGCCTTGTTCGACTGGATGTCGAATTTCAAGATGAGTGCGATGGCGATCGCTTCATGCGTCGGGGCGGTGAGTCTGGCCGCGTTATTCGCCACGTATCCGATGCTGCGCCATGCGCCATTGCATCCGATGCCGAGAAAAAGATAACCGGACCGCTCTCAACAACACATAGCGTCCGGATCGGGTGCACGAGCGGCATTCGAGAAGCGCAAACGGCAGAAATGCCGTTTTTTGCTGTTTAGGAAACTCCTGTCAGAGTACAAGAACATACAGCGTAAAGGAGCCGCAAGGTTGCGGCTTTTTTTGTTTTAAAGACTAACTCCCAAGAAAACCGCGCCCTGCGCGGTTTTTTGCTGTAGATACATGAATTATTTAAGACAAAGTATTTTATTTAAAACACTACCTTGACAGTCACAGTAATATGTCATATCATACAAAGTGTGGAGGTGATTAAATGAGCGAGAACAAGATCACATCCGACCTGCTTCGCGGACATACCGATACGATGATTTTACGGCTCTTGTCCGAAGCTGATCATTACGGTTACGAGATTGTCAAACTGATTGCCGAGCGTTCGGACGGCGAGTATGAATTGAAGGAAGCCACGATGTACTCCAGTTTCCGGCGGCTTGAAGCAGACGGCGATATCGAGTGGTATTGGGGCGATGAATCGCAGGGCGGACGGCGTAAGTATTTTAGGATTACCGAAAAGGGCAAGGATACTTACACCCGCAACAAAAGCAATTGGGAGTATGCAAAGCGCGTACTGGAAAACTTATTATAAGGAGATTGATGGGATGAATCAGAAATTGACGGACTATTTGAACAGCGTTTTTACGCCATACGACGGGGTAAAAAGCGTCACCGAATTAAAGGCCGACCTGCTCACCGATTTGCAGGAGCGGTATAGTGAACTCAAAGCCAAGGGCAAGGACGATGAAACAGCGTTTAAGATGACGATTGAGAGTATCGGCGACATCGAGCAAACGATTCTGGAGGTCGCCAACCTCTCCCGCTCGCTGGAACGGCAAGTAGTGACAAACTTTAGCGCAAGCAACCTGGCGAAAAGCGACTTTGCAGGCGTTACGGCCCATAAAGGTCAGTTTAATGGCAGCGCGTTGCACGGTTCCGACTTTTCCGGCGCAGATTTGACCGGCAGTTCGTTTAAGAGCAGCGACGTACGTGAAGCCAATTTTGACGGCGCGAATTTGACGGACTGCGGCCTGTCCGCGCTTGACTTGGCAAATGCAAGCTTCAATAAGACGATCCTTGTACGAACCAATTTCAGCAAGTCGGGCCTTGCCGGAGCCAAATTCACAGGCGTAAGACTGACCGACGTCTCGCTATCGATGATCGATCTTAGAAAAACGATTTTTGAACGTTGTTTATTTGACGGGGTTGACTTCAAGCACTCCGATCTGAGCGGGCAGTGCTTTGACGGACAGACGTTTATCGGCGTTAAGTTTGAAAAAGCGGCCTTAACCGAAGTTTCGTTCAAGGGAGCCATCTTTAAAAATGTTTCTTTCCAGCCTGGGTTTACCTTCACCAAAAAGTACTATCGTATGATCAAAACCATCTGCTTTGACGGCGCAACGATGGATAAACTGACCTATGCCGCTCTTAAAGGCATGGAAGCCGATTTATCGAAAGTTACAGTTATTTAAGGGAGGGAATATGATGCAACCCGTGCAAACCAAGGCCATTGAAGTAAAAGGACTGCAAAAATCCTACAAGCAGCATGAGGTGCTGAAGGGCGTTGATTTCGAGGTGGAAAAGGGCAGTATTTTCGCCCTGCTCGGCTCTAACGGTGCGGGCAAGACAACGATTGTCAAAATCCTCGCCACGCTCCTCAAACCAGACGGCGGAACCGCGGCCATAAACGGGTTCGATGCTGTGTTCAGGCCCGATCATGTGCGGCAGGCGATCGGCCTGACCGGGCAATTCGCCGCTGTGGACGAAATATTGACCGGACGGGAAAATCTGATCATGATTGCCAAGCTGCGATACCTCGAAAATCCGCGACAGGTGGCGGATAACATGCTTAAACGCTTCGGCCTGACAGACGCCGCAGACCGCAAGGCATCTACTTATTCGGGCGGTATGCGCCGCAGGCTCGACATCGCCTTGAGCCTTGTGGGAAGTCCGCAGATCATTTTCCTCGACGAGCCGACTACCGGGCTTGACCCCGAGTCGCGCATCGAGGTTTGGAAGATCGTCAAGGAGCTGGCCGACGGCGGCACGACGATACTCTTGACCACGCAGTATTTGGAGGAAGCGGAGCAGCTTGCCGACCGGATAGCCATTTTGCACGAGGGCAAAATTATTGCTAACGGCACGCTCTCGGAGCTAAAAAAGCTGTTCCCATCCGCGAAGGCGGAGTACGTTGAAAAACAGCCGACATTAGAGGAGATCTTCCTCGCAATCGTCGGCAAAAAGGAGAGGAAGTAAATGGAGGCGGTAAAGAAACATTATTTTAGCGATCTGGGCGTTATGCTTGGACGTTCCATGCGCCATATTTCCCGCAGTTTGGACACCATCGTCACAGTCACCATCATGCCGATCGCGATGATGCTGCTGTTTGTATACGTGTTCGGAGGCGCAATTCAATCCGGAACGGATAACTATGTAAATTACCTGCTGCCCGGTATACTACTGATTGCGATTGCCAGCGGTGTATCCTACACGTCTTTCCGCCTGTTTACCGATGTGCAGCGGGGGATATTCGAACGGTTTCACTCCATGCCGATTTCACGTTCCACCTTACTGTGGGGGCATGTGCTGACCTCGCTGGTATCCAACGCCATATCGGTTGTCGTCATCGTTCTCGTAGCATTGATTATGGGCTTTCGTTCGTCCGCGGGGATCCTGCCATGGCTTGCCGTAGCCGGCATACTCCTGCTGTTCACACTGGCGTTAACTTGGGTTGCGGCGATTGCGGGACTGTCCGCCAAATCAGTGGATGGCGCAAGCGCATTTTCCTACCCGATTATCTTCCTGCCGTTTATCAGCTCGGCGTTTGTGCCGACCGGGTCGATGCCGACCGCCGTTCGCATTTTTGCCGAGAACCAGCCGGTGACCGCGATCGTGGAAGCCATTCGGGCGCTGCTGGCAGATCAGCCGGTGGGCAATGATATATGGGTCGCTCTTATGTGGTGTGTTGGGATTTTGTTCCTGGCTTATATCTTTGCGATGAGAGTGTATAAAAAGCGAGTGTAAAAAAAGATATTCAAGCAGGATAGACGGGGAAGGTCAATGGAGTAGTTATAACCCCTGAAAATGGCGAGCCTTGCCCATAAAAACGCTTCTACGAACGCATGTGGGCGGACAATAAAATATATCGTTAAGAAGTCGCCGAATAGCGACTTTTTTGTTTTAACCATGCAAGTTCGTACCCTCAACCCTAAGTCTTACAGGACATCAACAGGGATGTGCCGTCACAAAGTACGCTTCGATTACCGTTAAGCCTTTCATTAGAAAAGCAAGGAAACTGCACGGTAGGATAAAAAGTTGAAGCAACCGACTTGTTTCCTATGTATGCCACTTAATAAAGTTTTTTCTTTACAAAGTACGATGTTTATTGTATATTCAGAATGCCAATTATGGTTGTTATTTACAATAAAGTCATTTATTTAGGGGAGGATGAGGAAGACAACGAACTCCAATCAGACTGGGATTTTCGATATTCCGTACAGGGCGTTGACGATCGGTATTATGCTGGTTCTGACAACCGTAGCTTTCGAGGGACTGGCTATTACGACAATTGCCCCGAAATTGGCACAAAGCTTGCAGGGCATTCATTTATACGGTTGGATCTTCAGCGCATTTTTGTTATCTCAGCTTGTAGGGACCTTGGTCATGGGGCAGCAGGTTGACAAGCGCGGCGTTTTTACATCCATGCTTGTGTCTTTTAGTATTTTTGTGCTAGGCACCGTGGTTCCGGCCGTTTCTTTCGATATGCACATGCTTATAGCCGGAAGAGCTCTTCAAGGTTTTGGGGCGGGAGCCCTGATCACCTGTGTTTATGCCAGTGTAACGTTACATTATCCGGATGCTCTTCGTACTCAAATCTTAGCGGCATTCTCCATGGCATTTGTCCTGCCTTCCTTAATCGGGCCTTATGTGGCAGGGCTTATTGCCTCCTATATTTCGTGGCGGTTTGTTTTCTGGATCGTTTTGCCCTTGCTTGTATTGGCATTAAGTTTAACATTCCGCTCTTTCCGTGATCTGCAGCTCCGGCAAACTCTGACTGGGCCAGCCCAAATTGGTTCAGCCCAAACAATCGGCTCGAAAGCTATCCATGCGATTCTGCTTGCCATTGGAACGGGGCTGCTGCTCGCCGGACTCGGTATGATAACCGATTGGAAAGGAATTCTGCTCACTTTTGTCGGGTTATTCGTCATGATTCCGCTAATGCGAAAGCTGCTGCCCATAGGCACTTTTTCGGTGAAAAAAGGGTTGCCCGCAACTCTGGTTTCCAGAGGGCTGTATGTCGCTTGTTATTTTACAACGGAGAGCTTTGTGATCTTGGCACTAACCGAAGTGAAGGGGGTCTCGGCAGAGTTTGCAGGCCTGCTTGTAGCCGCAGGCTCTTTGAGCTGGTCTGCCGCAGCGTGGCTGCAAGCCAAGCTTGATGCAAGGGATCAAGGTCGTGGCCGAAAGCGCAGAGTCATGCTGGGAATCGGGATTATGATCGCCGGAACTGTACTTGTGATCCTGGCCCTTATGTTGTCGGGCGGCGGAATTATACTCATCCTGCTCTCGCAAATGATTACAGGATTCGGTGTCGGCTTAGCCAACCCTACAACCGGGGCCATTGCTTTACAACATGCCGATCCTGGCAAAGAGGGAGAAATGTCCGCGACTCTCCAATTCGTGGATTCCTTCTATATGGGAGTGAGCATTGGAGTATGCGGCGCTTTAATCGCCTTGGCCGAAACTTTACAGTGGGGCATATCTGCCGGGGTTTTGGTGGTGCTAACGCTCCAATTAGTCTTTGTCTTGATAAGTTTCTTAGCATCTTTAAGAATTACAGAACTCGTTCATCAAGAACATCATCCGATGAGCCATGCGAAGGACAAGCTTCCCATGTAACGGATAACGGATACGTCGTAATAAAACCATCATGAAGAGCGGGGGAATTTATTGAATTCGGAGGTGGAGTAGATGGCGCGTGTGTTAGTTGTAATTACTCCGGCTGAAGGCCATGTGAATCCGTCGTTAGGATTAGTCACTCAGTTGACGGACAATGGCGAGGAAGTTGTCTATGTGTGCACGGAGGAGTACCGTTCCCGAATTGAACAAACCGGAGCCCAGGTACTTACCTATCCCTTTCCGCAAGATGCTTTTTCTCATGATCCAGTGTTAAAACCGCAGGAGTACATGCATCCTTATCCGTTCATTTATATGATGGTAGGCGGTATCATTCGGCGGTTGATCCCCGAGGTGCTTCGAGTGATAGAAAATCAAAGGTTCGATTATTTGATCTTTGATTCCCTGATGGGCTGGGGAGGGACTATTCTTGCAGAGAAGCTGGGAATTCCTGCGGTCTGTTCGATTGCCTCTTTTGCTTTCGTAGAGCCTTTGGGAAATGACCAAGGTTTGAATGGGGAGGAGACGGACACGAAGGAACTGTATGAGGCCACGATGAAAATAACGCGTGAGTTAGCCCGAGAGTTTCAAGTGAGTATTCCGGCCATAGAAGAGATTCCGGCACATGCAGGTCGGTTAAAGCTCGTGTATACAAGCCGTTATTTTCAACCGCAGGCGGAAAAGCTGGACGACAGTTTTATTTTCGCCGGTCCTTCGATCATACCGCGGAAGGATGCTCCGGACTTCCCGTTCGAGCTGCTTCGTGAACGATTCCCGCAAACCGTGTACATTTCCATGGGAACCATTTTAAATAAAAACTTGGATTTCTATCGGCTTTGCTTTGAAGCATTAGGGGATTTGCCGGTGAATGTTGTTCTATCTTCAGGAAAATACACGGATATGGAACCGTTGGCGGATCGAATTCCTGATAATTTTATCGTCAAACCATACATTGCGCAATTGGACATGCTGCAGCATACGGATGTTTTTATTACGCATGCCGGAATGAACAGTACCAGTGAGGCGCTTTATTACAACGTTCCGTTGGTGATGATTCCATTAACGTCGGATCAGCCTCTTGTCGCCAATCGGGTACAGAAGCTGGGAGCGGGTATCACATTGGATAAGCACAACCTCAGCCCATCAGTTTTGAGAGAGGCATTGGCGGAAGTACTAAGCAATCCGCTTTATAAACAGCAGGCTTTCCTCATCGGTGAATCTTTACGGCAGGCCGGCGGATATAAGCGTGCCGCCGATAGGATTATGAATCATTTTGCGAAGGTTTAATCCACCTATTCCATACTCGAATGCACGTTTTTTGGACTCGATAAGGAATTTCATGCACGATAATCCGCGCTTTCGATACATCTGCTGAACTGCCTGCAGTATGATGTTTGGGACCGAGATCACATCGTTATCGACACAGCATATCAAACTGTGGCCGAAAGCTTGATGACGTTAATTGAACTGTTGGATCGGGAACGCAGAAAAGGTTAATTGATTGAGCTAGCGAGGATATGAAAGAAGATTTTTTTGTTCTAACAATGCAAGTTCTTGTCCCGAGCTGTGGACAAGAACTTGTATTCATAGCCGATTAGAAACGATTGTCGCGTTCACTGATCGCTTCCTTTCGCCGCCTTACATTCATTATTTAATCGGTATCCAGATTTGGGGCGGGTGATTAGGACCTGGATATACTTCGAGTTCGGGTATACCCGCATGCTCATAAGGATTCGAAGGGAACCATTCCGAAATAATCTGTTTCCATAGACTCTGCATACTCGCTGGCAGGGGACCTTCCACTTCAAATACACTCCATTTGGAAGAAGGAATCATGAGTGTGGATAATCCTTCTGGTACTTCACCATCATAAGTTGTAGCAATCCAATATTCCATTTGTTTCTCTTGGATTTCGTTCTGATCCACACAGACTCCAAGTAATCCTTTAATAACACCATTATTCAAATGAAATAAACGATCTTCTGTACCGCTCGTATACGCTTCTTGCCACATGTTCGGAATTCCTGATAAATGTTCTCCATCTACATAAGAGAAAGATTTCTTTATCCCCACTAACGAAAACCCAGCTTGTTCAACAATTTTGTAATTCATCGGTTCTGCTCCTTTTAAACTTAATTGAATAACCAAACGATTATACGACTTGACAGAGGTAGTATTCTTGCGTGCCTCACTAGGTGTGATCCCGTGTTGCCTACGAAAAGCTTTGGAAAAAGATTCAGGAGTGTCATAACCATACCTGTGTGCCAAATCTATGATTTTGTAATCACTTTGTAAAAGCTCATTTGCCGCCAATGTTAATCGTCTCCGTCTGATATATTCTGCGATAGTAACATCAGTTAATAAGGCAAAAGTACGTTGAAAATTAAAAGGAGAAAGATGGACTTTCGCCGAAATCTGCTCAATCGTCATATCTTCGAGCAAATGGTCTTCCATATATTGAATGGCTGTTTGCAATGATTCGATCCAGTTCATACGCTTAATCGCTCCTTGATTTCTATAATAGATGAATACGGATCTGAGAGCCTGTTATTTTGTGCTTTGATTTGTCCGGTAGAAGGCAATGATGAGAAGAACAACCGGAAGGCAGCAATTTCCTTCGTTTAAGATGAATCAAGACCTTGCTTTTAATAAAAGAGAAGTTTAATTAGAGGCCATTCGATAAAGATGGCACAGACCATTTCCATAAAGGAATGAGCAAAGGATATTTTGCTCATTCTTTTTTATTTCAATATAAAAAACTAAAGTTTGCTAAGCAAGTATAGCTGTATAATAGAAACAAGGAAATTCCTGGCATGAAGGAAAATATGAGTTATTGTCTACATAAATGTTTTAGATGAGAATGAATAGGAGAGGTATATTTCTTGGCAAATCATTCATCCAAATACCAAATAAAGAAGAGCACTATGCTGGTAATGCTAGGATTGTTATTGATTCTTTTATCCGGTTCGCGCATTTTGTGGATGGAAATGTTTCGTGATCAAAAACATGAGCCGATTAAAAACGGGCAATTCGATTTGCGCAATTGGAATGCAGAAGACGGGGAAATTGTTTTACTTGATGGGGAATGGGAGTTTTATCCCTCACAACGGCTGATGGATGGTAGGCAGCTACAAGGATTTGGCGAGAGTAAGCCAAGGCTTATTCAGGTTCCGGGAAGATGGAATGAAGCTTTGCATGCCGGGAATTCAACTCCATACGGATTCGGTTCTTATCGCTTGCGAGTATATGTAAATCCGGAAAAGGACCTGAATTATAGTATTCGTGTGCCCAGCGTACGCACTGCATCAGAATTATATGTAAACGGTCGATTACTTACTAAATCCGGACAGGTGGCGACAATAAAGGATGAATATATTTCGAAGGATCTACCTTATTCTACAACCTTTACAGCAGATGACAACGGTGTAATCGAACTCGTCATTCAGGCGGCAAATTATGTGGATAGTCGAAGCGGGGGCATTGTCCGATCCATTAAATTTGGTTCAGAAGAAGCCATTGCCAAAGAGATGAAATCTTCCATTTTTATGCAGTTTTTGGCAGCGATTATATTTATTATGCATGCTGTCTATGCACTTATTTTGTATTTACTAGGAAATAAGGAAAAGAAGCTGCTTTATTTTAGTTTGCTTGCATTATGTGTAACGATCACGAGTGTCTTTAGTACGGATGAGAAGTTGTTCCATCAGTTATTTTACATTGGAAGTAATTGGGATTTCAGGCTGACTAATATTGCTTTCGTTATTGCAGCATATGCTTTGCTCCAGTGTACGAATCATCGCGAGCTTCCATATTGGCGTAGGATGTACCCTGTCTATAAAGTAATGAATCTAGGGACTGCTGGCATCACTTTGTTTTTAGATCCAACTCAAGTGATTATGCTTTTTCCTGTTTATTATCTATTAGTTGGTATTGCTGGAGTTATCACGTTGATTACAATGTTTAAAAAAGTAATTAAAGATTTAAAGAGCAATCTTTTACTGCTTTTCTCTTTTCTTGCGTTGATGAACCATTCTCTTTGGTCGTTAATCTTGCTGGATAGCGGTTTAAGTCTTGTCTACTATCCGTTCGATATGATTATTGCGATGGGTTGTTTAGCCTCTGAATGGTTTAAGGGTTACTTTATCATGCATGCGAACACCAAAGAGCTTGCTGCAACCTTGCAAAGAATGAATGACCATAAGGATCAATTTCTGGCAAACACTTCGCATGAATTTAAAAATCCGCTTCATAGCATGCTTAATATGTCCCAATCCGTTTTAAAACGGGAACGGCATTTGTTGCAGGAAAGGAGTATCAAAGAGCTTGAAACTATTTTATCTGTAGGACGTCGAGTGACATTGATAATAAATGATTTGATTGATGTAATGAGTTTACGGGAGGGCAATCCACGGATACTGAAAAGAGTCCTATTTATTCAGCCGATTGTGACCGGCGTGCTTGATATGTTGCAATTAAATGCAGAAGTGAAGTCTGTACACATTGCAAATCAAATTCCTGAAGATTTTCCTCCCGTACATGCGGATGAGAACCGGGTTACTCAAATTATTTTCAATTTACTTCATAATGCAGTGAAATATACGAATGATGGGGACATTTCGATTCGAGCTTTTGTGAAAGAGGAGCGAGCCTATATCGTTATTGCGGATACCGGGATCGGAATGGATGAGAACATGCTTAAGCGCCTATTCCGTCCGTATGAGCAAGCCAGCACGAGTGAGACCATGATTGAAGGCGGCTTCGGGTTAGGTTTGAGTATAAGCAAACAGCTGGTTGAGCTTCATGGAGGTACGTTAGTTGTGTCCTCTGTTGTAGGAGAAGGCTCAACCTTTAAATTTTCATTAAAGCTAGCAGACTTGGAGGTGGAGGAAGAGAATGATAGGACGAGTTCACTTGAACCATTCCCATTACGATCCATGCCGATTCAAGAAAATGCCTGGATAAACGGGGAAAAGGCGGATATCCCGTCGGCTGTGAAACCAACCATCTTATCAGAAGTGCATCGCGATCGTCCGCACTTATTAATTGTTGATGATGATCCTATCAACCTTCAAGTGCTTGAAACCATTCTACCGCCAGAAGAATATGAGGTGACGCTGGTAACGAGCGGTAAAGAAGCACTAGCAGTGCTGGATACCAAGGAATGGGATCTAGTCATCTCTGATATTATGATGCCGCAGATGTCCGGTTATGAGCTGACACGGATCATTCGTAAGCGATATACACTCACTGAGCTCCCTATTCTGCTCCTTACCGCAAGAAGTCAACCGGAAGATATTCAGAGTGGATTTTTGGCGGGGGCAAACGATTATGTGACGAAGCCGGTGGAGGCCATAGAAATAAAATCACGGATCGAGGCACTGACAACGATTAAACAAGTCATTCGTGAACAATTGCAATTAGAAGCTGCATGGCTCCAAGCGCAGATTCAGCCTCATTTTTTATTTAATGCATTAAATTCTGTCATAGCTTTAAGTGACATTAATTTAGATAAAATGAGTAATCTGCTCCATGAGCTCAGTAATTTTTTAAGAAATAAATTTAAATTCGAAAATCCGAATGGACTTGTTCCGATTGAAGAGGAGCTAAGTCTAGTGCGCTCTTACTTATATATCGAAAAGATCCGTTTTGAAGAAAGGCTGCAGATCATTTGGGAGATAGATGACTATGGGGAATTGAAAATCCCATTTCTCACGATCCAGCCTCTCGTTGAAAATGCGATAAGACATGGAGTTATGAAGCGCACCCGCGGTGGGAAGATTGTTATTAGGGTTTCTGTCTATGTCACGCATGCAGAGATAGCCGTTGAAGACGACGGGATTGGAATGGACAAAGATCAATTACAAAGAATACTGGAAAGAAAAGCAGACAGTAGTTCGGGAGTCGGATTGATTAATACGGATCAGCGATTAAAACGGCACTTTGGAACAGGACTCGAAATACATAGTACGGTAGATACAGGGACAAAGGTAACTTTTCGTGTGCGTAACAGGTCAAATAGTGGAGATACGATAGACCCGTTAAGCTGAACCGTATCGCAAATAGTAGTATAGCGGATGAACCGGGTAGGCTGCTGCTTGCCCGGTCATTTTCAACCTTTGCGATATCAACCAAGCGGAGCCGGAAGAAACAAGCCAAAGACTGCTATCGCACTTCGGTTGCTTCGCCTTTTAGTTGGAATTTACGTCATAGAATTGATCTAATAATGAAACAAGTTGTTTGGCCGCAGGAGAAAGATGTTTTTGACGATGATAGACATAACAGATCCCCCTGGTGAAGGTAACCCCTTTTACGGGTATTTTGACGATTAATCCGTTTTTAACTTCTTGTTGAATGGCAAAGTTAGAAACAATCGATACGCCAAGTTCATGAATGACCGCTTGTTTAATTCCTTCCAAGTTACTGATTTCAAGATATTTGGGTGGAGTAAACCCTAATTCCTCAAACTTTCCTTCCAAGTAACTTCGCGTGGCCGATTTGTCAGGTTTTATAATGAACGTTTCGTTGGCCAAGTCCTGCAGGGTACATTCCGGCTTTGAGGCAAGCGGATGCAGAGGGTTGACAATAAGGACAAGCTCGTCCTCGTAAAAAGTTTTACTTTCAAAACGGGATTCATCCATCAAAACCCGATCAGACAGAACAAGAAATTCAACTTTATTAGATTCCAACATGTGAATAAGATGGCTAGAAGAAGTAATGCTCATGTTGATTTTAATATTTGGAAACGTTTTGGAATAATTGCGCAGGATCATGGGGAGCAGATAGACACCCACAAAATTGCTCGCACCGAAAGATAATGTACCATAGGATAAGTCTTCCAACTGCCTGATATGATCTTTAGCTGAATGCAGCAGGTTGATCATTTGCTCTGCATAAGGCTTGAACTCCTCGCCTTGTTTCGTCAGGTAAAGTTTTTTGCCGATCCGGTCAAAAAGTAAAACCCCCAACTCCGCCTCAATGCTTTGAATTTGCATGCTTACGGACGGTTGGGAGCAATAGAGCAATTCGGCCGCTTCCGTAAAGTTCAAGCACTCGGATAGAGTGATGAACGTTTGCAGTTTGCTGAAGTTCATGGACAGTTCACCTTTCAAGGAAATTTTATTATAATGATTTGTTATTGTTTATCAAATATAATCAAATTGATTGATACAATTATCGTTACTATACTAAAAATGCAAACGAAAATAAATAAAAGGATGGCGATTCAATGAATGAATGACGGTTGCCAGAGAGACGGGAATGATAACAAGATGGGATGATTACATGAATAAAATCAAATGGATTCAAGAAAGATATTATCTATTATGAAAGCGTTATCATTAGATGGGGAGGGCACAGGATGTCCGAGATCAAAGGGAACTTAGAAAGTGATGACAAACAGACACCGATCAAGAAAAAGAGCAAGATGGAAGAAGGCATGAAAAAGTGGGGGATTCCCCTGGCCATAACGGTCGGATTGCTGCTTTTCTTTATGCCGACGCCTGAAGGCATGAGCGCGCAAGCCCAAAGTTCCATCGCCATATTCACCGGAGCGCTCATTCTTTGGATTACTACCCCGATTCCTATTTATTTGACCTCCATTATGGCCATTTTACTGCTTCCTCTAGTCGGAGCTGTTAAGGATCAATCGGTCGCGTTCGGAACATTAGGGTATGACGTCATCTGGTTGATGGTCTCCGCGTTTATTCTCACCGCTGCTATGATCAAGTCGAATTTGGGCAGAAGATTATCGTTATGGATGGTCACAAAGTTCGGTAAGACGCCGAAAACGACGTTATTCTTATTGATTGTCATCAATTTTATTCTCGCCTTCTTCGTTCCTTCCACTACGGCTAGAGCTACACTTATGGTTCCAATTTGCCTAATATTGTTGGAAGTCTACAAAGCGATACCGGGTAAAAGTAACCTTGGCAAGACGATGATGCTTCAAGGGATTCAAGCAGACGCGATCGCGACATCGGGTGTCATGACGGCTACTTCGGGAAACATTATCGCAGTCGGATTCATTAATGATCAAGCAGGTGGCAACATCGGCTACATGGATTGGCTTCTGGCCTCTATGCCCACTGCGATCGTTACGATGCTCATCACATTCTTCGTGGGATTAAAGCTGTTTTCATTCAAGGATGAAAACAATTTCACAAGCGCGATGGATACACTTAGGGATGAGTTAAAGAAGTTGGGTTCGTTCTCCCTGGATGAAAAGAAAGCTGTGGCGATCTTTATTTTTACTGTAATTCTATGGGCGACCGGTGACTACCACAAGGCTTGGTTTGGTTTCGAGATCAGTACGGAACAAACGGCCGTCCTTTCTGCGCTCCTGTGTCTCTTACCCCGAGTCGGTTTGCTCACATGGAAAGAGACCAACATCAAATGGGAGCTGATGATTTTCGCGGCAGGTGCCTACGCGGTCGGTAATGCGCTGGATAAATCGAAAGGCGCAGAATGGATCATCGGCAAGGTCGTAGACGCTCTGAGATTAGAGCAGATGAACCATGCTCTGGTATATATCGTGGTGGTGTTCCTCAGCATGTACAGCCATCTTATCTTTACAAGCAAAACCGTAAGAGTGACGATATTGATACCGGCATTCATCGCACTGGCCAAAACGCTCGGAATGGACCCTGTCCCGCTAGCTTTAGCCGCAGCCATGACCATGACGTACACGATTACGCTTCCGCCGCATTCCAAGGTGAATACCATCTATTTCGGGACAGGCTATTTTACCGTATTGGATCAAGTGAAATATGCGGTCGTGACATGCTTTATCGGTGCTTGCGTGATCAGCTTGGCCATATTCACCTGGTTTAAAGTAATCGGAATATAGAATAGTAGGAGGATACCATGCTGCAGAGAAAAGTTATTTTAGCCATTGCTGACGGGGTAGGAGACCGCCCCCACCCATTGCTTAATCATGAAACGCCGTTGGAATTCGCGAAGACGCCCCATTTGGACAAGCTAGCTTTGATGGGCATTTCTGGCATGATGGATTTGATCGGTTCGGGAATTCCCGTGGGGACGGATATGGGGCATATGATTTTATTCGGCTACCAGCCGCATCATTATCCCGGACGGGGACCGATCGAAGCTTTGGGAATCGGAATGAATGTTCAAGCGGGAGATGTCGTACTGCGGTGCAATTTCGCCACGGTGGACGACAACGGAATCGTTGTCGATCGCAGAGCGGGACGGATACGGCAGGGAACGGATGAAATCGCGGATGCGATCGACGGTTTGGAGCTTCAAGGGGTAAAGGTGTATTTTAAACCGGCAACGGAACATCGGGCTGTACTCATCCTGCGGGGTGCCGGATTGAGCGAAAATATCAGCGATTCGGACCCTAAAGCGCCGAACGATGGATGTCCCTATCAAGAGGTGCAGCCGCTGGACGATTCCGCGGAGTCCAAGAGAACGGCATCAATCCTGAATAAGCTTCTTTCTAAATTTCACGCCATCTTATCGGATCATCCGGTCAATGCAAAACGTATCGAACAGGGCAAACTGCCCGCCAATTTTATTCTTACCAGGGGAGCCGGGAAGATGGCTCGTCTTGAGCCGATCACAGATGAATTAAATATCAAGGGAAGCTGCATCGCAGGAGAAAGTACGGTTCTCGGCGTTGCACGGCTGGCCGGCTTTAAAGCCATCACGGATAGCAGTATGACAGGAAATATGGATACGAATATTGAGCTGAAAGCTAAACTGGCGATCGAAGAAATCACCCGCAGTGACATGGTTTTGGTCCATTTCAAGGCGCCTGACCTAAAAGGTCACGATAATGAACCGCTTGAAAAAGCAAAAGCGATCGAGCAGTTCGATAAAATGGTGGGGCTTATCGCTCAGGGACTGCCTGAAAACACGTATCTCGCATTGGCTGCCGATCACTCAACGCCTTGTGAGGTAGGGGAACATACCGGCGACCCCGTTCCGATTCTGATCTGCGGGCCTAGCGTTCGAAGAGACCGGAATTGGCGGTACAATGAAATTGATTGTGCTTATGGTGGGTTAGGACATTTAACCGGAAATGAATTTGTCCGAACGCTCCACAGTCTTATGGGCCGAGTAAAAAAACTGGGGAATTAGCTATTTCATCATCCACATAGCTTAGTCTACTTCAAAAAAACTTTAATCGTTATCCAAGAGAGGCTGGGAATTTTCCCAACCTCTCTTTTTGATTATCGGTTTGAATGGCGTACGATCCAGGACAATCGGGAGATTGACACCATTTCGTTTACATACCTGTTAGGAAAGGAGTGTGTCAAAAATTCGCATCCAATCAAAACCTTAGAGATGACATGGAAACTTTTTCCTTGTTTATACGTAAATAAAGCACAGCTCCAAGAAGTCGGCTCATTTCATTCACAGCAAATCAACCCACATCAGTAAGTTGTCCCTTGCAAATGCCTCAGTTCCAAAAGAACAGTCATGCGAGAATAAATCAATAGATGAAGGGGATGGAGTTTTGTTATGTTAGGCATTATCGTGATTATACTGTTGTCATCGTTCTTGCTTCGCTTCACGATTAGGCAGCCGTTGTCCGTACTAGGGTACAATCCAGTTGGTTTGCGCCTGCGGCAATTTGGAATTGCTTTACTGATTGGACTGGTCGTTTGTGTGGTTGTCAAATGGTCAGAGTCTTTGATTACGTCAGCGGGCTGGGAAGTAAACTCCGGCTATCAATGGACTGACTTTTTCACTGCCGGTTGGTGGAGTTTTAAGTCTGTTTGGTTTGAAGAGCTGCTATTTCGAGGAGCACTGCTCGTTATACTGATCCGTTGGCTTGGTGTTCGGTTGGGAATTGTTCTTTCGGCAGCCGCGTTTGGGGTTTATCATTGGTTCTCGCATGGTTTGTTCGGCAACATCCCCGTCATGTTCTTTATGTTTGCAACTACTTTTGTGATGGGACTGGTGTGGGCGTATGCATACTCAAGATCGGGTTCCATGGCGATCGCGGCGGGTAGCCATCTTGGCTGGAACGCAACTTCGGCAATCCTATTCTCTGACAGTCCTATTGGCGATCAATTGTTTATTCCGTTTAAAGGTGCCGAGTATGTGCCGCTCACGGGCTTGCCGTCGCTGTTGTTCTTTATCGCTTCGAACACGGCGTTACCCTTAATACTTTTTTTCTGGATCAAGTACAAGATACGAAATCGACCCGGGGCGAAACTGCATGTTTCCGATTCGGTTTAAACTTATAGGGTCTTTGCTGTTCAGTTTTGCATGAAATACTATTGACCTGAGTTTATCGATCGATACGTTTTGAAACATAGACCACCGGATGTCGGTAACTAAATTTGTACGCTAGGAAAATAAAGGAGTAGAATAAGAAAATAAAACATAAGACCCAGAACGTGAACGAGTACCTCAAGTTATACTGATGTTGCTGTGAAGGAGGAGAGCTTTATGCTCTATATCTTTAGCGGGTTGCCAGGCACCGGGAAGTCCACGCTATCATCCGCTCTGGCTAGAGAGTTACAGGCGGCGTATCTGCGAGTCGATGTCGTGGAGCAGGCTATGCGGGTTGCCGGAACTTGGGACGATGGACCTGCGGGTTACATCGTGTGTTATGCGATTGCATCGCAGAATCTCCGGCTGGGCCTTGACGTCATAGCAGATACAGTCAATCCTATCCATGAAACGCGTCAAGCTTGGCGCAACGTGGCGGAATCTCTTGAAACTCCGTTTGTGGAAATCGAAGTGATCTGCTCTGACGATCGTGAACACAGGCATCGAGTCGAATCGCGTGCAGCCGATATACCTGGTTTTGTGCTACCTACTTGGGAGAAGGTCAGGAACCGGCAGTATGATGTTTGGGACCGAGATCACATCGTCATCGACACAGCTCACCAAACTGTGACCGAAAGCTTGATGACGTTAACTGAACTGTTAGATCGGGAACGCAGAAAAATTTAATTGATTGAGCGAAACGTAAACGGATAGTTAAAAATCTGATAACAGACAGGAGTTGGATACGATGATAAAAGGTTTCGGCGGAATATTTTGGAGAGCTAAGAATCTTGAAGTTACAAAAAAATGGTACAGTGAAGTATTGAAGATTGAAATAGAAAATTGGAATGGGACTGTGATAAAACCCCAATTAGGAAATGAGACTATCTTTTCTTTCTTTACCGAGAATGACAGTTATTTTCCAACAGAACAACAAGTGATGTTAAATTTCCAAGTACATAATCTAGACGAGACTATCAAGCATCTTGAACATATTGGTGTACCTCTTGCAAAGAAAAAAGAGAGTAATGAGTTTGGAAAGTTTATTTGGATTGAAGATCCTGATGGTCGACTGGTCGAGCTTTGGGAGAAATAACAAGTTGTAATTCATTTGCTGTTGTTCTGGTGATATTACGATGCTGAATTTGTCGAAAAGCACTCAAGGTCTAGGTGCGTCTGCAATGACACTGTTGTCGCTTGGCAACCCGTACGAAAGCTCGGGGCTTGCAGTTTACGGAAAACAGGAGCCAAATACAACAGCCGGGATCAAAGTGCTGCTCAGCCGACTGGAAGCCGGCGGCCTGTTGCCAATGACAACGGATCAAAGCACGGTTAGTGATAATTCACTCAATAATAATAGGCCGCGCGCAGCGCGGTTTTATTTTTGGACCTGTTGAAGTTACTACCTATTCGCCGGAGGACTCTATTTGACTTTTTCGTACAGAAAATGCACGGTACTCATTTTTTATCTGCATTAAAATGTATTTTGAAGGGAGAAATAACGAGTTTGGTTGGACAGGATGAATAACGCCACGGAATAGACCGAAACAAACCTTCGCCTGCTGAAACTTGACGTAATGAATCATAATAGTTATTATAGACTTGTTAAGTCTGTGTTTGAGGTGATTATGAATGAAGTACTCCAAGGCTACCGATTATGCCCTCCATACGATGCTCTTTCTTACTGCGGCGACTCCCCAAAAACCAATAGGTGTACAGCAGTTGGCGGAGCGGCAAAGTGTTTCCCCCACCTATTTGTCCAAAATACTGACCAAGTTGGTGAAGGCGGGCATGATTGAATCGATAACGGGGGTAAATGGCGGCTATCGACTCAAAAGAAATTGGGAAAATATTTCGTTCCTAGATATTATTCATGCGATTGAAGGCTCGGCCTCCTTGTTTGATTGCAGTTTCGAACATGGACCAGGATGCCCGATTCAAAAGGTGGTATTATCGGCAGAAGAGAAGATGGAAGAACAGTTGAGAAATCAGAAAATGTCTGATCTTGTGCGGGAACTGAATATAGTCATATAATCTTTCTTTTTTTAGGTCTATTAAGGATATTAACAGTCCTTAAAATCTATAATATCGATTTATAACGGGCATGATTGAATCGATAATGGGGGTGAATGGCGGATATCGACTCAAACGAAATCAGGAAAATATTTCGTTCCTAGATAGTATTAATGCTTGAATCAGGAAGCGGGCGTGCCGCCGGATGTGTCTGCCGATCGTGTCATGAAACTTGTGATGGACCATAAGGCTTGCCTTGGCGAACAGCCGATCTTTCTGGATTATGAAGGACAAGATTGGCCTGACAAACGGAAGGAGAGGAGATTATGAATATGAAAGCCATTGCGCTTGGACAATACGAGGGAGCGAAATATCATCCTTTCGCGTATATCGATCACGAGTTACAATCCATATTTGAACATGTTATGGAGGTTGAATGTACGGATGA
Organism: Paenibacillus sp. RC84; assembly: GCF_041260495.1. Lineage (NCBI taxonomy): Bacteria > Bacillati > Bacillota > Bacilli > Caryophanales > Paenibacillaceae > Paenibacillus > Paenibacillus sp. RC84. The sequence goes on from NZ_JBGBYL010000007.1 coordinate 290,944, forward strand.
TTACGCCGTGCTTCAGGAGGATAAGCTGGAGGGCTATGATCTGTTCATATCGTACGCGGATTTTTCGGATCTGGAGATACCCGAAGATCAGGTACAAGCGCTCATAGCGTATGTGAAAAACGGCGGGGGACTGCTAGTTATTCACAACGGTATCTCGCTGCAGCAAAGCAAAGAGCTCGAAAAGTTAATCGGCGGCAGGGTTACGGGACATCCGGAGTATACGTCACTGCCAGTTCGATATAATCAAGGGAGTCATTCTATTGTGGAGAATTTAATCGATTTTACGATAGATGAAGAACCTTTTCGGTTCGAGCTGAGTCCTCATGAATCAGCGGTTATACTTGCCGAATATGTCCATGATGGCCGGCGGTGGCCTGCTGCATGGGCACATACATATGGCTCTGGCCGTGTGGTATATCTGATGCCGGGGCATCATCTTCCATCTTTCCGGGTAGAATCCGTGCGTAAGCTGATTCGGAATAGCGGAATGTGGGCTGCCCGGAGGTTCGTAGAGTAGTTTAACCAGGTGGAGAAATCCCCCAATTAACTCCTATTATAAAAAGGGGAGCGCGAAGATGGACGTACTCAAAAGCCAGTATGAATTGATCCAACGCACAAGGGAATCATTATTTCGTTATTGCGAAACTTTTTCCCCTACAGATTATGTTAAAGAAGTTGAAACCTTAGGCGGAGTTTCTGTTCGCAGTCTGCATGCTCATATAGCCGATTGTTACCGGGTATGGTTGGGGAGTCGTGCACTCGGTAAATCACTTCCCAAAATAAAACCGGACTCCGTTGACAATGTACAGGAAATGCGTGAAGTTTTTAAGAAAACGGATGCTTTGGTCCATGAATTTCTGAATGAATTTAAAAACAAATGGGACCCTACCGTTCAAGCATCCTGGCAGAGTGACAGCGTAGAGTTAACCGAATTATGGCTATTTACGCACACCGTCACCCACGAATTTCATCATAGAGGACAAATTTTAAAAATGGGCAGGCAACTCGGGTATATCCCGCCGAAAATGAACCTCGTTAAACCTTAGTGATTTCATTAAAACGGAAACTGAATAGGAAACTGAATATAGGTACATAACACTTTTTTTTAAAGTAATTAAAGATAACCGGTATCTTTAAAATCTGAAATATCGAATTTTAACTGGGAGGGTGGAGAGTATGCAAGCAGTGACGACAGAAGCACGGCATAATGCGGTGCAAAAGTATAAAGTGATTCCGATCATGGTTTCCTTACTTTTAAGCGGATTTATTGGGATGTTTAACGAGACGGCTTTAAATGTAGCGCTCAGCGATTTAATCAATCTGTTTCATATCACCGCCGCAACGGCCCAATGGCTGACGACTGGTTACTTACTGACCCTGGGCATATTGATTCCGGTATCGGGGTTATTTCTTCAATGGTTTTCAACCAGACAATTGTTCACGGCCTCGCTCCTATTGTCTTTACTCGGCACAGCGGTGGCGACGGTTGCCCCGGGATTTGAATTGCTCATGATTGCACGGGTTATTCAAGCCGCGGGCGTAGCACTCATACTGCCGCTGATGTTTCACACCGTGCTGGTCATTATTCCACCCGAGAAGAGGGGGATGACCTACGGGCTGATCGGTCTTGTCCTTGTGGTTGCTCCCGCTGTCGGACCTACTCTTTCCGGTTTGTTGATCGAGCAGCTTAGCTATAACTGGATTTTCGGATTGTCTCTTCCCGTTTTGGCGTTTTCTCTTCTGTTTGGAATGCGATATATGCAAAATATTTCGATGATTACCAAGCCGAAAATAGATATCTATTCGCTTATCTTATCCACGCTTGGTTTCGGCGGGATTGTATTTGGTTTGAGCAGCGCCGGGGAAGGAGAAGGAGGAATTGGATCGCTTAAGGTCGTGATTCCATTGATTGTCGGCATATTGGCGCTTGTGATATTTGCGGTACGGCAATTGCGAATGAAGCAGCCCATGATGGATTTGAAGGCATTCAAACAGCCCATGTTTACGGTTGGCACGGTCATGCTTATGATTGCCGTAATGGTGATGATGGCAGCTATGCTTATGCTGCCCATGTATTTGATTAGAGGCCTCGGTCTAAACGCTTTTTCTGCCGGACTTGTTTTATTGTCCGGGGGGATTGTGAACGCGATCATGCAACCGATTATGGGCCGATTATTCGATAAATTTGGGCCAAGGTGGGTTGTTCCCGCAGGTTTGGCCTTGATATCCGTCGTGCTTTGGTTTCTCTCAGGAATTACGACAACGACGACAATCCCCCAAATCATTGTGCTTCATACCTTCTTGATGATCGGGATCTCCATGGTCTGGATGCCTTCGCAGGCGAATGGATTGAACCAATTGCCTCCTTCACTTTACCCGCACGGCAGCGCAATTATGAATACGGTCCAGCAGGTGGCGGGTGCGATCGGCACAGCGGTTGCGGTAAGTATCATGTCTGTGGGTATGAGCAGCTTTCTGAAACAAACGGCAGACCAGGGGGACCCAGCCAACGTGACGCTTGCTTTGACAGCGGGAGTACAACACGTTTTTGAACTTGCGATTGTCGTTGCGATTATAGGTTTCGTCTTCTCTCTTTTCATGAAGCGTGTTCACCTATCGGAGCAGAAATAACGACAGCTAACGGTAAAGGATTCCGCTGCGAAATTGCTGCGGACCGATGCCGCGATACCAAGGTTTGCGTCGATTGACTTCCGCTATCCAAGGGCTCCATATTAAGCCTTTATTAGGTGAAAAAAGGGTGATAAATACGATGAGAAATGAATTGTTTGATTCGGCGGTATGGGAAAAAGCATGGAAGGAAGATCCGTATACGGGAGTAAACAAGATGAAGAGGGCCGGCATCGATCCGGCGCATTCACTCGATTCAGCGGCTGAGTCGTTCAATAAAGAGGTGTTCAGCGAAGAAGGCAGGCGTAGGGCCAGACGGATTATGAACTGGCTAGAGGACCAGGGCGTTGAATTTTCGGGATCTTCTGTTCTGGATATAGGTGCGGCGTCGGGTGGCTTTTCCGTACCTTTCGCGGAGCGGGGAGCGGATGTAACGGCAGTAGAAACTTCTCCTACGTTGGTCGAGCTCCTGCAGCAAAATAGTTCGGGCTTGGCGAATGGAACGGTCAAGGTGGTGCACGAGCCTTTCGAAAACATCGATCTCGAGGCAAGGGGATGGGAGCGAGCCTTTGATCTCGTCTTTGTCTCCATGTGCCCGATTCTGGTCGATTGGGCCAGCGTGGAGAAGGTGCTGAGCTGCGCGAGAGCGTTCTGCTACATGAGTTTGTCGGTAGGTTCCAGGAAGCACAGCCTGGTCGACGAGGTATGGCCGCTTGTCACGGATCGCCCCCGAGAGACCGAGCATTTGGAGATGATTTACCTGACCCAATTACTGCTGCTAAAGGGATACTCGTATCAATCGTTGGTAACCGGGGAAATGAAAACAACGACAGTCTCCAAGGAGACGGCATTTAAAGATACGATCAATTGGTTGAAAATGTACGGTATCGAGACGGACGAGAGGGTTCGTGATATTGTCTCCCGTCATTTGGACACGCGCTATCCCGGCGAAGGAGTAGAAATCAGGCAAGGCGGCCGGTTCGGCAAAGTGCTTGTTCGTCTGCAAAATCAGCATATGTACGACAGAGAAGACAGGGTCTAGCCTGCAGTCGCCATAAATACCGAATAGCATACTAACGAGGAGGACTAAACAATCATGAACAAAGTGGATGTAGCGATTATCGGGGGAGGTCCCGCAGGTTTGAGCGCCGGACTTATGCTGGGACGCGCAAGGAAGCAGACGATCGTCATTGACGAGGGACGTCCCCGCAATGAGGTGACCCGGGAGGCGCACGGGTTTTTGACGCGGGACGGAATCAGCCCGGGTGAATTCCGACGCATTGCGCAGGAGCAGCTGCGCGTCTATCCGTCGGTTTCCCAGGCGGAAGATACCGTTGTGTCGATCTCGGGCGAGGACGGATCTTTCTTGCTCGAGATGGCCACAGGGATGAAGATCGCCAGCAAAAAGCTGCTGTTTGCCGCAGGCATGAAGGATCGCAAGCTCGAGATTCCTGGATTGGCCGAGGTCTACGGGAAGAGTGCGTTTGTTTGCCCGTATTGCGACGGTTGGGAATTAAGGGATGAGCCGCTGGTTGTCATTAGCAGAGGAGCGGCACTCATGCATTTCGCTCCATTGTTGTCGGGGTGGACAAAGCGGTTTGTCGTTTGCACGAATGGCCCCGATGAATTGAGCGAGGCTGAACGCGATGAATTGCGGGATCATGGTATTCCGCTATTCGATACGCCGATTCGTGCCATTTTATCCAGCGAGGGTATGGTGAACCATGTTGAGCTTGAGGATGGGACAGAAATTCCGTGTACGGGAATCTTCTTCAAGTCGGAACTGGTTCCGGGAACGGATTTGCCGCAGTCCCTTGGCTGCCGCACATCGGATACGGGGGTGATTGCAGTCGACGAATTTGGAAAATCCAGTGTCCCTGGCGTTTACGCAGCGGGCGACGCGTCTTCACTCATGCATCAATCCATTGCGGCCGCCGCATCCGGGGCTTTAGCTGCGGCAGCAATAAATGGAGAATTAAATCAGGAAGCTTGGCGGAAAACGCAGTAAATGATCCAACCATCGGCCGGCAGCTCTGGATTTTGTCCAGAGCTGCTGTTTTTTGGGAGCCACAAGTGTGCCCACCGTTGACGAATCTATGAATCTGCTGTATTTTCATAGAAAGTTACATATCCTATGTGGACATCCGTTTCCGGGGTACGCTGTAAACAGGAGGAGTTGTTATGATATCTAACCGGGGCAGCCAAATCGGTCCGCCGCGTTTCGCAGTTGCCGTGCATGCTTTGATTCAGCTTGCCCAATGCGAAGGAATGCTTTCCAGCGCGGCCATAGCCGGCTGTGTACAATCGCATGCTACCTTCCTCCGTAGAGTATTGGCGCAGCTCACTCACACCGGTATTGTCGAAGCGAGAGAAGGGCGCGGCGGAGGCTACTATTTGAAGCGCCGTCCGGATCAAATTACGCTGGCGGATATATTTATGGCCATCAAATCGGATTGCTGCGAACAGGGGGATGAACCCGATTGTGCCACAGGTCTGCAAATCGATGCGAAGCTCGAAGCGATTATGGGAGAAGTACAGAAGCAGACTGTCGAACTGCTCAAGCAGCATACATTAGCCGATTTGATTCAAGGATGATTTCCGGATTGCAATGTGAGCCGGAACGTTATATACTGTAATAAAATGGATTGCAGTTGTTCGTTCGGCTGCATTTTTATTTAAGATATACTGTGCCTAAATAAGGCACAGTAATTGTTGAGGAGGAGAGAATGATGTCCGTTTCACAACCATCTCTAACGGTGGAGCAGCAGCAGTTTTTCAACGTTATTAAGGATCGCCGGTCCGTCCGCAGCTATGATCCCGATGTCAAGATTTCGCGGGAGGAAATGAACGAAATCTTGCAGCAAGCGACGCTGGCTCCTTCAAGCGCCAATTTGCAACCGTGGAGGTTCCTCGTTATCGACTCGCCGGAGCTGAAGCAAAAGCTTTTTCCGATCGCGTATAATCAGCAGCAAGTGATCGAGGCATCGGCCGTCATTGCGGTGTTGGGAGATTTGGAGAGCACTAAATTGGCCGAAAAAATTTACGGAATGGCAGTTGATGCGGGTCACATGCCTGCAGAGACGGCTAAGTCGTTCGTGGAACGCTATCAAGGAATTTTTTCGAGTATGCCTCCGGAGACTATTCGCCGAATCGTTTCCATTGACGGTGGATTGATATCCATGCAGCTCATGCTTGTGGCCCGCGCCAAAGGCTACGATACGGTTCCGATGGCCGGCTACGACGAGGCCAAGTTTGTGGAAGCCTTCCATATTTCAGAACGATACGCTCCCGTTATGCTTATCGCCATCGGCAAGGCGGCGAAGCCGGGACATCCAACGTTAAGACTGCCGATTGACGATGTCACTTTCTACAACGAAATGCCCAAGGCATAAACCTATTCCATACGAAAAGACGCCAGGATTCAATGGGATCCCGGTGTCTTTTTTGTTTAGCCGAAGGTTTTAAAGGACAGCGCTTTAAGGGTATGTTTGTATGACACCAAATATGTTGGAGGATAAGAACATATAACGTAAAGAAGCCGCATGGTTGCGATTTTTTATTTTAACGATACAAGTTCTTGTCAAAAGACAGAAAACGGACTAGCGTAATGTCAAACGCTAGTCCGTTTCTGTTTGTTCATTTTTCTCCTTTATAAGCTGCTTTCGCCCGACATGGTCCACTCCCCATTGATGCAAGGTTTCCAAAATCGGAGACAGGCTCATGCCGTATTCCGTGATGGAGTATTCCACTTTCGGCGGGATTTGCGGATAAATGACTCGTTTAACGATCTCATCCTCCTCCAATTCGCGCAGATGGAGCGTAAGCATCCTTTGAGTGATTTCGGGCTCTTCTTAACTCATTGAACCGCAAAGGTTTACCTTGAAGCAAATGATAAAGAATAATCGGCTTCCATTTGCCGATGATCGAATCCAAAAATGGTCCTGTAGGTCTGTTGTCCGGCAAGAAAGCCTTACACATTCAAGCTAGTGGTTCCGTTTATTCGAAAGGTCCTCTTGCTACAGTTGAAATGGGATACAGCTATCTCATTCTGATTACTTATTGGGGTGCCCCGTTACCACAGGAAAAGAGGGCGCTCAATAGAGTTCCCTGTTCTGTTTAAAAGAAAACCGGCGGTTACAGATAGCGCGGTGAACCTTATCACAAGTAACGGCGAAAAATTGGGTGGAGCAGTTAATGTGGAATTGTTGAATATACGGGTCGCGGGCTGCTGTTGGCGATTTTACCGCGGCCGATTCGCCGTTGATAGTGGTATGCGGCAAATGGCTCGGTTATTCGAGCTGGAGTGTGTTCTACAGTTTGTTGTTGTACGCTATCATCATCGGCATCGTCGCCGCCAAGTTTGGCCTGCTGCAGAATACCACATCACTGCTCCAGTCGTTCGCCGTATTCGCGCTCATCCTGCCGATGCGGGGGCGATGAGTGCGCAAAGATATTTGATCGGCGGATGCTGGTAGGCGGATGCATCAACGCACATGCTGTTTCCTGTGATGCAAAATCCGTCCCTTGCAGGGGTTTTATTGTGGTATGGCGAATGATAAAAAAACTGCGAAGTTGGATAGGAGAGGACTTATGGGAATAATGGCCTGTTACTTGAGCTTAAATGATGCTCTGGCGGATGAAGTGGCACAACTGGACAATTCAGCTATCATTACCAAGATTGAGCAATTGATGGAAAATCGACTCTGCTCGGTTTATGAGATGGATAAATGTTGGGATGGGCTGCATTTTCTTCTAACCGGTGTATCTGCATCTCAACCGATTGAAGGTGATCCTTTGAGCGAGGCGATTGTAGGCGTCCATGTTCTGGACACAGAAGACTTCATAGCAGCCATTGGCTCGGACGAGTTGCCGCGCATTGTAGCATCACTGCAAGCCATTGATAGGATTGCGTTACGAAAACATTTCAAGCTCTCAGCATTCAGGGAACAACAGATTTATCCGAACACTTGGGTCGACGAAGAGACAGACGAGCGTTTCGCGGAGTTAACCTTGGAACTGCAAAACTTAATTTCCTTTTATGAACGCAGCCGTGACCAAGGCCATGATATCTTGATTAGTATCTACTGAAGAAGGGCGAAACCATAGGCAGCTTGTTATTTTCGGCCAGACGTTACGGGAAGTTCTCCAACAGATATTCCCGCATCGACCGCTCCTATATTTCGGAAGTTAAAAATGGGCTGGAAGCCGTCAATTTTGACGATGAAACCCGCTGGAACGGCTCGAGAATAATATATCCAGCGTTATTATAATGAGCTGCCATACCTCCTTCCTGGCACGAACAAAATTGAATTAAATAAAGTACTGAAAGAGTTTGTTGGTGTTAGAATAAGCAATAACTCTGATCAAACAGTAATTTTGTGAGCGAAGAAAATTTATATACTGTGGTGATGAAATTGGCGATTTTAGAAAAACGTAAGCGAAAGATTGTAGTAAACAACCAAGAATTTTATTGGTATATCGGTAAAGACCCATATGATAAAATATTTGCAAAAGCGTTGCATATTATTTCGCCAACCAAAGATTTTCTTGTAATATATCGACTTGATTTTGTTACAGAAGGAAGTATATTTCCAAAGTTGGAAGTGATTAAAAGTAGTTATATTGAGCCTGGTTTTTATAATTTAAATGAAAATGTTCATGAGCAAGAAGTGACACCTAAATGTGTTAGTGAAATAATATCATTTTGTCTTTCAAGTAACTCAAACTTCGCAGAGTAAAATTGGCCATGCACCCTTGGTAAATAAAGCTGCATCAGGATACAGATCTATCCCTTGTAAAAATAGAAACACCGCCAAGAATTGAACGTCCTCAAACATTTAAAAGACCGAATCATTTCCGGGCAAAGACTCCGTTTATCGATTCTTAAACCACATGAAATTCGCGTGGTGGCAGTCCCTTTTATCTCTGAGCGCTGCGACGGTTCAGAAAGTGGAGCAATTGACTTCCGATAACTGCGAGACCGCATTCATCTTTGACGATTCGATGTTTGATCGTAACCAAAGTAAAGCGGTGGAGTTGCTCGAACCTTTGCACTAACGAGAAACGATAGTTGAATCACTTACAATCAGGCCGCTCTTGGAACGAGTAAATTATGCGCCGCGGCAGTTCCTTTCGATTGTTCGCTGATAGACCCGTTAAGCTGAACCTTTTCACAAGTAACGGCAGGTTTTTGAGTTGAAATGTAAAAAAGGACCGTTTAAACTGTTTTGGAAAGATAACGGATTATGATGAGAGCGAGTGATCTTTGATGATAGTTAAATTGAGCAGGGAAAGGGTGAAGGACAACCAACAGAGGAGGCAAATCTTTGTACGATCATCTGGAACTAATGAGCATTCAAGCTGAAGTTCTCTACAATCATGATCATGCCGGCCGTATCACAACAATTAATGAGCCTGCGAACCAGTCTGCTCCTCGATTTTTTTGGGGACATACCGATGCCGGCAGCATTGTAAGATTCCGCAGCGACACACCCGTTCGCTTAGTCCATGACATCCTGCAATTCATGGGTCAGAGTGATTCAACCGGACAGCTTGCTAATGTTATTCGGGCATTGGAAAAGGACAGAGAAATTATAGGCATATGGATGGGTCCGGCTTTTGCTTGTCAAGAAATTGTAAAAGATTATACGGACGCCAGATTAGTCACTGAAGACAATAAATACTGTTTGGAACCAGGGTTTCCTACTCTATTATCGGAACTGAAGTTTCGAGAGCCGTGTTTTATGGTGACGGAAAACAACATGGCTGTATCTGTCTGTTTTAGCGCAAGAAGTAGTGATAAGGCGGCTGAAGCCGGAGTTGAGACATTGAAAGATTACCGAGGCAAAGGATATGCGATGCGCGTAACGTCCTCATGGGCTCAAGCGATACGACGGTCTGGAAGGATCCCTTTATATAGTACATCATGGGATAATTATTCTTCCCAGTCTATTGCAAAACGACTCCGTCTTCACCTTTATGGAACGGACATTTCAATCTATTAAGGTGTGCATCAAAAAGAAAGGCCATCCCGCAAAGGATGGCCTTGAAACTTTTAAAAGGGACAAGGCCGTAATTCAAAAATGGAAAAAACAAGAACTTATAACGTTAAACGCAACCGAGATTGGTTCTTATGTGAAATAATACTAATCAGGAAGATGGTGAACTTTTTTTGGTGAACAGATGACAGAATACAAAGTTGCTCTTGAAATAAAAAAAATGTAATTGTATAATAAAATGGTAATGACAACCAATTATAGTAAAGATTGGAAGTGATTGAGAAGAGTTTTTACACACAATTAATTCAGGTAGTAGTGCAGTAAAGTTATGGTTACTTATGGAAATTTCTGAAATTCATTATGAATCCCTAAAAAAGGAGTGTTACCCAATGAAAAAAGAATTTTCAAAATTAGTGGCTTCTGCAACTATCCTTTCTTCTGCTTTATTAATTTCCGTTGCGCCTGCAAGCGCTGCTACTGCACTTTTTGCTGGAGTTTCTAGTTCTGTTTCGTCAAATGACAGTTTAAAATCCATAGGGATTAGTCCTTATGAAATCAAGGATACACTAACTTGGTATTTAGACGGTAGTAAAACAGACCCTAAAAATACTAATTTTTCCGTTACAGGTGGATATGGAAATGTTAAACTGTTTGCAAAAAATACAGGAACACATAGTTTTAGAATCGAAGTAAAGCACGACTATAAGAATACGGTTATTTTTGATCAAACCGTTGAACCAGGTGGCACAGTTGACCCGATAAATAACAATAATAATCCAGCTGTCCCTGCAGGCAGTTATACAGTGCAAATTTACGGTGGACAAGGTTATCCAAAAGGAGAAGTTTTTCTTAAAAGTTCTGACACTCCGTGGCCAAACTAGGCTGAAATCCGAGACTTGTTCAAAATAATGCGAAGGGAGCTGCTAAGGCAGCTCCTTTCGCATTATTTCGCCAACAGGCCCCCGTTAAACTGAACCGTATCCTAGTCTAATCCTGATGCCGCGTTAACTTTGATAGGAGGTGGTTCAGCACTTCGGTCATCGTTCTAGCGATAGAAGTCAATCAGATCGCCAAACAGCTTCTTTCCGACCGGCGTTAGCCGAAAATACACTTCTTTCTTATTGTCGTTGAGCTGGGCTTTTCGAACCCACCCGGCCTTCAATAATTTATTGGGGACCTTAGAAGTGTTTCCTTTGCTTAAATTTAGCATTGCCGTGATGGATGTAACGTTAATCGGCTCCTGTTCTCCGATACATGCATGGGAAGAGTATCGCAAACTTCAAGTTGTGTCTGCATCGTTGGACGTAACCGGCGACGATTGGAACGATGTCCACTCAGCACTCATCAGGCCGGATGGTCATATTGCCTGGGCGATACCCCGCTCAAATCCTAATCCTAGACAAACGATTAAGGAAGGGATTGCCCGCTGGTGCGGAAACGTTACTTCCCGGTTCTAAACAAAATAGCTTCCGCCTATTACATAAGGCGGAAGCTATTTATTTATCCTTACCGATGACGGTGAAAGCAAGGACGCCTACAAGCTCAGCTTCTCGAACCGGACTTTGATGTCCTCAACCAGCAGCTTGGCCGCGATGATGCCGCCCGATGTATTCCACACCGCTTCATTGACATTGAAAGCCCGTTGTTTTTTTACAACGTTCAGATTTTGTCCGAGAGGGCTTTTCAGCCATTCGTCCGCCGTTTTGGAGGCATCGGTTTCACCTTTGCGGTCGGAAGTGAAATAGAAGAACACATCGCCATCAAGCACGTTTATTTGTTCCGTTGTAAGATCGTCGGTGAATTTATCTTTGTTTTGAGCCTCCGGGCGGGCAAAACCCAGCTGCTCAAAGACGACGCCGGCAAAATTGTTTTTGTAGTAGACGCGCACTTTTCCGGGCTGGAAACGGGCCAGCGAAACACGCATTTTCGTTTTATCGCCAAGGGCAGCTTTCGTTTGCTCAATGGCCTTGTTGTAGCTATCGAGAGCCGCTTTTCCTTCCGCTTCTTTGTTTAGCGCCTTCGCATACAGCTCGAAGTTTTCAATCATGCTATCGCCGAGATTTTCCGTAAAGACGGTTGGCGCAATAGCGGAAAGCTGCGGATATATTTTTTCGTGGCGGACCTTGGTTCCTAAAATAATATCCGGTTTCAGGCTGGCAATAAGCTCCAGATTGGGCTGCGACTCGTCGCCGATAACTTTGACGCCGTCCATCTTATCTTTGATATGATCAAACCAGGGCTCGCCAATCCACGACTTTACCGCAGCGACCGGTTTAATGCCAAGCTCCAATAAAGATTCGGTGCCTTGGTTCGTCAACACGACGATGCGCTGCGGCGTTCCGGTAACGGGAGTGTCGCCCATCGCATGTTTAATCATGCGTACCGGAGCTTCGCTGCTTTTCTCTTCTGGCGGCTGGGATGCGTTCGGTTTGGTGCAGGCTGCGACAAGTAAGGACATGAGGAGGAGGAGAGGCAACGCCATCCATTTTTTTGATCTTCCCAACAGTAATACCCCTTTCGGTTTCCCTTATTTTTAAAAATGATTATCATTCTCAATAGAGATTTACAGACGACTCCCTTAATTTGAATGATGCGGCTTTCCATGAAAACAGAAACGTTACAGATGTCACACGTGTGATCCTTGTCTACCTTAATATAAAACCTTATGGGTTGCAATGCTTGTCGAGGAAATGAGAGTGAAAATAGACACTTAAGAGAATGTGTCACACTTTGAACGTTTACCTAACTTCGCGGATGGCCAGGTGTAACCTATGATATAGTTGTATCGGTTATGTTTAAGCTTTTCATGCAGCGCCGGTTGGGTGGATAAGATCGAAATTTACACGATAAGAGGATGTGGCACACTTTGAACGTGCAGTCAGGCAAGCTTGCTCTACGATCGCAGGAATGGATTCAAACGGCTTTGTTTCAACTTATGGAAAAAAAAGAGTACTCCCATATATCGATAACCGAGATCGCGGATAGGGCCGGGCTTGCACGGCAAACCGTTTATCGTAATTTTCAAGACAAGGACGTCATCCTGCTAACCTATTTGGACGGATTTATGAAAGGGATGTGGCACGATGTGGGCGTCGGGATGAAGACCTCGTTCGACGAAGAGATGTTCGTCCTGCTGTTTCGCAATTGGAGACGCAATGCTCCCGCCGCCTTAATCCATAGTATCTTGACCAAAGACCGCAAGATCAGGCAGCTCATCTATAAAAGCATTTGTGACTACTTCGACGAGCTGCTCGCGAGCAGAAGAAATGAGCCGGGCGGAAACGGGGAGGGAGCGATTCATACACATCGGCTGTACGCAGGCAAATCGCTATCCTCCATCGTGCATATGATGCTGATCGAATGGACTCTGAACGATTTTCATCTGACACCGGAACAAATCGGAAGTGTGGTTAGCGATTTGACCGCTTCGATCCGGGCGTACCTATAAAGCCGAAGCAGTCCTGATCGATAGGAAAGGCAGGATCGGGGGAGTGCCCGTATCCTGCCTTTTTGCGTGTTATAGGTTACTACTGTACTAAATGATCCAAATCCGGCTTCAATTTGTTCCGCAAAGCATACAGCATGATGGCACCGACAAGGAACGCGACGGCATCCGCAATAACGAGCGACCAGACCACCCCATGGAAGCCGTTCATACGATTGGCGATATAGAGCACTGGAATGAGAGTAATTCCTTGAATTACCGACATAATAAACGCGGCGGTTCCTTGCGCTGTTGCTTGGAAGATTCCCGTAAACAATGTGGTCATTCCCGTAATGAACAAGGATAAGAACGTCACATGCAGAATGTAGCTGCCCATTTCGATTAATTGCGGGTCATTCGTAAATAAACCGATCAAGTGGCCGGAAATCAAATAGACGATGATGCCGAACAGGACGGCTAACGCCACAATCACTTTGATCGTAAATCCAATCGTATGCTTCATGCGTAATTTATTCGCTGTAAAAGAGAAGGCAATGAGCGGCACGACACCCTCGCATAAGCCCATCAGAATAAACTCCGGAAATTGCAATAAACGTGATGAAATTCCGTAAGCCGCTACGGACTGATCCCCATATTCGACAAGGAAATGGTTAAAGATAAGCGACATGGCACCCAAAAAGATACTCATAATAAAGACGGGAACTCCGATTTTAATCACATTGCTCAAAATGTCCTTGGTAACCTTGAACCATTTTAAGGAGACGGTTAAGAATTGGCTCTTAGATCTCATATGAAAGACGTAGAATATACTCGCAGCCAAGTTAGAAATGACCGTAGCAGACGCAACGCCAATCACGCCCCAATGGAAGACGAAAATGACTAGCGCATCAAGAATAATATTCACAACAACACTGAGAAGCATACCGATCATCGATGTGATTGCCGCACCCTCCGAGCGCACGACATTCTCCAGCGTGAAGAATAAAACGACGAATGGTGAACCGATAAGCATAATCGTGACATAGTCCTTCGTGAAACCGAAGGAGTCAGGCGTCGCTCCCAGGCCATGAACGATTGAATCGATCAACGGAAGGCTGACGGCCATCACGATAATACCCAGAACTAAACTGCTGTAAAAGGCGAATGAAGACACATGCTTTACATCCTCAACTTTTTTCTCTCCCAGCAAACGGGAGATGAATGTACCGCTGCCCATGCCAATCAAGTTGCCTAGCGCCATAATGGCCGCGAATAACGGCAAGGTTAGTGCGAGTGCGGTTAACATGGCCGTATTGCCCAGTGTACCAAGGAAATAGGCATTCAAGATGGAATAGATGACACTCATTGACGTGCCTAGCATCATCGGTACAGCAAAGTGAGCTACGGCTTTGACGATCGGTGCTTTTTCAAAATAATGGAGGTTCTCTGCATCCATGTGGGTCACTACTTTCTTTATATAATTTGGAATACGTTAGTCTAACAGTGTTAGGTTGAACCTTACAGTGTTAGATGATATCATGAACCTATGAACCTGTAAAGCATAAACTTACACTGTTAGATAAAAGGGCGGATATCGATGAAAAAGCAGCAGCCTCAGATTTCGGAGGATAAAATTTTGGAAACCTCCTGGGAACTTCTAGGGGAAGGTGGCATCGAGAAATTCAGCATGAGACGATTGGCCGACCGGCTGGGGATTCAGGCTCCCTCTCTGTACTGGTACTTCAAGAGCAAGCAGGATCTTTACCAGCGTCTGGCCAACCAGGTATCGAAAATAATCCTGGAGGAGTTCCGTTCCGAGGGGGATTGGAAGGAGCAGCTGACGGGACTTGCGGTAACGGTACGGAGTGTACTCAGCCGGTATCCCTGTTCCACACAGCTCATGATGATGACGCTGCCCCACGAACCGGATATCATCCGATTCACCAACCGTATGCTGCTCTGTGTGGAATCAACGCCGCTTGACCAAGAGCAGAAGATGCAAGTAGTTCTCACCCTTGTAAACTATGTCTACTACTTCGTTCTGGACGATTATCAGCATCAGCAAAATGTCACCGCTGTCCTTAAGGACCAGGGAGCACTTCCGGGTGAGGAGATGATTCACCTGCTGGACTCCATGAGCGAGACGGAAGCGGGACTGTTCCGGAGGATGTTCACGAACGGGCTGTTCGAGCTGATGGGGACCGACGGAGCGTTTGAGTTCGGATTGAAGCTGATTCTGCTCGGAATTGAGCAGGTGATAAAGGAGCAGGAGAAGTAGGGGGTAAAAAACGCTCATAGGGTGGTCCTAAAACTTGCCGTTACGGAAAGCACGGAGAACCATACCATAAGTGACGGCGAAAAATTTTGCTGTGGAAAGTTGGAGAGTGTTGTAGGAATGTGGAATAGTTCGACAGAGGGTGTCCCAAAAGTATAAAATGACGGAGGGACACCCTCTTTTATTTTAATGAGGGAGCGAAGCGCGCAGGGAAGGAGCTGGAGATTGTGCTGAACGGACAAGGCTACATCTCTACCCTTACAAAGGTCATTTCCAAAACTCAGGTGCAATGTAGGTAGACTCAGGACAAACAATCACTATAATGGAAATAAGAGACATACATAGAACCAATCTATAGAGTATAAACAAAAATCAGGCTGAGTAAGAAACGATTAGAGGAGGCCATCTCGTGGGAAGATCATTCGCAAATTTGCATATCAAGTCGAAAAACCTGGAGAAGACTGTCGAAGCATTAAGAGAGCTAAGCGAATCGCATGGCAATGTATTAGGCAAGCCAGATAAGGAGGCTCAAGAGATCAAAGAGGTCATGTACGTAAGCAAAAGCAACGAGAGCTGGATCAGCGTGCTCCACGACTATTTTGTATGGGGTACGGTGAAGGAGATCGGCAAAACGTTGTCCCGGCTTATCGAGGAGCCAGTGATGACCGCCGCATATATGAATGAGGAAATATTCGAGTTGTCGTTTTTCGAGAATGGAGACATTGGGGCCGAAAGAATCTTTTGTGAACCGTGGACAAGAGATGAATATGAACAACTCAAAGAAGAGCGTCTTAATGATGACTACTTGCGGAAAGTTTTGGATATCCGTAATGAGGATTTTGACGGCTTCATTAGCATTACAAGTCCGGCACAAGCCGTAGATAAGCTGTCGGAACTCGTAAGAATGTCTTTATGGAGTGATTCGGAATGGATACCGCACGAAGAAACTCTCAGAGAACGATTTGAGAAATATGAATTTTGAAAGGCTGTGAAGGAGCAAAAGCCTTCTGTGCGTATAAGCCATGATGCGATTCACGACTTGAGCAAATCGTGGATTTTCAGTAAATACGGACTTGTGATCAAGGCAACTAGGAGGGTTTACGAATGCGCAAAATATGGAAAAGAAGGATTCTGATCAATAATCCTGTTGCGCTGGACCGGGCTCAGATCGAGCAGGACTTGCGCGGCGGCAACCAAGTAATTGTCCAGTTCTCTCACCCGGAGTTTTATGGCTCCATACTGGAAGAAGTGGATGAGCTTTGCGCGCGCTGGGATGAGGATTTCGGAGTCCGTTTCTACGCCCACTATTCCCTGTCTTTTGATTGTCATACTCTCTTGCGGGTTCCCCATGTCAAAATGCTGCAGCTCAATAGTCTCGTCCAGGCACATAACACCGAAGCAATGGCCAAGCTGGATAACCTGTCCAGTTTGAGCTTAGGCATATACGAGCTGGAGAATTCGGAAATTCTGGGGATTGATACGCTGCGCTCTCTAAAAATTTTAAACGTTACCTCGGATAAAAAGATTCTCAACCTGCAATATTTTAAAGAGTTCTCTTATCTGGAAGAGTTGCATGTAGGGGGCAAGGTTAAAAACCTTGATGCTATAGGTTACCTGGAGAACTTGAATTATCTCGCGCTGCATTCGATCAGCAAACTGCCGTTACATTTTATTAACCGGCTGAGGAAGCTGCAGCACCTTCGCATTTTGCTTGGAGGCCGAGAGCATATTCGGGAAATTGAAGAGAATACAATCGAGAACCTGGAGATCAGTAGAGTGCGCGGCTTTCATGACCTGACCAATATTACGGCCTTTCAAGCGCTGAAGAGACTTGTTATTGAGGATCAAATCAAGCTGCAAGAAATCAGCTTTGACCGGGAAATGAAGGCACTGGAGGAGCTATCTATCAGGAATTGTAAAGGCTTGACTCGTTTGATGGGAATGGAGCAACTGCCTTTGCTGCACAAGCTTCGCATTTTCAAAACGGCAATCGACTTTGATTCCTTTATCAATCAGAAACTTCCAAATTCTTTATCTTCAGTGGAGTTTGCAACTTTCAAAAGTAAAGCAGACCAGGAAATACAACAATCTTTATTAAAATTGGGGTTTCAATAAAAGGGAGGAGTCTTGGCGACCAATTCGTTTCTCCGGAATCCTTCCATCCCTAGTTACATGAAAATGTACGATGGTGAATAAAGCTTTTTGTTACATTTATAGCTAGTTAATCACATAACGAGGCCGCCGATTCATTCGACGGCCTTCAGGCATATTGCGAAAACTTGATTGCAGCCCGGGGGTTAGCCGTCAATAAAATCGCACTATCGTGCGACAGAAGGCCTTGAAAATGGAGGAATGCCGAAATCATGTTGGCATTAAAGTTTATCTGTACCTGGGTATTGCTCGTTGCATCATGTTCGGCGGTATGGTGGAGCTTCAAAACAGAAAAGCTTATAACCGTCTCTTGGCTGGCGTTTCTACTACCCGCCGTCTTCCAGCTCGCGGCCGCTTTCCGGATCGGCCCCGGCATAGCGAAGTCGCTGATCGTGTTCGGCTGCATAAATCTTGTGTTCACTGCCCTTGTGGGTGTGGCTGTCTGGTATCTAGTCCAATTGGCTAATGCATATAAAAGAGGAAAATGATCAAAGTATTGTTCAGATATGGTGGGAAAAGCCCGCCATATCATTTGTAGAAGAAGGAGAGTCATCCAAACTTACAATAAACCATGAATAGAGAGAGAGGATCGAACTCATGTATGAGCGTTTGGCAGAAAAACTGAAAACGACTTCCGCTTTAAAATGGTTTCCTGGTCGTGGTGCGGAAGAGAGCTGGATAGCGGAAGCCGAAGAGGAATTGGGATTCCGCCTGCCGCCATCTTATCGCTGGTGGCTGGTTCATTACGGTAATGCCCGGTTGAGTGGCGGGAATATTCTAGCGATCGCTGCTCCGGAACACAGAGAGTATTACGACGGCGACCTTCTTTACATACACATCCGATCATGTGTTATGATCTCATGAATGATTTGATCGACGAGTATGCTTCAACGTTTGCGGAATTTCTAGAACGGCTGATTGACGAGCGTTCTTAAATAAGAATAAATGATAAGTAGGTTGGAAGCTGCGCGCTGCTGCTGGATTTTGAGATCGGCCGCGCCCGGGTGATCTGGGCTCAATTGGAGACGAAATAAGGCTGGAGCAAATAGAAGACGGCCTGAGCTGATCGACTAACGGAAAGGAGGACCATTGTCATGAAGCCGATGCAAGAAATAGAGACGCTGGCGATAGAGATCGCCGATGCGGCCAGAACGTCTTTTCGCGCTCTTTTTGAAAATGGCGAACGTTACTATTACTGTACACTATATACTACTGGCGAGGGACATGCGCCAAGCATCTCCGCCTGGTCGTGGGAAGCTTTGGAGATGGAATCGGCCAGGCAAGGAGACGAAAGTGACACACCGGGATCGACGATTGCGGAACTCATCAAATGGTCCTATGCCGATTCGCCCTATTGTTGTTTCGGGGATGAGAACTTCGATCACGTTAAACAACGATTTATCGAGCGTCCTTTCATTGCGGATCTTGATAATGACGAAGGGAATCGCGAGTTTGATTTGAGGCTGAAGGCCATGGAGCTGGCGATGAAAATGCTCGATGATGAAGGCGTGTTTGCCTTGAATCAACTGCGAGAGTCAGTATGCGTCCTTGTCGAAGTCATGCCGCCGGATGAGATCAATACCGAAATTGCCCTACGTTTGAATCGGGCGGAATCTCCGGCTATGCAAGTATGGTTGGCGGAAGCGGCGGAGTAGAAGCATCCGCTTTCGGGAACTCTGACCGTCTACTATGTTCCGATTTAACGGCGTATTTCAGGAACTTCCGGCGGACATTCATGAGGTGTTGATCGATGAAGTTTTTCTGGATATGGATGAGGAGGACACGGGCTTTCCTTTTGCACGCTGGTGACCGTTATTGTAGAAGAGCGTTCCGTATTTAAAAAATAAATGAATCTCTCACGAGAGAGAAACCGCCGAAATGACTTGATATGTTTTAGAAGAAAGGATGATAGAAATGCCAAATGATAGCCAAGCTCGTCCTTCAACTGGTTCTGTTAGAGAAGTTGGTCGTTATTCTATCGACCTGACAGGACCAAGCAGTCACTCTCTTGTCATTCAGCCCGGTGTGGGCAGTCTATCCATTGGACCGTCGCAATTGGGGAAGAAGGCAGATCTTCATGTTGCGCCTGATGCGCACATCGATTGGACCGTATTCGATGCCTTTACCACGCCGGCGGGCTCTCCCTGGCCGCGATTTCTGCATTATACAGGCAGTGACTCAGGCTTCTTTGACTGGGCGCAGAAACGTCCCATTGAAGAGATGACGTGGACTCCGATCCTGTCTGCAGACACGGTGGCGGACGCCAGTCAGTCCAATTTGCATGGCTTGCATATCGAGTTGGACCAGTCCGGCAAGTCTCTGAGCCTGAAGCTTCCGAAGCGGTATTTCCGCCTGAGTGTGTCCGGCGATCTATCACGCTTCTCGGCTACAGGCGATCTGCCATATTCTCTGACACTAGCGCCGAGCACCGGTCGACGCAAGAATGATACTCCTTTCTTGCTGCCCGACCTGGGTGAGCTGCATCAGGTAACGAGCTTGACGCTACAGAACACGCCGCTGGGACAGCCCATCTCGCTGGAGTGTCTAAATCGGTTCCCAAACCTTAACTCACTGAGCTTGTGGGGAAACTTCTGCGATCTGGACTTATTGGCTCATCATGCCCAGTTAATGAATCTGGAGCTGCGCTTCATGCCTGATCTGGGGGACTTGCCGACCTTGAACGCCTGGCCGTTACTTGACAGATTTATCGCTTACAATGTGGAAGAGATCGCTGGCAAGCGTCTAAAACAGCAAATGAAAACACGCGCTGAAAACCGCCCTTGGACCGACCATGCGTCAGTGAGCCAATTACGAAAGCCTGAGTGGTGGACGACCGAGTTCGGCCGCCCATTCTCGTCCTGGCCTAAACGTCTGGCCAAGCTGGCTAATGAAGCATACAACGTTGCACAGGCAAACTTGTCAGAGGCCCGTAGCTTTGCTGAAGCCGAGGCAGCCATTACCGCTTTCACTGTGCGCTTCAACAACCTCAAGGGCATCGAAACCACTGAACGAGAAGACCTTGGTGAAGCGGTATGGCAACTCAGCCAGTCTGACCACCTAATTGGCCAGCCTATAACAGAGGAGATGGCTCAACGCTGGTTCGATGCAGCGCGCGATTACTGAATGAAATAAGAAAATGAACGGGCACTAGGAAATTGGCAAATTGAAAATTGTCCTAGCACTCGATATCATGGACATATCTATAAAGCTTCGTACAGGAGTGTTGACCGGTGAGCTTGTTGAATCTGCGCTCCTCCAATTATTAGCTGGTACATCTGCCGAACTGAACTGGGGGATTATTGAAAAATAATAGATTCAATCTGTAGGCATAATGATGATCTATCCGTTTGTACTAAGCGCCAACAAGTGTTTTAGGTTATCCTCAATAAATTGATTATCGGAATTGTTGATTCCGCGACCGGCAAAATGGCCCCAGATCGACTTGATAGGACTAAAAACAGCATTAGGTATACGTTTAGCCTCGTATTCGTTATCGTCCGCCGAGCAGAAAAGATCCGTGCTCCCTGGCATGATGCAGGCAAGCGCTTTAATGCTTTTGAGCGCCTTATCGAAATCTCCGTTATAAGAGGGGTTTGCACTAATATCTGCATTTTGTCCGGTCCATAACATGGCTAGGACATTGTGCGGATCCATCTTCATAAAGCTATCTTCCCAGACGCCAGCCACAAAATCTTCCAATGAGTCATATCCCAGCTCACAATAAAGTTCCTCTCTGTAAAACTCCTGCGATAATCCCCATCCCGCATAGACACGGCCAACAGCGCACATGTCGACAGAAGTCAGCTGGTTTAGTTTGCTTGGATCGAAGCGGACTGCAGCCATAAGTGCAGCTTTCATTCCGTCCAGGACCACATACGTGTGGGGCCAAGTCTTTGCAACACCGGCAAAAGGTGCAATTCGTTCCACCATGTCGGGATAACTTGCCCCCCATTGGAAAGATTGAATGCCTCCCATTGACCATCCGACTACGAGAGCGATCTTTTGAATGCCTAATTTTTCGGTCACCAGCCGATGCTGTAATTTAACGTTGTCATAGATGGTTACCTCCGGAAAATTAGCCCGGTCGAATGGGGGAGGCGTGTTGCTGGGAGACGAAGATAATCCGTTGCCCAGCAGATTTGGAACAATAATGAAATATTTCTGCGGATCCAGTGCCATGCCGTTTCCAATCAACCATTCATTCTGAACATGCTGGTCGCCAAACGCAGTCGGATAGACGATGACATTATCTTTCTTTTCATTCAATGTTCCATAAGTCTTATAAGCAAGAAAAGCGCTCGGCAACGTCACTCCTGATTGCAAGGTTACGTCACCCAACTCAAAAATCTCATAATCCATCGTATTGTCGCTCCCTTCAAGATGAACCCACACATTTAAAATGTATTTCTTGTACTTAGTATAGGCCTAAGGTATCATCAATAAAAGTGAATAGAATTCAAAGCAGTATTCAATAATATTGAAAGTAGAAGGGGGATAATAGGATGGAATTGCGCCAATTGATTACATTCCGCACGGTTGCGTTCACTTTAAATTTCAGCCGGGCTGCGGAAGTGCTGAACTACGTCCCCTCCAACGTCACGATGCAAATAAAAGCATTGGAGGAGGAGCTTGGCGTTCGTCTCTTTGACCGCTTGGGCAAGCAGCTCGTTCTCACAACGGCGGGTAAACGCTTTTTAACTCATATCCAAAGCGTTTTAGACAAATTGGACGAAGCGCGCAGCGTCGTTCATGACAATGAAGTTCTAAGCGGCACCCTAACGATAAGTGCCAATGAGGTTATTTGCGCCTATCGTCTTCCAACTGTCTTTCAACGATTTCGTTCGCGCCATCCGGGAGTGCGTCTCATCTTCCGCTCCGTTCCCAATCAAGAGCTCAAGCAAACACTTTTTGAGGGAACCGCGGATGTCGTCTTTATGTTGGACGAGCCCATTCGCTCGACGGGACTTGCAGTGGAACCGTTGGTGGAAGAAACTTTCCGCTTGTTCGCTGCTCCGGATCACCCGCTCGCAAAACGAACTGTGATGCAGTTGGAAGATTTTCACGGAGAAGTGTTTCTGACGAATGAAAAGGGGTGTCCCTATCGAACCATGTTTGACCGGTCATTTGAGAAAGAGGGCATCGATAGTATTACCTATTTAGAGTTTCAAAGTGCCGAAGCCATTAAACAATGTGCAATTTCGGGAATCGGCATTGCCTTTCTTCCTGAAATCGTAGCGGAAGCCGAGGGTGAGCGGGGCGAACTTGTTGCTCTTCCATGGCAAATTCCGGGCTTGCACGTGCATACACAGATGTTATGGCATAAAGACAAGTGGCTTTCACCAATCCTATTATCTTTCATAGAGACAGCAAGGGAGGTTCTCGCTATAGAGGAGGAGAATAAATAGTGGTCATCTTGATCTTTCGAGCTCGTTATCCGTTTCACGGATCGACTTTATGACTAGTTCAGAAAAAGCTTTTACTGTTGGAGATAGCCACTTTTCTTTTTAATCAGCATATGGGAGTATATCGATTCGAACTTTTCGGAATGACTTACAATTTTAAGGTTTCCTCTATCCACGTCTTCTTTCCAAGTCCACTCATAACGGTTCGTTTAATCGCCTCTATACTCCATAACTCCATGGTTTGAAACGGGGGAATATCATGCTTAACAAGATATTTCTCAAACATGGTCCGATAACTACAGCCTTCTTCATTCGTAATAAAAAAATGGTTGGTGTTCTCTCGCTTAAATTCATCGAAATGGTCTGGGCCGTCATTGCTGCACACCAGGACAATGTTCTCCTGGGCCAAAGAATAATGATGAATGCATTTTTCCGGATGTATTTCCGGGTAGACCATCAAAGCCACATCCACACGTTCACTGATTTAGTCAACCTGGTTTTGTTCACATGTACCGTTGGTATCTGATAGTCTCTATCATTGAGAATGTGATGACCACCCCGTACAACTGATTACCGTCTTCAGAATACAGTGCCAGAGCTTTCGCTTCGTCATTGATGAAAAGCGAGCTTCCGAGTGAACAACAGGTAACAATAAATCGGTATGGGGGAGGGGCGTTTCTAGAGAAGAAGTATCCTTTTATGAAGGCAGTTTACCTATTTACATGCGTTCTCTTATATAAAACGGGTATTGCCGCTGCTATAAGGATCATCCCCATAAAAGCGGGGGCGGCATGACCAAGCGATACATAGATTTGACCTCCAATGACAGGCCCGATCATTCTTGCCAAAGCTTGAATAGATTGGCTGCCTCCTTGAATCCTTCCTTGTTCACTAGAATCGACAGACTTGGAGAGCATCCCATTGAATGATGGTCCAAAGATCGAATCACCAAATCCAAATATAAACATTCCAGCGATAAGAAGAGGATAGAAGGAGAACAAAGCAGATAGCGCAATAAGACTGTAACCTACAATCTCCGAAACCATTCCAAGAATCGCTATCTGATTATCATTAAGTTTTTTCAAAAGCTTTGGCATGATAAAACCTTGTGAAATGATGTCTTGGACGCCCATAATTGAAAACATAAGTCCAATCAATGCTGGCTTCCAACTGAAAGTATCCATTGTAAATTGTGAAAGAACGGCCTGTAAAGATCCGCCCGGTATCCAAAGTAAGAACGCTGAAACAAACAGCCTTCTTAAATGTTTCATGGAAAGCAGATTTGCAAGCTGGGTAAACGGATTCAGTCTTACAAAGGTAATCTCTTTCAGTCTATTATTCTTCTTAAGGCTCTCAGGCATAAAAAAGAATCCATAAACAACATTCAATAAAGTTATGATGGCTCCAAAATACATGGGTGCAGAATAACCGAACTTGGCAAGTAATCCGCCTAGAGTCGGGCCAATGACGGTGCCTACACCTACAATCGCACTCACCCATCCAAAGTATTTGGTTCTCTGTTCCGGAGGAATGATGTCTGCAAAATAGGCGAAGATCGTGCCTACGCTCCCGCCTATTATGCCTTCTATTATGCGCCCGGCAAATAGTACCCATAGAGCTCCGCCTATGCCAAAAACAAAGTACCCGATTGCGGAACCCAACAGGCATACTAAGAGTAATGGACGACGGCCATATTTGTCGCTCAAAGCTCCGAGTACGGGCGCCGCAAAAAACACGCAGAATGCATAAACAGAAGTCAGCAGCGTAACAACTATAGCTTGTTCTCCCGGATTGCTTATATAAGGCTGCACTAAGAAAGGGACGACAGGTGTTATGATACTGAAGCCTATTCCGCAAAGAAATACAGAGATAAGACCGAATAGTAAAGCGTGTTTATCTACGGTTTGTTTTGTGTTCTGTTCATTAGGTGATCTAAATTTGAACATTACATTCTCCTTTCAAAATTCGCGATTTTGATTCCCTGGAAACAAAATCATCGTAATATATTTTTGTTTCCTAGTCAACAAAATAATAGCAATAAAAAATGCAGCCCGTTCTCAATAGAGCCCGGCTGCCTGTGGTTTCATTTTCATTATTCAAATTTATTCCGACTCAATCCCTATACCTCGTTTCTTTATTTCCGCATCCAAATGCCTGCTGTACTTTTCCACGAAGCTAAGCATACTGTCAAATTGCTCCTCGGTTACCTGCTCAAATACGGCCTTGTCCCGCTCTTGAAACTCTTTGTGCAAGTCCTCATGAATGTTATAAATGACTTTCCCTTTCTCAGTAAGCCTAAAATAGATTTCTTTCTTGTTATCCGCCTTCCGGTAGCTTTCGATAAGGCCTTTTTTTAGGAGCTGTTTAGTTATTTTACTTATGGCACCGCGAGTCATATAAAAGGACTCCGCAAGTTTGGTCACGTTGGAATCCACATTTTTTTCAATATATTCGATGCAATGTACTTCAGAAGGCTTATAACCCTTAAGACTCTTTTCCATCTTACTCTTATTAAGCCAAACCAGCTTGTTAAATAAGTCCCTGAAACCCATTATGACCTGTTCTTCTTTGTTCATGGCCTGTCCTCCAACCCGTAGTGCATTAACAATAGTATATTCAACTTTTTGTTTCTATTTCAACACTATTAAATAATTATGTTAGGAATGGAGCTTTACGTGAAAAGTTGATACCGGTCTTTCAAGGTTAAATGGGGGGCGGGAAGTACCTCATAAATTGCTTTTAGCCCCCGGTTGCGCGGGGGCTTCTTCTCTTTCACGATCGACGGGCTCCAGCTCGCCCCGCCAGCATCAAGGCCAGTGGAAGGATGAGCGCAGTGGCGGCGGCCAGTACATATAAGCAAATGTTAAACGCATCGGGATAGGCGTAGATCGAGCCGGTATGGGCTCCAAGAGCGCTGAGCCAAACGATACCGATCAAGGCGATTCCGATCGTAGAGGCAATTTGTATGCTGGTTGTCATGACACCGGATGCGGAGCCGATGTCCGTTGTGCGAATTTTCGCCAAAACAATATTAGTCAGCGGCGCGGCGACGAAGCCTTGACCGATGCCGAGCACAGCTAGAGCCGGGATCCACACGCCGATATCGGATGAAACTCCGGTCGTTCGGACCGCCCAGTTGAGCAGCAGGTAACCTGCTGTCGTCAGGATGGAACCGACGGTCAGCACATGGGCTCCAAGCTTCGCAGCGACTCGGGATGAGAACAGCGATGCGAGGAAATAGCCCATTCCCATCGACCCGATTACAAGACCTGCTTGCAGAGCCGAGAAATGAAGTCCAAGCTGAAGCATGTAGGCGGCGACAAGGAAGAAGGCACCCTGCGACGACATCAACAGCAGCACGACGAGAATGCCCAGCGTGAACACCTTATGTCTAAAAAGATCGACATTCATAAATGGGAGCCGGCCGCGGCGCAACAGCCGCCGTTCGTACCAGGCGAACAAAACCAACACAGGGGCCGACAAGAGCAAACTGACGACGAGGTCGGCGGGCCATCCTTGACGCTGTCCCTGCACGAGCGGATAGACAAGCATCAGCAAGCCGGCCGCGGCGAGTGCGGCTCCAATCCAATCCAGTCCGGCGCGATCCGGCGTGCTGGATTCCGGAATAAACGGAATCAGGGCCAATATCAGAGCCCCGAGCAGGACGCTGATCAGGAACACCGCTCTCCAATCCAGATCCCACAAATTCATGCGGAGAAGCAGCCCGCCGATTATCTGCCCGGCCGTCGCCGCGATTCCCTGGGTCGCTCCATACATGCCGAAGATCGCACCTCGACGTTCCGGAGTATAATGGGCTTGAATGAGGGATAAAACCTGCGGCATAAACAGAGCGGCGCCGACGCCTTGCAAAACGCGCGACGCAATGAGCATAGTGACGTGGGCAGATAGGCCGCATACCAGAGAAGCAATTGTGAATAAGGCCACTCCGATGAACAGCATTCTCCGGCGTCCAAACCGATCGCCCAGCCGGGCGCCGATAATCAGCAGAACGGCGAACGTAAGAGTATACCCGGTAAGCATGAGTTGTACATCGGCGAAGCTGGCCCCGAGCCCTTTCTGGATCGAAGGCGTGGCTACGTTCACGATGAACACGTTCGACACGGCCATAAATACAGGCAAAAGCAGAGCAAGCAGCATCAGACGCGATCTGCGTCCGTCTCCTTTGGAGACGGGGTCGCGAGTCCGCACCGACTGGGCGGAAGCGTCCGAAAGTGTATTGGGCATAGAGAGTTCCCCTTTCTCACTACTCGCTCGATTGACAGGTGGCGAGAGGATTTCATATAATGGAGGAGACAGGTCTGTCTCTTCATGACGAAATGATACAGACAGATCTGTCTCATGTCAATATACTTTTTTCCTAACCTATAGAGACGGGGGTCGAATATGCAAAAAGAATCGGCAAGAGTTCGTATACTGCGGGTCGCCTCCGAATTGTTTTACATGGAAGGAATACGGGCGGTCGGCATCGATCGGATTATCAAGGAATCCGGCGTTGCCAAGGCAAGCTTCTATCGAAGTTTCGCGACTAAGGATGATCTGGCGGTTGCTTATCTCGAATCTAGGGATGAACTAAAAGTAGAAAAGCTGGAAAAACTGAGGCAGCTGTATCCGAACTCTCCTAAGGAACAGCTCGACACCCTCATTCGCGATGTGACCGAACAGATGGGGATGCCGGATTACCGGGGGTGTCCGTTCTTGAACGCGGCGGTCGAATTCCCGGATCCGGATCACCCCGCCCACATCAAGTTGCTGGACATTCAGAGGAGTTTCTGGTCTCGGGTTCTAGAGCTTGCAAGGGAAGGCGGGGCACGACAGCCCGAGGAGCTGACTGCGCAGTTGAGGATGTTATATGACGGATTCGTCATGAAGAGCTACTTGGATAGGACCGAGTTTGATCCGGAGTATTTCCGGAAGGCAGCGGAGCTGCTCTTGGAGAAGCAGCTCGCTCCGGACAACCAGCGCGGGTAACGGACGATCTTCATTTCGCGGGAGGCAATATTCGCTTAAAGAGCATTCCCTGTGAAAATCGAGTTACCGCATATTGACGTCGATGTATACGAGCCGTCCGCGCAATTTGGCAGAAATTCCGGCCAATATGGTGGACGATGGAAACCCTTCGGTACCAACAAGGCTTTCGTATGAATTATGCGTAGGAGAAATATACCCCGAGTATTATCAAGGGGTATGTGGGCATGAGTACAAAAAGGATATACGTACAACCTAAAGAGGACCGGAGGCAGCGCCTCCGGTTTTTCTTGAATAAAATGATTTCGCCGTTAAACCCGTTACGGTGAAAACTACTATTTGCAGGAAGAAGTCTTTACGTTTATGTCGGAAATTCTGAAAATGCTTAGAAAAAATAAAATCGGGTGTTACTGTTAACAATCCCGCCCAGAATGATAATCACGCCAATCCACTGAGACCAGCTTATGACTTCTCCCAGCACTAAAGAGGACATGATGACGACAACCGGCAATTCGGATGACGTCAGAATGGTTCCCAACCCCGAACCGACATGCGGCATTCCAATCGAATACAGAAGGGGTGGGAGGACGCTTCCAAATATACCCAATACTAGTCCATAAGGAATGATCCCATGAATACATCCAAGCCCAAGCCATGACAATGTCAAGCGGTCCTGAAACAAGATATTGGCCGCCAAAACGGAACCAATTAAAAGCAATGCGATGGAAATAAGCTTCATTTTTGTCGGCTTTTTTTTGGAACATTGTCAACACAATATTTACCAGCCGACACGGATAATCAGGCCTTTCGGGTCGCTTACTTCAAGATAAGAGGATTGGCCGTTGACATCGTCATACGGAAACCCGTAGGCCAAGCGGTTAATGCTGTGATCGTGCCGAAATTTCGCGTAATAATTGGCCGGTGCTGCGTTATAGTAATTCGACACGTTATTCCAGTCGCCCGTCGTGTAAACATGACGATTAATGGCTGCACAAGCTGCCGCATTCGTTAAAGCGCCGTCGCACCGGAAAATATCCTGTGTATTGTAGGGAGCGTACCCGCCGAAATAGTTGGCATTAGCGCCACCCTGGGCGAAAGAACCGTGAATCGGCGCGACGATGCGATAAGGCGCTTGAACGGTGGCCAGCGATTTGAAAGCCTCAGGAACTTCAGCCTGGAATTTGGTGAAGATTCCGCTTCGGGTCTCAGATTCCAGTTCACCCGTGGTTCGATCGAAGGAACCGGATTTGTTGACCAGTCGATGCTGAATGGGGAAACCGAATCCATCGACGCGTGTCGTATTGCCATGATAGCCGGCTGCATCAACCGTGAATTCAGCGAAATCGAAATAGATATCGCGGTTTGGATCGGTCGGATTATTCAGATCGGGGCCGGCGAATCCATCGTTATAGGTTTTGATGTACAGTGGTGTACCGGCGCTAAGGAACATTCGGCCCGCCGTAATCTTGGGCAAGGTGGCCCAGGGAGCATCGCTGACCTTGTGGTAGATGTTGGCGTAATTGATGCCGTTTTTGGTTAAATGCCCCGGCGCATCGTTCAAGGCGGTGGAGATGGGGATCAGATTGCCGTTCAGGTCCAGATAACTCCACTTATTGTTGACGGGATTAATGCCGATAACGCCCCAGTATATCTGCTGGTCGGAGTAAGCGCCGTTGGTGCCGTTCATGACCTTGACTGAGACGGCGCCGCTTGCCGGTGAGGGAATCGAAGATGGAAGAATGTCATAAATAGAGCCGGAAGAAGAGGGAGGCGGCGTGGTACCCGCGGTGTAAGTAAAGACTTCGGTGTCGTAGGCTGGGGTTCCGTTATTGTAAGTGAACGAATACGTAATCACGGAGCCGGCGGAAATGTTTGAGATGGCTTTTTCATATCGGGATTTGCTGGCGTTGTAAGCCATTCTGAAATTTTGCTGTACGCCGCCGTTCACTTTGTAATGGACATCGACCCAACTCGAGTTGACGGCGGATTTGAACCATATGGTGGCTGCGCTTCCGGATAATTCGACGCCGCGCGTATAGTCCGCGGCTTCGGCTTTCGTAGCGAAGATGGAAAAACAGGTCAGAATTAACGACAGGATCAACAGGTAAGGCATTCCCTTTCGCATGATCAGAGTTCCTCCTTTAAAAATGGGGATAAAATCAGCTCGCAATCGGGTTTAAAACGGCATCCCCCCTTTGATCTGACGGTATTTGGTTGTCTGAAGCCAAAACAAATGTATGCGCTTACAAATATTATAAACCTAGGCATCCAAATGTGGTAGACATTGGAATTTTGGAATATGGTCTACAATTTCGGATGCGCAGCAATGTCCTTGTATGTATCGAGCAAGCGAAGGACTTTTCGAACGAGACGACTTTGGGCTTTGGCACCCAAAATTCTTTCCCCTTTGAGTGGGCGGGCTGCCTTTTACTCAGAGGGGATTTTTTGATGGATACACTACGAAATCGCATGCATGCAGTTAATAGACAAAATCAAATTCCATTCCTTCAAAAATTTTGCTTAATAAGGCATGTAATTGGGTGCGCTGTTCTGCGGAAAACTTTTGCAAAATTTCATCCGAAATTTGCATTTGTACAGACCGAACACGAGAAATCTGATTCAGAGCTTCCTCGGTTAAATGCAGCAGCGTTGCCCGGCGATCATTCGGGTCAGGAGTTCGATGAAGAACACCATCCCGTTCCAATGCATCAACCAATTCAGTCACGGTTCTGGGTTTCACGCCCAATTTGCTCGCTAATTCATTCATCCGAATTTTTTCTGCACGCCAAACCATAAGCAATAGGCGTAACCTAGGTCCTGAAAGCTGGAACGGTAAAGAAAGCGACTCCAGTTTCATTTCATATTCCTGTTGGATATGACGTGTGGCACGAAACAGCAGATCCAGAACTTCAACCGCTAAAACGGCATTTTCTTTTGAAAGACCCATCATTATTCTCCCTTGACAAAAAATAAATTCAGAAGTACGCTTGCTCTATATTAGTGTGGCGCCTCACTATTACATGGCTCATCATCAATCATTCTATCCAAAAACGGATGAGAGTCAAACGATATCGATATTAGTATAAGCCAAAGAGGAAGGAGAAAACATGGTTTTGGGCGATTTTTTTCCCCATCCCGGATGGATGACAGCAATAAAGCAGGAATGAACTTAAAGGAGAACATGGTGATGAGTGAAAAAAGCAGTCTTAACTTTAATAGAACCTTACTTGCATGTATTTTTTTAATAGGGACATTTGTAACCATCTTAAATCAAACGGTCTTGTTTACAGCTTTGCCCGAGATCATGATCGATTTTGGAATTAGTGCAGGTACAGGGCAATGGCTAACCACGGCTTACCTGATGGCTAATGGTATTCTTCTTCCGGTGACGGCATTCTTTATAAGCAAATATACGACTCGTCAATTAATGATCGTGGCTATGTCTTTATTTATTATAGGAACAACGCTTGCGGCTGTATCGCCAAACTTCACTTTACTTTTGATCGCACGCATCATCCAAGCCTGCGGAGCAAGCATAACTATGCTGCTTATGCAAACTGTATTTTTCATCATTTTCCCCAGAGAGAAGCGGGGGACGGCGATGGGGTTGGTTGGATTAGTCATTGCTTTTGCACCGGCGATCGGTCCGACGCTTTCAGGTTTGATTATGAACCATTTCTCGTGGAGATATATCTTTTTCATGGTGCTTCCTGTTGCCGTCATTGTGTTAATTCTTACCCTTGTCTACATGAAGAATGTCACAGAGGTAAACAAGCGGCAGAAGATAGATATTCCTTCTGTATTTTTATCCACGGTTGGTTTTGGCGCTTTATTGTATGGGATTAGCATTGCCGGCTCCGGTAGCGCTCTAAGCGCAGCGGTGTGTTGCATTGTTGGAGCAGCAGGGTTAACTTTACTGATATTAAAGGGATTAAGGTCGGAAAAACCCATGCTTGAGTTTAGGGTATTTAAGTCGTATGCCTTTGTTTTATCGACAATTGCCGTGGTCATCTCATTTATTTGCTTAATGGGTCCACAAACGATGCTGCCCATTTATATTCAAAACATTAGGGGGATGACGGCTCTTGAATCCGGACTCATTCTGTTGCCCGGTGCGGTTGTAAACGGCATTGTTTCCATGATTGCCGGTAAAATTTACGATCGGATCGGCGGTAAATACTTGGGTGTAATCGGTTATATTCTGATTGCCGTCTCCGTAATTCCATTTATTTTCATGCATGCACAAACGGCACTTTGGATGATCGTATTGTTCTACGCGCTCATGATCGTGGGTATTTCTATGATCATGATGCCAATGACTACGGAAGGGTTAAATGCGCTGCCGGATCATTTAATCAATCATGGAACGGCAATGATTAATACGTTCCGACAGGTTGGCGGATCGATCGGGACTGCATTATTGATTACCATCTATACGGAAGTATCGAGTCACGCTGTTGAATCCGGACGATTTAACGAAGTTGCCCAGTCCCAGGTTCATGGAGTAAATTATGCTTTCATTGGAGTTTTTGTATTTGTGATCATCGGCTTAGTAGGTTCTTCTTTGTTAAAAAGCCGTAAGGGACAGGTAGCCTTAAGCAGCAAATAAACCGTTCAAAATTAGAAAGAGGAGAAGTAACGTGACAAAAAAACCGGATCCCGAAAAACGACGACACCCGTTACGATCGTTGGTGGTGGCCTGGGAGGATTGACTCTCGCACGCGTTCTCCACATCCACGGCATCCCCGCAACGATCTACGAGGCGGAGCCCTCGGCAGAGGCCCGCGCGCAGGGCGGGCAGCTCGACATCCACGAGTACAATGGACAACATGCGCTCCAGGCAGCAGGGCTGTTCGACGAGTTCCTCGGCCTGATCCACAAAGGCATCCAAGCGGCGCGGGTACTTGATACGCACGGGAAGGTGCTCCTCGACAAACCCGACGATGGTAACGGAGGACGTCCCGAGGTGCTTCGCGGCGACCTGCGCCGCCTTCTCCTCGACTCGTATTCAGTGGGGGAAAGAGCTCGTCGGAGCCGCCGCCCTCGGCGACGGCCGACATGAACTGAATTTTGCGGACGGCTCCACTGTGTCCGTACAGAACTCCTCGTGGGTGCGGACGGCGCTTGGTCGAAGATCCGCCCGTCAGGTACGGCTCAAGCGGAAGGCATGCCTGCCCGTCTTCCATGGATGGCATTGCTGGCGCTGGCGATGACTGGATTTATATGCATTCTCACCGAAACCATTCCGGCCGGGCTGCTGCCGTTAATCGGAGATGGGCTGCATATTACAACCGCGATGGCAGGGCAGCTTGTCACCCTTTATGCGATAGGCTCGCTTGTGGCGGCAATTCCGTTCGCCATGCTAACCGGCGGAGTTCGACGTCGTCCGCTGCTGCTTGCCATTATTGCGGGCTTTTTGGTGTTCAACACGATTACCGCCTTGTCGACCAGCTATGCGTTGACGCTCATTGCTCGATTTTTCGCCGGTGTTGCCGCTGGCGCGGCATGGGGAATGATCGCCGGTTACGCGCGGCGCATGGTTCCAGATGCCTTGAAAGGACGCGCTTTAGCCGTCGCAATGGTAGGAACGCCGATTGCTTTGACCTTCGGCGTACCTATCGGCACCTTGCTCGGTGACCTGATCGGCTGGCGCGCTGTATTCGTACTTATGTCTTTTCTTGCTCTTGTTTTAATCGGCTGGGTTCTGTGGAGAGTGCCTGATTACCCCGGGCAACCTGCAAACCAAAGAATGAAAGTAAAGCAGGTTTTCGTAATGCCCGGCATGCGTCCGATTCTCATCGTGGTGCTCGCCTGGATGTTGGCGCACAATATTTTATACACATACATTGCGCCGTTCCTCGAGCGTTCCGGACTTGCCGGGCGTGTTGATTTGGTTTTGCTGGTCTTTGGTTTAGCCGCTCTTGTGTCCATTTGGATTGTCGGTATCTTGATCGACCGAATACTGCGTATGCTCGTATTGATCAGCCTGAGTGGTTTTGCACTGGTAGCCATTGCCCTATGGATCGGCGGCACCTCTGTGACGATTGTCTACTCAGCTGTGGCGTTATGGGGATTCACCTTTGGCGGCGCAGCCACCCTGCTGCAATCCGCGCAAGCCAATGCAAGCGGTGAAGAAGGGGTAGATATCGCGATGCCGATTAATACGACCGTATGGAATCTGGCCATCGCATGCGGAGGAATTGTAGGCGGTTCCTTGCTGGAACTTTTTGGCGTTCAGTCGTTTCCGGGAGCGCTGCTGATCCTGCTCATCGTTGCGTTGATGGTCGCGTGGAGTGCGAGAAAGCATGGATTTCCTGGAAAGCAATGAATACCAGTCAGAATAATCCCCATTCTTAAACAGAATAGAAGAGCCAACGCCGAGATGAAAAGCCCTCGTTTGCTATATCACATACGAGTCATCAACGCTGATAACCCCACGGAATTCCGTGTTTGATCATGCAATCGACAAAATAGCCTGCTGAAATCAGCAGGCTGTCTTAAGGAGCAGCATAATAATTGCTGCCGTTATTTTTTTATTGGAAAAATTATCGATTACATAGGAATTATGAAAATCCGAAACCATGAAGAATCGAAAGCTAAACTCGATGAAAAGCGAGGTAGAGTCCACGATACCGCCTGCTAAAACTTTTAGGCAAGCTTCGTTAATTCTCCGGGAGCAGATACCTGTAATTTGCAATACAGTCTGAGTTCACAACCGGCAACCCAGGACTAAGCTCCACAGTATCGTCATCTACTGGAGAACGTGAGTTAAGTCCTACCACAAGATCTCTCCACATATGACCTTCAACATTTAAGTCAACCATCATAGCCCCGCCACTACAACCAGGTCCTAAAGGATTCCCATCCATTGACTTCCGGACAGCCAATTGTATGCATGGAATGCCCGTCTGGAGTGGGATCAGTGATAACGTCAGGCAAACTGGGCTGTGGGCCGGACGACCAGCTCGTTCACTTCGACGGCTGCGGGCTGCTCTATCGCATAAGTGATGGCACGGGCTATGGCGGAAGCCGGGAGAGCATCGCGCCGGTACGTTTTCATCATTTCCTTGGCTTCCTCGTCTGAAATGCTCTCAGCGAGCTCAGACTCCGTCACACCAGGAGAAACGAGCGTAACCCGGATATTGCTACCAACCTCCTGCCGTAAGCCTTCCGTGATGGCGCGAACGGCGTATTTGGTCGCACAATACACCGCTGCCGTCGGCGTGACCGCGTAGGCTCCGATGGAAGCCACGTTAATCATGTGACCGGATTGCTGCTCTTTCATGATGGGAAGACTCGCTGCAATGCCATGCAGAACCCCGCGGATATTGACGTCGATCATTCGGTTCCATTCGTCGATTTTCAAGGCTTCCAAAGGAGAGAGGGGCATCACACCGGCGTTGTTCACTACCACATCGACACGGCCAAACTGGCTCTGCGCCAAGCGGACGATCGCCTGCATCTGACCGATATTCGTAACGTCCAGTTGTTGATATAAGGCGGAACCTCCTTCGGCCTCAATGAGGGATGCCAGAGCTTCCAGCTTTTCCACGCGTCTGGCCCCAATGACGACATGTGCCCCCCGGCTGGCGAGAAGCTTCGCCGTTGCTTCGCCGATCCCGCTACTTGCTCCTGTAATCACAACTACTTTTCTATTGATTTCGGACATTGTACATTTCTCCTTTTGAATGGATTCATTCCAGTTGGTCTTATTAAATTAACGCCATGATCAAAATGGTAATTCTTCCTATCTTTCACGGTAAAGAACCATGCCGGCGTGATAGAGCACCGAATCGCGGAAATCGCCGTCCGCTCTAAAGCCTGTATCATCCACATATTCGATACGATCGCCTACGAAGGTATATCGGCCTTGATAAGCGCTCTTCCGTTTTCCGCGCGCTTCGTCATACCGGCCATTCGCCAGAAGTTCATGCCGTATGTAACCGTCTTTTGTCACCCACATTCCGACATAGGGATGAGGTTTTACGTTTTGAGTACTCATTCAGAATCTTCTCCTTCCCTTTGTGAATCTAGGATTGTGTCTACCTAGTCACCATCTCCACGGTGTCGAACTTCGTACAGTGCAACGCAACTGTTACATGTCCATTATCGTGCCAGCGGAAAGCTAGACGGTAGCAGGATCATACGAGAAGATTGCCTAATCCTCCAGGAAAAGATAAAGTTTGATTAGTAGTGTGGATAAAAGCGAAGGGGGACGAAGAGGATGGGTGAATGGTTCGAGAAACAAAGGAGAGAACTGCTGCAGATCATCGAGAAATACACACCGGAAGACGGGGCTCATGACACGCAAGTTCCCGGTTTACGCTTGATTCGTGCTTCCCGGTTATCCGAGCCGGTTTACTCTGTCTATGAACCCTCCCTTTGCATCGTGGCGCAGGGTTCCAAAATGGTTATGTTGGGGCAAGAGGTTTACCAGTATGATCCAAGCAGCTATTTAACTGCTTCGGTACATTTGCCGATTACTGGACAAGTGATGAAAGCTTCGAGAGAAACGCCGTATTTAAGCCTCCAGATCCTATTCGATATGAACCAGATTCTTGATGTCATTCAGGTATTTGGAGAGGCCAAACGAGCAAGAAGTGAGGTCGGTCGGGGGTTGAAGGTGAGCCGGATGAACGATACGCTCTTGGATGCGGTGCTGCGGCTTGTGAAACTGGTCGAAACGCCGCAGGATATCCCGGTGCTTGCACCTTATGTCATTCGGGAAATCATTTACCGGGTGCTTCAGAGAGAAAACAATGCGTCTTTGAAGCAATTTGCTGTCATCGGAAGCCATGCGCAGCGAATCGCAGGGGTCGTCGAGAGGCTCAATCGCGATTTTGCCCAGCCCCTGCGCGTAGACGAATTGGCAGTGGAGGCCCATATGAGCGCCTCGGTTTTGTACGATTATTTTAAGGAAGTCACGGGGATGAGTCCGATCCAGTTTCAAAAGCATATCCGATTACAAGAGGCGCGTCGTCTGATTTTCTCCGGATCGATTAGCGCGGCGGAAGCTGCGTTTCAGGTCGGATACGAAAGCCCATCTCATTTTAGCCGGGAATATGCGCGGATGTTTGGACTGCCCCCAGTCAGGGATGTTAGCCGTTTACGTAGCTCCTTTAACGAAATAACAGTTTCCGAGTAGATTAATGAAGGGAGATGTATTTATTGATTTTAAAGACAAGGTAAGGAGGATTTGTGAGAAGGGTCAGCTTATGAAGAGGGTCAAGCAATATATCATATTTATCAAGTAATTTTTATTAAGGGAAGACTCCATATTCGATAATCAACTGAAGATGAAAAACCTCCATCGCCACCGTAAGGAGCAAAGCGGCTGTGGAGGTTTTAACGTTTAATTGTAGCCCAGATAGGCAATGACGGTGAAATCACCCGGCGAGTCTAAGACAAGTCTATACTGTCCGTCGGGTTGATTCGAAGCCAAAGGAATCTTGAGACGTGCAGATTGACCGGCCACAATGGTATTCGTCCAATTACTCCCTACCAGCACATCTCCGGTCGGGGTAACCCGGTACAGTTTAAAATTAACACCGAGGCTGATCTGCCCGTCGTTTATGAAGTTGCCTTCGATATAAATGTTGCCATGGGCTTGGACCGGCGCCCAAGTATTGTTGCCTGTACCCGGTCCGCTAGAGGCCGCCAAACTAACGGAAGCAAAACTGAACAGCAGGACAAGCACGAAAGCGATAGACGCGATTTTTCTTTTCATACCATCTCAAGCTCCTTTTTTCATAGAGTGAACTCGACAAGCACTTTCTTT
Source organism: Paenibacillus sp. RC84 (assembly GCF_041260495.1). Classification (NCBI taxonomy): domain Bacteria; kingdom Bacillati; phylum Bacillota; class Bacilli; order Caryophanales; family Paenibacillaceae; genus Paenibacillus; species Paenibacillus sp. RC84. The sequence goes on from NZ_JBGBYL010000007.1 coordinate 328,586, forward strand.
GTACCAGGCGGATGGTCTTTACCATTTTGAATTCGCTTTCAATTTGAATGTCGTCGGTTGGTCGAACACCTCCCAATAACATAATTATTGGGATTTTCTGGTTTGTTAGTTACAAATATACATCATCTTTTATACCGGCGTCTATAAAATTTAACCCAGTTCATACGGTTAATGCAGCAGACGGGACATTTACAACGGGGGGCGGGAATTTATCTTACACACGACATAAGGACATCTTATATAGAACATTCAGTATCACGGCAGATTATATGCCGAAAGAAGGGGCTGATCTGGATGTGATTGATCCGTTCACCCATTCGATTCAATGGTTGGAAAGGCTATCGCAGCAGGGTGCGGCACCAGACAGAGATGAGCAATCGGTTACGCCGGGAGCTTGCTCGCTCTAACCGGAAGGTTGTCAATGATACCGTATTGCCTGTCGTATGTTTTACTGATGCCAATATTCAAACAAAGATCCAATCGAATCTCGCATCATTTATATGTCAAAAGATATTATGTTCAGGGCAGGCATGGATTTCAGTATACGAAATAAACAAGGCTCCAGTACTGCGAGCTTGCAATACGAACTACGATTCGACATTATATCATAAGTGAGCTGTTCCAATAATCATGTCGCGACTTCATTGGAGCGGAAATATCCTTTTTTTGTGTAAATGAAGATGGAGGTAGCGGAGGATATGGTTTTGTTTTTTATAGGATCTGTTCGGAAGCGATAAGCATCGACTTAAAATAATAATTAAATCAACTAAAACTCCGTGCTTTGGCACGGAGTTTTAGTTGTCATGGTGCAGGGAGATCGAATCTGATTAACCTAGCTGCTGCGAACCATTGAACCACACGGTTTTGATCGACAAGGTATCCGAAATAGTAGTGGTCGGATCACCGTTTACGAGAATAAGATCAGCGCGCGCACCTTCGGTAATACGGCCGCGATCGTGAAGACCGAAGCAGCGGGCCGGTTTGGAAGTAGCCGACTGAAGAGCTTCGATCGGAGTGAACCCGGCCTTCACCAGCAGCTGCATTTCGTGGTGGACACTGGCCCCATGAGCAAGGCCGCCAAGGTTCGGAACGGGAACCGGCGCGACATCCGTCCCTACCAGAATATCAACTCCGGCACGGTGAAGGTCCATCACATTCTTAAAGCTGTTCTCCATATTGCCTTGCGGGTACGTATTGAAGCTTGAGTTCAAAATATCGATCCAATCCGGACTTAATTTGGAATGAACACGCGGATCATTTGCCAATTCCGATGCCGGATTTCCAATAATCGATGAATTCAACACCAAGCACGGTGTAACAAAAGCGCCTGAGTCCGCTATGGATTTCACTAACTCGGACGTGTACTCGGGTCTGTCGATAAACAAGTGACCCAAACCGTCGACTCCAAAATCGATGGCTTCTTGCGATGAACGAGCCGTCAAGACGTGGGCGATGACCAGCTTATCGAACTTGTGGGCTTCTGTCACGGCTGTTTTTAGAATCTCGTCGCTTAGTACAGGCAGGCCAGGTGCACCCATGACCGTTCCTTCTTCAATCATGATCTTAATATAGTCGGCTCCATTCTCCACTTGGGTATGCACATGTTTAATCGCTTCTTCCACCGTCGTCACTTGCGGTATTTCTTCATGATCGTGAGCGTATGCGGCCAACATCGCTTCCCGGTCTTCCTCCGATAACTTCTCTAGTTCCTTTAATACGAATTCCGGTATTTCATCTCCATCCGGCAGCAATTCATCTGGGTGTCCGCCCGGAGCAGTGATCGCTGTGCCGGCAGAACGGACGTCTGCGACGTCATTCACATTTTTCAACTGAATCTCGCGCCCTCTTTTAGTAAAATCGCCGTTCATTTCGAGTTCGGTTGTAACGCCGAATTTTAAGGCATCTCGTAACCCGCCGATTGAGGTGTGGACATGTGCATCAATCAGACCAGGCAGTAGAGTCGCATTTTCTCCATCGATAATCGTTGCATCGGCCGGAAGGTCTCCGCCCACTGAAATAATGGATTTCCCTTTAATGACAACATGTCTGGGCGCAATAATTTGATCTCCATCAAAGATACGTACATTTGTAATCGCCGTAACTTTTTCTAACGCAGCATTTTGAGTTACCTTCTCCATTTGAATGCCTCCTAAGTGTTTGTTATTCAACAATCCGGAGTATAACTGTTAGATTTCTAACTGTCAATAAATTAATATTTGTTTGACAAGCCTATAGGATCACTGTATAGTTTATTTGCTTACAATTAGATTTCTATCAATCACAGGGGGGGACGATCATGCAATCCCGAAAGGATACGCCTTATCTGGATTTGTTTCAGATTATCGGTCTTAAGTTAAAGAAAAGAGCGGACGAGAGTATAAAAGAGCTGGGGTTAAGCGCTCAACAAGGAAAAGTAATCGACTATATTTACGAGAACCAAAATAATCAACTTATTCAAAAGGACCTTGCAGATCGGTTTCATCTACGTGGGGCCAGCATTACAAGCATGCTTCAAGGTCTAGAGCAAAAAGGGTTCATCGAGCGCAAAATCCCGGCCAATAATGAACGGCAAAAAAATATATATGTCTTGCCAAAAGCGATTGAACTGATTGAAGACTTTCAAGACTCATTTCAAAAGGTGGAGGCAGAAATCGTCCAAGTCCTTACCGACGAGGAGAAGCAAATCTTAAAGAAATTGTTGATCAAAATCAATGAGCGCATATAAAGAAGACGATTCTATGAAATTATGGAGACGTCTTCCAATGCGAACTGTGGCGCTCTGCGCAAATGAAGCGGAGGGCCTTTTGCGTTTCGGAAGGTTGCTAGCAAGCTGGCATATCCATATTGGAATCAGGGACGTTTTTAACTCATAAGCAGGGCGTGCTTAAACTGCCGCATGCTTTTGGGACTTGACGGCTTCCCGCTTTCGCATTTACACTCACGATGATTTAAGGCATCTATTTTATAACGATTGGAGTGAAGCGAATGGAGCAGTTGATAAGCATTGTGATGCCAACGTATAATCGGGCGCAGATCATTTCCGGCGCGATCGAGTCCATCTTGCGCCAGTCTTACGCCAACTGGGAGCTGATCGTCGTTGATGACCGAAGCACGGATCATACGGAAGAGGCGATCCGCGAGTGGACACGCAAAGATGTGCGAATCCGCTATGTGTGCAATGAACGGGAAAAAGGACCGGGCGGCGCGCGAAACACGGGCATGCTGGCGGCGCAAGGCGAATATTTGGCGTTTCTTGATTCCGATGACGAATGGTATCCAAGTCATTTGACCGACAGCATGAGGACGCATGCGCTGACGAAAGCGGATATCAGCTATGCGCTATGGGTGGAACAGCACGGGGATATTACTTCCTACAACTTCGACAATGAGGTTGAGCGGTATTGGCTGCATTCGATGCGAACAAAGTTCGAAACATGGAATGACGGAGAAACGATTGTATTTGAAAAAGGATTGTTCGAGGCGTTTTTGTCGCATACGCGCAATTTTTTTCAACTGAACACGATGGTATTCCGCCGAGAGCTGCTGGACGAAGTCGGCTTGATCAACGAACATTTTTATCTGGGGGAAGATACGACCTATCTGCTCCGCTTTTTCGACAAATACAGAATTGCGCTGCAAACCAAACCTCATTCCGTCTACCGGGAGTCTCCCGACAGCCTCTATTTCTTCTGCGACCGCTGGCAGCTTGATCCCGATACGCTTCATCTCAACGAGGAAATATATAAAAAAATCGAGGGACTTAGCTTCAAATCTATCAAGGTGCGCGAGCATATCCGGGATTTGGTCGCTCAGTCCGATTCCGTCAGCAATAAAGCGAAACAGCTCTCTTACATTGACATCGGCATCGCAAGCAAATATTATACGCTCAGCTATTTGAACCGTTGCGATCGCAAAAAAGCGCTCCGCTATTGCCGCCAATCCCTTCGCCACAAAGTTTCGATTTTTAATCTGTTTTTGTTTGTCAAGCTACTGTTTTCAAGCAAGAGCGGAAACGTTTTTTTTCGTAAAGCTCTTAATATTTGGTAGTTTAAACCAAATTAAGTTAAAAAATAAAAGAATTTCCCCCTCTATTGTAAGATTATTACCCTATCGAAAGTAAACATTTAGCCCTACTATTAGGGTAGGTTACAAGAAAAAAAAGTTAAATTTCGCTTCAGCGCTTTAAATCATTGCCGCTACACCCGGTTATATGACATCTTTTTTTCCTCTCCTTCGCAGCACTCAACTGTCTGTATGATGAGCAGCTGCGGTGTACAAACCACGTTTTCGCTTCTTTTGTCAGAATTTTCAATCATCTAGAACCCGCACAATAGCGTAACCTGCCTAATTAGCATAACCTCGTCCAAAAGCAGGAGCTTACCCAATCAGCATGATTCCACACAAAAGCATGAGCTTGCCAGTCAACATGCCCTCACAATCGCATGAAATCCCCCATTTAGCTTGATTCTACACATAAGCATAAACTTGCTTACTCCGTACGAACAACCACATTGGCACCCGCTTGCCGCAGATTTTCTTTTTTATAACGGCTTAATTGCTCCGGCTTGTTCTTTTTCGTTAAGACAGAGAAACCATGCAAGTTTGTTTGCGCTCTGAATTTCCGTAAATGAATAGTTGAACAATAACGTTCGTTATAGAAATTAGTACGTTTTAATTTTTCCAAACTACTCCATAAGGAGAGTGTATTCATGTTTAGAGAGATGCATAAGTCCAAAATTCACCGGGCTGTCGTGACTGAGGCCAATTTGAATTACGTAGGAAGCATAACCATCGCTCAGGATATTTTGGATGCATCGAACATCCTGGAGAACGAAAAAGTGCAAGTTGTCAATATAAACAACGGAGCCAGGCTGGAGACGTATGTCATTACCGGCCCGAGAGGCTCGGGTATGGTTTGCTTGAACGGCGCCGCTGCCAGACTGGTGCAGCCGGGTGACCGCGTCATTATTATTTCTTACGCGATGATGGAGGAATCGGTAGCCCGCACGTATCGTCCGCATGTCGTCATTATGGACGAGCATAATCGCATCGTAACGGAGGATTATCAAGAACTGCATTCCACAACGGTGTGATAAAAGACAGAACGGAGGGCTGCCGACTATGAGAACCATCCGTAATTTGTCCGGCGTATTGCTGGCGCGCAAGGAAAACGATGCGGGAATTTTATTTTGCGAAAGCGGTGAGGGGCACTACTTGTCGTACGGCCAATTACTTGTATCGGCCGGAAGGGCGCTCCATCTGCTGCGCGAGCAGGGACTTGGTCCAGGCAACTTTGCCGTCATGCAGACAGAAGATAACGAAAGGTTTATCCTTCTGTTCTGGGCTTGTGTGCTCGGCGGCATTGTCCCCGTACCTGTGACGGCGGCGCGTACGGACGAAGGACGCAAAAAGCTGATCCAGGTATGCAAGCAGTTGGAAGCGCCTACATTGCTCTGTGATGAAGAATTGTGGCCGGGAATTCAGGGCTATGCTTTGAAACACGGGGAGGCAGAGGCGGTGGCCCGGCTCGAGTCTAGCAGTGTGCCGATTGCGGAAGTGCTTGCGGCGGCTGCGGATGCCGGCCGTCCCGAAGCTGAGCCGTATGACGCAGCCGAGACGGACACCGCATTCATCCAGTTTACATCGGGCTCTACCGGAGACCCGAAGGGAGTCGTGCTGACTAACGGCAATCTTCTGTCGAACATGCGCGCCATTATCCATGGGGCGCAATCGACGGAGCGGGACTCTTCGCTAAGCTGGCTGCCGCTGACGCATGATATGGGGCTCATCGGCTTTCATCTCACGCCGCTGTTTTGCGGCATGAATCAGCTGCATTTGCCGACCTCGACGTTTGTGCTTCATCCGATGAAATGGCTGGAACTTACGCATAAGCATCGGGTGACATGCCTCTCTTCGCCGAATTTCGGTTATGTGCATTTTCTGCAGCATTGGAAGCCGGAAGGAGCGGCGGCATGGGATTTGTCTTGCGTCAGGCTCATTTTTAACGGGGCCGAACCGATATCGGCCGCCCATTGCCGCGATTTTCTGGAGGCGATGAAGCCGTACGGGTTAAAGGGTAATTGCATTTTCCCGGTATACGGGCTTGCGGAAGCGAGTCTGGCCGTGACGTTCCCGGGGACGGAAGATCACCTGAATACCGTTAAGCTTGAGCGCCAATCGCTCACTATCGGACAGCCTATACAAATAGCCGCCCACGTGGATCATACGGCGATCGAGATCGTCGAGCTGGGTTTCCCCGTCCAAGAGTGCGAGGTGCGCATTTGCGACGAAGTGGGAAACCCTTCGGCAGCAGGCAGCGTAGGCTTGATTCATATTAGAGGCAGCAACGTTACAAGCGGCTACTATAAGCGGCCCGATGTAAACAAGCAAACGATTTCCCCGGACGGCTGGCTGAATACGGGAGATTTGGGTTTCTTGCTGGAAGGGCGTTTATATGTGACCGGCCGCATGAAGGACGTCATTTTCGTCAACGGGCAAAATGTGTATCCGCATGACCTGGAGGCGTTGATCAGCAGCCTGAAAGGGGCCGAAATCGGGAAAACGGCGATTGCCGCCGTTCAGGATGCGACGACCAAACGGGATGCGATCGCAGTTTTTATTCAGCATCGCGGCAAGGCCGGCGGATTTGTACCGCTGATGGCCGAGGTGAAAAAGCGGTTGAACGGATCGGCCGGTCTGGACGTTGCTTTTGTTGTCCCCGTTCGGCGAATTCCGAAAACAACCTCCGGCAAAATTCAACGCTACGTATTGGCGGAAGCGCTGCGCGAAGGCGAGTTTGCCCAAGCGCTTGCCGAGCTGACGGAGCTGGAAGCGGCCGCCGCGCCTGTGCGGTGTGATGCGGAAGGCGGCGATGCCTTGCGCGGGGATGTCGGCTTGGAGCCGGCCACGGAGACGGAAGAGCGGATCATGTCCATCTGGCGCGAGGTATTGAAAAAGGATTACATAGGCCGGAAGGACGGCTTTCTTGAGCAAGGAGGCAATTCGCTCAAGGCGGCTTATGCCGCCGCCAGGCTGCAAGAGGCGTTTGGCGTCGAGCTTACGCTTACCGAGCTGTTTTTGCATGATACGGTAAGTTCGCTGGCCGCTTTGCTGGAGCAAAAGACGCTAGAGGGCGAAGGAACTGCCGCCGTCGTTGCGCCGCCGGTGGCCAAAGCGGAGGAGAGGACGGTTTATCCGGCGACCTCGGCGCAAAAGCGGCTGTTCATTTTGGAAGAGCTGAATCCGCGGCTGCTGGGCTACAATCTGCCTTTTGCGGCCCAGGTGAAGGGCCCGCTCGATATCGAACGATTCCGCGCGGCGTGGCTGGCGCTGATAGAGCGGCATCCGGCGCTGCGGACGTCCTTTTATAGGGAAGAAGACAATGTGATGCAGCGCATCGAGCAGGGGATTGAGCCGTCGCTTGCCGTCGTTGACGGAAGCGGCTGGACGGCGGCGGAGCTGGCGCTGCGGCAGCGCAGCTTCCTGCAGCCGTTTCGTCTGGAGCAAGCGCCGCTGCTGCGTATGGAGCTTGTGCGTCTGGACCACGAGTCAAGCGTGCTGCTGCTGGATATGCATCATATCATTACGGACGGAACGTCGATGGGTATTTTGATGACCGATCTTACGAGGTTTTACGAAGGGAACGCGCCGGATCCGTTGTCCATTCATGGCGGAGATATGGCGCTGTGGGAGGAAGCGGGCCGAAGCGGCGGCTGGCTGGAGCGCCAGAAGCTTTATTGGCGCGAAATCTTTCGGGATGGCGTGCCGTCTCCAGCGCTTCCGTCCCCCCGTCCAAGGCCCCAGACGCCAAGCTATCGCGGGGCAATTGAGCGCTTCGAGCTGGAGCCGGAGCTTGCCGGATCGCTGCGGGCGTTGGCTAGACGCGAGGGCGTAACGTTATACACCGTCCTGCTTTCGATCTATTATGCGCTGCTTGCGAAATATACGGGCGAATCCGACATCATTGTCGGAACTGCAGCCGCGAGACGGGTGCGGCCGGAGCTGCAAAGCGTAGTCGGGATGTTCGTCAACATGGTTCCGATCCGCCTGCGCGGGCAAAGCGGTTTGCGCTTCGACCGATGGCTGAAGCAGGTCCATGGGGAAGCGCTGGCGGCTATCGGCAACGGGGATGTGCCTTATGAAGAAATAGCCGAGCTGGCCAATGTTAAACGGGAATACGGGCGGAATCCGCTGTTCGATTCGGTGTTTACGCTGCAAAATATGGAGCTGCCCGAATGGCGGAGCAAGGATGTCGTTTATACGCCCCAAGCGATGGACAGCGGCTCGGCCAAGTTCGACCTGACTTGGGAGTGCGCGGATACCGGCACAGGCATCGCATTTACGCTGGAGTATGCGCTGGATCTGTACGATGAGCGGGCCGCCGCGCAATTGGCCCGGCATTATGCAGCGCTGGCCCGGGCAGTAGCCGCGCAGCCGCATGTGGTGCTTGGCGAGCTTGATCCCGTCGATGCAGAGGAGCGGGAACGGCTGCTCCGGCTTTGCCGTTCATCTGCCGCGCCTCCGCAGGAGCTGTCGCTGCACAGGCTGTTTGAACGGCAAGCGGTGGAGACACCGCAGCAGATTGCCGTTGAAATGGGCGAGCGGGCGTATACCTACAGCGAGCTGAACGAACGTGCCAACCGGTTCGCGCGCGCGCTTGCGCGGCGCGGCGTCGCGCCGGGGGCTAAGGTGGCGCTGCTGCTCTTGCGCTCGCCCGATATGATTGTGGCGATATTGGCTGTGCTGAAAGCGGGGGCCGTCTATGTGCCGATCGACCCGCAGTATCCCGAAGAGCGGATTTTGTTTATGCTGCAGGATACGGAAACGCAGGCGATCGTGACTGCGGCTGCAACGATGGAGATGGGCACCCGGCTTGCCGGAGACAGAACAGATGTCATCGACATGGATGAACTCGATACGGGATGGGCCAGCGAGTACGGCCATGATCTGGACATCGACGGCTCGGCGGACGATCTCGCTTATATCATGTACACGTCCGGCTCGACGGGCAAGCCGAAAGGGATTATGACCTCGCATCGCAATGTGTCCCGGATTGCCGTCCAGACCGATTATGTAAGCATTTCGGAAAACGATGCGCTGTTGCAGCTTTCCAACTACGCTTTTGACGGATCAACGTTCGATTTGTACGGAGCGCTGTTGAACGGCGCGAAGCTGACGCTGGTCGGCGAGGAAGAGGTTGCCGACGTTGTGCGGCTGACCGAGCTGATTGAGGACAGAGGCATTACCGTATTCTTTGTGACGACGGCACTGTTCAATACACTGGTCGATCACGGGCTGGAGTCGCTGCGCGGCCTGCGCCATATTTTATTTGGCGGAGAGCGGGCTTCCGTGCCGCATATCCGCAAAGCACTCCGCGCGCTTGGACCGGGCGTGCTGCTGCATGTCTACGGCCCTACGGAAACGACGGTGTTCGCTACCTGCTATCCGATCACGGAGACATGGGACGGACAAGGAACGGCCACCGTGCCGATCGGAGCGCCGATCGCGCGTTCGGAAACGCTGGTGCTGAATGAGCGGAACCGATTGCAGCCGGACTGGGTGCCGGGCGAGCTGTGGATTGCGGGCGACGGTGTCGCATCCGGCTATGTGAATTTGCCGGAGCAGACCGCTTCGAAGTTTCGCCCGCATCCGTTCCGGGAAGGCGAAACCGTGTACGGAACCGGCGACCTGGTGCGCCGCCTGCCTGACGGGAATTTGGAGTTTCTGGACCGGATCGACAGCCAGGTCAAGCTGCGGGGTTACCGGATTGAATTGGGCGAAATCGAAAGCAGGCTGCTGGATTGCGCGGGCGTCAAGGAAGCGTTTGTGGCGCTGATCGAGAATGACGGCGCGCCGTATTTATGCGCTTATATCGTTGCGGAGCAAACCGAAGGGCAGGCAAGCGTTCGGAGCCAACTGACAGGCAAGCTGCCGTCATTTATGATTCCCGCCGCGTTTGTGCAGGTAGAGAAGCTGCCGCTGAACGCTAACGGCAAGGTGGACAAAAAACGTCTGCCTGCGCCGGAGCGCGCGGTCCCATATGAAGCGCCCGCCACAGATACGGAGATCATTGTCGTAGGATTGTGGCAAGAAGTGCTTCATGCGGGGCAGGTTGGCGCGCTGGACCACTTCTTTGAGCATGGCGGCCATTCCCTGAAGGCGGCCGCATTGACCTCGGCAATCTACAAGCATTGCCGGGTGCGCATGCCGCTTCCGGAAATTTTCAAGCTGCCGACGGTTAGAGAGCAGGCGGCCTGGATCGACAGGGCTGTCAAGGAAGCGTACGAACCTGTTGCGGACGCGCCAAAAGCCGCATCCTATCCGCTCAGCCCGCAGCAGCGGCGCATGTTTTTGGCGGAAAGCATGGCTGATATCGGACTAACCTACCATATTCCCCTTGCGCTTAAACTTTCGGGTGCGGTGGGTGAGACCAGAATCGGGCCAGCGCTTCTGAAGCTGATCGAACGGCATGAGCCGCTGCGGACCTCCTATCATTGGATCGACGGCGTACCGGCCCAGATCGTGCACGATTCGGCCGCCTTTGTTCTGCAAACGGCGGAGCTCGCGGAGATGACGCTTCCGGAATGCTTGAGCGAGTTTTTCCGGCCGCTTGAGCTTGCCGCAGCGCCGCTGCTCGCCGCATGTTATTGCCGGCCCGAATCGGAGAGAGCGGAGGCCTATCTGCTGCTCAACATCCACCATATCGCGGCGGACGGTATATCCGTCAAGCTGCTCTTGGAGGAGTTGACTGCTTTGATCGACGGCGCGGAACTTGCGCCTTTGACTCTGCATTACAAGGATTATGCCGTTTGGCAGGAGCGACAGTCCGGCTCGGAGCGGGCCAGGGCAAGCCGAGCGTTTTGGACGGAGCAGCTTGCAGAGCCGCCGGCGCCGCTCGATATGCCGCTGGATCGGCCGCGCGGCGACCGTCAGACATTTGCGGGCGATACGTATACCTTCCACATTCCGGCAGCGCTCGCGGCACGGCTGAAAGAGACGGCCGCAAGCGCCGGAGCGAGCATGAACAGCCTGCTTTTTGCGGCTTACGCGCTGTTGCTCAAGGGAACGACGCATCAGACGGAATTTGCAATCGGTTCTTTGGCGGCAGGCCGGACGCATCCGGACACGGCCCGGATGATCGGCATGTTCAACCAGTTTCTGCCGATTCGGATGCGGGTGGCGGACGAGCTGCCGATCCTGGCGTTTGTCGGTGAGACCCATGGGCGTTTGCTTGCCGCATACGAGCATGGCGATGTCAGCTTCGAGCACATGATGGAAGCGATCCGGTATCCGCATGACCCGTCGCGCAACCCGCTGTTCGATACGATGCTGATCGTTCACAACCAGTTTGAAGACGAGAAGCTGGCGGCGAACGGCGACGGCTGGAGCATGGAGCCCTTGCCCGTCAGCCACGGAACATCCAAACTGGACTTCAAGCTCGATTTGTACAGCGATGGCGAAGGCGGTATGCGGGCGGAGCTGGAGTATAATACGGGATTGTTCCATAAAGGCACGATGGAGCGGTTGGCGGATCGGCTGCTTTACATTTTGGAACAAACGGCCGCCAGCCCCGACCTGATCTGTGGCGACGTCGCCATGGCGACGCCTGCCGAAGAAACCGCCTTTGCGGCATGGAATGATACGGGACATTCGTACCCGGCGGAGAAGACGATTCACGGTTGGTTCGCCGAGTCCGCCCGGCGGTGGCCGGATCGGACGGCGGTGCGGTCGGCCGAAGGCTCGCTGACGTACGGGGAGCTGAATGACCGCGCCGAACGTATGGCTGCCGTGCTAAGAGGCAAGGGGGTTGCGGTCGAAACGATTGTGCCGATTGCCGCTCAGCGCTCGTCATCCATGATGATTGCGATCATGGCAGTGCTCAAGGCGGGAGGCGCCTATTTGCCGATCGACCCGGAGCATCCGCCCGAGCGGATCCGCGGCATTCTGGAGGATAGCGGGGCCAGGCTGCTTCTGGCGGGGGCCAAGTGGATTCATACGCTCCCGGCCTACCAGGGAGAAACGCTTGATCTGGACGCGCTTGCGGCTGCCGCCGCATCGGACGTGCCGAAGGGCGAAGAAGAAACGGACCTGACGCCTCAAGCGGGCCCCGAGCATTTGGCGTATGTCATTTATACGTCAGGCTCCACCGGCAAACCCAAAGGCGTGATGGTGGAGCACCGCGCGGCGATCAACCGGCTGAACTGGATGCAGACGGCTTATCCGCTGAATGAGCGCGACGTTATTTTACAAAAAACGCCGATTACGTTCGACGTATCGGTCTGGGAGCTGTTCTGGTGGAGCTTTGCCGGCGCTTCGCTTTATTTGCTGGAGCCCGGCGGGGAGAAGGAGCCGTCAGTCATGCTGCGCGCGATTGAAGAGCAGGCGGTTACGGTTATGCATTTTGTGCCGTCCATGCTGGGCGTCTTTTTGCCCTATGCGGCGGACAGCGGCAGAGGCGGCGAGCTTTGTTCCCTGCGATACGTATTTGCGAGCGGCGAAGCGCTCAAGCCCGCCCATGTCGCAGGATTTTACAGCCTGATGGAGCGTGGCGGCGGTAGGTGTCGGCTCATTAATCTGTACGGCCCGACGGAAGCGACGGTCGATGTCAGCTATTACGATTGCCCGGACGCTGAGGCGGGTACGATTCCGATCGGCAAGCCAATCCATAACATCCGGCTCTATATTGTGGACGATCGGCTGAGACCGCAGCCGATCGGCGTGTCCGGCGAGCTGTGCATCGCTGGCGCCGGTCTTGCGCGCGGATATCGCAACAGGCCGGATTTGACGGAGCAAAGCTTTGTTCCGAATCCGTTTGCCGCAGGAGAGAAGCTGTACCGTACCGGCGATCGCGCAAGGTGGCTACCGGACGGCAATATTGAATATTTGGGACGCTTTGACCATCAGGTCAAGCTTCGCGGTCTCCGCATCGAATGCGGCGAGATCGAGCACGCGCTGCTCTTGCAGGCGGAAGTTCGCGATGCCGTGGTGACGGCGGTGACGGACCATGCGGGAGAGCCGGCGCTTTGCGCATATCTCGTGACGGCGGACGGGCAGGCGCCTGAGGAAGCAAGCCTTCGGGCCGCACTTAAGGAACTGCTGCCGGAATATATGGTTCCTTCATATTTTGTTGCTATAGAAGCGTTTCCGCTGAGTCCGAGCGGCAAAGCCGACCGCAGCCGCCTGCCGCAGCCCCGGTTCGCTGCTCCGGCGGCTTGCGGCGAGGCGCCCGCTACGCCGACGGAGCAGCGGCTGGCCGAGCTTTGGCGGGAGGTGCTCGGTCTGGCCTCCGGGGAGCCGGACGACCAGGCGGCGATCGGAAGAGAAGCCCATTTCTTCCAATTGGGCGGCCATTCCTTGCGCGCCGCGCAGCTTGCGGGCTTGATCGAGCAGCGTTATGGAGCGGCGTTTGCGATGAAGGATGTGTTCGACGTTCCCCTGCTGCGGGAAATGGCGGCCCGCATCGACAACGCGGCCCCCAAGCGGGCCACGGTTATTGCCCGGGCGGAAAGCCGGCCGTTCTACCCGTTGTCGCTTGCGCAGAACAGACTGTTTGTGCTGCAGCAGCTTTATCCGGGCAGCACGGCCTACAATCTTCCGCTCGCTCTGAACCTGACGGGCAAGCTTGATCAGAACAGGCTTCGCGAGGCGATTCAAGGGCTGATTGACCGCCATGAGCCGCTGCGTACCAGCTTTGACTGGGCAGACGGCAAGCCGGTACAGCGTGTCCATGAGCGGGTTTCGTTTGAACTTTCCGTGCATGCCTTGATGGATGCGGCGGACTTGAATACATTTGCGCGCGCGGTCGTCCGCCCGTTCGATTTGCGAAAGGCTCCGTTAATTCGGGCGTTTCTCGCGACGGACGGCGAAAGTCGGCATACGCTGCTGCTGGACATTCACCACATCGTCGCCGACGGCGTGTCCATGAATGTGATGGCGCGCGATTTCGAAGAGCTGTATCGCGGCGGCTCCTTGCAGCCGCTGCCCATTCACTATAAGGATGCCGCCGTTTGGCAGCAGGAGTGGATGGCTTCGGAGGCGAGAGAGCAGCAAGAGCAATATTGGACGTTCCGGCTAGCGGGTACGCTTCCTGTGCTGCAACTGCCGACCGACTATCCGCGTCCCCCTGAACAAAGCTTCGAAGGAGCCAAGCTTGGGCTGCCGATTCCGGCGGAGCTTGCCGAGGGGATCGGAGCGGCGGCGGAGCAATGGGGCGTTACGCCGTTCCATATCTGGCTTGCCGCCTACCATACGTTATTGCATCTGATGACGGGGCAAGACGATCTTATTGTCGGCACGCCGACCGCCGGCCGCTTCCATCCCGCAACCGAGTCTCTGGTCGGCATGTTTGTCAATACGCTGCCGATTCGCAGCAGGCCATCCGGCGAACTGCCGTTCAGAGCGTTCGCCGAGCAGCTCAAAGAAACTGCGCTTGCGGCTCTGGACAACGGCTTGCTCCCGTTTGAGCATATGGTGACGATGCTGGATGTGCCGCGCGACCTGAGCCGCAATCCGCTGTTTGACACGATGTTTGTCATGCAGCATGTGGAGGCCGGACAGGCGGCGGACGCCTTGCAATTCGAGGCGCAAGTGCCGGACAATCGCGTATCGAAGCTGGACTTGACGTTTGAGATTGCGGATCAAGGCGCAAAAGGCGCAGCCTTGACGATCGAATATGCGACGGCGCTGTTTAAAGAGGACAGCATACGCAGAATGGCGGAATGGTATTTCCGTGTTGTCGGCCTTGCACTGGCCGAACCGGAGCGGCCGCTTGGAAGGATCGGACTGCTCGACGCCGCGGCGGCGGAGAAGCAGAGCGAAGCGTTCAATCGGACGGCCGCGCCGTATGCAAGCGGCGATACGGTAGAGGCTTACCTCGAAAGACAAGCGGCGGAAACGCCGCAGGCCGTTGCGGTCGAGGCGGGGGACGGAGCATTGACGTATGCGGAATTGAACCGGAAGTCGAACCGGTTGGCGCAGGCGCTAAGAAAGCAAGGCGTCAAGCGCGAGGAACGCGTGGCCGTCGTGATGGATCGCAGCCTGGAGATGATGATTGCAATCTTTGGCGTGCTGAAGGCGGGCGGAGCTTATGTGCCTGTTGCGCCGGGCTTGCCGCCGGAGCGAATCCGCTACATGCTGGACAATTCCGGAGCCAAGCTTGTCTTGACGAAGGGCAAAGCCCCGGAAGGGCTGGAGACGTTCTTGCCAATTATGGACGTTCTTGAGGCGCTGGCGCAGGAGCGGGACGACTTCCCTGTGGAGAAGCTGCATGATTCACGTTCGCTTGCTTATGTGCTGTATACTTCGGGATCGACCGGACAGCCGAAAGGGGTCATGATCGAGCATCGTTCCGTCGTCAACCGGATCGGCTGGATGCAGAAGCAATACGGACTGGACGCAAGTGGAGCAATTATGCAGAAAACGCCGATTACCTTCGACGTATCGGTCTGGGAGCTGTTCTGGTGGAGCTTTGCGGGAGCCAAGCTGGTCCTGCTGCCTCCGGGCGGCGAAAAGGATCCCGCGCTTATGATGGATACGATAGCGCGGCATAGCATAACGACGATGCATTTTGTGCCGTCCATGCTGCACCTGTTCCTGGAGCATCCCGGCTTGCTGCGCGGCGAGGCCAGGCTGGAGAGCCTGAGTCATGTGTTCGCCAGCGGCGAAGCGCTGACTGCGGATCAGGTGCGGCGGTTCCGCGAGCGGATTGGAGTTCCGTTCGGTGCCGGGCTTGTGAACTTGTACGGCCCGACCGAGGCGACGGTTGACGTTTCCTATTACGATTGCTCTGACGGCGATATTCCGATCCAGGTGCCGATTGGTAAGCCGATCGACAACATCTCGCTTTATATCGTGAGCGAAGCGATGAAGCTCCAGCCTGTCGGCATTGCCGGGGAACTGTGCATATCCGGCGCCGGCCTGGCGCGAGGTTATATCGGCCGGCCCGATTTGACGGAAGAAAAGTTCGTCGATAATCCGTTTGCTGCGGGCAGTCTGATGTATCGGACAGGAGACCTTGCCAGATGGCTGCCTGACGGAACGATCGAATATTTGGGCCGAATCGACCATCAAGTAAAAATAAGGGGCCAGCGCATCGAATGCGGGGAAATCGAGCATGTGCTGCTCGGTCATCCGGCGGTTTCGGAAGCGGTGGTCATGAAGCGGGACGCCGCAAGCGGAAGTGAATATTTATGCGCGTACATCGTTTGCCCCGAACCTGCGGACCATCAGGAACTGCGGGATTTTGCGGCGCTGCGCCTGCCGGATTATATGGTTCCGCAGACCGTGGTGGAACTGCCGGCCATGCCCCTGTCTCCAAACGGCAAAATCGACCGGAAGGCGCTGCCGGAGCCGGAGCCTGCGGCGGATAGCGGCACTCCGTTTGTCGAAGCGGCAAGCGATATCGAACTGGCGATTGCCGCCGTATGGCGCGAAATCCTGCAAAGGGACGACTTCGGCATCCATCAACGTTTCTTCGATGTTGGGGGAGAATCGTTGCTGCTGGTGCGGGCGCATCAACGGCTGGAGGAGTTGTATCCCGGCGCTCTCGGCGTAACGGATTTGTTCACCTATCCGACGATCGCATCGCTTGCGGCTTATCTGGAGTCAAGAAATCGCGAGCTCGCGATTTGGTGCTGGAGCGGTCTGCCTATGGCAGACGACTGCGTCAGTAGCGCCTATGCCGCGGAGCGTATCGGCAGCGTTCAGTTCCAACTGGACCGGGCGGTTGCGGAAGGGCTTGCGGAACTTGCGGCATCCCGCTCGGTGACCGTTAAAGCCGCGGCTTATGCCGTATATCTGTACTTCTGGCGCGGCGAGTCCGGCATGGGCCGGCTTGTGCTTCCGGCAATGACGGACAACGGGCTGATTGCCCCGAAGGAAATCGACTTTGCGGAGGTGCGCGATTTCGATACGCTGCTGCGGCACGCCGCCAAGCGGACGAGCGCGGGAGAATGTTATACGGCGCGGCAAATCAGAAAGCAGCCGCAAGCCAAAGCCGGATTTGCCTTGTTCCCGCTATTTGCAGGAGCAGCGCAGCATGGGTTCAAAGAGCGCGAGTCGCTATTGGAACAATTCGATGTTGTGCTGTATATGGATGGCGCTGCCGCATCAAGCGGGGCAGAGGGACCAAAGCTTGGCGGGGTATGGACATACAACGCCCGGCGCCTCGGCAAAGAGGCGGTGCTGGATTGGGCTTCCGCTTATCTGGAGCTGCTGTCGAGCGTGGTCGAGCAATATCGCGCCGCAACAGGCAGCGCCGTCCCGGGGGCGTAGCATGGGCCAAGCCCTGGTTGTGCCTGGCCCTTCGAATACATCTGACGAAGGAAGAAAGGAGCTTTCCTGTGAAAAAAGTGTTGACCATGATAGGGAATATCGCGCTTTATCTCGGGGTCTTTTATGCGCTGCTCTATCTGCTTCGCTCTACTTACAATTACGAAGTGACGCTGTCCTTCGCCAAGTTTCTGGATCGCAACCCGGCCATGTTTATGGCCGTTCTGTTCACGCTGATTACGCTTGTGTACATGCTCATCTTTCGTATCAAAGGATGGATCTGGCCCCATGCGGAAAAAAATCTGTTCCGCGCGTCGGGCTTCAAACGGCTGAGCGCCTCGCGCGTCTTGCTGATGATTGGCCTGGGTCTTGCCGGAAGCTTGTTCAGCATCGGCCTTATCGTCATTGACGATATTGCGCGGCAATTTCCGTCCATTCCCGCGCTGGTCGACGATATGATGAGGGGGGATTCGATCTGGTACGTCATTCTGGGCGCCGGTTTGATAGGCCCGGCCTTTGAAGAAATATTGTTCAGGGGCCTCATTTTCAGCGAGCTTCGCAGGGTTATGCCGGTATATGCGGCCTTGTTGCTGCAAGCCGCGGCTTACGCCTACTTCCAGCCGAGTGCGGCGCTTTCGGTCATCAGCATCGGTTCGGGCCTGATTTACGGGTCGCTGTATTTACGAACCGGGTCGCTGTGGGCGCCGATTCTGGTACAGAATACGGCCATGGGCACAATCTTTCTATTTAAATACATCGGGTTCTACGAATGGTTTGACAAGCTGGGCGATGTTTCGCTGTATATCATTACAGCGCTCTGTCTGGCTGCGTTGATTGGAGGTTCCGTCTATGTCTGGCGGACCTCCGGCAACGGAGGCATCGGCGCACGCGCCGGTCAAGCGCTGACGGCTGACGCGCCGTCGGCAGCACATAAGGGGGTCTGACCGCATGAAGGCGTGGGGAATGATGCTGGCTCGCGTGGCCGTTGTTATCGGCCTGTATTTTGCATGGTTTTTTACCGCAACGACATTATTTTTCGATTATGTCTACCCGAAAAGCACCTGGTTTGAACAGAACACGGTAACCGTCATTATTTTGAACGATATGGTGGGTTTGCCGCTCATGCTGCTGGCCTGGAGGTTTATATTCAAGGAAAATCTGTTTAAGGCGGCCCAATTCCGCGTGATGGGCGGAAAATCGGTGGCGATCGCTTTATGGATCGGATTTGGAGCCGGCCTGTTTACGGTCGCTTTCTCCCGGCTTCCCGCCATTGCATCGGACCAGTACCGGTTCCGCGAATTGTTTGATTATCTGAACCGAGCGGAATGGTATGTATTTCTGGTTTTTCTGATTCTCGGAAATATTTACAAAGAGACGTTGTTCAGAGGCATTCTGATGAATGAGTTCAGACGAGTGCTCCCCGTTTGGGTCGCAATTGTGATTCAGGGCGTGTTGTACGGGGCGTTGTTCTTTTTGGGAGACATTCCGTTGTCGCTGTACGGTTTTCTCGGCGCGGTTATTTTTGCGCTCTTGTATGTCTGGTTTAAATCCATCTGGGCGCCGATTGCCGCGCAAGTCGCCTGTCAGGGCAGCCAATACCTGCTTTGGCATTACGGGCCGGAGACGACGGACGTCACCGTCATGTCCATCGTGATGGCTGTGGCCGCCGCCATGATTGCGGTTGGCATATTCCTTGCGGTCAAGCATCGTTCTTCGGTCTCCGTACCGCTGTCTTCCAAGGCGGTGAAGTCGGCGTGAAGGGATTGCGGGTAGCGGGAAATAGCGTCTTATATTTGGTCATTTATGCGGCGATCGTGATGCTTGTCAATCAAGCGCTCTACAACTGGATCGGCGATCCCGGAATGAAAGAATGGATCGCCGACAATGCCGGCATTGTGCTGATTGTATCCAATATCATCGTGCTTGCCGTCTATCTTCCGCTGCTGCGTTGGCAAAAAATTTCGCTGAGCGATTTGGGGTTTGTTCCTGCGCGCGGCGGTTCGTTGCTGCTGTCCGCAGGGACGGGTGTCTGGCTCGGCTTGTTTATCGCCGCGTTTACCCGTCTTCCGTGGATAAAAGCGACCTTTCCGGCCATTTCGGATCTGGTCGCTTTCGTCGCCGGCGGCAGCCTGATCATTTTTGTGCTCGGCAGCTTGCTGCTGGGGTCTTTGCTGGAGGAGTGGCTGTTCAGAGGAATGCTGTTCCATACGCTGCGTCAACGTCTTTCGGTTCCTTGGACGGTTCTGCTCCAGGCCGTATTGTTCGGCGCGGTATTTATGAATGTGACGATCGGCGCATTTGCGGCGCTGGGCGCGATCGTATACGGCGCCGTCCGCGCCGGCTCGCGTTCGCTTTGGGGGTCGCTTGCGGCCCATGTGTGCAGCACAGGCACCTTGTATATCGTGCTGCAATGGGCAGGCGATTGGCAGTCCGGTACGCTTGGATTATTAGCCCTGATCAGCGGACTCGGCATCGCGGCGCATGTGTTGCTGCTGCTGCGCGGGAGCGGCGGAAGGGCGGAAAAAGGACAGGCCGTCAGCGATTCCATTACTAGCTAGGAGGGAAGGGCGCCATGTTTCAACTGGATTTGCTGGATACCAAAAAAGACACATTCGGGCGGAAGGGGCGGAGCGGGGGCTCCGTCTCCAATGTTTCCCTTAAGGATATTGCGATTGTCGGGATATCCGCCAAGCTGCCGCGCGCGGAATCGCACGAAGCCTTTTGGGAGCTTCTGCGGAGCGGCAAGGACCTGGTAGGCGGGTTTCCGGATTCCCGCAAGGAGGAATTGAAGCCGTATTTGCGCCGCATGGAGGCGCAATACGGCTCCGTTTCCTTTTTTGACGGGGCATATATCGAAGATATTTCAGGCTTTGACTATTCTTTTTTCCGGCTTTCGCCCAAGGAAGCCTCGCTGATGAGTCCGGCGCAGCGGCTGTTCCTGCAGACGGCCTGGGGCGCGCTTGAGAATGCGGGGTACGGCGGAGATGCGCTGCATGGTTCGCGCACCGGCGTCTTTATCGGCTATAACGGGGACACGCTGCATGATTACAAGCGAATCATCGAAGCGCTGGACCCGGACGCCTTGTCGATGGCGGCGCCCGGCAATCTCAGCTCCATGATACCGAGCCGGATTTCGTATTTGCTTAATTTGCGCGGACCGGCGATCAGCGTGGACACCGCCTGCTCCTCCTCGCTGGTAGCGGTCCATCTGGCATGCCAATCGATCCGCAGCGGCGAATGCGAGGCGGCGATTGCCGGCAGCGTCAAAATTAACGTACTGCCGCTGGATACCGGCATACGGCTTGGCATCGAGTCAAGCGACAACCGGGCCAGAACGTTCGACGACTCGGCGGACGGCACGGGCATCGGCGACGGCGTGATTGCGCTGCTGCTGAAGCCGCTGTCCCGCGCGCAGGAGGACGGCGACCCTATTTATGCCGTCATTAAAGGCAGCGCGATGAATCAAGACGGCAGCTCGGTCGGCATTACCGCCCCGAACGCCCTCGCGCAGGAGGACGTCATTGCGCGCGCCTGGCAGGATGCGGACATCGATCCCGAAACGGTGACGTATATGGAGGCGCACGGCACGGGAACCTCGCTGGGCGACCCGATCGAAATCGACGGGCTGACGCGCGCCTTCCGGAGATATACCGACAAACGGCAATTTTGCGCCATCGGCTCGCTCAAAACAAATATCGGCCATCTCGACCATGCCGCCGGCATTGCAGGGCTGCTCAAGGCGATCCTGTCGCTTGTCCACAAGCAGCTTCCGCCAACGCTTCATTACCGCTCGCCGAACCGCAACATTCCGTTTGTGGATTCGCCCGTTTATGTCAATGACGAATTGACGCCATGGGAGACGGACGGCGAAGCAAGAAGATGCGGAGTAAGCGCGTTCGGCATGAGCGGGACCAATTGCCATGTGGTGCTGGAGGAGGCTCCCGCCGGGATGCCTTCGGGTCGGTCGGACAGAGCGGAGCTGTTCTGCTTGTCCGCGCACAGCATGACAGCGCTGGAGCGGCTCGTGCTGCTGATGCGAGACTGGGCTCTGCAGCATCGCGGCGATGAGAGCCGCAGCCTGGCCGACCTTTGCTACACCTTGGCCGTCGGCCGGGGAGCCCATCGGTATCGCCTGGCGATTGCGGTAAGCGGCTGGGAAGAGCTTGTCCAGACCTTGCATGCCGCAGCCGAGAGCGGCCTTACCGGCCTTGCGCTGCCGAACGTCCGCTTCGGGACGGCCGATTCGGCTGCGGCCGGGAATATGCGGCAGCAACCCGTTCCAAACGAACGGGAAATGGAAGCGCTGGAGCTGGGCCAACGTTACGTGGGCGGATACGAGATCGACTGGAAGGCGATCTACCTAGGACAGCGCCGAAAGCGGCTGCCGCTTCCGACGTATCCGTTCGATTCTCACCGTTGCTGGGTGGAGGAGGCACGTGCCGGAGCGTCGCTTCATATGCCATTTGCGGCCTGGAGCGGAAATTCGCTCGTTGGGGATATTCCCGAGGAGCTTAGGCATGAAATGAACGAGACGTTTGCCAGATGGCAAGCCGCAATGGAGCGGAGCGGCGGAATGACGAGTCAGCGCCGCCGCGGCGTTGCGTTAACCGGGGAGCGCTCCGGCCTCGAATGGGAGCAGCATGTCGCAGATGTCTGGGGAGAGCTGCTTGGTTATGACAAATTGCCTGCGGATGCCGGTTTTTATGAGCTGGGCGGAGATTCCATCCTTGCGCTCAAAATTGTAAACCGGCTCAGCGAGCTTGCGGGCGTCCGCATTCAGACGGCGGATTTGCTGGGGCATGCGGATTTGCCTTCGTTCACGGCGCTGATCGAGCGGCGGCTCAGGGAAAGCGCCGCGGCGACAGCGCAAAGAACGAACGCTCAGCACGATGGACAAGGGGCGGACGTTGGGAACGGCGGACACGAGGCGAACGGCGGTTATGACGGGCAAGCGGCGGACGGCGGCCGTGACGAAGCAGGAGCGGACGGCGGGCATATCGGACCGTTGACCGGCCAAGCGGCCGACTCTTTGTCCGGCGATACGCTGGAGCCGATTCCAAAGGCGGCCCCGCAAGAGCATTATCCGGTTTCATCGCCACAGAAACGCATGTATTTGCAGCAGCAGGCGATGCCGGATGATCGCAGCTACAATCTGCCCGAATTGTTGCACTTGGAAGGAGCTATTGATGCAGACCGGCTGGAGGCCGTCCTGCAAGCCATCGTAGAGCGTCACGAGACGCTTCGCACCACCTTCCACGTCATCGACGGAGAGATCAGGCAGCGCATTCACGCCGCCATTCCTTTCCGCCTGATTCGCATGGAGGCCGATGAAGCGGAGGCGGACGGCGTGCTGCAAAGCTTGTTCCGGCCGTTCAGGCTCGATACGGCTCCGCTGCTCCGCGCAGCCTTGCTGACGCTGGGGCCGGAGCGCCATGTGCTGTTTCTTGATATGCATCACATTGCATCCGACGGCATGTCGGCGGGCATTCTTTTGTCCGATCTGATGACTTTATATCAGGGCGGTTCGTTGCCGCCGCTGCCGCTGCAATACAAAGATTATGCGGTATGGCAGGAGAGCAGGCCGCTCTCCGGGGATGCCGAACGGTATTGGCGCGAGCAGTGCCGGGGAGACTGGCCGCTGCTTGCGCTTCCGACCGATGCCCCGCGTCCGCCCGTCAAAGGAAATCGCGGCGAAACGTTCGACGTGCATGTCGAGGCCGGTTTGACGGCGGCTGTGCGCTCCCTTGCGGCCGAATCGGGTGCGACTCCGTTTATGGTGCTGCTATCGGCGTATTACACTTTCCTCGCTCACTATACAGGGGCCGAGGACATTGCCGTCGGCACGCCGATTGCGGGACGGAACAGGCGCGAGCTGGAAGCGATCGCGGGCATGTTCACCGGCACGCTGGCGCTGCGCGCTTATCCGCGCGCGGACAAGCCGTTCAGAGCCTTTTTGTCCGAAGTAAAAGAGATGGCGACCGGGGCTTACGCCCACGCCGATTATCCATTCGAGGAAATCGCGCAATGGATGGACAGAAGGGACGCCAGCCGGAGTCCGCTGTTTGACACGATGTTCATCATGCAAAACCTGGGTATTCCAAACGCTTCGTCAGAGAGATTGTCGTATCGCCACCAGCGCTTTGAGCATGGCACGGCCAAATACGATTTGATGATTCAGGCTGTGGAGAATGGGGCGGAATTGCGGCTTGTCGTGGAATATAATGCCGATTTGTTTCGCCGCGCGACAGCCGAGCGGTTCATGCGGCATTATGTGCAGCTGCTGCGCAGCGTGACGCTCCGTCCCGACGCCGCGCTCGGCGAAGCGGAGATGATGACGGAGGAGGAGCGCCTGCACATGCTGGCGCTGGGAAGACGCGAAGCGGACTTTTCGCCGCCGCGCTGTCTGCATGATTGCTTCAAGGAACAGGCGGCCGCCGTTCCGGGCCTCCCGGCCGTATCTTGCGGCGGTGAATCCCTGACCTATCGGGAGCTGGATCGCCGCACCGATGCGCTGGCGCGAACCTTACGCGCCAAAGGTGTGGGACGCGGCAGCGTAGTCGGCATCATGGCGGAGCGCTCCATCCCCATGCTGACCGCTATGCTCGCCGTTATGAAAGCCGGAGGCGCTTATATGCCTGTAGATCCGCATTATCCCGAGGAGCGCATCCGCTATATGCTGGAAGACAGCCGCGCGGAGCTGGTATTCGCGGACGGCTCGCGTTTCGGAGCCGCGGCCATCGTGCCGGCCTCCTTGCAGGTGCTGGACATTGCGGATGAGACGCTGTTCTCCGGCGGAGACGATGCCGCCACATGGCCGCAGGACGCCGCCGACCCGATGTATGTCATCTATACCTCCGGTTCTACGGGTCAGCCGAAGGGCGTCATTGTGCCGCACCGCAGCTTTTTCAATTTCGGACATTCATTCAGGACGTTTTTCGACGGGCAATACGGCGAGGGAGACAGATGCCTCAGCCTGACCAATATTTCGTTTGACGTCAGCGTAGCGGAGCTGTTTATGCCGCTTATGTTCGGGGCTTGTACGGTGCTATACCCCGAGCCGAAATTGCTTGATCCGCGGCGAATTGCCGAGGTGATTGCGGAAGAGCGGATTACATTCGCTTATTTGCCGCCGTCTTTGCTGAAAGAGGTTGCCCGTCAACTGGAGCAATCGGCTTCCGCGATTACGCTAGACAAAATGCTCGTTGGGGTAGAGCCGATTAAAGACGAAACGCTGGAGCTGTATACGAAGCTTAATCCCGAGATTCGGATTATTAACGGCTACGGCCCGACGGAAGCGACGGTTTGCTCCAATATGTATGCATACAAACCGCGCGCATATCGCGGCGCTTATGTGCCGATTGGCGGGCCGATGCACAATGTCGAAATTTATATATTCGGCTATGGCGGCCAGCTTGCCCCTATCGGTGCAGCCGGTGAACTGTATATTGCCGGCAGCGGCCTTGCCGACGGTTATGTGAACAAGCCGGATATGACAGCCGAGCGATTTTTGCCGCATCCGTACCGCGAGGGCCGCTTCATGTATCGCAGCGGCGATATCGCAAAGTGGCTGCCGGACGGTAACGCGATGTATGTGGACCGGGCCGACCAACAGGTAAAAATCAGAGGTGTGCGGATTGAAATGAATGAGGTCCGCTCGCAATTGATTTCCCTTCCCGAGGTGGAGGATGCGGTTGTGGTCGTCCGCGAGCAGGCAAGCGACGACAAGGAGCTGTGCGCGTATGTGGTCGCTTCGGACAAGCTCCCTTCGCGGGAATGGCGAAGAAAGCTGAAAGACAAGCTGCCGGAGGCGATGATTCCGGCCTATATCGCGGCGATTGACGGGATACCGCTGACGCCGAACGGGAAAGTGGACCGGCGCGCCTTGCCGGAGCCGGAATTCGGGCTTCGGGAGCGGGGAAAGCCGGAACTGCCGCGAGACGGAATGGAAGAGCTCGTCGCCGCCATTTGGGAGGAAGTACTGGGCGATACGGCCGGGCCAATCGGCATTCACGACGACTTTTTCGAGCTTGGCGGCCACTCCTTGAAGGCTGCCGTGCTGGCGGGCAAGCTGCAGCAGGCGACGGGCGCCCTGGTTCCGCTCAGCCTGATATTCGAGCTTACCTCCGTTGCCGAAATGGCCGCCTGGCTCAAGGAGCGGGACGGCACCGCCGCGGCGGCCGAGCCGATCCCGAAGGCGGAGCGCCGCGAGTGGTATCCGATGTCGCGCGCCCAGCGCCGCCAATATATGATGCAGATGCTGGCCGGAGACGCCACCATGTATCATGTGCCGTTCGCGCTCCGCTTGCAGGGCAGGCTGGATGTAGCGCGGCTGGAAGACGCGTTTACGGCGCTGATCCGCCGCCACGAAAGCTTGCGGACGACCTTCCATATGACAAAGGACGAGTTCAGGCAAATGGTTCATCCGCCGTATGCGTTCAAGCTGGAGGCGCTGGATTACGCAGCGTTGACCGGAGATGAAGCGCTGCGGGGAGCGCCGCCGGACGGGGCAGAGGTGACGAGGCTGATGGAAGTCTTCCAGCGCCCGTTCCATCTGGACAAGCTGCCGCTGCTGCGGGCGGGGCTGCTTCGGCTGAACGAGGAAGATCATCTGCTGCTGCTGGATGTTCATCACATTATTACGGACGGCGTATCCTCCGGTTTGCTGGTGAATGAGCTGTCACAGCTGTATGCCGGACAAGCGCTGCCGGAGCTGCACGTGCAATACAGCGATTATGCGGTGTGGCAAGAAGCCGGATTTGCAAATGCCGCTTATGCGGAGCATGAGCGGTACTGGATGGAAGTCTTCGAAGGCAAGCTTGCTGTGCTGGAGCTGCCGACGGATCAGCCACGGCCGTCTCTGCCGAGCTATAGGGGCCGCCGCCATACATTCCGGCTGGACGCGCGGACAACGGCGGAGGCGCGAAAGCTGGCGCGGGAAGCAAAGACGACGCTGTATACGGTGCTGCTGGGCGCTTTTGCCGCGATGCTGGCCAAATACAGCGGGCAGGCCGAAGTGATTGTGGGCACCCCCGCCGCCGGCAGGGATCATGCAGATACGCATGGCATGATCGGCATGTTCGTCAACACGCTGGCGCTGCGGACTAGGCCGGCAAGAGACAAGACGGTACGGGCCTATATGACGGAGCTGCATAACCATGTCGTAGAGGCGCTTTCGCGCCAGACGTATCCTTTCGAGGAGCTGGTCGAAGGGCTGAAGGCAGATAGCGACAGAAGCCGAAATCCTTTGTTTGACGCCATGTTTGTCTTGCAAAATATGGACCGGGCGGTGATGGAAGCAGACGGCCTCGTCTTTGGCGAAATGCCGTTCGAGGCGGGGACAAGCAAGTTCGACCTGACTCTGGAAGCCGTGGAACGAGAAGCGGAAATCGAGCTTCAACTGGAATACGCAACGGATTTGTTTCATGAGGAAACAGCGCGCCGCATGGCGGAAAGCTATACCGTACTTGTGCGGGAGATGTGCAGATCGCAGGGTCGCACGGTCGGCGAGCTTGAGCTGATGAGTGAAAGCGAGCGAGAGCAATTGCTGGCTCTGTTGGTCGGAGGAGGCATGCCGGTACAGGCCGCGAGTAGAGAGGGGAGCAACGGTAGGATGGAAATTCGAGCTGAAAAAGGCATGACGGACCGGCAAGAAGATGCGGCGGCTTCCACGCAAGCAACGGCGGAATGGACGGGGTTTGTGCAGAAAGTGGAGCGCCAAGCGGCGCGCACGCCGGATGCGGCGGCGATTCAGTTCGGCGCGGAGACGGTGACGTACGCCGAGCTGAACGAACGCGCGAATCGGCTTGCCCATTCCTTGCGGGCGAAGGGTGTGGGGCCCGAGCGCATTGTCGCGCTGATGGCGTCCCGCAGCCCGCTGCTGCTTGTCGGCATTTTGGGTGTTCTGAAAGCCGGAGGCGCATATGTCGCCATTGATCCCGCTTACCCGAAAGAGAGGATCGACTGGATGCTTGAGGATTGCGGCGAAGCGCTTCTGCTGACGGAAAAAGCATATGCAGGAGTCGTAACGAGAGCCGTTGCCGAGTGGTATCTGGACGATCCGGAGCTGTATGCGGCGGACAGAGGCAATCCGGAGCTTGTCCATAAGCCGGACCATTTGGCGTATGTGCTGTATACGTCGGGTTCGACCGGGCGCCCCAAAGGAGTGATGATCGAGCATCGCGGGCTGGCGCATTTCATCAGCGGCTTCCGAAACCGGATTCCGTTTGAGAAGAGCCAGAGCATCCTGGCGATGGCATCGGCTTCCTTTGATATTTTTGTCGTTGAAAATCTGCTTCCGCTCACGCTGGGTATGCGGATTGTACTCGCAAGCGAAGAGGAACGGGGCGACGCCGTCTTGCTACAAGGACTGATCGACGCGCACGGTGTCGATGTGCTGCAAATTACGCCGTCGCGCTTCAAATGGTGGATGAATCAGCGAGGCGAAACGGACGGTTTGCAAAAGCTGCACATATTGATGATCGGGGCGGAGCCGCTGACGGCCGATGTGCTCGGCAGACTGCGCGCCGCTACCGGAGCCAGATTGTTTAATTTGTACGGTCCGACGGAGACGACGGTTTGGACTTCAATCCGGGAAGTGACCGAAGGCGAGGACATTTCGATCGGCACCCCGATCGATGGTTCCGTCATGATGGTGCTTGACGAAGGACTGAAGCTGCAGCCGACAGGCGTGACGGGCGAAATTTGCATCGGCGGGCCGGGCGTCGGGCGTGGGTATCTCAGCCATCCCGAATGGGATGTCGCTTTTGTGCCGAATCCGTATGCGCCGGGCGAACGCATGTATCGCACGGGCGACCTTGGGCGCAGGCTTGAAAATGGGGAGTTTGCCTATGCGGGACGCCGTGATTTCCAGGTGAAAATCAGGGGGCACCGGATTGAAATCGGTGAAATTGAGCAGTTGCTGCTTCGCCATGAGCAGGTGAAGGAAACGGTCGTCACCGCGTTTCAGGAAGAGGATGGGGAATATGCGCTTTGCGCGTATGTCGTCATGCAGAACGCTGCGAATGCGGAGCCGGACGGCGCCGCGCCATCCGGCCGGTTGACCGGACAGTTGCGCGAATATCTCGGGGACAAGCTGCCTTCTTATATGGTTCCGGCCTTCATGGTCGTTCTGGATGCGATTCCGCTTACGCCAACGGGCAAAATCGACAGAAGGGCGCTGCCGAAGCCGGGACCGGCCGACGCGGGCAAACGCGAGCTTGTTCCGCTGTCGACAGATACCGAGCGCAAGCTGGCGGAGATTTGGAAGGAGCTGCTCGGTACGGATGCGATCAGCGCCAAGGACAGCTTTTTCGATCTGGGTGGCCATTCCCTGAAGGCGGCGGGCATGGTCAGCCGCATTGCGGAACGCTTTGGCATCCAAATGCCGCTGCGCGACATTTTTATGAATCCTACGCTTGAAGGTTTAGCGGCCCATCTAGACACAAGCGGAACCGTGGCGACCGGGCGCATTCCGAAGCAACCGGAGCGCGAGCATTACCCGATGTCGAGGCCGCAGCGCCGCCAATTTATGATGGGGCTGATCTCGGACGAGGCAACGATGTACCATGTGCCGTTCGCCGTGCATATGCAAGGCAAGCTCGATGTGGAGCGGCTGGAGGAAGCTTTCCTTGCGATAATGCGCCGCCATGAATCGCTCAGAACGACGTTCCATCACGAGGAGGACGAGTTCCGCCAGCGCGTGCATGCGGAGCCGGTATTTACGCTGGAGCGCAATGCCAGGCTGAGAATGGCGGCGGGCAAGCTGCTCGCGGAAGGCGGAGACGAAGGATTATTCGGCGGCATCAGCGCGCTGATGGAGCGTTTTATCCGTCCGTTTGATCTCGGTAGTCTTCCGCTGTTCCGGGCCGGATTGATTCCGCTTGGCGAGGAGCGCCATCTGCTGCTGCTCGACTTTCATCATATTATTACCGACGGTGTCTCCGTAAGCGTTCTGTTGCAAGAACTGACCACTTTGTACGGCGGCGGCGAGCTTCCGGAGCTGGATATCCAGTACCGGGATTACACGGTATGGCAAGAAGAACGTATCGGCAGCGAGGCTTATATGGGGCACGAGCGCTACTGGCTGGAGGCGTTCGAAGGGGAACTGCCGAAGCTGGATCTCAAGACCGCCTTACCAAGACCGGAACTGCAAAACTTCGAGGGCAGTCTGATCAACTTCAGACTGGATGAGAAGCTGACGCTCAAGATCAAGGCATTTGCGCGCGAGCGCGGCACGACGCTGTATACGGTGCTGCTCGGGGCTTATTCGATGCTGCTGAGCAAATGGAGCGGCGAGGAAGATATCATTATCGGCACGCCGGTAGCAGGCCGCAATCATGCGCAGTTGGAAGGGCTGATCGGGATGTTCGTCAATACGGTCGCGATTCGCAGCTTCCCGGAATCGTACCGGACCGTTGGCGACTATTTGACCGAGCTGCATGAGGATGTACTGCGGGCGCTGGAACACCAAAATTACCCGTTTGAGGATTTGGTGCAAAAGCTGGGAATCGAGCAGGACCGCAGCCGCAATCCACTGTTCGATACGATGTTTATTTTGCAAAATATCGATCGCGTCGCTTACCGTTCGGGCGGCATTGAATTCGATCCCAAGGAATTCGATCCGGGCGTCAGTAAATTCGATTTGACGCTTGAAGCGGCGGAGCGGGACGGCAGGATCGGCTTTACGCTGGAATATGCGACAAGTCTTTTCCGCGAAGAGAACGCCTGGGCGCTGGCGGATGATTATACGGCGATCATACATGCGCTGGTCGAAGACGGAGCAAAGAAAAAAATCAGTGCTGTGCTTGCTTGAACCAACATTCTGAGCCTAAGGGGGCGGCGAACGATGAAGCTGTCGATGAAAAGGAAACCGTTTAACGAGTTTTGGATGAACTGCATGCTGAACCAGGCGTTTTCCATTGCGGTGTCGGAGGAGCCCAGCTACAGGGACGCGGCGTATTTGAACATTTACCGGTACTATCCTTGGGAGGCCGCAACGGACAAAGACTTCCGCTATCCGACTATCGACACGCTGTATTATATGGACGATCCGGCCAGATTCCCGCTGTCGCAGGTGATCCGCTATATCGAGCCCGGTCATTTCCGCAGCAAGGAGACGGTGCTGGATGAAATCAGGGCGATGCTGGAGGGCGGACGCAACTTGAGCGTAAACGTCGATCTGTATGACTGGCTGCCGGGCAGCATGGCCTGGAAAAGGTTCCATTGGTATCATTATTCGCTGTTTAACGGATACGACAAGGAGCGGGGCACCTTCTACGTCATTGACGATACGCTTGCGGGCTACGAGGAGCACGAGGTGCCGGAGGAAAGGCTGCTCAAGGCGTACGGCAACTCGGAATACAACGTGAACCCGGACTATTTGGGGCCTGCCTTCTACGTATACAACTTGCAGGAAAAGATTCAGCCCTACGAATTGAAGCTGGCTGAAGTGGTGGTAAATGCGGAGCGGCTGGCGAGGGAGCTTGGCGAGTTCTCAATAGAGGGCATGTGGAATGTAGATTCCGACCCGGAGAAGAAGCAAGCTCATTTGACCTATGGCCTTGTCGGCGTCAACATCATTTGCAACCGGCATATCGCCAACATGTCGCTGCTCCGCTCCTTGCGGGAGAAGAGGCTGATCGGCGAAGCGCTGCATGAGTCGCTGTCCGGTCAGCTTGGCGCAGTAAGGGACGGATGGGATCTGGTGAAGGACCGCTTTGTGACGGGGGACTTCGAACGCGGCAGAGAGCTGGCGCTCGCGGACGATATGTTCGCGAAGGAAAAAGCGTTCTGGGCCACGCTTGTCGCCGGCGCTTAAAGGCCGCTTGCGTCAACATGTTACCCGGGAGGCGAGCGTTATGACGATATCTTTAATTTGTTTGCCCTATGCAGGAGGCTCCGCACAAGTGTATAAGCGCTGGACGAACCGGCTGCATCCTGGCGTGCGTCTGGTGCCGGCCGAACTGGCGGGCAGAGGAAGCCGCATGGACGAGCTGTTCTATGCCGACGCGGCGGAGGCCGTGCGGGATTTGCTGCCGCTGGTGCGGGAGACGGCGCTTGGCTCCGATTCATATGCTTTATTCGGCCACAGCATGGGAAGCCTGCTTGGGTATGAGGTGCTGCATGCGCTGCGGGAAGAAGGATTCCCGCTGCCTGCGGCAGTCTTCCTCTCCGGCAGAGGGGCGCCGCATTGCGAGCAGAAGGAGACTCGCCGGACCCATATGCTTCCGGATGACGAATTTCTCGAGGAACTGAAACGGCTCGGTGGCATGCCGGGCGAGCTGTTCCGGCATCGGGAGCTGCTGGATATGTTTATGCCGATCCTAAGAGCCGACTTCAAGCTTGTCGGCGAATACGAGCATCGAATGCGGCCGCAGCTGCCGCTCCGGCTCACCATCTTGAGCGGCAAGGATGACGGCAGCGTCAAAGGCCCGCTCGGTGAATGGGAGCGTTATGCGACGGGAGGCTGCGAGCTGATGCCGTTTGATGGCGGGCATTTTTTCCTGCATGAGCGGGAGCGCGATGTTGTAGCGGCGATAAACAAAATGCTGACCGAGGCGCCTGCCCCGATCTGACCTGAGGAGCGTGATGGAAGATGCTGAACAAACATGCGATATGGTTTCCCGGTCAGGGCTCGCAGCGCGTCGGAATGGGAAAAGCGCTGAGCGAGCGGCATGCGGTTGTCAAAGCGACGATGGAGGAAGCGAATGAAGCGCTGGGCATGCGTCTTGACAGCCTGATGTATGAGGGACCGATAACGGAGCTGACTCGGACAGACAATGCCCAGCCCGCCATTCTTGCGCTTGGCGTGGCGATGTACCGCGTCTACAGCCGGGAATGGGGATACCTACCTGCGATGGCCGCCGGCCACAGCCTGGGCGAGATTACTGCTTTAACCTGCGCGGGAGCCATAACGTTCCCGGATGCGCTCAGGCTCGTACGCCGCCGCGGCGAGTTGATGCAAGGGGCCGCCGCTGCCGGAATCGGCGCGATGGCCGCCGTGAACGGGCCGAGTCCCGATGTTGTCGCAAAAGTATGCCTGGAAACCAGCGCAGGCTGCGCGGACGGAAGCCGTATTGTAGTGGTATCGAATAGGAATTCAGCGCGGCAAACGGTGATTTCGGGCCACCAAGAGGCCGTCCATGAAGCGTCGGAAAGACTGTCCGCCCATGGGGCCGCAGTCATTCCGCTGCAGGTAAGCGCACCGTTCCATAGCCCGTTAATGGCGCCGGCGGCGGCGCAATTTGCCGAAGTGCTGAGCCGCGTCTCGTTTGGAGAAACGGATTTTCCCGTAGTTTCCTC
Source organism: Paenibacillus sp. RC84 (assembly GCF_041260495.1). Lineage (NCBI taxonomy): Bacteria > Bacillati > Bacillota > Bacilli > Caryophanales > Paenibacillaceae > Paenibacillus > Paenibacillus sp. RC84. The sequence goes on from NZ_JBGBYL010000007.1 coordinate 361,154, forward strand.
CTTGACGGGGAAGCCGTACGGAAATTCGGCGGAGATCGCGGGTATGCTCGCAAGGGGATTGACGGACCCCGTCAATTGGCCGGCGGTCCTTGCATTTCAGAAGAGCATTGGCGTTGCCGCTGCCGTGGAACTGGGTCCGGGCAATGTATTGAAACGGCTGGCTCCACCGGACGGACTGCGCGTATTCGCTTTTGACGACAAGGAGGACGAGGCGCATTTGGTTGAAGCAAGCTGGCAAACGGACGCTTATTCGATTGAACTGCTGAATCGTTGTCTGGCTATCGCCACATGCGTCCGCAACCGCAACTGGAACGCGGCCGAATATGAACAAGGCGTCGTTCTTCCATACCGCGGCGTGCAGCAGTTGGTCGAGCGGCTGCGGGAAACGGGAGAGCAAGTGGCGGAGGCGCATATTCGGCAAGCGCTGGCGATGCTGGAATCTGTGTTTCGCACCAAAGGCACGTCCGCCGAAGAGCGGGAGCGGCGGCTTGCAAGACTGCAAGGTGAGTTCGGCCTGCCTAGCTTGCCAGGCGTTTCTCCTGCCGACCGGCCATACGCGGGCAGTCTATTATAGGAAGGAGTGGGGGCATGGGTATCCGGCTGGTCGATGACGAGTTGGAACAGGATGGAGTCGAGCGCCCTGCGGAACTCCCGTCTCCCGTGGAGATTTTGCAGGCATTGATCCGTTTCAATACAACCAATCCGCCGGGCGAGGAAGCCGCATGCATCATGTACATCCGGCAACTGCTTGAGGATGCGGGCATTGAGACGCGGATCTGTGCGCTAGACCCGGCCCGGCCCAATCTGCTGGCCAGGATAAAGGGCAGCGGGGAAGCGTCTCCGCTGCTGCTGTACGGGCATGTCGACGTCGTTGGCGTCGACAAGCAAGCCTGGAGCCGCGACCCGTTCGGGGGCGAGATCCATGACGGCTTCGTCTGGGGGCGGGGCGCGCTTGATATGAAAGGCGGCGTGGCGATGCTCGTATCGGCTTTCCTCCGCGCACATGTCCGCAAGCTGCCGCTGCGCGGCGATCTCATTCTGGCGATTGTCAGCGACGAGGAAGCAGGGGGCGAATACGGGGCTTCCTTCCTCGTAGACCGGCATGCCGATTATTTTGCGGGCGTAAAGTATGCGCTCGGCGAATTTGGCGGCTTCGCGTTTCATGCGCTGGGGAAAACCTTTTATCCGATTATGGTGGCGGAGAAGCAGCTGTGCTGGCTCAAAGCGACGATTCGAGGAGACGGAGGCCATGGCTCCATGGGCAAGCCGGGAGCCGACTGTATGGCGCAATTGGGGAACATGCTTCAATCGCTTAGCAGGAATAAGCTGCCGATACGTGTTGTACCGGCGGCCCGATTGATGATTGAAGGCATGGCCGCCGCACTGCCACTGCTGCCGGGGCTGCTGTTGAGAGGGCTGCTGCGTCCCCGGCTGGGCGGCCTCATCCTGAAGCTGCTGGGGGAAAAGGGCGGGACGTTCGCCCCGCTTCTGCGTAATACGATTAGCGCGACCGTCGTTCGCGGCGGCGAGAAAATCAACGTTCATCCAAGCGAAATTACGGTCGAGCTGGACGGCCGAACGCTGCCGGGCGTCACTCCGCAGCAATTTATGGACGAGCTGCGCCGATTCGCGATTCATGATTCGATCGGACTGGAAGTGCTGCGCCATGACCCATGCGCCGCAGCTCCCGACATGGGGATGTTCGGTTTGCTGTCCGATGTGCTGAAAGAAGCGGATAAGGAGGCCGTTCCGGTGCCGATGCTGCTGCCCGGAGGAACGGACGGAAGATTGTTTGCGAGGCTGGGCATCCAAACCTACGGTTTCCTGCCCATGCCGCTGCCCGAGGACATGCAGTTTACCAAACTGATTCATGCGGCGGATGAACGCATTCCCGTAGAAGCGGTCGGGTTCGGCACGGATGCGATTTACCGGGTGCTGGAGCGGTACGGAGCGCAGCCGCTGTCATCGGATGATTAGAGCAGCTTGCCATGCACATGCCGTTACCGTTGACCGATGCAAGGAACATGCACGTTGTGCATAGAAGAAAAGCGCAAGTTCAGGGCGACTCTCGCCGGGGAATGATCCTATAGCGTGAGACAAATAAAAGCACCTTCAAGAAAAAGCTTCCATGTCGTAAGATGTGGAGGACAATTTTGGAGGTGTTTTTGTATGGAGAACAAGAGTGAACTATCCGTTGGAAGCGAAGATGCAAGCGATACAAATGGGATTGGAGGGTGTCACCGGGGGCGAGGTTATGAAGCGGTTAAACATCCGAAACAGGTCCCAATTAACAAACCGGATCCAATCAACGGGAAGAGTGATGACTCTTACGGGAATGCTTGATAATAAAACATCTCCCCTTGTCTCAGCTTGCTCTAGAATCGTTTTTATCGCTTTTGATAGTTTATCTTCATTTTTTGAACTCATTGAAAAAATATAGTTCACATAATATATGTTATGTTTTCTATAGGTCCAGGAGATACTCACGCATGATTTTTTAAGAAGTAAAAAGTATTTCCACAACATTTCCAAAACACGATATTCGTTTAATAGAATCTTCATTCGCTACAAAAGAAACGTATATGGTTGTAGTTGAAATGCTGCATACGCTGGGCGATCAGGGGATAGTCCCGTTGCTGGAGAAGGAAGGCTTTAAAGTGGAAAGGCAGTAGCATTAAGATCATTCACCGCTCACGCTTGGCGCGGCTTTTATTACGCACATATTTGTGAAAAACCATCGCTAACCTAGCAATGGTTTTTGATATGCTCTGAGATCCGGAATAGAATCATGTACTTGTCATCCGGGATGCTGCATGAAAGTAAGTATGTTTCTCATTTTTCAGTTGGGATCATCAATCGATATTCCCTTCAAAAGCAGTTTGATCGCCTTGACATGAAGGGCTGCATATTCTTCCCCGCTTAATTTCGGCATCGTTAGGCAGAGCTGCGTTGCGCCGGCTATTGTGGACATTACACCGAAACTCAATGTTTCGATATCTTCATTAATAAAAACGCCCTGGTCGATCCCTTTTTGGAGCACATGTTTTATTGCACGATAGGCTGCATCTGTGATCTCTCTCAATGTAGCCAATGCTTCGGATTCACTGGAAAGTGTTCTGGCATACTCTTCGAGCGCGTGGAGTAATGGACTTTCACAATCTCTTCCGAATAAATCAGCCATTTCAAGCAACTGCTGGCTGGGAGAGTTGGATTGCTCGGCCAAATGAAGCCACTTTTGTGACATTTGTTCCGAATGCTGGGTAAGCAATTGGAGAAGGAGCACCTCTTTGTTTTTAAAATGATGGTATAAATTTCCTTTGCTCATCTGTGTCAAGGCACATAAGTCGTCCATTGTAGCCCGATCATAACCTTTTTCAATAAATAACAACTTCGCATGGTTTAAAATAATCGTTTTTGCTTCTTCTGCCGGCAACCGCCTTCTGCTCATAAGCTCCTCCAGGGAACCTTACAAACGGTTCCTCTTCTGTTTGAAAAATTGAAAAGCGCTATATGAAATAACGATAGCAAAAATCCCAAAGAATGCTCCTTGCAGGTAATACAACGGTCCAAAAATTCCGTAGTTTAGCATTTCGGGGTTTAGTCCATGGATCAGGGCAAATGTCAGGGAAGTGAGGAGGATAGACCAGAATACACCGCCTCTTAATGATCTGAACATACGGTACATATATCCTCTGAACAAAATCTCTTCAGCAGCACTTTGAATCAAAATCAAAGGTGCAGTAACAAGGAGTACGCCTAACCACGGAAGCGGATTGAAATGAAGTGTAAAGGCTTGAGGATGCACGGCGATATCGACAAGTAAATACAGGATAAGTGCCATTACGTACAGTGAAAAATAATTCGCAAACTTTCGGTAATTAGGCCTTTTACCTTCAAACAAAAATGCTCTAAAACGAATTTTGAAAAAATATCTGGTAACGATGCAGACTCCGAGAATCAGGAAAAAAAAGGACAAATAGAGCGTGATCAAACTAGGTAATCCTGAGCGAGTAGCGGGAACTAAAGCATTCATTAGATCTAACCATAATAAAGTGCCTCCTTGCCAAATAATGAAAATGACGATAAGCCCTGCTAAAGATTTGAAGTTGAATGATATCGGCGGTTGGAGCCCATAGTTTTTTTCCATGAGATGCACCCCATTCTCATTGTAATTACCGACTATACAGTCGGTAATTACAATATACTTACTTATCCGCGATAGGTCTGTCAACCCAATGACAACAACTCATATTTCATCCCTTAGCGCTTGTAGAGAAGATGGACAGAAAAGTATCATCCTCGAAACCAGTAAAAAAGCACTCATCAGAGTGCTTTTTTACTTATATACTGCATGAAAAGAATATCGAAGTATTAGACGGGGGATATTCGGCGAGCTTACCCCGTTAACTGGCACGGATCGGGGAACCGGATTCTATAGAGTATCATACGCGGCTATACGGAGGATCTATGAGTACCGCGTATTCGTATAAGCAAAATTAAAAAGCGGGCGGAGTCACCGAAAAAAGTATGGCAGCATGTTCATTAAAATTATTTTCCCATTTATGCTTCATTTGTGCTGGTATTTTTACACTATCGCCAGGTTCCAATATGTATTCTTCATCGGCTAAAAACACTTTAATTTTCCCCTCCAATACAAAAGCAACTTCTTCTCCTTTATGCTCCATCTGTTTCTCAGATGAAGCAGTGTTCGGTGGAAAATTCATAATTGCCGTTGCCAGATTTCCAGTAAAATCAGGCGAAACTAGCTCATAAGATAAGTTTTCAATGACCATTTTCTTTCGGTCATTAGATCTAACCACTAAATCAACCGTGTTGGTTTCCTCAATGAAAAAACTAAATGTAGGAACTTCTAGAGATTTCGCTAAAACCTTAATAGTCTGAATAGAAGGGTTTGCCAAACCGCGTTCGATTTGGCTCAACATGGAAGGCGTTATTTCAGCTAACCTTGCTAATTCTCTAGCACTAAAGCCTTTAGCTTTTCTATATTTTTCAACCTTTTTACCGATATCTATATTTTCCATTCCAATGCACCCCTTGATAATCAGTCGTTAATTATGATTAAACAATATTAATTATGACTTAACAGCAGAAGCCGTTTGTGTTAAACTGTACTTAACATATATTAAATTTTATTTTACCTGGTTTTGATGACTATAATCAAGTCAATGAGGGGGATCGCCAAAGTGAAAGAGTTTGAACTCAAAGAGCTGCAAACATGGAAAGAACACTATCCTTTACTAAACAAACTCATTTCGACGAAAGAAATAGTGTGGTTAAATCCTAATCTTGAAAAGTTTGAAACAGGAATTAAAAAATCCCCCCTTACTCAAGATGATGTAAGGGATGCAGAGGAAAGGTTGAAACGTTTTGCTCCCTATATTGCCAAGGTTTTCCCGGAAACAAAAACGATGAATGGGATAATAGAATCTCCTTTAAAGAGAATTCCTTCCATGAAACAATCCTTAGAGCAAAATTATCAGCAGCCTATATTAGGTGAATTGTTGCTTAAGTGTGATAGTCACCTTCCCATATCGGGGTCTATAAAAGCAAGAGGCGGGATTTATGAAGTTCTCAAACATGCAGAAGAATTAGCTCTTCAACATCAATTGCTGACGATTCAAGATGACTATTCCATTTTAGATAGCGATAGGTTTCGAACATTCTTCTCACAATATTCAATCGCGGTAGGCTCGACTGGAAATTTAGGACTTAGTATCGGCATAATGAGTGCGAAGTTAGGCTTTAATGTAACCGTTCATATGGCGGCTGATGCAAAACAATGGAAAAAAGACCTGCTTCGAAACAAAAATGTTCATGTAATTGAATATGATTCGGACTATAGTAAAGCAGTAGAGGAAGGTCGGCTCCAAGCAGACGGTGACCCTTCCTGTTATTTTGTAGATGATGAAAATTCTCATGATCTGTTTTTAGGATACGCAGTAGCAGCATCTCGATTAAAAAAACAATTGGAAGAGTTAGAGATAACAATTGATGAAAATCATCCTTTGTTTGTTTACCTTCCATGTGGAGTAGGTGGTGGTCCTGGCGGTATAGCTTTTGGATTGAAGTTATTGTATCAAGATCATGTTCACTGTTTCTTTGCAGAACCTACCCACTCTCCATGTATGTTACTTGGTTTAATGACCGGACTTCACGATAAAATTTCCGTACAAGATATTGGGATTGATAATGTAACAGACGCTGACGGACTTGCTGTTGGAAGACCATCCGGATTTGTGGGTAAAACCATAGAACCGTTTCTAAGCGGTAATTATACGGTGAGCGATGAACAATTGTATACGTTATTAAAGGATCTAGTTGATACAGAGGGAATTCATTTAGAACCTTCGGCACTGGCAGGCATGATAGGGCCTATTAAATTAAGGAAGGAAGGAACCGATTATTTACTCAAGCATAATTTAACGGAAAAAATGAGTAAGGGTGCTCACATTATTTGGGGGACTGGCGGAAACATGGTTCCTGAAGAAATGATGAGGCAATATTATCAAAAAGGATTGAATTTAACACAAACAAAAAAGAACCCCTAATTGGGGCTCTTTTTTGTTATATGTTATCTATGGAAGAGCAACCTAGGCTGGAACTTTTTGGGGCTAAAACTTGTCATTATGGTAAATGTTCCTTGAAATACACAATTCCCGAATGTTACATTTTGATAGGGCCGTATAGTCACTACTAAAAATGGAAAGAAGGCTGATAATATGGGAATGCGTGGATATTACTTTGCTATGGATGATAAGCTGGTGCAGCAAATCGCAGCAGGCGACATTGCATTGAAGAGTTTGAAAATAGACGATTATCCCGGACTGGACATTGATAGATCCTGGGAGGCGATTCACTACTTGCTTTGTGGAGATATTTCCGATGGAGAGCCCCCTCTTGGCTATGTTGTTCCGCTGACGTCAGACAAAGGCATCGATTTTGGCTCATTCGGGGCGTTTTCCTTACGCGCCGAGCAAGTTGCAGCTGCGCTTCAGGCTATGTCTGAGCTGGATGAAGCGCAGCTCCGCTTACGGTATGATTTCCCGGTCATGCTCAAGGAAGAGGTGTATCCTCTTGAGGCTGGCATTGTTTCAGACGAGGATGCGGACGAGTTCTTTGCCTACATGCTTCAGCATTTTAACGAAATCCGGCGTTTCTACAGCCAAACCGCAGCCGAGGGCAAAGGTCTCATCTTCTATATTTTCTGATTCCAATCCTTTGAATCATCGCAAGCGGCAAATAAATCCTTGCATAGGCTCGTGGGGTTCCTCACCTAACTTCATATTGGTGGACATAAGAAACGACCCCTAACGAGGAAGCCAGCCGCTTATATGAATAGGTTGAACATGGGGCTTCAAGTTCCAGACATCGCTAAAGCGAGCGGACTTTCAGAAGCGGAAGTGGAATCTCTGAGATAAGCTTGATAAGTTAGGACAGACCGAACCGCGGAGCTTGGAGATTCCGGTTCCAGCAAAAAAAGCACTCTGATGAGTGCTTTTTTCTTTTATATTGCATTAAAAGAAGTATGAAGTTCTAATTGAAGCGGCTGATGAGGCGAACCAGGCGGAGTATTTTAGGTTCGAACGCAGAGCTTCTATTCGGAAGCAAGGCGGCGTAAGCAGATCGAGACCTGAGGGAGAAGATTCTACATACGCGTCAACGATCCACAGCAGATCCGAAGAGCTCGGGTGCAACCCGCTGGCAGCGAGCTTCGGTACCGCCAAATTGATGGCGACGACAAGGCCCACGACCAAGATAGCACACGCGCACACGCAAGGCAGAACCAGCCCAGACTGCCGTGACGGGTTCACGGTATCAGGGGACATTGTCTGTGGGGCGCTTATTATTGCCCGGCTTCCTTGTATGCACCGGCCAAGATGTCATCAATTAGAGTCGGCCCGGCGGGCGTCCATGCGAGCAGTTCACGGGTGCGTTCGCTGGAGCCGTTCATGGATAGTTTGAAGAATTTGCCGACAAAACCGAAATGCGCAACTGCATCCTCCGGCGCGATCATGGCCACCGGGATATCGAGGGCGCGTCCGATGGCTTCGGCGATCGCCCTGGTGGAGATGGTTTCCTCTGCGACCGCATGCAGGCGTGATCCGGCCGGCGCCTTCTCGATTCCAAGCCGGATGAGCTTGGCGGCATCGGAACGGTGCACCGCGGACCATGCGTGGGAGCCGTCACCGATGTACCCGGACACGCCATGCTTGCGTGCAGCGCTCACCAGGAAATTGACAAAGCCCCAGTCTCCGGCCCCGTGAACCGTAGGTGCGAACCGGATGATGATAGTCCGTACTCCGCGACCGACGAAGTCGAGAGCGAGGTTCTCAGCGCCGCCTCGGTGAGAGTCCGGGCTCACGTCAGGCGACGGGTCCGTCTCCAGTACCGGCCGCCCCTGAAACAGACCGGACATTCCAGTCGCGACCATGAAAGGCCGGTTGGTACCGACCAGCGCCTCGGCAAGGGTTTCGACTGCAGCCCGCTCGGCACGGTCAGACTCCGCCGGATTTGCAAAGTCGTGCTTGTTCGCCAGGTGAACGACAGCCTCCGCCTCGGCCGCCCCGCGGCGGAGGGAGTCGAGGTCATCGAGGTCCCCGTGCAGAACCTTCGCGCCTTTCGCTTCGAGCGACGCAGCAGAGACGTCCGACCGGACCAACCCGACGACCTTGTGTCCAGCTTTCAGCAGCTCATCTACGGTGGCCGATCCAATCCACCCTGTTGCTCCAGTGACAAATACATTCATTCGTGTTACCTCCTTGCAGCCCTTCTAGGGGCTACGGCATATTTTTTGCGGTTACTCGCATCATCAGAATACGAGACGACATCCGTTCTCTTTAATTACGAGACAATGTGTAGCTTAATATACTATAAACGGTGCATGGTGTCCAGTATTTTATTGAAGCAAGGCGTGTGTGAAAGCCGTCTTAGCGACAAGAGGGCTTATAACCCCGGCGAACAGGGCCGAAGACGCGGTGAAGGCGACGGCTTTGGGTTAGGAGGCGGTTCCGCCGTAATCCGTGTTTTTGTCGCGCCACACTGCGTGCGGATGCGGATCCGAGAAAATGATTCCGTTGCGCATGGAGAACTCAATCCACACAGACGGGCCGTCGATACGAATGTAGTCCCTCGGTTTGCTCATAGAGGTTGAGCCCGAATAACCGACGTACGTGGAATCGAGTTCGTTTTCATAGCCGGCAAGGATCCTCGCGGCGTTCTCTTTGTCGATGCTGCCGACATACGTCTCAATTACCGCTAATAGCAGAGCCCTCTGGTTCCCGCGCAGCTCGGGGCCCCGAATGCCCACAGGTATAGTCGGGAATTCCCAGTCGCTGCCCGGGCCCAGCAAGAGGTCGCGGTATTTACCGAGAAGCTTGGCCACGGCTAACTGGTCATTGTCGAAAGAGGCAAGCAGCGCCACGAAGGCTTTCTGGTTCTGCTGCTGAGGCTGATCGCTGACACCGTTGTATTCGAAGGTCGTGAACGGCTCGATGCCGCGGAACGAGGGCGTCGCACCAACGAGGACACCACCCGCGTAGGTGTTGGTGACGGCCAGATGGTGTCCGCCGAATTGCAGTACCCACGTACCTGAATCGGATGGGGTGCCGAGGAAGGCGACGTAAAAGTTTTCCCGCCCGTAGTCTCGGCCTCCGCCATGATCGCGGAGATAGTCGTCGGCGTTAAGTATCTGTTGGATTTCGTCATAACCCTTGCTTTTGAAGGAACCGGTAGCCGCCGCGAGCAGGGCGTTCAGCGCCGTCCATTGCTCTTTTGATAGTGTGCCGATCCGTAAGCCGCAGTGACCGCGGCGACCGAGCGCTGCCTGAGGATAATTCGACCAGTTCACTGCGTTCTTAAGCGAAAAGTCCTGGTTCAAATCGCGGAGCTGGTCTTTGGAGAGCGTTGCTGCGAACGCCTGCGCGAGCTCGACGACTTTGCCGTTCGATGTTGATGGGCAATTGAACATATTGAACACGTTCGTCACTCCAGTCGTAAATATGTGCATGATGATTACGTTCTCCTTCTACGTGCATCCATTGAAACGCCCGGCAACCGATTTGGAAAGCGGCCGGTCGATGTCGTAATGTTATATTTTCAAGACACCATGTACCGAAATTTTAACAAATACGAGACATTGTGTCTACATATAATCAAGAAATGGACAAGGAGCAACGTCCCCTTGTATAATTGAGACATGGACAAAGCACACAATCCCGTCGGCCGTCCCCGAAACGAGCAAGCGAGGACGGCTATTTTAAATGCAGTTGACGACCTCTTGATCGAGGTCGGGTATGCGGCAATGACGATGAAGGGCATCTCCGAGCGGGCCGGAGTGTCCAGGCAGACCGTGTATCGATGGTGGTCGCACAAAGCGGAGATCCTCTTTGAGGCCAGCGCAGCCGATGCGGAGGAAGAGCTTGCGATTAGTCTCTCAGGAGATCCCTTGGACGACGTCACGGCCTACCTGGAAGCACTCCTGCGCTTCCTAGCGCACTCACTGGCCGGTGCCGCCTATCGGGCACTCCTCGGTGAAGCGCAGCATGACTCCGTCGTGGCGGAGCTGCTCTCCGCGAAAGACCCGCTCGGCGATAGCGCTCGTGTCGTGATCGAGCGCGCGCTCGGGAAGGATACGCTGCCAGTCCCGCTCGACCAGGCCACTGCCTTGCTGATCGGACCGAGCTTCTTCTGGATCTTGAGCGGACGCGATCCCGCTCAACTTGTCCCGCGGGAGCTGGCCGAGAATTTTATTCGCGACCTCCAGGCGCGACAGTCCCGGTGAACGAAGGCTCATCCCGGCGACGGCGCTTCCAAAATTTCATAGCCGAACTTTAAACGAAGAAAGACGTACGATGAGAGATCACTGCAAAACCCTTGTTTTTTTGTTGAACAGGGCTTCAGAGAACCGACTACATGAGTTGATAAGTAAAATGCAGCGCGTATCGTTAGGATGCGGGCTGCATTTTACTTATCAACATCGTCATTCGTTTGGCATTCACCACAAAGGCAGTCAGCATCGTCTGTATTCGCATTCGAATAAAACCCTTGAAAATGCACGTTTCTCCTTGGAAGTGTTACAGCAACAAGGAATTCACCCAAAAAAGGTTGTTTTAGTTCATTCAAATGATTAAACTAACGGATAATAGTAGGTTCAAGTAATCGATGAGACGAAGAGGGGGAAACCGAAATGAAGACGATCAAGTGCATGATGGAGCACCTGTACTGGGCGGACGGACGCATCTTGGACGCGCTCGAGGAGAGTGAGACGAAGAACAAGGACCTTCTGAAGCTGGTTCGGCACGTCGCGGCCGCGGAACGAGTCTGGCTGTCCCGATTGCAGGGCAAGGGCAGCACGCAATATTCGTTATGGGAGGAAGCGGAAGACCTGACGGCGATCCGGACGATGTTCGAAGAAAATGCCGAGCAATATCGCGTCTATATCGAAGGGCTCGAGGAAGCCGAGTTGGACGAGATGATCGACTATGCGAACCAGAGCGGGGTTCCGTTCCGAACGTCCGTCCGGGACATCCTGTCGCAGGTCGTCTTACATGGGCAATATCACCGGGGACAGATCAACCGGGCACTTCGGATCGAATCGGCAGAGCCTGTCCAAGTCGATTACATCACGTTCGCGAGGCTCTAACAGGGCCTAATAATCACCAGTACTCGGAATGGGATTGACATTGAACTAAAATCCTTCCGAAATTAAAATACAATAATATAAGGGTCCTTTTTAGTTTAAAGGGGATGTTTGTGTCGGAGGCTATTGACACAAACATCCCCTTTTGCGATTTTGGAATGATTGAAGCAGCTGCGCCAGCTTAAGATCGTCTTCTACAATCAGGATACTAAACATAGGACTTGGCTCCTTAAGCGGTACTCTTTCAAACTGAAAAGAAACCGTTTTACGAGTCCTCCAATACCGCAAGATCGAATTACAAACTTGTAAGATAGATGTAAGGCAAATCGATAGCTTAGGCCAGCCTGGCAGGATAAGATTGGAACAAACGAAAATAGAAATTTTTTAAAAGGAGAATCGAGATGAGGCTGTTTGAACTGCTGATTTTTTTGTCAAACATCGGCTTGTTTGCATTAACAGTCCTATTAAAAAAAGGACGGCGTAGAATTCCAGTATTCGTTACAAGCGGGATCGCCACACTTTTACTGGTCATTCATTGGACGGTGGAAGGATGCAGAGTTCAGCTATTTTTCCCATATTGCATAACGATCATTTTTTTAGCGATTTCAGGTTATAGCTATTTTAAAAAAAACGGCCAAAAAAAGACCCCGCGATTCATGTTGGGTTCAGCTTATACCGCTATAGCGATAATGCTGGTCGTAACAGCGGGTCTCATGTATGCTTTTCCTGTATTTAAACTACCTGAACCGACAGGTGAATTTAAGGTAGGAACGCAAGCTTTTCATTTCGTGGATACAAATAGGGAAGAGATTTTCGGCGAAGCCAGAGGTGCTAAGAGAGAATTGATGGTTCAGGTATGGTATCCGGCTCAAGCTGGCACCGGCAAGTACGCTCCCTTTATTCCCGATACCCGGATATTACGTTATATGGCCGCGAACTATGGCCTTCCCGGGTTTACTTTGCAACACCTGAAGTACGTATCCAGTCATGCTTATTCGGGGGCCGAAGTCTCTTCGGCACAGGCTTCATACCCGCTGATCCTTGCGAATCCCGGCTTCGGCTCTTCCAGGTTCCTCCACACGTCACAAGCCGAAAATCTCGCGAGTCACGGATATATCGTGGCAGTGATCGACCACACCTACAATACATTTGCAACCGAGTTTCCGGACGGTCGAATCACGACCAGCTCAACCAACGACTTATTCTCGCCAGACCATGACTACCGGACAGAAAGCGGAAATCGCGACAAGTTGGGAAAAATTTTAACCGACGATGTGGCGTTTGCACTGGACCAATTCGAGCTCATCCAATCGGGGCAGATTCCAAGTCATCTAAAAGGAAGGATGGATCTCGGTCATGTCGGGGTGTTCGGTCATTCCATCGGCGGAGCGACGGCCTATGACGCTGCTTACGATCCGCGAATCGCGGTTGGAATCGACTTGGATGGAGCGCTTTATCGACTGCGTGATAGAGAGGGTCTGCGAAAGCCGTTTTTGTTCATGAACTCGGAAAGCGAATTCGAAAGATTAAAGATGGTGATGGATAACCACGCCTACACGGAGGCAGAGCTTAAACGTATGGGCAACACAAGAGAGTGGATGGATCAAGTAACGGAAGACAAAAAGTTAGAGCTTGAACGGATGCGCGAATCGGTCGACTCAGGGGGACAATTCCTCTATATCGAAAATTCGGAGCATTTGAATTTTACCGACGTACAATTCATTTCTCCGATATTCAAAATGCTGGGCATTACAGGAAAGATTGCGCCCGGAAGAGCGAACTCCGTTATCGATGCCTATATGCTGGATTTCTTCGATATGTATCTGAAAAATCAAGGCGGAAGCTTAATGAAAGGACCGGATAGGCGCTTTCCGGAAGTGAAGTTCGTAACCTCGCTATTATAAATTACGGAACAGGCTACCGATTTTGATAATGCTCCCCTTCAAGTAGACAGGTTTACTAAATAACCGCTACTTGAAGGGGAGTTTGCCTTTGTCTAAGAAGAACGAATACAATGCGATTGAGAAACTAGCCATAGCGCAGGATGTCAAAGTCCTGCTTTGTCTTGATAATCCTCATTCTTTAATTCCTCCTGAAAAAGAAAATGCCACCTCGAAAAGGGGTCTTGAGCCAGGTCACGAATATAATATATGTACCAAATATTGCTTGAACCGGGTTTAAGCTATATCGTAACTCCGAATTGTTAAAGTATAAAATATTAGGAGTTTTAGAATTGGTAATTCTTGATAGAATAAATATGAAGAAGATCAGGTAATAAATTTGTACACATAAGGAGATCAAACTATGGCAAAAAACAAATTACTAAGAATGGACAATGTTGGCATCGTCGTAGAATCCCTTGATGACGCAATCTCTTTCTTCGAGGAGATTGGCTTGAAGCTCGAAGGGCGAGCTACTGTCGAAGGTGAATGGGCTGGTCGCGTAACCGGGCTGGGTTCACAGTGTGTAGAGATTGCTATGATGGTTACCCCAGATGGCCACAGCCGACTTGAGCTTTCGCGATTTCTCACCCCCCCTGCTATATCAGATCACCGAACTGCTCCTGTAAATTCCCTCGGTTATCTACGCGTCATGTTCACCGTTGAAGACATTGACGAAATGGTATCCAGACTCACTAAGCATGGTGCTCAGCTCGTTGGCGAAGTGGTTCAGTACGAGGACTCGTATCGGCTCTGCTACATTCGTGGAAATGAAGGACTTCTAATCGGTTTGGCGGAACAACTCGGTAATAAATAAGTGACGCCAGAAAAGCAGTGTGGTAACGGAGAACGATAGTTGAAGAAAGCGAACTGAAAATGGGCCATCCGCGAAGGATGGCCCTAAAACTTGCCGTTACAGACAGCGCTCAATGGGTGGGTGGAAAGTTTTTCAATGAAGCATCTTGTTCACACGACATCTCAAGTCTGAAACTTAATTTCCAACAAAAAACCATGGACTGTTAGAATCGCTTTTTGACTCCATTATTGGATGTGAAACAAAGGTAGGAGGAAAGGATCTTATATGGGAAACCGGACGTTCCTGAGCGTTACAAACGCCGATACAGATTCAGTCGATTATGAGAATATAGCTTTCGAGACGAATAATTTTCTCGCTCCAGTATGGTTTTGTCTGGTCAGCCAAGAGCAGTTCCAGCGCTATAGCGGGCAGCTTATGCAAGCATGGAGCAAGATTCAACCCCATATGGACCAACCGGATGTGGAGGATCTGCCTGAGTGGGAATGCTTTTCCAAGGCATTCCAATGGCAGATTCCATGGGCGGATGCTGCAGAGCAGTTGCGCCTGAGTTTACCCGGCACGCTGGCCCATTTCCCTTCGCTTGCCGCTCCTGTACATGAGTGGCTGGAAACCTTATCGACCCATGTACAGCGGTATTCTGCTGCCGTTATTCATCTGGAGCTTTCGCAATATTTCTCGTTCACGGGCGATCCCGCCCTCTATCTGAAAGACATTCAAGAATACGTTGCCCTCTGGCAGTCGCCGCATCCCTCGCAGGAGAAGGTCTGGCAGGGAGCGGCCGATAACTTCTATATGCTGAATGGGGAGCATTTGCCATGGAGAGAACGTACGGTAACTCAGACGGAGCAAGCTCTGGAAATTCAGCCGGCACAGTCCATTCCTCCAGCATCTGGGAAGCGTCAGCCCAAATGGCGGCAGGAGCTCTACATATGGTTGCTTGCGATTCTGTCCGCAGCCCTCTTTTTTACCGTCTATGTGAAGACCTCCAGTGGTTGGTTGGCGGTGCTCGGTTTCCTCATCCCCTCTCTGTTTATCGTTTTGTGGAATGTGATTATCGGCCCTAAAAAAACCTCCCGCCATCGGCTGGAGGAGGCCACGACCTTGAAGAGGAACAGTACCCCCTCTCATGCTGTGCTCAGGATTGAGTATTTCGATGGGCATTCACCTATTGGGGTGGATGGCATGGAAACCGGCCCTTCGGAGGATAAATCATTACCGGATCTTATCCCCTGGCTGCAAATCATGCAAGCGAAGGTGCTTTCATCTCATGAGGTTGAGCTCATGATTTCTACTAAAAATCCACCAGTCTCTACCTTACAACTTCATGTGAAGCTGGATGAACAGCTGGTAGCCAAGGATACCGTATCAGCGGTAAATGCCATTGTGTTGGCTCATAAAATGTCCGTTTAACTGCAATGACTTCGACCTCAACAAGAAAGCCGTTCTTACAGTATTGCACAGGCGTGATATGTAAATTATTTTTGAAAGATAAAATATGAAAAAAATTACGGTTCACAAGATAAAACCATATTTTTAAATATCCATCTGTGCAATGGGGGTTGCACAATCTCCCTAGCAATTTAAGTATGGAGCCTGCAGAAAATAGTAGCTACGGAACCAGACTATAAAATATAGTGGAGGTAAAACGCTTACGCTTGAGAAAATGAAGGTATCGGATTCGCTCAGTTTGATTAAAATTTGGTCTGATCCAGATGAATACTAATTGTTTTACTGATGAAAATCAGGCAAAAGATATGATTAAACTCCTTGATGAACTTTTAAGTCTCTAGAAAAGGGATGGAAGGGCATGCCACTTCTACTCATAATCACATATCTGAAAGGGCGTCCGTTGTTATGAAGCGTATAAGGGAGATAGAGGCGCTGGATGTTGGCACTGATTTCAGTGTTTTTTATGTGATACAATTAGTAGAAAGGGTAGAAGTTGGCAATTAGGAACGGAGGGAAAGCTTGCTTAAGTGGAATAGCGATGTATGGGGAAAGCTGACAGGACCGTACAGTTCTGCAGAAAACGTATCTGTGTTATTGCAGCAGCTAATGCGGCAATATAGTCAGGAGATTTTTGATGAAATCTTTCAAGAGTACTTGTACCATCAAAATACGATATATACGGCTACATATGCAGCGATGCCGTTTTTGACACAAATAGCATGTTCTACATCAGATGCTGAAGTGCGCAAAGAGCTGTTTGTAAATTGCGGTATAATCGAGGCAAGCCGTGATGGGCACGATGAGGAGCCATTTCCAGAATCTTGGGCTGAACTGGCTGAAGATGTAGGCAGCTCTGTCTGTACTGAATTGTATCGTGAATATTTAGAGGCCATTGGTAAACTCAAGGCGCTTACAAAGGAAGTATTCACCTATACAGCCCATCATTCCATCGATGAGACGGAGAAACGTTTTATTCTTGTTGCGGATGCCGCTTATCGAGGTTCGTATATGCTTGCCGATATGTTGATGACTTTTATTAACGGGGATGAGTATGTGGCCGTGTGTCCGGCCTGCGAAAATGATGTATTCATCTGGCCTCATGAAGATAATTCTGTAGAAATCGAAATACTGCAAGCCTATGAACAAGATCCCGTCTTTCACACTGATCAGGAATCCCATGTGATCGTCCCGGTCACGTCATTTGCAGATGAAGAAATACGAACATTAGCGGAGCGGGCGGAAGCGATCGGGGAGCAAACATTGGTTAGGCATCTGTATTATTTAGCGGGGGAAACATTATGTCCATCCTGCCGTGAGAAAATTTCCGTATGGCCGTCTTTACTTAGCACATTTTCAAAGTAGACCGCAAGTTAAGGAGACGGTGAAAAAAGAATATGGTTTATGTTAACCAATTGGATCTCTAGGAGCTGTCACGCTGCGACAAGCTCCTTCTTATTTTTCGCCGATAGCCCCGTTGAGGTGAACCTTATCATAAGTTGGGCGAAAAAATCTACATTTTATGTCGTTAGGAAGATGTTTATTGTATCATCCCAACATGCTAGCATAGAAATTATTGATAGGAACTATGACACTTTTTTAAAAGATCAAAATCTGATCGAATTGTAGTTTGTTACTATATCGCTTTGACGTTGTAGGATGGGAGGGCCTGTTCCATTCACTATCCTTAACCACGGGAAAGCTAGCTTTCGTGCAGTGCCTTTACGTCAGGCCACCGAACGGCAACGTGACAGTATCTGCTCCACTCTCAATGAGCGACTCAGCAAGTTCGACAATCAGCGACGTCAATCGGAGCGGGAACACACTCCGGCAAGACGCTTTACGCTTGGGGCAAGCAATATTCACGGTTTGCTAACTACACCGATCTTCAAACCTGTCTGACTACGAATGTTCTATGCGCACTGAACGCTGCGCTTGTACGTGGCGTGACCGTGGCGGGTAAGCGCTTCAAGCTTGAAAAATTGAAATAAGGAAGTGGCGAAATGTCAAAAGAATTGTTGGACAAGCTGCAAAGCTGGTATGACGATGATCAGCACGACAAAATTGTTGAAGCGATCGAGCAACTACCTGAATCGGAGCGGGACTACGAATTGGTGGGTCATTATGGCCGAGCGCTTAACAACTTGGGGCGCTACACGGAAGCGTTGCAACAGCTGCTGTCGGTAGAACAGCAAGGAAGACAGGATGCAACGTGGAACTGGCGCATCGGCTATTCTTATTTCTACATGCATCAATGGGAAAAGGCGCTCTCCGCATTCGAGCAGTTCGATCGTCTGGAGCCTGGCAATGCAGATGTGGATAAGTACATAGAGGCTTGCCACGATATTATGGTGAGACAAGCTGTGGCGATCAGGGAGATTACTCGTGTGCCTTTCCGCGAGCGCGACTTCAGTCAGTTCTGGGAGATGAGCGATTATGCGGACAAGAGTTATGTAGAGGCGCCGCCTACTGCCGAGATGATTGCTTCTATAGAAGAGGAGCTTGGATACAAGCTTCCGGCAGATTATATTTGGCTGATGCAGCAGCAGAATGGCGGCATACCGGTCAATACTTGTTTTCCGACTGCCGTCTCGACCTCTTGGGCGGAGGATCATGTAGCCATTACGGGCATTATGGGGATCGGGCGCGAGAAAGCTTATAGTCTGGGCGGCAGTTTGGGCAGCAATTTTATGCAGGGAGAATGGGGCTATCCGGACATCGGGGTTGTCCTGTGCGATTGCCCGTCGGCAGGGCATGATGTCATTATGCTGGATTATCGCGCATGCGGCCGGGACGGCGAGCCTGCAGTTGTACATGTGGATCAAGAGGCTGGTTATTGGGTTACCTTCCTTGCGCCTAACTTTGCGACTTTTATCGCAGGACTGGTCAATGAGGAAGTATTCGATACCTCTGAACAGGACAAGCTCGATGATTTGGACAAGGTGGAGTATGCGCAATTCTCATCTTTATTGCGATCTTTATGCGAGAAAGCCGACGGAATAGATCGGATTGAAGCGGTCATTCGCAATATTTGCACCCAGATCGTAGAGGACAAAGGCTATTTCGCTTTTCATGCGGACGAGTTGTCCATGCTGATGTATGATATCCAGTTCTGGTTGTACGCCGGGGCAAACCCGGGAGTGACGCGAGCGCAGTATTTGGCGGAGTACGAAAAGATGATCGCCTTTGCGCAAGGCTTCAGCACAGGAGGATACGCGCCAGATTTTGTTTCCAGTTGGCTGGATGAACGGATCAAGCAGGGAGATATCGTAAACAAGGGAGGCGTGTTGAGCTTTACGGCGGCTGCAACGGAGCGGTTAGTGGGTAAGCTGATAGCGATCGAATCTGGCTTGGGTGATGAAGGGTGAGTAACTACAGCTGACAGAAACCAAAAATAATGAAACATTGCATCATGCTTGATATAACCAAAATGTGGATATGATGCGGGAGTATGTAATTAACGCGAAAGCGAATAGTCTAAATAAAAAGCTAACTGATTATTCAAATCCGATAAATGGAACACCCTTGCAAATAGCGTGTAGAGTAGGGAATCTGGTTATAGTGAACTTTTCGGGAAGCCTTGCGACGCTTGATTTTGAATAAAAAAACCGCCGTCTGTCGATGCGACGGGCGGCTTTTTCATTTAGGCAGTGGGGACGGCGGGGAACGAGCGGTAACGGTATTTCAAAAAAATTTGTCTGATGCCATCGCTTCATTTCCACCTGCGACAATTAATTTAAGCCCTGTCATGAAATTTTCGTCATCCGTACCGCCGACATTAATAGCTTCCATAATGTTTGTTAATTCGCCGCTGTTTATTGTACGCTCGGGCAGCGTTTCCCAGTTTTGCTCGTCCGCCTGTTCCTCAATCACACAGCCAAATGTATAACGAATAACGGTAAGCATAACAATTCTGGCTGTTCGTATATCCATTCCTGCACTGCGAAGGGAGGCAAAAGAAACTTCCAAAAACTTCGCTAAAGTTCCATTGGGAAAAGGATGCGCGCCGGCTATCACACGCCCGCCATCAGGATAAGAGAGCATAGCCTTACGAAACAATGTGATATGCTCAATCAGCCAATCCTGCCAGGACTGCTCCCTTTCCCTTGGAACGAAATTTCCCATCTTTTTTTGTAAGATATGCTCGGCCATGTAGTCCACAATCATGGCTTTGTTTTTTAAATGCCAGTAAATGGCCGGGGCTTTGACACCTAGCTTTTTTCCAATATCACGAATAGATAATTCGTCATATCCTTTTTCAGCCAGTAATTCAAGCGCCGCTTCGACGATTTCCTGTTGTCTTTTGCTTAGTTTCAAATGATCTTCCATGTTCGCACCTCGTTTATTTAATTATAAGACATAACAAGCGAATTTAACAGTGTTACATTAGTTTTGTATACTCGCTTGACAAATGTTCTTTAACACCGTTATAGTAAAAATCAATATAACACCGTTAAGGAGGAAGGCGAAGATTTGCTGGTGATAGAAGTACATGGTTTAGTCAAAACAATTGGAGAGAATAAGACAGAAAGGATTGATTGGATATGATGTCTAAAAAAATCACTAATGTTCCTGTACTGATTGTCGGAGGGGGATTGGCCGGTCTTTCCGCAGCGTTATTCTTGTCGCGGCATAGCGTACCCTATGTACTTATTGAACGTCATCAAAAAACGAACATTCATCCAAGGGCGCGGGGCTTAAACTTTCGGACAATGGAATTATATCGAGAACTGGGGTTGGCTAAAGCAATCGAAGAGATCGGCACGCAATTGGCCAAAGGCAAAGGGTGGTACACGGCCCATACATTAAGAGAGGCAGAGTTTGATCCGGAAAAAATGGATATCCCCAAAATACTGCCAGAGTCTGTGAAATCGTATTTTGCTACCCTTAAAGAGATAAGTCCTGCTTCCAGCGTCCGTGCTACACAAAATCTGGTCGAGCCCATCTTGCTTGAAGCAGCTCACGAACGTGGGGGGGATCTTCGTTTTCATACAGAATTGACTGCTTTTGAACAAAATGAAGACCATGTTAGGGCTACCGTTCTCAATCGTACAACGGGTGTTGAAGAAACCATAGTAGCAGACTATATGATTGCTGCTGACGGTGCAAAAAGCCCGGTTCGTCAAATGCTGAACATCAAGATGACCGAAATGAATTCACACGGTCATATCATTAATATTTATTTTGAAGCAGATCTCGAACATTTTGTAAAGGGACGCGAATTCAGTGCGTGCAACATCACACGTACCGGGGCGGCAGGCGTGTTGCTTGCAATTAATAATCGTGACCGTTGGTGCTATCACGTTTCTTATGATTTTGAAGGCGGTGAGACTGCTGCTCATTTTTCAGAAGAACGATGCAGGGAAGTCATACAAAAGGCGATTGATTTACCGGATCTCCAAGTAAAGATATTGAGTGTGTTGCCTTGGGAAGCAGCGGAAAAGGTCGCTGAGCAATTTCAACAGGATCGCGTCTTTTTAATTGGGGATGCAGTTCACCTCATGCCGCCGACTGGAGGTTACGGAGCCAACACGGGTGTACAAGACGCTCATAACTTAGCATGGAAATTGGCAGCAGCCGTTCATAAAGCGGCCAGCCCTGAACTGTTGAAAACTTATGAGGCTGAACGTCGTCCCGTCGCCCAAATGACGGTTTCAGAGGCCGGGCGAGTCGCCGACACGGGTGTGTTTTCGGCCATGAAAAAACAGACGGAAAAGAGAACATCTCCGTTTGACGATCTGATTGTATCGGTTGGCTATCATTACGAATCCAAAGCCATCCTTAAACAGGATGCCGCTCCTTCATCGCTCGATCATTTTGAACTAAAGGGGCGCCTCGGTACACGGGCCCCTCATATTTGGGGCGAATACCAAGGTAGGGAATGTTCCACGCTTGACTTGTTAGGATTAGGATTTGTTTTGTTTGTAGGGGAAAAAGCCGAGGGATGGGAGGATGCGGCGAAATACGTATCCGGGCAGTTTGGTGTCAAAATTAATACTTATAGCGTAGGACAGAATGGAGATTTCATTGACAAAGATCATGGCTGGCAGAATGCTTATCAAGCCAAGGAAAAAAGCGTTGTTCTCGTTCGCCCAGACGGTTTTGTATGTTGGCGTTGCGAAGAACATATCGAGCAACCGATCTTAACATTGGAAGAGGTTTTTGCCCAACTTCTCGGCAAAAAAAGAGCTTAACGTAAACGTCAAATAACCCCCGTCTGTTGAGTGGTCAAGACCCCATTTAACGGACAAATGAAAAAAGCCTAGGCTGCAAGCTGGCGTCGATATTCCATCGGCGTCAGCTTGTTTAGCTTTCGCTGC
>NZ_JBGBYL010000008.1:0-369544 GCF_041260495.1 Paenibacillus sp. RC84
GTAAGACCCCTTGAAGACGACGAGGTAGATAGGTTGGAGGTGGAAGCACAGCAATGTGTGGAGCTGACCAATACTAATCGGTCGAGGGCTTGACCTACAAACCTGTACGGTCGTGCAGGTTACATCGAAAGCATATGCTTAGGTTTTTTCCGACAGGAAAGGCCGCATCGAAAGCATATGACACCTATGCACCACAAGATCTTGGATGGATCGACTGCACGTTTCGCTGCTAGTTTTCAGGGAGCAACCTGAAAAGTTTGTTTATACATTGGAGAGATACCCAAGTGGCTCAAGGGGACCCTCTGCTAAGGGGTTAGACTGCGTAAGTGGTGCGAGGGTTCGAATCCCTCTCTCTCCGCCAGTTTTAAGGCGGCGTAGCTCAGCTGGCTAGAGCGTACGGTTCATACCCGTGAGGTCGGGGGTTCGAGCCCCTCCGCCGCTACCATAACAACTACATAAGGACGCTTAGCTCAGCTGGGAGAGCATCTGCCTTACAAGCAGAGGGTCGGCGGTTCGATCCCGTCAGCGTCCACCATACAATCTTATGCACGGAGCTGTGGTGTAGAGGCCTAACATGCCTGCCTGTCACGCAGGAGACCGCGGGTTCGAATCCCGTCAGCTCCGCCATTTTAGTTTGTATAACAATTTCATAGTATGGCTCGGTAGCTCAGTCGGTAGAGCAGAGGACTGAAAATCCTCGTGTCGGCGGTTCGATTCCGTCCCGAGCCACCACTTTTAGTCAAGTTGGTCCATAACGGCGCTTGGCAGTAATGTGGAGGCTTAGCGAAGTGGCCAAACGCAGCAGACTGTAAATCTGTTCTCTGACGAGTTCGGTGGTTCGAATCCATCAGCCTCCACCAGTTTTTCCAAGAGCCATTAGCTCAGTTGGTAGAGCACCTGACTTTTAATCAGGGTGTCGAAGGTTCGAGTCCTTCATGGCTCACATGCCATGTGAACAATTCTCTTCATATAAAAAGAGACCTTAACGGTCTCTTTTTTTGTTGTCTTTTTAGCTGGTAAACGGAAAAATGTCTTAAATCGCTGCATGAGTCCGACTCTCGCGACCTAGCCGTGCCGGAAAGTCCCTGATATTCGTTGGTGTGGAATTTGATTTTTTAGGGGACTCCCGGTGTTCAAGGTGAACGAAAAAGGTTTTCAGGGAGTAATTGAGTGTAGCTTCCGAGCTATTGAAGCCGCTCCAGTTTGTCGGCAACGGACTGGAGTTTTTGCTGCATGGATGCCGTTTTATCACGGCGGTCGTCTATCTTGATGGAGGTGGAGACACGTTGAGCGCCGTTTTCAAAGGGGCTTTCGTGTAGCTTAAGGATGACTTCCATGAGTTGATCCAGTGGGCCTTCGATGATGGTACTCATTGGAGTAAGCTCATAATGGAGAGGCTGGTTGTCCAGCACCTTTTGGAGATGAGCTACATATTCACTTAAGCTTGTAGAGCTTGTACCTATAGGAACAACCGTAATTTCTGCAATAGCCATTTAGTAGTGATCCTCCTTTGGTAGAGATAGCTTTGTCTTTAATTGTAATGGAAACGATGCCCGGTGGCTACTTGCTGCTTGGAAAAGGCGGAAGCGCTTGGGTTACCATCATTTTGGTGATTAAATGATTTCACTTACGATATAATCGACTGTTCGCGCTGCTAAAGCCATTACGGTGTTAGTGGGATTCACTCCGCTGGACGTGACGAATAGGCTCGCATCGCATACGAATAAATTCGGGATATCGTGCGTTTGCCCGAATGAATTTGTGACAGATCGCGAAGGATCGCTTCCCATCCGGCAGCCTCCCATCAGGTGGGCGGTATCTGGCACCACAAATTCGGGTGTTCCTCCCGCAGCCTGAAGAATAGATTTCATGTTTGAGACCGCATGCTCGATGAGCTTGGTGTCGTTTTCTCCGAAGCTGAAGGATACTTTGGCTCTGGGCAAACCGAAAGCGTCTTTCTCCCGGGATAACGTGACACAGTTATGCTCTTGAGGAAGGACTTCTCCGACCAGTGTCGCACGGCCGTAATAATTGTAGTCCAGCATAGCTTCGCGTAACGTGGCTCCCCATACAGAAAATTTGCCTGTTTTGACGATCCCTTGGGCGAAAGCGAGAGGCCGTGTGCCATGGGCATGCAGGGAATACCCGCGCGCAAAGCCGCGGCTCCGGTCGGATTCGTAAAACTCTTGAGTAGTAGCCAGCACAGGGGTCCCCTTGTACAGCCGCACTTCCTCCTCGAACTTGGCATACACGTCATGGCTGCTGTGCGTCATAAGTGCTTTGCCTACCCAGCCGCTGCTGTTGGCAAGCCCGTCCGGATGACGGCTATTCGCAGAATTCAGCAGCAATCGGGGTGTTTCGACCGCATAGGCCGATACGATCACGAGTTTGGCTTTTTGACGGTATTCGACCCCTTTTTTCATAAAAAGCACACCTGAAGCCCTTCCATCAGACCCTGTCTCGATCTGAGTGACCCTGCTATCGGTAAGCACAGTAGCACCTGCTTGTACAGCTTTGGGGATATGCTGAATGAGGGTGCTGAATTTGGCGTTAGGCATACAGCCCTGCTGGCAGAAACCGCGGTTAATGCAGGGAGGCCTGCCCTCAAAAGGCGCAGACAGAATCGCCAGGGGGGCCGTAACGGAGCGAATCCCCAAACTCTCACAGCCTCTTTGAAACAAATAGGCGTTAGGACTTAGAGGGTCCCGTTCCGGATAAGGGTAAGGCCCGCGGAAGTTTCCCCATGGAAAATGGCGGGGACCCGAAACCGCGATTTCTTTTTCGATCCGGGAGTAATACGGCTCCAAATCTTTATAGTGGATCGGCCAATCCTCGCCGACTCCGTCGATGGATCTTGTCTTGAAGTCGGATTCATGGAATCGCAAAAACACTCCGGTAAAATGCTGGGTGCCGCCGCCCACTCCCCAGCCCGAATTGTTGTGCCCCATGGTAAGAGGATGCTCTCCATCCACAAGACGGGTATCCTGCCAGCCCAGGCACTGCATGGACAGCTCGTCGCTCGCAAAATCCCTTTGGGGATCCCGCAGCGGTCCGGCTTCCACTACCACGACCTGCAGCCCGGCTTCGCTAAGCTCCTGTGCAAGCACACCGCCTGCCGCTCCCGCGCCGATAATGACCACATCAACGGTTTCCGATTGAGTGTTCCATTTCATCGTTCCGGTTTCGCCTCCCACGGATCAAAATGCCCCCGGTCTGCCCGGATGTAACCTCTTGGATAAGCAGGACCTGCGTACCCGATTTCGGACCAGATTTGGGGATGAGAATAGTAAGCTTCCACGGTCAACGCGAGCAGCCTGTTGAAGAAGGCTTTCTGCACGGCATCCGGCCAATCGCCCCTCAAGGGTAGGCGAACCTCGGCTACATTCGTGAGAAGCTCCTTCTGTTCCGCCGGAGACAGCTGTTGAAAGGGCTTCGCATGAAACCCGTGCGACATCGTCTCAAGCGCCTCCAGCCCTTTCCGGATTAATTCGGACTGAGGAGGAGTATCGGGTCCTCTCTGGCCTTCTTCCTTTTGCCCGCACAAAGTGTCATCTATATGCTCCAGCACGTAAGTCAGGATTTCGGACCTGTCGTCGTCGACAAGAAGAGAGCATACGCTTCTGAGCTGTTCCGCTTCTAACAGCGTTAAAAGGCGATATTCACGGCGCCGCCTCATACGGGAGCTGACGATAGACCGCGTGTGGGGATCCCAGTGGTTTTGCTCCTTCATGACATCGAAAGAAGGGTATTTCGGCATTTTTCTCATACAAGTCACCTTCCATAGACAGCGATTAACCCGAGGACACCGAGAGCCGAGTACAGCAGAGGCATCAGGACGGGAGGTCCGATAAGGAAATTGCGGAACGCATAAGACCCGACGCGTTTGCCCACTCCCCGGATGTGAAGGGACAGCCCGTATAAGCCCGTCAATACTCCCAGCCACATGCCCATATGAAAAAGATGGAGAAACCAGGGCCGGTTAAGGAGAACCGCGAGCAGCCCAACCAGAAAGTACAGCGGGGCGGTAATAACGGGAATCAGCATGACTTTGCGGTGAAAATTTTGCCGGTAATGGGACAAGGTCACTTGAGCCGCGATAAATAAATAAGCGAAAGCCGTAAACAAAATAACGGACCGGTCTAACGTCCAGGTGTTCCAGATCATCGTAGGGAATCTCCTTTGATTCGTTTTGAACATCCGCTTAAATGGTTGAGTTCTCTTCTTATTTTTTCCATAAAGGGAGGAGTTAACTCGCTTCTGACAAAATGTTCTCAAGGTTTTGAGCGGGTTAGTCGACCAAACCTTTACCAAACGGGGTAAGTATGGGCGGAATTCGATTGGGAGACGCTAACAGATGCGGTGAAAAAGCCATTTACCCATCGTCATCCGTAAGGGTAACGATAGGCAGGAGGAATCGAGCGTATGCACTATCTAATCCCTATGCTGACGAGCTTTATTCTGGTGGCGCTGCTGGTACCCGTTATGAAGCGGATCGCTGTAAAAGCAGGGTTTGTCGACCGGCCGTCTACCCGCAAAATTCATGCCGCTCCTATCCCCTTGCTCGGAGGAGTGGCGATTTACATCGCTTGCGCGGCGGCTATTTTACTGTTCAGCCGTAACGGCAATCTTTCCTATGCGGTGCTGATCGGCGGAACGGTCCTTATGCTGACCGGCTTGACGGACGACTGGTTTAAAACCCGGAGCAAGGACTTTCCCGTCTGGCCCAGGCTGATCATCTATATTGCGGTGTCCGCTGTGCCGCTTTTATTCGGCATTCAAATAATCGGGGTGTCGAATCTCCATTTCAGCGGCATGATTTTTTTCCCGGTCTGGCTTGTCTGGCTCGGCACGATGGCCTGGATTTTCGGGATCACCAATATGATCAATTTTATTGACGGGGTCGATGGTCTCGCCTCGGGGATCGTAACGATCGCTTCTTTGGCGCTGCTTGTGGCGGCCTTAGTCAAAAGGCAGGAGGATTCCGCATTGATTGCGGGCATTCTGGTCGGAGCCTGCCTGGCTTTTCTGGCGTTCAATTTTTATCCCGCCAAAATTTTTATGGGTGACGCCGGGGCGATTTTCCTGGGGTACACGATTGCGGTCGTTGCTGTGGACGGAGCTTTCAAAAGCGCGACTTTTATCTCCCTCCTGGTTCCTGTGCTGGCGCTGGGCGTTCCTATCCTGGATACGGTCATCGTGTTTACGAGAAGGCTCCTGAAAGGCGGAGGGCTGCACCGGGCCGATAAGCTTCATACTCATCACAGCCTGATGCAGTGGGGGCTGTCCCAAACTCAAACCGTTTCTTTCTTGTACCTGGTAGGCGCTCTGTTCTCCCTGCTTTCTATTATTGTGGTGCTCATGGGCGTATGAACCGCATCCCGCTCCCGAGGCTTATTAAAGCCATCTTTAAGTGAAACGCTTACCTTAGCTGTGTTACAATAATAGGAAGCACCATGGCAGCCTCGATATTACACAGATAGGGAGCTATGCGGATGGATTGGGAAAGGCTGAAAGAACAATTGGAATCGATCGGCAAAGGGCCGGTCCAACTGATTGCAAAGACGCCGGAAGAGTGGGAAGCCCTTACAAGAAACGCGGGGAAAAATAGCGGGGACAGGCAGGCCCTGAATAAGAGCAGCATGCTGATCGGCAAAGATGTTTATTTCCTGCTGGGCAGGGAAGGAAATCAAGTCCATGCTTTGTCTATACCTGCGGGGAACTTGGCCGGAGACGAACGTCATCTGGTCGAGTGGCTCATTGAATCCGCACAGCCGGAGAAAAGGCAAAGCGGCACTCTTCTGCTCGAAGAAGAGAAAAAGCTTTCCGCGCTCAGGGAATGGCTACTGCAGCATGCCGAAACCGACTCTCAAGCGGAGGTTCCCGACACGATTTCTTCCCAGGCCGGGCTTTATTCGACCAAAATACCTTTTCTCTTGTATGGAGATTATTCTTCCAACGTACGGGCGTCTTACCGGGAGCTGAAAAGGCTGCTGGAGACGTTTTTTGACGCGGAAATTATATTGATTCCATTGCTGGATAAAGAATGGCTGATTCTCGCGCCGGATTATCTGCTCACAGTAGGGCAGGAAGACAAGACGGACGCCCAGGAAGAGAGCACCGAGCAGATGCTCGACGCCCTGGCGTCAGGACTTCATGACATGCTGGCTACCGAATGGGTAGGAGAAAGCCACTTGGGAGTTCACTACCCTATCCAGCCTGCCCAGACGCTGCTGGCGGCTATGCTTTCTCTACGCTCGACGATTATGCTCGGCCGGTTATACAATGTGACGAACAACATTCACACGCCTTGGCATTTGCAAATGGAAAAGCTGCTTCATCCGATCCCCGATTCCGAGAAACATCAGTTTCTGGAGCATGTGCTGAAGGACTATTCCATGGATGCCGAGACGCAGTCCACGCTGGAGAGTTTTTTTGCGCTGGACTGCAACGTGAGCGAGACGGCCAAAAAGCTGTATATTCATCGCAACACGCTTTTATACCGGCTGGACAAGTTCAAAAACGAGACGGGGCTGGACGTAAGAACTTTCCACGACGCCGTCCTGGTAAAGCTGGCGCTCGTATTGTACAAAGTAACAAAAAGAAAGTGAGTTTTTTGTGAAGATTGTGCATAGTCAGTCTTCGGGCATTTAAGCTAAGATAAATGTACAGATTCCAAATTAAGAACATTCAAGAACCAGGGGGAATGAACTATGGCAGGCGTTCGTCTTAACCATATCGTAAAGAGGTACCCAGGCAACCAAGAAGCAACCGTTAAGGATTTCCATCTCGATATTCAAGATAAAGAGTTTCTCGTATTGGTAGGAGCATCCGGTTGCGGTAAATCCACAACTCTGCGGATGATTGCCGGTCTTGAAGAAATTTCCGAAGGCGAACTGTACATCGGCGACCGTCTCGTGAACGACGTGGCTCCTAAAGACCGCGACATCGCGATGGTATTCCAGTCCTACGCCCTGTACCCGCACATGAACGTGTACCAGAACATGGCGTTCGGCCTTAAACTCCGTAAATTCAAAAAAGCCGATATCGACGCACGCGTGCGTGAAGCGGCTAAAATTCTCGATATTGAACACCTTCTGGACCGCAAACCGAAAGCACTTTCCGGTGGTCAGCGTCAGCGTGTCGCCCTGGGCCGCGCAATCGTCCGTGAACCGCAAGTCTTCTTGATGGACGAACCGCTTTCCAACTTGGACGCTAAACTTCGTGTACAAATGCGTGCCGAAATTTCCAAACTTCACAAACGTCTCGGCGTAACGATCATCTACGTAACGCATGACCAAACCGAAGCTATGACAATGGGTAGCCGGATTGTCGTTATGGACAAAGGCATCATCCAACAGGCGGCTTCTCCGGAAGAGATCTACAACTTCCCGGTCAATATGTTCGTAGCGGGCTTCATCGGATCTCCTTCCATGAACTTCGTAAACGGCTCGCTGAGCGACCAAGGCGGAGAGCTTCACTTCAAAGCCAAAGGCGTAGACGTTGTTATTCCGCAAGGCAAAGCCCAAGTTCTTCGCGATAAAGGCTACGCCAGCAAAGAAGTTATTCTGGGCATTCGTCCTGAAGATATCCACGACGAGCCTGTGTTCCTCGAAGCTTCCGCTAAGACAGTGGTTAACGCTCTGATCGAAGTGTCCGAGAACCTGGGTCACGAAATGCAAGTTCACCTTGCCGGTATCGGCGAAGGTACAGTCGTGGCGCGTGTCGACGGCCGCTCCGGTCTTAAAGACGGCGCTAACGTGAAGCTTGCTCTGGACATGAACAAAGTTCACTTCTTCGATAAAGAAACAACGAACTCCATTCTTCTGAACTCGTAAGAATCATCAATTTAAAGCCAGTCCATCGTGACTGGCTTTTTTTGACGTATTAGGGAATGATGAGGCGGCCTGTGGGTATGCTGCAGAAGTTGCACCTCTGCAGCAGCATACCGGTTGGCCTGGCGGCAGGTTGATTTTCACCCGGCAGTTGAATTACGATGGAACTATTGGGAAAACAAAGGGGAATGAACGATGGGCAAAAAAGTGAGAGTGTCTGAGCTGGTTGAGCATTACAACCTGGAAGTCATTTGCGGCGAAGACGGGTTAAAGCGGACTGTAACGGTTGCCGATCTTTACCGGCCCGGTCTGGAAATGGCGGGCTACTTCAATTATCATCCGCAGGAACGCGTTCAACTGCTGGGACGCACCGAGATGTCCTTCTTCGAAACGCTGGATGAAACGGTCCGGCTGCATCGTGCCGAGCAGCTTTGTGCAAGCGAAGAGACGCCCTGCATTATCGTCACCCGCGGATTGGATATTCCGGCGGAATTGGTGGAGGAAGCGAAGAAGCACCAACTTCCGGTTCTCCGCAGCCAGGTGGCGACCACCATTCTGGCCAGCCGGCTGACCAACTTCCTCGAAAACAAGCTTGCTCCCTCCACTACTATTCATGGTGTACTGGTGGATGTGTACGGCGTTGGAATGCTTATTACGGGCGGCAGCGGAATCGGGAAAAGCGAGACGGCGCTCGAACTGGTCAAGCGCGGCCACCGTCTGGTAGCGGACGATGCCGTTGAAATCCGCCAGACAGCCGATTATATGCTGTACGGGAACGCTCCCGACCTGATCCGCCATTTGCTTGAAATCCGCGGCGTCGGCATTATTAACGTGATGACGCTGTTCGGTGCGGGAGCGGTGCGGAACGTCAAGAAAATATCCGTCGTTGCCCGGTTGGAAACTTGGCAGCAGGATAAGCAGTACGACCGCCTCGGACTGGACGAAGAAACGACCCGGATTATTGAAACGGATGTGCCGCTGATCACCATTCCCGTCCGTCCGGGAAGAAACTTGGCGGTCATCGTCGAAGTTGCGGCGATGAACTACAGGCTCAAGCGGATGGGCTTCAACGCGGCCCTGCAGTTCACCAACAAGCTGACGGAAACGCTGGCCGAAGATTTGGACGACATGGACTGAGAGCCGGTTCATACCCACACAGGTAAGGAATAGGAGGATATCGACCGTTTATGCTAAATCCAGTCGCTTTTAAGCTAGGCCCGATTTCCGTGCATTGGTACGGCATTATATTAGGCACAGCGGCCCTGATCGGGCTGCTGCTTGTCATCCGGGAGGGCAAGCGCTTTAAGCTGCAACCCGAATTTTTCATGGATCTGCTGCTGATCGGAGTTCCATCCGCCATTGTGGCCGCTCGTATTTATTATGTGGCCTTCCAATGGGAAAACTACAAAAACAATCTGGGCGAAATCATCGCCATTTGGCACGGGGGAATCGCCATATACGGCGCCCTGATCGGGGCCATTATCGCAGCGCTCATCTATGTCCGCCGCAAAGGTTACTCGTTTTGGCGGATCGCTGACATCTGCGCTCCGGGACTCATTGTCGGCCAAATGATCGGCCGCTGGGGTAACTTCGTGAACCAGGAGGCGCACGGCGGCCCGGTCAGCGAGTCTTTCCTGCGCAGCACGCTTCACCTGCCCGACTGGATCGTGAACCAGATGAACATCGAAGGCATTTTCTATCATCCCACTTTCCTGTATGAATCGGTATGGAATTTCGTCGGGCTGCTGCTGCTCTTCTGGCTGCGCCGCCGTCCGTTCCTCCGTGCGGGCGAGTTATTTATGAGCTATTTTATCTGGTATTCGCTGGGCCGCTTCTTCATCGAAGGCTTGCGTACGGACAGCCTCGATTTCACGGGACCGGCCTGGCTGGCTTCCCTGCTGAACGGGCTGTGGTCGCCGATGTCCCTGCTGTTCGGTGAAGCGGGTACGATGACTTATGGCGGCAACATCCGCATTTCCCAGCTTCTTGCCGTACTTATCATCATCGCGGCTATCATCATCATCGTCCTGCGCCGCCGTATGGGCTATGCGAAAACCAAGTACAGCGATCCGATCGAGAAAATCGGCGGGACACCGGCTTCGGCCAACACAAGCCATTGAAAACAGACAGAACTCTTGATAATAAGGAGCACAGCATGAAGCATACGGTATTGTTTGATTTGGACGGCACTATTCTGGACACCAACGAGCTCATTATCCAGTCGTTCCTGCATGCGCTGGAAGGGAAGACGCCCGAGCTGTTTACAAGAGACAACATCATTCCCCACATGGGGCGCCCTCTCATCGAGCAGCTCCAGTTTTTCAGCGGCCTGGATGAAGTAACGGATCTTTTGACTCTTTACCGGTCTTATAATCTTAAACACCACGACGAGCTGGTGAGACCTTTTCCTTATGTAAAAGAGGTATTGGCCAAGCTGCATGCCTACGGAGTCAAAATCGGCGTCGTAACCAGCAAAATCAGGCTGACAACCATGCTGGGCCTGGAGCTTTGCGAACTGCTGCCGTATATCCAAAGTATTGTGACCGTCGATGATGTTACGAACGCGAAGCCGGACCCGGAAGGAATCAGGAAGGCTCTCCATGAACTGGGCTCAACAGCGGAGGAATCCGTCATGGTGGGGGACAGCCATTACGATATCGAAGCGGCCAAAGCCGCAGGCGTTGAAGCCGTGGCGGTCAACTGGTCTCTTAAGGGCCAGGCCTACCTGGAACAGTACCATCCGGAGCATATGATCGCGGATATGCGCGAGCTGTATATGATTTTCGGGATTACGGAGGAAAGTGTTTGAGGAAAACCGACAGATATCCGGTCGACGGGCCTAACGCCTTATGGCAGATTTACCGGACGGTCAGCAAATGGAAAGCGGTCAAAAATTTCGTCTGGATACAAATCAGCCGCTACTGTCCCTCGCTTCCGATTAAAAATTGGATCTACCGTCGCATGTTGGGCATGGAGGTGGGAGAACACACCGCTTTCGCTTTGATGGTGATGGTGGATGTATTTTTTCCGGAAAAAATAAAGATCGGCCGCAACTCGATCATCGGGTACAACACCACCATTCTGGCTCACGAGTATTTGACCAAGGAGTATCGTCTGGGTGAAGTGCGGATCGGATCGAATGTGATGGTCGGGGCGAACACGACCATTCTGCCCGGTGTAACGATAGGGGATGGCGCCGTAATCGGTGCAGGATCTGTCGTCCACAAGGATGTGGAACCATACAGCTTCGTAGCGGGTAATCCGCTTCAGGTTATCCGGACGGGGACTCCCGATTCCGCAGAAGCCCGGACTTTCGGAGCGTCAGCGGAAATATTCGGACCGGAGTCGGCCTCCGGCAACAGCACCAATCCAAACAGTTCATCTTCTTAAGAAGATGAACTGTTTTTTTGTTTGAAGCGAAGAGGACATTGGCTGCAGAGAAACGAATGGGAATGAATCTGCAAATTGACGCCTCTGACATTCCGTGATAAACTAACGGATATCCTTCAATTTGGTAGTATGGTAGCGTACTAAAGCGTTTTGAAAATAGAGGTGTACCGGCAGGGCAAGGAGGAACATGAATGTCTAAACCGAAAGTGTTTGAAAAGCCTACGGGTTTTAAAGATTTGCTTCCGGAATCGGTAGCGAGAATCCGTGAGATCGAATTCAGCGTGCTGGATTGCATGGAACGGTGGGGCTACCGCCAAATCGTGACTCCGACGCTGGAATTTTACGATACGGTAGGGATGGCCAGCTCCATCGAAGACCGGAAACAGTTCAAGCTGCTGGACCGCAACGGGAAAACGCTTGTACTTCGTTCCGACATGACGGCCCCTATCGCACGGGTGGTCTCCTCTCTTCTGCGGGATGAGCCTCTTCCGCTCCGTCTCAGCTATCACGGGAATGTTTTCCGGGCGATGGAGGAAGAAGCCGGGCGGGATTCGGAGTTCTTGCAGACCGGTGTGGAGCTCGTAGGCGACCCGTCCGCGGAAGCGGATGCCGAAGTAGTGGCTTTGGCGATTGCTTCCTTACAGGCCGCAGGCGTAAAAGCGTTTAAGTTTGCCTTGGGGCATGTCGGGTTTTTACACGGCTTGTTCGGTGAAACGCTCAAAGACCATCCAGAAGCTCAGGAAGAGCTCAAGAGCTGCTTGCTCGCCAGGGACTACGTCGGTTACCGCACGGCCATCCGGCGTATGGGTGTGGACGAAGCCCGGCGCGGCGAACTGGAGAGCATCCTCCGGCTGCGCGGAGGCAAAGACATCTGCGAACAGGCACTCAGCGTCACTTCCGACCCGACGGCCCAAGCGGCCATCGCCCATCTGTGCGAGGTATGGAACGTTCTGGAGGCTTACGGAGTCAGCGAGCATGTGCTGATCGATCTGACGATGATCGGGAATTTTTCTTACTACACGGGTCTTACATTCGAAGGGTACGCGGCGGATCTCGGGTTCCCTCTGTGCAGCGGGGGCAGATACGACAATCTGCTCGCTCAGTTCGGACGTCCCGCACCGGCAACGGGCTTTGCCTTGAAGACGAACCGCATTCTGGAAGCGGCTGGAGATGCGGTCCGCAAGCAGCAGGAGCGGGTCCTGATCGTATACGGGGAATCCCGCCGCGGCGAAGCGCTGGGCAAAGCCCGGGAGCTGAGAACCCTTCCCGGAAAGGTCGTTGTGACACGCCACGCCGGCAATGGAACCGGGTCCTGTGCGTCGTGGGATCCGGCAGCTTTGCACGAACTGGGACAGGGCCGTTACCGGTACGAAGGGAACGTGTACTCGGACGTCCTGCTCTACCTGACGGATTAATTTTCAGCGTCCGAGTTGATAAATTCGCCGGCCGGTGTAGGTTTGTTAAACCAACGAATGCGGCAGCCTAAACCGGTTGACGATGCGATAAAACAAACGATTCAGGCCATTCAAACCGGCCTTCGCGGTTATACAGCGGGCCTTGCTTGCGGCTTACGCGTCGTAACGGGGGCCCGCAATCATTTAGCTTCGACAGAAGCTGTTGACAGGAGGCTGAAGGCATGCAGGAAATGCTTAAGGTAGCCATGCCCAAGGGGCGTATATATAAACAGGCATTCAAACTTTTCCGCCGAGCGGGATTGCCGATGCCTGAAGATAGCGGTGACGATTCCAGAAGACTGATCGTTACCTTTCCGGAAGCCAACATGGAATTCATTCTTGCCAAACCCGTTGATGTTCCGACTTATGTCGAGTACGGCGTGGCGGATATCGGAGTGGTGGGCAAGGACGTGCTGATGGAAGAAAACAGGAACGTCTACGAACTGCTGGATCTCGGTATCGCCCGCTGCCGGATGTCTGTTATCGCGCTGCCGGACTGGCAGCCCGTTCTGAATCCCCGCGTCGCGACGAAGTATCCCCGGGTGGCTTCCCAGTATTTCAGGGAAAGAGGACAGCAGGTCGAAGTCATCAAGCTGAACGGCTCGATTGAACTGGCGCCGCTCATCGGCTTGGCCGACCGTATCGTCGACATGGTCGAAACCGGTCAGACCTTGAAGGAAAACGGCTTGGTCGAATATGAGGAAATATTTCCGATCACGAGCCGGCTTATCGCCAATCGCGTCAGTTACCGGATGAAAAACGACCGGATTCAGCAGCTTTGCGACGCTCTGCAGGCAACGATTGCGTTGCCGGAGTAAGAGGCTGCTATCCCTTGACGGATGACATAAAGCGTTATAAAA
The DNA here is from genome assembly GCF_041260495.1 of Paenibacillus sp. RC84. Lineage (NCBI taxonomy): Bacteria > Bacillati > Bacillota > Bacilli > Caryophanales > Paenibacillaceae > Paenibacillus > Paenibacillus sp. RC84. The sequence continues at coordinate 13,537 of NZ_JBGBYL010000008.1, forward strand.
CAAAAACGATCAGCAGGCGAAAGCCGGCGTTACGAAAGGGTGATTGCGCATGAAAATCGTGCCTGCGGAAGAGTTTAAACTCGCCCGGGAAGTGGACTACGGGACGGCGGAGCAGAACGACGCCGTAAAATCGATCATCGCCGCTGTACGCAGCGAAGGCGATCAGGCCCTCCGGCGACTGTCTAAGAAGTTCGACGGCGTCGACCTTCACGAACTCCGCGTAGACGAAGCCGAGATCGAGGCGGCGTACGACCGGGTGGACGCCGAGTTTCTGAAGGCGCTGCGTCAAGCCGCCGCCAACATCCGCGCGTTTCACGAAAAGCAGAAACGCGTGTCCTGGATGGACCTGCAGGACAACGGGTCCCTGCTGGGCCAGATCATCCGGCCGCTGCAGCGCGTCGGTTTGTACGTTCCCGGAGGGAAGGCGGCTTACCCCTCATCGGTGCTCATGAACGCCATCCCGGCAGTCGTCGCCGGCGTTCCCGAGATCGTGATGGTGACGCCGCCGGCTACAGCCGGGGAAGAGGGCATCAACCCGCACATCCTGGTGGCGGCAGCCGAGGCCGGCGTGCGGGAGATCTACCGCGTCGGCGGCGCACAAGCCGTCGCGGCGCTCGCTTACGGCACGGATACGATTCGTGCCGTTGACAAGATCGTCGGACCCGGCAATATTTACGTCGCACTCGCGAAACGCGCCGTATTCGGCGTCGTCGATATCGACATGATTGCCGGGCCGACCGACATCGTGGTCCTGGCCGACGAGTCGGCGGACCCCGAATACATCGCCGCGGACCTGCTGGCCCAGGCGGAGCATGACGAGCTGTCACCGGCCATTCTGGTGACGCCGTCCCGCGAGCTCGCCGAGCAGGTGCGCGGAGAGGTGGAGCGGCAGCTGCAGGCGCTGCCGCGCAAAGCGATCGCCGAGGTGTCCACGGCGAACAAGGGCGCGATCGTCCTCGTCGAGGATCTCGACGAGGGCATCCGCGTCGTCAACGCGATTGCTCCGGAGCATGCGGAGCTGCTCGTGGACGACCCGTTCGCGGTGCTGCCGCGGATCGAGAACGCCGGGGCGATCTTCCTCGGCGCGTACAGCCCGGAGCCGGTGGGCGACTATTTCGCCGGACCGAATCACGTGCTGCCGACGAACGGTACGGCCCGCTTCTCCTCGCCGCTGAACGTCGATGATTTTATTAAAAAATCCAGTGTGATTTCTTATAGTAAGGAAGCGCTCCTTGCGAACGGAGAGCAAATTATGACGCTCGCCCGAAACGAAGGGCTCGAAGGGCATGCCAGAGCGATACAAGTTCGATTGCAGAAAGAAGGGAACTTTCATGGCTGAACAAGTGGACAAGAACGCAAAACAAGCGGGGCTGGAAAGCGGATACCCCGGTGGATCGGTTAACGCGGATGCGGTAGACACGGGCGCAGGTGAAGGCTTGTCCGTCACGAATTCCGTTTCCCGTGCGCGCGTATCCAGTGTAGCGCGCAAAACGAACGAAACCGACATCGAACTTTCGTTCGGCGTGGACGGAACCGGTGTCTCGGAGCTGGAGACGGATGTTCCTTTTCTGAACCATATGCTCGATCTTTTTGCCAAGCACGGACAGTTCGATCTTAAAGTTCAAGCTCGCGGAGACGTTGACATAGACGATCACCACACGGTAGAGGACATCGGAATCTGTCTCGGTCAGACGCTTAGGGAAGCTCTTGGGGACAAGAAGGGCATCAAGCGTTACGCCAGCGTATTTATCCCGATGGATGAGGCGCTGGCGCAGGTAATTATCGATGTCAGCAACCGGCCTCATTTCGAATACCGGGCGGAGTATCCGTCCCAGCAGGTCGGAAGTTTCACGACGGAGCTGGTTCACGAGTTCTTGTGGAAGTTTGCCCTGGAGGCCCGGATTACACTTCATGTCATTGTTCATTACGGCCGGAACACGCATCACATGATCGAAGCGGTGTTCAAAGCGCTAGGACGCGCTCTGGATGAAGCCACTTCCATCGATCCCCGTGTTAAGGGAGTACCTTCGACGAAGGGAGTTCTCTAAACATGATTGCCATCATCGATTACGGCATGGGCAACCTGCATAGTGTGAGCAAGGCCGTGGAACGTCTCGGATGCGAGTCCGCGGTTACATCCGATCCGGATATTCTCGCGGAGGCGGAAGGTCTCATTCTGCCCGGAGTAGGAGCTTTCGGCGACGCGATGGAGCAGCTCCGCTCGCTCGGTCTGGATCGGCTTTTGCGGGAACAGACCGCTCAAGGCAAACCGCTGCTCGGTATTTGCCTCGGCATGCAGCTGCTTTTCACCTCCAGCGAAGAATACGGAGAGCATGAAGGCCTCAATCTGCTTCCCGGTCAAGTCGTGCGATTCCGAGGGGACTACAAGGTGCCTCATATGGGCTGGAACCGGCTGGAGTTCAAGCAGACCGGCCCGCTTCTGGAAGGGCTTGAAGAGGGCCATGTTTATTTTGTTCATTCTTATCATGTGAAGCCGGAGCGTCAGGAGGATCTTCTGGCTGTCACGGATTATCATCAGCCGGTTACGGCTGTAGTAGGAAGAGGTTCCGTCTACGGCATGCAGTTTCATCCGGAAAAAAGCGGTGAGCTGGGCATGCGGCTGCTTCAAAATTTCGTAGGGCTTTGTCAAAGCAAGGTAGGGGCCTAAGATTAACCGGCCCTGCGGCCTATCAGGTGGAGGTAACGAAAAATGTCCTTTATTATTTATCCGGCAATCGATATCCGGGACGGCAAATGCGTCCGTCTCGTTCAAGGCGATTATAATCAGGAAACAGTCTATAACGAGAATCCTCTCGAGGTCGCGCAAGCTTGGGAAGCTCAAGGCGGACAGTGGATTCATCTGGTCGACCTGGACGGCGCGAAGGCAGGACGGCCGGTTAACGACAAGCTGATCGGCGAAATCGCACGCACGGTGAAAGTTCCGGTCCAGGTGGGGGGCGGACTCCGTACGGAAGAGGATGTGGATCGTCTGCTGTCGCTGGGCGTATCCCGTGTCATTCTCGGGACCGCCGCCATCGAGGACCGGGCTTTCGTCCAGTCTCTGCTGGCCAAACACGGGGAGAACGTCGCCATCGGCTTGGACGCGCGGGACGGCTTCGTCGCGACCCGGGGCTGGCTCGAAACTTCCTCGGTAAAAGCGGAGGATTTGGCTGTTCAGCTTGCCGAGCATGGAGCCAAGACGTTTATTTTCACCGATATTTCACGGGACGGTATGATGGGCGGGCCGAATGTGGAGGCTATCGTACGCCTGGCTAAGGTTTCGGGCCAGACGGTTATCGCTTCCGGCGGCGTGAGCCGACCGGAAGACCTGGAGCGGCTTGCCGCCGAGGCTGTGAATGGCGTAGGCGGCGCGATTGTCGGCAAGGCGCTCTACACAGGCAGCATCCGGCTTGAGGAAGCGCTGAAGCTGGTTTAGGCCGGAGGGCGCTGTGAAAGAACAACGCCTTAAGAAATAATGAACGCATCAAGATGCTCCGATATAAAGTGGTACAGAGTTGAAGGGGGAAGTCAGAATGCTGGCTAAACGGATTATTCCCTGTCTGGACGTGAAGGACGGCCGGGTCGTCAAGGGTGTAAATTTCGTGAATTTGAGAGATGCGGGCGATCCGGTCGAGCTTGCTTCCATTTATGACCGCGAAGGTGCCGACGAGCTCGTTTTCCTGGACATATCGGCTTCGGTTGAAGGACGGGCGACGATGGTGGAGGTCGTGAAGAAAACGGCAGGCGAAATCACGATTCCGTTCACGGTCGGCGGAGGGATTTCGACTACCGATGATATGAAGCGTCTGCTCCGTGCCGGCGCGGATAAAATCGGCATCAACACGGCGGCGGTCAAGAATCCGCAGCTTGTATCGGACGGAGCCCGCAAATTCGGGTCCCAGTGCATCGTCGTCGCCATTGACGCCAAGTTCAACCCGGCCTGGGGCGAGTGGGAAGTCTATACGCACGGGGGCCGGACGGCTTCCGGCATCCGGGCTGTCGAGTGGGCGAAGCGGATGGAGACGGCGGGCGCCGGGGAATTGCTTCTTACCAGCATGGATGCGGACGGGACGAAGGACGGGTTCGATCTGGCTTTGACCAAAGCGGTATCGGGATTTGTCGGAATCCCCGTTATCGCATCCGGAGGTGCCGGAAATGAAGAACACTTCTACGAGGTGTTCACCGAAGGCCGTGCAGATGCGGGTCTGGCCGCGACGATCTTTCATTATAAAGAACTGACGGTGCAAGGCGTTAAAGAGAGCTTGAAGAAAAAAGGAGTGGAGATTCGATGACAGGCATACAACTGGACAGCATCCGCTACGATTCGCAGGGTCTCGTTCCCGCTATTGTACAGGATGCTATCAGCAAAGACGTTCTGATGCTGGCTTATATGAATAAAGAATCGCTTGAAAAAACGGTGGCCACCGGCACGACCTGGTTCTGGAGCCGCTCCCGGCAGGAGCTTTGGAACAAGGGGGCGACTTCTGGGCACACGCAACGCGTGGTTTCACTCCGCTATGACTGCGATGCGGACACGCTTCTGGTGCTGGCGGAGCAGACCGGACCCGCTTGCCACACCGGATCCTACACCTGCTTCGGCAGTGAAATTCCGGTGGCCGGCACAGATTCCGCTGAAACCGGAGAAGCTGCAGCCGTGACAGCTTCCGCCGATCGGTTCGGCATCTTGTCGAGGCTGGAATCCGTCATCGCTTCCCGCGAAGCGGAAAGACCCGAAGGCGCCTACACGACCTACTTGTTCGAGAAGGGAATCGACAAAATTCTCAAAAAAGTAGGCGAGGAAACGGCAGAGGTAATCATCGCGGCCAAAAACCGGGACCACGACGAGCTCCGGTACGAAACGAGCGATCTGATTTTTCACTTGATGGTTCTTCTTCGCGAGTCCAAGCTTCCGCTTGACGATGTAATGGCGGAGCTGGAGCGGCGCCACATGAGCAAATCCAAATAAAGGGACCGGCATCCGACTCTATAGGCAAATATGCCATCTAGAGGAACGGGTGCCGGTTTTTGTTTCCGAAGTTCATAAACTAGCCACAATTACCTCGATTTGGCGTCCCTCTGTGCTTTTTCATTTCGACAAGTTTCATGTATAATGGTGGGGTAGGAGAATGTCCCTGGTACTAGATACTAGACAGAGGGGGCATCTTTTTTCTCGCTTACATGCTAAAAAGCGCTTTCGTATGAAAACGTATGCGGAGCGTTCTATACAGAAGTTTGACCCGTCTGCAGTCCCAATAATCAAAAACATTTCGGAGGTAACCATAACCATGGATCTCAACAACATTAAAATTTTCTCCGGCTCTTCCAACCCGAAGCTGGCACAGAGCATTTGCGACGACCTGGGCGTTCCGCTCGGTAAAATCAAGCTGTCTCGCTTCAAAAGCGGGGAAATTTATTGTTTGTATGAAGAAGGTGTCCGTAACTGCGATGTATTTTTAGTACAAACGTTCTCCCATCCGATCAATGAACACCTTATGGAACTATTGGTTATGATGGATGCGGCCAAGCGTGCATCCGCCCGCACGATCAACTTGATCCTGCCTTACTATGGTTACTCCCGTCAAGAGAGAAAAGCCGCGCCGCGCGAACCGATTTCCGCGAAACTTGTCGCCGATCTGGTCAGTGCCGCAGGAGCGAACCGTGTGATTACCATCGACCTTCATGCACCGGCGATCCAAGGCTTCTTCGACATTCCAGTGGATCACCTGACCGCTCTTGATCTTATCAGCGATTACATCACGAAGAAAAATATCGTCGATCCGGTCATCGTATCTCCGGATGCCGGCCGCGCTACGACGGCCGAGCGTCTTGCCAACATTCTCGATGCTCCGTTCGCGATGATGTTCAAGAAACGTCCCGCTCACAACGAAGCGGTCGTGACTCACGTAATCGGGGACGTTAAAGGCCGTACGCCGATCATCATCGAGGATCTGATCGACACAGGCACAACGATCGTGAACGTTGTGGAAGGACTGAAGGAACGCGGAGCCAACGATATCTACGTTTGCGCCACTCACGCGGTATTCTCGGGCCCGGCTCTCCAGCGTCTGGATCACCCGAACATTCGCGAAGTCGTGATCACGGATTCCCTGGCGATTCCGGACGATCACGCGGAACGTTTCAAGGTGCTCTCCGTTGCTCCGCTGCTCTCGCATGCGGTACGTATCGTCAGCGACGGCGGCTCTCTCTCTTCGCTGTTTAAATACGGCGGCGTTTAAATCGTGTTTTTGAAACCTCGGGGACTGTGCTATACTTGATCATAGATCTCAAAGTACCGGAGGTGCCTAGTCATGGAAAAGAAAAAGCGTGTCTCCGTAAAGCCGGAACCGAAAATTATTCCCATCAGCATGGATGCCACGTTCTTTTTTGAAAGAGCGGTTCAGTCGCTCGATCGTTTCCATTACGATAAGGCGTTGAAATATTTCCGGCGAGCGGTAGAATACGAATACGATAACCCGGTGAACCACTGCAACCTTGCAGGGGTTCTCTCCGAATTGGGCAAGTACGAGGAATCCAACGACATCTTAAAAGATGTTCTCGACCGGATCGATCCCTCGATGACCGAATGCTACTTCTATATGGCGAACAATTACGCCAACATGGACCAGTACGAACAGGCGGAGGGCGCTCTTGTCCGTTATCTGGAGAACGATACAAACGGACATTACCTGGAGGAAGCCGAGGAAATGCTTGATTTTCTCAGCTATGAGCTGGAGCGTCCCGCCAAACTTAAGACCATCAAATCCCGCGAGGGCTTATATGAGCACGATCAGGCGCGTCTGCTTTTGGAAGAAGGCAAGTTCGCGGAAGCGGTGCGTGTTCTGGAAGAACTCGTCGAAGAGCATGGCGATTTTCTGGCGGCCCGTAATAACCTGGCGCTGGCTTATTATTACACCGGTCATTTTCAGAAATCGCTGGATGCTATTGTCGAGGTGCTGAACATAGATCCCGGGAACCTTCACGCGCTGTGCAATATGGCGATCTTCTACCAGCATCTCGGACGCAAGGAAGAACTTGCCGAACTGATGGGAACTTTGCGCAAAACGTATCCTTTCCAGCAGGAGCATGTCTTCAAGCTTGCGACCACCATGGGGATTCTGGGCGATCACGAGAAAGCCTATCAGCTTTTCAGGAGGGTTTCCCGTTCCAACGACAGCGGTCTGGATCCGTGCGTTTACCATTATGCGGCCGTGGCCGCTTGCAATATCGGCAGATTTCAGGAAGCTCGGGTTCTCTGGAATCAGGTGGATAAGCTGGAGAACGGGTCGGAAATCGCCCGCTTTTATTTGGAACAGCTGAACCGCCGTTCCGATGACCGCCCGCTTTCCTTGAGCTACCACTATAACCTTCCGTTCGAGGAACAGTTCCGCCAATTGGAGCAGTCTCCCGAATCGATCCCGGATCAGATTGCGAAGGACCCGCTTGTCCGCAGCTCCTTCTTCTGGGCGCTGCGCCACGGAGATGTGGAAACGAAGCTGCAGGTGCTTCAGACGTTCGTGTATATCGGCGACAATGAAGTGAAAGAAGCCCTCATCGAGTTTATCGGTGACCCTAAAGAGGATGACTACCTCAAAAAGGTAGCTATCTTCGTTTTGCGGACCATCGGAGTCGAAGAGCCTTTGAAAGCTCATTTGGACGGTGCCGTAAAAACCGTGGAAAACTCCGTGCATACGACCGATCTTCCGAAATGGGAGCCCAAATGGCAGACCGTCATGGAGACCGCTCACCGGCATATGCACCAGCGGTACGACATGATCCAGCAGCATGACCTTCAGACTCTATGGGTAGAATATTTGAGCAGAGTGTATCCGAGCGTGCCGAGGATTACGAAAGTGGAGGGCTGGTCCGCCGCTCTCGAATACCTGGTCGCCAAAATGCATCGCAGGTCGATTTCCTATCACGAGGTAGCCAGCCGCTACCATACGACCGTTTCGACCGTAAGCAAGAATGTGAAGCTGATTGACGAAGCTTGCGGGCTTAAGGAGAAGATGGATGCGATTCTGCCGAAGCTCTGGAACGTGGAAAAGAAGGGGCGGGATTAATCACACTTGCAAATTAGAATAATTTTAATTAGAATTATTTTAAATAGAGAATGATTGCAGGCAGTGATGACTCAAAACTCAGCCCGCGATCATACGAATTCTGATTTGTTCCCAAGGAGGAGAGATCGATCCATGTATAAAACAATTGTGGTAGGAACCGGACCATCCGGATTAACAGCAGCCATCTATCTGGCACGCGCCAATCTCAACCCTTTGGTTATTGAAGGTCCGGAACCGGGCGGACAGTTGACGACAACGACCGAGGTCGAAAACTTCCCTGGCTTCCCGGAAGGAATCATGGGGCCGGAGCTTATGGCTAACATGCGCAAGCAGGCTGAGCGTTTCGGCGCCGAGTTCAAAACCGGCTGGGTTAACAGCGTAGAGCTTACGGAGCGTCCGTTCAAGCTCAATGTGGAAGGTCTTGGGGAGATCGAGACTGAATCTCTGATCATCTCCACCGGCGCTTCCGCTAAGCTGCTCGGCATCACGAACGAGCGCGAGAATATCGGCCGCGGTGTGAGCACTTGCGCCACTTGCGACGGATTCTTCTTCCGCGGCAAGAAAATCATCGTCGTCGGCGGCGGCGACTCTGCAATGGAAGAGGCGAACTTCCTGACACGTTTCGCTTCCGAAGTTCGACTGGTTCACCGCAGAAGCGAACTCCGCGCTTCCAAGATTATGCAGGATCGTGCGCGTGAGAACGAGAAAATCACGTGGAGCTTGAACTCCACTCCGCTTGAAGTCGTTGCGGGAGACAAAGGCGTAACCGGCCTTAAGGTTCTTAACAACGAAACCGGTGCGGAAGAGGTTCTTGAAACCGACGGTATTTTCGTGGCTATCGGCCACACTCCGAACACAAAGTTCCTCGGCGGACAAATCACGACCGACGAAACGGGGTATATCCTCGTTAAACCGGGAACGACGGAAACCAACATCCCTGGCGTGTTCGCTTGCGGAGACGTTCAGGATTTGAAATACCGTCAAGCCATTACGGCGGCGGGAAGCGGCTGTATGGCGGCTCTGGACTGCGAAAAATTCCTCGAGGGCCACATGGTTCACGATTGGAGCCAGTCCCTGTAAAACGGATTATTAGACTCATACGCAAAGACGTGGAACGGCCTACACCCTTCCACGTTTTTTCAATTTGCCGTCCTTGACCTTCCTATAGGGTTCGCTTATAGTGGGTACAGGAGCAACACCCATCGCGAAAGATTTGGAAATAACTTAACTCTTCACTGAGGTGACATTTAGCATGACACAACGGATTTATGTCGGAGTGGACTTAGGGGGCACCAGCATCAAGGTAGGCCTCTGCGACGAAGAAGGAAAATTGATTCAGACTTATGAAGGTCCTACCGGAGCCGAGCACGGTCCCGATTTTGTGCTTGACCGTATTGTTGAGTACGTCCACAGGATCGTAGACGAATCGCCATACGAATGGGAACAAGTAGCGGGGATCGGGGCCGGAATCGCTGGCTTTATGGACATTCCGACAGGCTTTGTGGAATTGTCGCCTAATCTGGGCTGGCGCAATGTCGCAGTCAAGAAGACCCTTGAGGAGAAGCTTGGCAAAACCGTAAAAATCGACAATGACGCCAATGTCGCGGCGCTTGGTGAGGCGTGGGGCGGAGCCGGACGGGGAATCCCGAACCTGGTCTGCTATACGCTTGGAACCGGCGTGGGCGGAGGTATTATTATAAACGGAAAAATTTACCAAGGTTTCAACGGGATGGCAGGCGAGCTCGGACATATGTCCGTTGTTCCGGATATTGAAGCGATTGCCTGCAACTGCGGACAATCCGGATGTCTGGAAACGGTCTCTTCCGCCACGGGTATCGTCAGAATGGCCAACGATGCCAAAGAGCGCGGCGACCGTACGAGTTTGGCGCTGATCGAGAAGATTACGGCGAAGGACGTATTCGATGCGGCGAAGTCGGGAGACGAGGTCGCCGTGCGCATCGTTAACCGTGCCGCCTATTATATCGGCAAGTCCATGGCGGCCGTAGCGGTAACCGTTAATCCGCAGCGGTTCATTATCGGCGGCGGCGTATCGAAAGCAGGAGAAATCCTGTTCAACCCGATCCGCGAGACATTCCGCAAGCTGACTCCGGAACGCGCTTATACAGGCGTTGAAATCGTGCCGGCCACACTGGGCAACGATGCGGGCATCGTAGGAGCGGCGGGTTTAAACCTGCATTAGCAACCAAAGCTTACAATGCGGCTTCCACCCGGAAGGGTACCCTATAACGGATGAGGAAGGTGAACTCATGGAAGAAAGCAAAGCGGCGGCCAAGCTTGTCATTATTACCGGCATGTCCGGTGCAGGGAAAACAATTGCCGTACAAAGTCTCGAGGATCTCGGATTTTTCTGTGTGGACAACTTGCCGCCTGTTCTGATTCCGAAATTTGCGGAATTAATCGAGCAGTCCCACGGCAAAATCGGCAAGGTGGCGCTGGTTATCGACCTCCGCGGCCGGGAATTTTTCACGGCGCTGCAGGAATCACTGCGTTCCATTAAGGAAGATTACACATTGACGTACGAGATTTTGTTTCTCGACGCAACGGATTCCACGCTGGTTCAGCGTTACAAAGAAAGCAGGCGCCGCCACCCGCTTGCTCCCAACGATGCGCCGCTAGAGGGCATTCTGCTGGAGCGCAAGCTGCTGGAAGAATTAAAGGGCCACGCTTCGCAGGTAATCGACACTAGTGCGTTGAAACCGGCGCAGCTCAAACAAAAAATCGCCTCTCGCTTCACCAATATGGGTAGCGGCGGCATATCTATAAATGTCATCTCTTTCGGCTTTAAATACGGCATCCCGATTGATGCCGATCTGATTTTTGACGTGCGTTTCCTGCCGAATCCGCATTATGTGGAGACGCTTCGCCCGAATACGGGGCAGGATGCGGATGTATACGACTACGTGATGAAGTGGAACGAGACGCAGGAGTTTCTGACGAAACTGCTCGATATGCTTCACTTTCTTGTTCCCCAGTACAAAAAAGAAGGCAAAAGCCAGGTTGTCGTAGGCATCGGTTGTACGGGCGGCAAGCATCGGTCTGTGGCTATTGCCGAGTATTTGGGCAAGGTTATGGGAAACAGCGAGACGGAGATCGTCAGAGTCAATCATCGAGATGCGGAACGCGACCGACCATAAGAGGGTGAAACCATGTCTAAAGTTTACCGCCCTGCCGATATCCCCCGGATAGTCGTCATAGGGGGCGGAACAGGATTGTCCGTCATGCTTCGGGGGTTGAAGCAGAAACCGCTGGATATCACGGCTATCGTGACGGTAGCCGACGACGGAGGCAGCTCCGGCATTCTGCGCTCCGAGCTGCAAATTCCTCCGCCGGGCGATATCCGCAACGTGCTTACGGCGCTCGCGGATGTGGAGCCGCTGCTTTCCGAGATGCTGCAGTACCGCTTTCCGGCCGGAACCGGGCTCGCGGGGCACAGTCTCGGAAACCTGATTCTCGCGGCGATGAAGGACATCACCGGTGACTTCGTCACCGGAATTCGCGAGATGAGCCGCGTGTTCGCGGTTCGCGGCCGGGTGCTTCCTGCCTCGAGGCAGGAGCTCTATTTGCGGGCGTTGATGGAGGACGGCACGATCGTGGAAGGGGAGTCGAAGATTCCACTGGCCGGAGGGCGCATCAAGCGGGTTATGCTGGAACCGGCGGATATCGAACCGCTGGAGGAGGCGATCGAGGCTATCCGTGAGGCGGATGCCATCCTGTGCGGTCCCGGCAGCTTGTACACGAGTATCCTTCCTAACCTGCTCGTGCCCGGAATAGCGGAGGAGATCCTTAAATCCGATGCGGTCAAAATGTTCATTTGCAACGTGATGACCCAACCGGGCGAGACGGACGATTACTCCGTCGGGGATCATCTGACGGCCATTCATAACCATATAGGCCATCATTTGTTTGATTATGTCATTGTAAATAACGGGGAGATTCCTCCTCAGGTACAGAATAAATATGCCGAGAAGGGCGCCAAAGCCGTCCATTTGGATCTGGACGAGGTGACGAAGCGGGGATATCGCGTCATCGCCGACAAGCTGGTGCTTTTCCGGACCTATCTGCGCCACGATGCGGATAAATTAAGCGAGCATATCTATCAGATCGTGGAGAGCTGGATGCTCAGGAAGAGGTGAGTCCCCATGTCTTTTGCGGCGCAAACGAAGAAGGAATTGACCCTAATCGAAGCGGAGGATTGCTGCGAGAAAGCCGAATTGTCGGCTCTTATCCGCATGAACGGTTCCGTACAGCTGACGAATCAGCGCGTCATTCTTGATATTTCAACGGAAAACGCCGCTATTGCCAGGAGGATTTACTCTTTGCTTAAAAAGCGGTATAAGCTTCACACCGAGCTGCTTGTCCGTAAGAAAATGCGTCTTAAGAAGAATAATGTCTATATTGTCCGCGTGCCGAACCAGGTGCAGGAACTGCTTTCCGACCTTTATATCGTGTCGGAAGGCTTCCAGTTTACTCCGGGCATAGACAAAAGCATTGTAAAAACAAACTGCTGCCGGCGGGCCTACCTTCGGGGGGCTTTTCTTGCGGGAGGCTCCGTCAACAATCCGGAGGGTTCTTCGTATCATCTCGAAATTGCTTCCATGTATGAAGAACACTGCCAGGCGCTGTGCCAGCTTGCTAACCGTTTCGATTTGAACGCCAGATGCATCGAGCGCAAGAAGGGATTCGTTTTCTACATCAAGGAAGGCGAACGGATTATTGAGTTTCTCAGCATTATTGGCGCACACCAGGCCCTGTTGCGTTTCGAAGATGTCCGGATCATGAAGGATATGCGAAATTCGGTGAACCGAATCGTAAACTGCGAAACGGCGAATCTTAATAAAACCATCGGTGCGGCTGTCCGGCAGATCGATAACATCCGGCTCATCGAACGGGAAGTCGGCCTGGAGAGCCTGCCGGAGAAACTCCGCGAAGTCGCGGAAATCCGTGTGAAGCATCCCGACTTGAATCTTAAAGAGGTCGGGGACATGCTGAAGGGTAGCGTCAGCAAGTCGGGCGTCAATCATCGTTTGCGTAAAATAGACGAACTGGCTGACAAAATTCGCAACGGCGCTGCCATCCGTTAGACCTATACGGGAACTTTTTCCTAGAGTATTTCGCCGTAAAATGGTATAATATGAAGCAGATTACGCATTTTACGGCACTCGCGGTTCTTGAACGGACAAGCGCGGCCCGGTGCCAGGTCCCCGTTCGATGAACATCCAATATGAATTGGATAGAAATCATCATGCCTGATGCTTAACCGACATAAGTTACACGTAAGGGGAACCTCCGAGCGATATTGCCGGGGATGCATTATAGACTGCAAATTAAGAACGTAGGGGGAATCCAATCCATGTCGAGACGCCCAGTAGTGGTGAAATTGAAAACCGGCCTTCACGCCAGACCCGCTGCTTTATTTGTCCAGGAAGCGAATAAATTTTCGTCTGAAATTTTTGTAGAGAAGGACGAGAAGAAAGTAAACGCCAAGAGCATTATGGGAATTATGAGCCTTGCGATCAGCACGGGAACCGAAATTTACATAAGTGCAGAAGGTTCGGACGCTGAACAGGCTGTAAACGCTTTAGTCACACTGGTCAGCAAAGAAGAACTTGAAAATCAGTAAGAGCGGAAGGCTTCCTGCCAAGGGAGCTTTTTTATTTTTGTCAAACAGAAACCTTTTCCAGCAAAAAACGTCTAAAGATTGGGCGATTTTTCGGGAGAAGGCTTTTTTGTCATGTCGTTTTTTAGAAAAAGGAAGGAAAAGGAGTAGGAGCATGATTCAATGGAAGAAAGAGGTTTCGCTTCTGATGGCGCTGGTGCTGTTCGCAGCTTTCCTGATGCCGATTCAGGCGCGTGCAATCTCGTCCTCATCGTCGTTAATTGTTTTGTACCTGGATAACAAGCAGGCGTTCGTCAATGAAGATCAGGTGGAGCTGGAGTCGCCGGCCACCATCATCAAGGACAAAACGTTCGTTCCGGCTAAATTTATCGGTGACAGTCTGGGGTTCCCCGTTACTTGGGACAATGCGGCCAGAACGATCACAATGCAGCCTCCGGGCTATAACATCGTCTTGAGCAGCGATCTGAAAAAAGCCTATATCAATGGCGAGGAAGTGCCGTTCGATTCGGTTGCGGCCATCGTAAAAGGCAAGCTGCTCGTCAAGCTGACCTGGGTAGCCGATTATATGGGCGCCAAGTATACGTACTACCACGAATCGCGCAAAGTGGAAATCGTCTACGTTCCGAAGCCGGAAGGCATTTACGACAATGGAGCGAACAATTCGAATCCCGTTGCCAAGTTTACGACCCACAAAGAGAAATACCGTCTCGGCGAGACCGTCAAGTACATTGACCTCTGCTACGATCCGGATGCGGAAGGGATCGCCAAGTACGAATGGACGGGCAAACAAGACGCATTCTTCAAGCCGGGCTCCTACCCGGTTAGTCTTAAGGTCTACGACAGGCACGGACACGTGAGCAAGGTGTTCACCAAAAATGTCATTGTTGAAGATATACCGCTTGTATCGGAAGCCGAATATCCGGTATATCACAACGAGATCGGCAGCTTCTACAAACTGAGCTGGGATACGCTGACTTCCCACTTCTACAACTTGCCGATGCTCCCCAAAGAAGCGACCAACGTACCGGGCCGCAAGCTGCTCGTCAGCGACAGCCCCGAAGAATTTACGGAGCCGGGCATCCTGTATCAGGACATGATCAACGGCAAAGGCCGTCTGTATGCGGACCACATCAACGGAACGAAGAACAAAGTGACGTTCGCCATTATGGCAACGAATACGACGGATAAGCCCGTTACGGTCAAAACGACCAACAAAGGCGAGGTATGGCCTTCCGTATATGCGAACCTGATCGGCAGCGAGGCTTCCGTAGACTTCCTGCTGGGCAATACATATAACGAGAAACTGACCATTCCGCCGCATGATACGCTCGTTTACCGCCAGCTTCCGGATTTCTATCCGGGCCAAGGCGTGAATCTGTTCTATGATCTGGAAACTTCCGGAGAAGTTCAGTTCTCCTTCCTGGCGGCTGACGAGCTGACGAACACGACGCTGTCCGAAAGCAAGCTGCTCGGCTTTACAGGGCACGTAAGGGGCTCATTCGATGTTTCCGAGGTGAACTGGAATATTGATGCTTCTTCCTTCACGAAAGCCTCCAAGCTGGTCATCGGGGACGGGAAAACCGATCCTTTCGTGGACGGTTACGACGTGATGCGTAAGGAAAACGTGAAGAATGGGGGCAACTACGGCGTTGTCTACAAGATTCACGCGGACAAACCGCGCAAAATGGCGATTATGCTGCTGGCCCGCGGCGGTGTTTTCAAAGGGCCGATCAAGATCAACGGAGAAATCCAGTCGATTCCGTATTCCGGCGTGATTACCGCTTTTGACGGCATGCAAATTCTCCACCGCACCACAGGGACGGAGAAGTCGCTCGATATCGAGTTTACGCCTCCGGCCGGTTCGGCTTTCCCGATCGATCTGATTTTCTATCCGCTTGCGGATCTGGACTAATTTGTTTTCATTTCGCCCGCATTAAAAAAGAAACCCCGGATTACCGACGTAAGTCGATGATCCGGGGTTTTTCTTTGGGCTGCTTAAGCTTCTTTGCCGCCTTCGGTCGTCTTCTCGATCACTTTATCGATAAGACCGTAGGCGCTGGCTTCAGCCGCGCTCATAAAGTAGTCGCGGTCGGTATCTTTATCGATACGCTCCAGCGGCTGGCCTGTACGTTCCGCGAGAATTTTGTTCAGGTTCTCGCGCATTTTGAGAATGCGTCTCGCGCGAATCTCGATGTCCGTCGCCTGACCTTCCGCGCCGCCGAGCGGCTGGTGAATCATGACTTCGGAGTTTGGCAGGGCGTAACGCTTGCCTTTGGCGCCTGCCGCAAGCAGGAAAGCGCCCATGGAAGCCGCCATCCCTACGCAGATCGTGGAAACGTCGGATTTGATAAATTGCATGGTGTCGTAAATCGCCATTCCAGCTGTGATGGAACCGCCGGGGCTGTTAATGTACAAATGAATATCCTTGTCGGGGTCCTGCGCATCTAGGAACAGCAGTTGGGCGATAATCGCGTTGGCGACCTGATCATTCACCGGGGTACCCAGAAAAATAATACGGTCTTTAAGAAGACGGGAGTAGATATCGTAAGCGCGTTCTCCTCTTGCATCAGGCTCGACAACCATTGGAATAAAACTCATTAATGTTACCTCCTTCGATAATACGCCGCTATAACTGCGTTAATTTTCAGTATCTACAAATATGATAACGAAAAAACGTCAAAAGGTCAAGAAAGGTCAAACTTATTTGGAAAAACCTCTCTCGTTCTTTCCCCTCAAGCGGAATTAGTGAAACATCTCATGCTCCCGCAAAGTCCCCTGTATGTCAAGATGGTGAAAAAATCCACAGGCTATACCCATAAATTAACAGAGGGTCTGGTTCCTGCCACGACCAAAGTCCAGTTTTCAAACTAAACCGGGGACCATTATGAAACTCCTCCTTAAAAGGTATACTGGCTAACAAAGACAGGAAATTAAGTGGAATAAGGAGCGGACTATGGAGTGGATTAGTGATCTTTTCGCACAATACGGGTATCTGGTACTCTTCCTGGGCCTCTTCGCAGAATCGGTGGCCCTGCCTTTCCCCGGAGAACTGGCTATGATGATTTCGGGACATATGGTGCACGTGAACACGTTTAATATGGCTGGCGTTATGGGTGTTTCATTTGCGGGAGCTTTTGCGGGAACTATCTTTACGTATGTGCTTGGGCGGAAGTTGGGGACGCCTTTTTTTGATAAGTATGGCAGGTATGTGCTTCTCAATCCGGATAGGCTTCTCAAAATTAAGAAATGGTTTGATAAATACGGGGACAAAATTATTCTGGTCAGTTACTTTGTGCCGGGACTGAGGCATTTTACGGGGTATGTGTCTGGAATTTTGAAAATCCGCCTGAAGACTTTCCTGATTTTTAACGGACTGAGCGGCGTTCTGTGGGTATTCACGTACGTGATGGTAGGTTTCTTGTTCGGCACGAAAATCCAGCAGCTGCTGCATGTGATTGCCCAGTACTCAACGATTGCGATTATTGTTGCCGCTATCGCTTTGACGGGATTCCTGGTTGTAAAAAGAAACAAAGAAGCGGTTTTGGGCTGGCTTCGCGCCCGGTATGCCGGTATTCAGAAGATGTTCATGGGCTCGGCGGAATAAGCGGCTCAACCTTGAGGGGAACAGAAAAAAGCTCCGGTCCGAAGACGGGAGCTTTCTCTTGTGTAACATTATACGCGCCCGCGAGGAATCGAACCTCGATCTCAGGCTCCGGAGGCCTACGTCATATCCATTGGACCACGGGCGCATGTTTCATTAAGTAACAGCAAAGGTTATTATATGATAGAGGTATGAAAAAAGCAAGTCCTATGGCTCAGATTTTTTTTCGACGCCCATTTACAAAAATCAAACTTTGCACACATTGATTCTTTTATAGGAACTGGGGTATAATGGGGTTGTGCAAGGGAAGTTTTTTTTGATCCAGGTGGGACTTAAAATGCACTCGCGGGACATATTGAGTCCCAACACGATCAATAGGAGTGTATGGCATGAGAGATATTCTCGACGTCCAGAAACAGCTCCTGCCGGACTTGCTGGAGGTTCTGAACAAGCGTTACACCGTTCTGCAGCATATTTTTCTGCTGGGAAGCGTGGGACGCAGAACCCTGGCCGGCGCTCTCGATATGACGGAGCGGGTTTTGCGCAGCGAAGTGGAGTTTCTGAAAGGCCAAGGCCTGATTGAAACGGAAACATCGGGCATGCGCATCAGCGAATCGGGCAGGGAACTGCTGGAGAAGCTTCAGCCGCTTATCAAGGAGATGCTCGGGCTTAACGAGCTGGAGAAGCGGATCCGCGACCACTTCCGCCTGGAGCAGGTCGTAGTCGTTCCCGGCGATTCGGATTCTTCGCTGTTTGCGAAGAAGGAGCTGGGCCGGGCGGCCGCACTGATGCTGCGCAAGCACGTCACGAAGCATGACGTGATCGCGGTTACCGGCGGCTCCACAATGGCCGAAGTGGCGGAGCACCTGTCCACGACGAGCGCCCTCAAGGGCAGCCTGTTCGTCCCGGCCCGCGGAGGGCTCGGCGAAAGCGTGGAGCTGCAGGCGAACATGATCGCCTCCAAGATGGCGAAGAAGACTGGCGGACAGTACCGCCTGCTGCATGTTCCGGATCATCTCCGCGAGGAGGCCTATCAGTCTTTGATCCAGGAACCGAACATCCAGGAGATGATGGACGTGGTCCGCAGCAGCCGCATCGTCATTCACGGCATTGGAGATGCTATCGTCATGGCGCAGAGGCGCAAGGTAGACTCCGAGACGATAGACAGCCTGCGAGGCGAAGGAGCGCTTGCCGAAGCGTTCGGCTACTATTTTAACCCCGAGGGCAAGGTTGTCCATAAGATGCCGACCGTAGGACTCCGGCTGGAAGATATCCAGCACTGCGAAGTCGTGATCGGCGTAGCCGGCGGCAAAAGCAAGGGTGCGGCTGTAGCTTCGGTTTTAAAATACGGCCAGGAGGACATCCTGGTGACGGATGAGGCTGCAGCCGTGGAGATGTTAAATTACACGTTATCTTGACGGGCCTTAGGCGCGTCTTGAAATATAAACTTTCTACTGGGAGGAATTACAATGGTTAAAGTGGGTATTAACGGTTTCGGTCGTATCGGACGTAACGTATTCCGCGCCGCTCTGAACAACGCTGAAGTGGAAATCGTAGCAATCAACGATCTGACGGACGTAAGCACGCTTGCGCACCTGCTCAAGTATGACACGACTCACGGCAGACTTAACGCAACGGTTGAAGCTGGCGAAGGCGAACTGAAAGTAAACGGCAAATCCATCAAGGTATTTGCAGAGCGTGACCCTGGAAACCTTCCTTGGGCTGAGTACGGCGTTGAAATCGTCGTTGAATCCACTGGTATCTTCACAGACAAAGCGAAAGCCGAGTCTCACTTGAAAGGCGGAGCGAAGAAAGTTATCATTTCCGCACCGGCTACGAACGAAGATATCACAGTTGTTATGGGCGTTAACGAAGAGAAATACGATCCTTCCGCTCATACCGTCATCTCTAACGCTTCTTGTACGACTAACTGTCTCGCTCCTTTCGCGAAAGTATTGGATGAGAAGTTCGGTATCGTAAAAGGCATGATGACGACTGTTCACTCCTATACGAACGACCAGCAAGTGCTTGACCTGCCTCATAAGGATCTTCGCCGCGCTCGTGCGGCAGCCGAGAACATCATTCCTTCCACTACGGGTGCAGCTAAAGCCGTTTCCCTGGTTCTGCCGCAGCTTAAAGGCAAACTGAACGGTATGGCTATGCGCGTTCCGACTCCAAACGTTTCCGTAACGGATCTGGTTGTCGAGCTGAACGCTAACGTAACCGTTGACGATGTGAACAATGCTCTTAAAGAAGCTGCTGACGGCCCGCTTAAAGGCATCTTGAACTACTCCGACGAGCCGCTTGTATCGAGCGACTACAACGGTGACCCTGCTTCCTCCACAATCGACTCTCTGTCGACTATGGTAGTGGGCGACAACATGGTGAAAGTCGTTTCCTGGTACGATAACGAGTGGGGCTACTCCAACCGTGTCGTTGACCTGGCCGCTTTCATCGCTAAAAAAGGTCTGTAATTCTTAAATAAGCCATGCAAGAAGAGGAGAAGAAATTCTCCTCTTCCCATTGCTTATCGGGGCATGAATTTTACATAAGTCCCCGGAATGTACGAAGCTTTCCTCAGGAAAGCCTGGCCCCAAAGGTCTTGCGAAGAAGGTTTTCCTGAACGAAAGCTTTTCCGTTTCGATCACCGGTTTATGCCGGCGTGCTCCCGTATGCGGTTCCGGTTGTCCATGCGGAGAGCCCGGGTCCGTTATACGCTTGCCGGCCCTTCCCGTGAAAGGGAAAGGCTCGACCTAAGTTTACGATGACAGCTTTCCTATAGAAAGCTCTGAGGAGGATATTTCATGAACAAGAAAAGTGTTCGCGATGTAGAAGTTAACGGTAAACGCGTGTTTGTACGCGTCGATTTCAACGTGCCGCTCGAAAACGGTCAAATTACGGACGATACACGTATTCGTGAAACGCTGCCGACGATCAAGTTCCTGATCGACAAAGGCGCTAAAGTTATCCTTGCGAGCCATCTGGGCCGCCCGAAAGGCCAAGTCAACGAAGACCTTCGTCTGACTCCGGTAGCAGCCCGCCTGTCCGAGCTTCTCGGCAAGCCGGTAGCGAAAGCGGACGAAGCTGTCGGCGAAGCGGTTCAAGCGAAAGTAAACGAGCTGAAAGACGGCGACGTGCTGCTTCTTGAGAACGTCCGCTTCTACCCGGGCGAAGAGAAGAACGATCCGGAGCTAGCGAAACAATTCGCGGCGCTGGCCGACCTGTACGTGAACGATGCTTTCGGAGCGGCTCACCGTGCGCATGCTTCCACGGAAGGCATCGCTCATCAGCTTCCGGCGGTTTCCGGTCTCTTGATGGAGAAAGAACTGGACGTGCTGGGCAAAGCGCTTAACAATCCGGAGCGCCCTTTCACCGCGATTGTCGGCGGTTCCAAAGTTAAAGACAAAATCGACGTCATTAATAAAATGCTCGAAATCGCCGACAACATCCTTATCGGCGGCGGCCTTTCCTATACTTTCTTTAAGGCTCAGGGCCATGAAATCGGACAATCTCTCGTGGACAACGAGAAGCTCGATCTGGCGCTCGGCTTTATCGAAAAGGCGAAGAAACTCGGCAAGAACTTCCTACTGCCTGTTGATATCGTCATCTCGGATGACTTTAGTGCCAATGCCAACACCAACATCGTCGGGATCGATTCCATTCCGGCCGATTGGGAAGGCATCGACATCGGTCCGAAAACGCGTGAACTTTACGCGGACGTCATCAAGAATTCCAAGCTTGTCGTCTGGAACGGACCTATGGGCGTGTTCGAAATCGAGCCTTTCTCCCACGGTACGCGTGCGGTGGCCCAAGCTTGCGCCGACACATCCGCTTACACCGTCATCGGCGGCGGCGATTCCGCGGCGGCAGCCGAGAAGTTCCACCTCGCCGACAAGATGGACCACATCTCCACAGGCGGCGGAGCTTCCCTGGAGTTCATGGAAGGCAAAGTTCTGCCTGGCGTAGTCGCTCTTAACGATAAGTAAGAGATACAGAGAGGAGTTTTGAAGATCATGAGAAAACCCGTTATTGCAGGTAACTGGAAAATGTTCAAAACCGTTTCCGAAGCGGCAAGCTTCGTGAATGATATAAAAGGCAAGGCGGAAGTGGCAGGGGTGGAGAGCGTAATTTGCGCTCCTTACACCAATCTGCCGGCGCTTGTCGAAGCTGTGAAAGGCACGTCGATCGGAATCGGCGCGCAGAACTTTCACTGGGAAGAAAACGGCGCATACACCGGGGAAATTTCCGGCGCTATGCTTAAAGATCTCGGCGTAACGTATGTGATTATCGGTCACTCCGAGCGCAGAGCTTATTTTAACGAAACCGACGAAACGGTTAACAAAAAGGTTCTCGCTTCTTTCAACTACGGCCTGACGCCGATCGTTTGCGTAGGCGAGAAGCTCGAAGAGCGCGAAGCGGGACAGACGAAAGAAGTCTGCCGCGTACAGACGGAAGCGGCTTTCAAAGGCCTCAGCGCCGATCAGGCGAAACAAGTCATCGTGGCTTACGAGCCGATCTGGGCTATCGGTACAGGCAAATCTTCCACGGCTGAAGACGCCAACGAAGTTATTGCTTACATCCGCCAGCTGATCGTTTCCCTGTACGATTCCTCCGTAGCCGATGCGGTCCGCATTCAATACGGCGGCAGCGTAAAACCGGGCAACATCGCCGAGTACATGGCTCAGCCGGATATCGACGGAGCTCTTGTCGGCGGCGCCAGCCTGGAGCCGGCTTCTTATATCCAACTCGTTGAGGGGGCGAAGTAAGATGGCGACTAAACCGGTAGCGCTGATTATTCTGGACGGCTTCGGACTTCGGGGCGAGGTTCACGGCAATGCCGTGGCTCAAGCCAAGAAACCGAACTACGACCGCTATTGGAACCAGTTCCCTCATACGACGCTGACTGCCTGCGGCGAAGCCGTAGGTTTGCCGGAAGGCCAAATGGGTAATTCTGAAGTGGGGCACCTCAACATCGGTGCCGGCCGTGTGGTTTACCAGGACCTGACTCGTATTTCCAAGTCGATCCGGGACGGTGAGTTTTTCGACAACAACACGCTGATCGGCGCCGTACGTCATGCGAAGCAGAACAACAAGAAGCTGCATCTGTACGGGCTGCTTTCCGATGGGGGCGTACACAGCCACATCGCGCACTTGTTCGCGCTGCTTGAGCTGGCGAAGAAAGAAGATCTGCAAGATGTTTATATCCATGCTTTCCTGGACGGACGCGATGTCGCGCCCGATTCGGCGAAGAACTACATGGAGCAGCTCCAGGCCAAAATCGCCGAAATCGGCGTCGGCAAAGTGGCGACGGTACAAGGCCGCTACTATGCGATGGACCGGGACAAGCGCTGGGAGCGGACCGAGAAATCTTACCGTGCCATGGTGTACGGGGACGGCCCGCACTACACGGACCCGGTCAAAGCGATCACCGAATCGTATGAGAAATCCGTATTCGACGAATTTGTGATGCCGGCTGTCATCACGGATGAGAACGACAAGCCGGTGGGACTCGTTGAATCCGGCGATGCGGTTATTTTCTTCAACTTCCGTCCGGACCGTGCGATTCAATTGTCGCAGGTATTTACGAATAAAGATTTCCGCGGTTTTGACCGCGGCGAGCTTTTCCCGAAAGATCTGTACTACGTCTGCCTGACGCTGTTCAGTGAAACGGTCGAAGGATACGTCGCGTATAAACCGAAAGATCTCGATAACACGCTTGGCGAGGTTCTGGCCCAGAATAACAAGAGACAGCTTCGTATCGCCGAGACCGAGAAGTACCCGCACGTTACCTTCTTCTTCAGCGGCGGCCGTGACGTGGAACTGCCGGGCGAAACGCGTATCCTCATTCCATCGCCGAAAGTCGCGACTTACGACTTGAAGCCGGAAATGAGCGCGTACGAAGTTGCCGCGGCAGCGGTGAAGGAAGTCAATGAGGACAAGCAGGACGTCATCATTCTGAACTTCGCCAACCCGGATATGGTAGGCCACTCCGGCATGCTGGAGCCGACTATCAAAGCCGTTGAAGCCACGGACGAGTGCCTGGGCCAAGTCGTCGAAGCCATTCTCGCGAAGGGCGGAGTTGTCTGCATTACAGCCGACCACGGCAATGCGGACCTCGTCCTGGACGATGCCGAACGTCCGTTCACGGCTCATACGACGAATCCGGTGCCGTTCATCGTTACATCGAACGACGTCACTCTGCGCGAAGGCGGCGTTCTGGCCGACATCGCCCCGACACTGCTGCATCTGCTGAAGCTGCCGCAGCCGCCGGAAATGACAGGACTGTCGATCATTGAAGAGAAGAAATAGTAACCCGCTCGTTTCTTGATTAAGACAGCAAGTTTTCGGGAACCATTCCTTGGAATACAGCATCTTATTTTGATCGGTAAGGTGCGCCGCTGCCCTTTATGGGAATGAGTTCCCGAAGTTTTTCATACACATAACCTTGTTAAGGAGTGTTCAAACACAATGACTATCATTTCTGACGTTTATGCTCGCGAAGTACTTGACTCCCGCGGCAATCCGACTGTTGAAGTTGAAGTATATCTGGAATCCGGCGTTGTAGGCCGCGCAATCGTACCTTCCGGTGCGTCCACAGGCGCTCACGAAGCTGTCGAGCTCCGCGATGGAGACAAAAGCCGTTACCTGGGTAAAGGTGTACTGAAAGCCGTTGACAACGTCAATTCGATCATCGCGCCTGAAATTATCGGTCTGAACTCCTTGGATCAAGTATCCATCGACAAGAAAATGATCGAGCTGGA
This sequence comes from Paenibacillus sp. RC84, assembly GCF_041260495.1. Classification (NCBI taxonomy): domain Bacteria; kingdom Bacillati; phylum Bacillota; class Bacilli; order Caryophanales; family Paenibacillaceae; genus Paenibacillus; species Paenibacillus sp. RC84. The sequence goes on from NZ_JBGBYL010000008.1 coordinate 37,597, forward strand.
CGGCACGCATAACAAAGGCAAGCTTGGCGCCAACGCGATCCTCGCGGTATCCATGGCTGTTGCCCGCGCTGCCGCTGAAGCAATGGAACTGCCTCTGTACGTATACCTGGGCGGATTCAACGCTAAAACTCTTCCGGTTCCAATGATGAACATCATCAACGGCGGCGAGCATGCCGACAACAACGTTGACGTTCAAGAATTCATGGTACTTCCGGTAGGAGCCCCTACATTCAAAGAAGCTCTCCGCATGGGCGCAGAGATTTTCCATAACCTTAAATCCGTACTGAAAGATAAAGGCCTGAACACGGCTGTCGGCGACGAAGGCGGTTTTGCACCGAACCTGAGCTCCAACGAAGAAGCAATCCAAACGATCATCACCGCTATCGAGCGTGCTGGCTACAAGCCGGGCGTAGACGTATTCCTGGGTATGGACGTAGCTTCCACCGAGTTCTTCAAGAACGGCAAATACGAGCTCGAAGGCGAAGGCAAATCCTTCACACCGGCTGAATTCGTTGACCTGCTCGCTTCCTGGGTAGACAAATACCCGATCCTTACCATCGAAGACGGTTGTTCCGAGGACGATTGGGAAGGTTGGAAGCTGCTGACCGAGAAGCTGGGCGGCAAAGTACAACTCGTCGGCGACGACCTGTTCGTAACGAACACCGAGCGTCTGTCCAAAGGCATCAACGAGAACATCGGTAACTCCATCCTGATCAAAGTAAACCAAATCGGTACGCTGACCGAAACATTCGACGCGATCGAAATGGCGAAACGCGCAGGCTACACGGCTGTTATTTCCCACCGTTCGGGCGAAAGCGAAGACAGCACGATTGCTGACATCTCCGTGGCGACCAACGCAGGCCAAATCAAAACAGGCGCACCGTCCCGTACGGACCGCGTAGCGAAATACAACCAGCTGCTTCGCATCGAAGACCAACTGGAAGGCATTGCTCAATACGCCGGCAAAGAAGCTTTCTACAACTTGAAAAAATTCAAGTAAGAAAACCTTTCACAAAGTGAATGATTTAGCCTTTTAAACGTCGGGGAGGGTTATGAATATGAGTGCTTGGGTAAAAACGATTTTGTTGTTAATCGGTTCGGCCTTGTTAACTCAGTTCATCCCTTTCTCGGCCTATTTCCGCAACCTGGACACCATGGTCCATGAGTTCGGGCACGCTGCCGTGACGATGATCCTGTCGGGAAAAGTCATGGCTATCGTGCTCAATGCCGATCACAGCGGGGTTACTTACTCGTCGGTCAGCGGCTCGTGGAAACTCCTGCCGATTTCAATCGCAGGCTATGTGACGGCGTCCTTGTTTGCGGTTTTTCTTTTCTGGGCGTATGCCCGGGGGAAGCAAAGACTTGGACTCCAGATAACGACGGTGATCGCCGTGCTGTCTCTGGTGTTGTTCGTACGCAATGAATTCGGCGTGGGCTGGCTGATCGGCTTCATCGCGCTGAACATCATTGTGCTCGCTTTTACGAGCGGGTTTATCCGCAACGCCTATTATCTGCTCGTCGCCTTCCTTTGTCTGGAGGAGTCGGTCTACGGGCCGCTGACGCTAGCCCTGCTGGCGGCAGGTAATCCGAACAAAGCGGGAGACGCAACGAATCTGGCTTCCATTACGCCTGTACCTGCTCTGATCTGGGGCGTTGTTTTCCTGATTTTCTCTCTCTGGTGTGCCAAAGCGGCCATTCAGTATTTTCTGGGCGGAGACGCAAACAGGCGAAGGAAAGCCCGAAGGTCCGAAAGAGCCTATCCGATGGGACCTGGGGAACGTTAGCTTCCGTTATTTATGAAATCAACGACCCGCTGGATGGAATCTCTGTTCCGTCGGCGGGTTTTCTTTTATAAAGCGGGGAAAATAAGTGAGGTTGTCCCACCAGAATCTTGCAGAAAAAGGCCTTTTATGATAGACTTTCTATGCACATTCTAAAAATAAGAACATGCTAATGAGGTGTCGAATTGGTTATCCTGTTAAAAGTTTTGTTGGTTATCGCCTCGCTGGGCTTAATTGTAACGGTATTACTACAAAAGGGTAAAAGTGCGGGACTTTCCGGTGCGATCAGCGGCGGTGCCGAGCATCTGTTCGGCAAAACGAAAGCTAGAGGCATGGACCTGGTTCTGGCCCGGATTACCGTGGTTTTGGCGGCTATTTTTATTGTATTGACGGTCATCGTGGCCTACGTAGTGAAGTATTAACAACTGAAGAGACGGTACACATAAATCACAAACAGCAGGGGGATGCTACTCCTGCTGTTTTTTCATGGAGTTTTGCCGATTGTGGATGCATCTAGGGACGCAGCGGTGAAAAGAATTGATTTGTTTATGTTTTTGTCTTTTCAGGATATACTGGTTAGTAACTTGCACCTGCTTGTCAACCGGTTAATTGTGGGTCTCGCCGGGAACCGTGAGGAATGATAAGGCAGAAGCTTAAACGAATCAACGACCGGAAAGCTGCAAGAAGACCCAACGAAGGCACACCCGTTACCCGCGGCCGTACAGGCCGATAGGGACACTCGCACACAATCATACATCCGCCAGACCGAGATGCCCCGGAGGCAGGGGGAAAAGCGGAAGAACAGGCACCTGGAAATTCCCTTGATGTCCCGGCAACGGGTAGAGGATGCGATTTGCAGCAGCGGCTAAGCCTGTTCAAAGAAATGGTTATCGGGTATGAATACGGAGAAGCTCAACCTAATAAGAAGGTGACAACTATGGTGACAGAGCAGGATATATTAAATTTTATGCACGAGAATGCGTACAAGCCGATGACGTACCAGGAGCTTGAAAAGCATTTCGGCATTGAGAGCGCTGCGGGATTCAAAGATTTCGTCAAGCTGCTTAACGACTTGGAGCAATCCGGACACGTGCTGCGCACGCGCAACGACCGTTACGGAGTGCCGGAGCGGATGAATCTCATCCGCGGCCGGCTGCAGGCACATCCCAAAGGATTCGGATTCTTGATTCCGGACGACCGGGATCACCCCGACGTGTACATTCATGCCAATGACATGAATACGGCAATGAATAATGACATTATTCTCGTCCGCGTTACGAGCAAAGGCGCCGCCGGAGGCAAGCTCGAGGGGGAAGTGGACCGCGTCGTGACACGCGCCAACACGAGAATCGTGGGAACGTTCCAGAATCACGAAAGCTACGGATTCGTCGTTCCGGATGACAAGCGTGTGCAACGGGATATTTTTATTCCGAAAAACGCTTTCCTCGGTGCGGCAGACGGACAAAAGGTCGTCGTTAACATTGTCCAGTATCCCGAGGGCCGCGCGGCTGCCCAGGGTGAAGTGATCGAAATTCTCGGCCACAAGGACGACCCCGGTGTGGACATTTTGTCTATCATCCGCAAGTTCCAGCTTCCGGAAGCGTTCAGCGAGGAAGTGATCGGGGAAGCGGAAAGTGTGCCGGACTCCATCACGGAAGAGGAAATTGTCAGCCAGAAGCGCCGGGATCTGCGCGGTAAACGCATCGTGACCATCGACGGCGAGGATGCAAAGGATCTCGATGATGCCGTAAACGTGGAACGGCTGCCGAACGGCAACTACCTGCTGGGCGTCCACATTGCGGACGTAAGCTACTATGTGACGGAAAATTCCGCGCTGGACCGCGAAGCCTACAACCGCGGCTGTTCGGTGTATCTGGTGGACCGGGTCATTCCGATGCTGCCGCACCGGCTGTCCAACGGAATCTGCTCCCTCAACCCGCAGGTAGACCGCCTGACTATGTCCTGCGAGATGGAGTTCGATGCCGAGCTTAACGTGGTGAGGCACGACATTTTTACGAGCGTGATCAAAACAAGCGAAAGAATGACCTATAACAACGTCCGCAAGCTGCTGACCGAGGAAGAGCCCGATGCGGATCTTCTGGAGCGTTACGGCTACCTGGTGGACGATTTCAAGCTGATGGAAGAGCTCGCTATGAAGCTGCGCAACCGGCGTATTCAGCGCGGCGCGATCGATTTCGATTTCCAGGAATCGAAAATCATTGTCGACAAGGATGGAACTCCGGTCGATATCGTCAAGCGTGAGCGTTCCATCGCGGAAATGATCATCGAAGAGTTTATGCTGGCGGCCAACGAAACGGTTGCCGAGCACTTCCATTGGCTGAAGGTGCCGTTCCTGTACCGGATTCACGAAGACCCGGATGCGGAGAAGCTGGCGCATTTCATGGAGTTCATTACGAATTTCGGCTACGTCGTACGCGGACGCGGCAATACCGTGCACCCGCGCGCGCTCCAGTCTCTTCTTGAAGAGATCAAAGGGACGAAGGAGGAGACCGTCATCAGTACGGTGATGCTCCGTTCCATGAAGCAGGCCCGTTACGATTCCAACAGCATCGGGCATTTCGGTCTGGCGGCGGAGTTCTATTCCCACTTTACGTCTCCGATCCGGCGTTATCCGGATTTGATCATTCACCGTGTGATCCGGGAAGTGCTGGAGAACGATGGCGCTCTGACCGATAAGCGCAGCGAATATTTGCGCGGACGGATGGACGATATCGCCGAGCAGTCCTCCCAGCGGGAGCGCGTGGCCGTTGATGCCGAGCGTGAAACCGATGCGCTGAAAAAAGCGGAGTTCATGCTGGATAAAGTCGGTGAGGAATTCGAGGGCATTATTTCGAGCGTGACGAGCTTCGGTATCTTTGTGGAGCTGGAGAACACGGTCGAGGGCCTGATCCGCCTGAGCGACATGACGGACGATTACTATCACTATCACGAGATGCAGCATGCCCTTATCGGAGAACGCACGTCGAAAATTTACCGGATCGGCGACGAAGTTAAAGTCCGTGTAGGCCGGGTCAATATGGACGAGAAAACCATCGACTTTGAAATGGTGGATATGAAACCCCGGTCCAACAAGTTCAGTATGCTCGACCGCAGCAAGTCCGGCGGCCGTGGCGGCCAGAAGAAGCGCGTCGCAGGCGGACGTCCTGTCAAAGGCGGACGCGGTAAAGACCGCGGCCGTGTGCGGGATGTCATCGTGAAGCCCGGTACGCCGGGTGGAACAGCCGGTGCTGCCGATGCGGCAGCGGCTGGAGCATCCGAGGGCGGCGGAACCAAGCGCCGCAGGCGGAAGAAGAAAGGCGCGTCGGGTGAAGCGCCGCTCGGAATCACACCTGCAGCGGCACCGGGCGGCACGCCGTCTGAGGACGGCAGCTTGTCCCAGGAGGCTCAGGGAGCCGGCAGAGGACGTAAGCGCCGCAAGGGAGGCAATCCGGCTGCAGCGCCCGATACAGGCCGTGAGAACGGACTCGTGACCGAGTCCGGCGAGAATGGCGGCGGACGGCGCCGGAAGCGCAAGGGCGGCGGAGCCGAAGGCGAAGCGGCCGTAACGCCGGCTGCAGGCACCGAGGGCGGCGGCAAGCGCCGCAAAGGCGCCGCTCCGGCCCGCGGCGTCTCGCTGCGCGGTGAGTCCGGCGAAGGCGGCGGCCAAGGCGGCCGCGGCCGGCGGGGACGCGATGCGGGCGCCGGTACGGCGTCAGGCCGCGAGAACGGCGGCCCGCGGACGGAGTCGACGTACTCCGGCAACTGGGCGTCGTCCGTGAACGCGCTGACGAAGACGGTCCGCGGCGACCGTCACACGCCGGACGGCCGCGATCCGTCCGAGCCGGGCGGGCGACGTGGTGGACGTCCGCGCCGGTAGCAGGCGCGGGCGGCAGGGGCAAGCGGGGAAAGACCTGCCCAGCGCGGCGCAGCAGCTGACGATCGTAAGCCCGCTGTGATTTGCGATGAGCTTATGGGTCCGCGATCCGTAGGAATCCGCGCGTCTGACGGCTGCTGTTTGGCATACATCCCGGTGGTGAGTCATACGGAGACAGTGAGGCGTTTATCCCTTTGCATAAACAGAGCTTACATGCCTAAAAGTTAAGCCTGTTGAATTTTTACAACGGAAAATAAATACATGAGAATTAAGGAAACGGCCCGACCGTGCGCACGTCTTTTTAACGGACATGCCATGGCCCGGGCGTTTCTTGATTTTTGGCAGGGAAGTTGCTACAATAAAGAACACTCCGCCTTTTCAAAAAGGCACGGATGGGGTATTAATAGCATGGACGACTGGAGGGATGACCGTGACCAAGAAAGCGGACGGCAAGGTGCTGGCACAGAATAAGAAAGCTTCGCATGACTATTTTATTGAAGACACTTACGAGTGCGGGCTTGTGCTGACGGGTACGGAAATCAAATCCCTGCGGAACGGCCGGGCGAATCTTTCGGATTCGTTCGCAACCATTCGCAATGCCGAAGCGTTCGTGCATAATATGCACATCAGTCCTTTTGAACAGGGAAATCGGAACAATCCGACCGATCCGACGAGAGCGAGAAAGCTGCTTCTGAAGAAAGCGGAAATCAACAAGCTGATCGGCGCTTCCAAGCAGGAAGGCTACACGCTGGTCCCGCTTAAGATTTATATCCGCAACGGCTATGCGAAACTGCTGATCGGACTCGGTAAAGGTAAGAAACAGTACGACAAGCGCGATACTGCGGCTAAACGTGATGCTCAGCGCGATATTCAGCGGGCTCTGCGTGAGAAGCAGAAGGTCGCCAGGTAACAACATTGTTTATTAGCTGCTCCTTGCGGAGCGGGTGGGAAACCGATCCTGGACTTCCATGGATCAGCACCTGCTTTTGACGGGAAATGTGGTATAATAAAAGAGTAAGAAGAACACAGCATCCGGCTCGATGAGCCGTTGCATCCGAGTTCCTTTTCTATTACGGGGGCGTTTTTGGATTCGACGGGGGTAGTTCGAGCATGGGTAGCGGGTAGTGGGGACGCGTCCGCTTCATCAACGCTAAAGCCTATTAAACGGCAAACAACAACAAAACTACGCTTTCGCAGCTTAATAACCTGTGAGCGTGCTCCTCTCCTGTATCGCCCATGTGCCGGATGTAGGGGCTAACCTTTAGTGGGATACGCTGTCACATCTCCGCCTGGGGTGTGCTGAAGAAGACAATCAGGCTGACCTTAGTGAGAGCCGGTTACGGGGCGCTTGCTTGGGTGACATCAAACCCGTGACTACACCCGTAGAAGCTTATGTGTCGTTATCTTCGGACAGGGGTTCGACTCCCCTCGCCTCCATACACACAGCAGAAAGGTCCCAGCCGAGAGGCAGGGGCCTTTTTGCTGTTCCGGGAGGCGGGAGGAGAAGCCCGCGGGTTCAGTCCGCGCGGACGGAGCGAAGCGGAGGAGCACGGGATTGCAGTCAACCGCTAGGGTTGTCGGCGGAGGGGTGCTTCGTGAGCGGGTTAGATGAGATTGCGATACTTTCCTCGCCTCCATTACTATCTACTATCTTAAAAAAGACACCATGACGGTGTCTTTTTTGTATACGAATCTATTATTCTGGTGAAACTAATTACTATATTTTAGATTGGGAGTGAAAATAATGACCTTAATGACTACTGAAAAGGAAAAACAATTTCAGATTGCAGATCACAAGAATATAATTGAAAAACTAATCAAGAGGGGATCTTTATTTACTTTATTCAAATCAAACTGAAATGATACGAGAGTTAACTGCTGATGATGAACCAGAATTCACACAAAAAAGAATTGTTGACATTATGAACCTATTAAAAGAGGTAACTGATGATTGCCTAACATGCACGAAATGCCATCAACCATATAATTTTAGGATTTGCACAGGGCGAAGTCATGAAAAGGATAATGCAATTGAGCTAACTTGTAATGGGTGTGGTGATTGTTTTACTCACTCGGAGAAGAGAAGTCATGTAACATATTTTAATTTCGAGACTTGGAAAGAAGTAGATAATTTAAGGAAGAGGTCCAGGGGTTTCACGATAAGTTATCGACTTAGCTATTTACCTAAGAAGGCACTTCTTTATATATACGATAATAAAGAGATGCGTCCTGAATTATGGATTAATGGCTATCAAATCTTTGAAGCAGAGGAAGTGAAGAGTTACTGGGGCTACTCAAAAGAATTTATCAAACAATGGAAAAAGGATGAGGAGCTTCAATCAGCTTTTATTCAAATTGAGAATGCAAAGATCTATACACTGGATGAAGTTTCAAAAGGTGATTAAATTAGGTTGGAGTTGGCGAAAGAAGTAGCTGTTTTTGCACAAGTTTCGTTCTCTCGCTTACATTAAGGTACTTAAAACCATCAACCAGTGTTCTGGTTGGTGGCATTTCAATTTGTGATATAATAAGCATAATTTTAAAACTGGAGGGGGATTGAAGATGTTTGCAAATCGAGAACAACTCCAAGAAGTTTTGAAAAAAGCGAATCAACATGCACGGAAGCAAGCCAGAGAGTCAGGTGCATCTATCTATTATATAAAGAATAACAAACGTGTTCGTGAAGACGCAGAAGGAAATAAGTTCGAGATCGTTTTTGATGCAACCGGAAAACGGCAGGAATTTGAATATCATGAGTGACATTAAACCAATCATGACCGTTTTTGCTGGTACCAATGGAGCTGGCAAATGAGAGAATGGTTAGGTGAACTGATTGACCCAGACCAGATTGCACGGGAATTAAAGCCCGATGATCCGAGAGGTGCCGACCTGTCTGCTGGAAGGGAAGCTGTTAGAAGAATCCGGTCTCTCATTCAAAGAGGTCAACATTTTGCTATTGAAACGACGTTATCAGGTACATTTGTTCTGAAGCATATGCAAATTGCTAAAGAAAACGGGTATGATATTGTCATGTACTATATCGGTCTCCAAGACGTCCAGATGCATATAGACCGTGTAGCTTCTCGTGTCGAGCAGGGTGGGCATTGGATCGCAGAAGAGGACATTCGCTTTCGATACGGTCAGTCTTTACAAAATCTAAAACCTGCTTTAGCCATCGCAGATCAGGTTATCATCATTGATAATACATATGTACCCTCGATTATTGCGGAAATGATGCACGGTAAGCTAATTTTTTGTGTAAAGTCAATACCTGCTTGGTCTGAGAATGCTATTACCGAGCACAGATGACCGGGTGACATCAAACCCGTGACTACACCCGTAGAAGCTTATGTGTCGTTATCTTCGGACAGGGGTTCAGTCCGCGCGGACGGAGCGAAGCGGAGGAGCACGGGATTGCAATCGACCGCTAGGGTTGTCGGCGGAGGGGATCTGCGTGAGCAGGTTAGATGGGATTGCAATACTCCCCCCGCCTCCATCAAACAGCAAAAGATGCTAGCCGAGAGGCTGTGTGACTTGAAACATAATTTTGTCACTGCGGCAAGAAGATGCTTTAAATCACTCGCGGCTTGGAGTGAGAAAAACCTCCATGATCGTTTATAATGATTTTTGGAGGTTTTTTATGTATTGTACTTAATTGCATATTGGCCAACCTTTTCTTTTATCTTTATGCTCAAATTTTATTACATGTATTTTCCCTCCCGAAATATCCAATGTAAGAATGTCGTCTCCATATGGAGGGTTGTGGGCTCCTTCAAAGGTAGTCACTGCAACTTTACAAATGAAGTCGAACCCACCTTGTGTTTTTCTTTCCAGACTCACGACTTTTGCATCGTAAAGTTCGAACTGTTTAAGTTTTCCATAATAACCAGTCAGAGCATTGCCAATTGCAGGTGCAATAGTTACTAAAAATGCATCGGTAATATTATGTTCTGAAGCCTTTAGCGGCTCCGCAGAAACTGGTGAAGGCAAAAACATAATGCTGAGAACGCACATCAATAGAAGCTTGGATATTTTTTTCACGCTCTAATCATTCCCAATATAAGATCTCCGCTATAATATAATTCCCAGTTTATTAACTTCTATAGGATTTCCCGCAAAATAATTTGTTGCTTCACCGATAGACATTAAACAACCCCTTTCAATCTTTGAATTCGCATGGGCTCGCGGCAACGATATGGTTCCAGTCAAAGGAGCCTCGTCACTATAATGGTGACAGGCTTCTTTTTGTATTTCCCTGCATGACTCCATTCAGCCGGAAAGCTTTTTTTATATTGCTGTTTCAGCTAACGTTGAGAAGCGATTTTCGATTGATGAAGAAAAATAAATATATAGGCATTTAGATCAGTAACAAGAGCGGAGCTCGATTCATATGTTGTCATGAAGTATTAGAATTGGCGGATCACGTCAAGGCAATTGTTTCTCGCAGAAACACGTCGCCCTTTGAAAAGTATGACGAAGTCGATTGTCTTGGTTTCTGTTCTTCTTGCCAGTGCCGGTTCATGCGCCAATCAAATTGTTTATAAAAAATGGAGGTAATATTATTATGAACGATTTCAAAAATGATTTAGCGAAATTGAATGTTTCCCAATTTACGGCGAGTGAGACGACTCCTTGGAACGCTCAAAACGAACAATCGGCTCGTTTATGCTTCTTCAACTGTTTCAATTGTTTCAGGTGTTCCAATTGTTTCAACTGTTCCAGTTGTTTCAATTGCTCCAGTTGCTTCAGGTGTTCCAGTTGCTTCAGATGTTCCAATTGTCACAACTGCTCCAATTGTCACAACTGTCACCGTGGAGGACAATAAGGTATTTATTGCCGATAAGTAAATATTTGTGTCCCATATTACTTATTTCTCTTTGAAACAGCGGTTGTCTAATGAGAAGAAAAAGACCCTGAATCACTTTGATGTGCACCCCTAAAATAGATGTTAGTAAAACCCTTGGGTTAATCTAATCTAATTTAGGGGTGTTTTGCGCTGGCGACGAAAAGACAGAAGCTCAACGTTACAGGCATGAGGGACAAATAGCTGTACATAAGATTATTTGTGAAGTGCTGGAGCAGATTGCGAACAGCCTACGGAGGAGGAGTAGAATGACAAATTTGAACCCTTCGATGCGTCTAAAGGTTAAAAGGGATACATTTTTTCTTCCAGATTTGAGCGGTGTGTATTTTCGAAATAATGTAAGCTCGTTCCGGATGGAAGGTGAGGCGATTGATCAGTGGATTGAAACACTGATACCGATATTCAATGGGGAGCATAAATTGGAGGATTTGACTGACGGATTGCCGGACCGGCACCGGAACCAGGTATATGAAATTGCGGAAGTTTTGTACCGTAACGGCTTTGCTCGGGATGTAAGCCAGGATACTCCGCATCAATTGCCGGAAGAGGTCCTTACGAAGTATGCTTCTCAAATTGAATTTTTGGATCATTTCGGTGATTCGGGCGCGTATCGGTTTCAGTGCTATCGTCAGGCTAAAGTATTGCTGATCGGTTCGGGTCCTTTTTTGATCTCGGCGATTTCTGCTCTGCTTGATTCCGGGTTGCCCAAGTTTTATGTACTGCTCTCGGGTACGGATTCGACTGATCGGCAGCGGATGGCAGAGCTGGTGGCACATGCCCGTATAACGGACTCTGAGGTGGCAGTAGAGGAGGTTACCTTGCAAAAGGAAGGGGAGAGTTGTTGGCGGGAGGCTGTGAGGCCGTTTGATTCGATTCTGTTTGTGTCACGGGAGAACGATGCCCGGGAACTTAGAGTTCTTCATGCAGCTTGCCGGGAGGAGCAGAAGTTGTTTCTTTCTGCTGTATGCCTGCAACAGGTGGGTATGGTGGGACCGTTGGTTCATCCGGATTTTGAGGGATGTTGGGAGTCAGCGTGGCGCCGCCTGCACCAAACCGCAATTTCTAAAGATCCGCGGCTGCACACCTTTTCATCAACAGCGGGAGCCATGTTGGCCAATGTGAGCGTGTTTGAGCTGTTTAAAAAGAGTACGGGAGCGGACGATTCGGAACAGAATAACCGATTTTTTCTGCTTAATCTGGAGACTTTGGAAGGAAGGTGGCATTCGTTCCTGCCCCATCCGCTTGTGACCGGACTTAGCGCCCCTGAATGGATTCATGATTTCGATCTTCAGCTCGAACGGAGACCACACAAAAGCGAGAATGGATTGATTCCTTATTTTAGCCGGCTGACATCGGCGGAATCAGGGATTTTTCATGTTTGGGAGGAGGGGGATTTAACGCAGCTGCCGCTCTCCCAGTGTCGCGTTCAGGCCATCGATCCACTATCGGAAGGACCCGCTGTGCTGCTGCCGGATATGATTTGTACCGATCTGACGCATGAGGAGGCGCGACGGGAAGCGGGGCTGGCCGGGATTGAAGCCTATGTGTCGCGAATGGCCGGCTTGCTCGTTTCGATGCTTCCTTCTCATCAGGGAGAAGAGGCCGGCAGGATAGAACCGCAGGAATTTATCGGTATCGGAGCGGGGGAGGCGGTTGCGGAAGGCATTTGCCGAGGGTTGCAAAGGTGTTTGGAGGACGTGCTGGGCAAGCGGCAGGCGTCTCAGTTGCCTTTGGTCTCCCGAGTACAGCTGCGTACGGTAGAAGATAATCACTGTCTTTTTTATTTGGAAGCATTGAAGACGATGAAGGGAGCGCCGATGGTTGCCTTGGGAGAGGAAGTGTCTGGATTTCCTGTGGTGTGGGTCCGTACGAGTGATCGCTGGTATTGCAGTGTAGGCTTAAATGTGACCCTGGCGCTGCGGAAGGCATTGCAGCAGGCTCTGCTGGGGGCACAAAACCAACCGGATGGCTTAAAATCACAAGCATTGGTGTTCTCGCCCGTGCGTGTAAAAGAACAGGCACCGCTAAATCTTGAGATCCCTTCATGTGAAGAAACGTCACAACCAGAGGTTCTACAGTCCGCTTTACAAGTTTTGAATCGAAACCGTAAGAGGCTTCTGGTCTTCGATCTGGCGGTAGAACCGTTCTTGAAAGAGGAAGTGGCCGGGGTGTTTGGTGTAGTGCTGCGAGAGGAGGGGTCCCGGTGAGCGCTGCTGTTGTGATTGTTGGAGAAGGGGTATTGGCGGATTACGTGTGCGGAGAACTGTCAACCCAATTCGAGGTCGTTCGTCAGAGCGATTTCGAGACAGGAGTACCGGAAGCGGCGGATTTGGTTCTGGTGTTGAACGATGCCTGGAATCCTTACATTCATCAAAAGGCGGAAGAGCTGCTGCAACCAGCCGGCATCCCATGGCTGCGTGGCTTCGTTTCATTTGGTGAGGGTGTGATCGGACCGCTGGTTCGTCCGGGTACACGAGGGTGCTCCCGATGTGCAGACATGCGGCGCCTCATGGCGGGACGCGAACGCAAGGAAATGCAGGAGCTGCAGCAGAGGCTGATGACACGCGGGGGAGTAGATCGTGATGCATGGGCGTCACGTACAGGACTTTTGCAGGCAGCTCATTTGCTGGCCGTGGAGGCAAGGAAGGTGTTACAAGGCCAAACGGTTCATTCGGCAGAGAGGATGTTTTTGATCAACCTGAAAACGTTGGAGAGTACGCTTTACCTCGTTCTCCCTGACCCGCTGTGTCCGGTTTGCAGTCAATTGCTTGATGATTCATCGGCGGCAGCCGATATCTCGTTGCAGCCAAGTCCGAAGATCAGCGTAGACAGTTACCGCTGCCGCGGGATGGATGAGCTGAATACAGTTCTGACCCAAGACTACCTGGATTACCGGACCGGCTTTCTGAATGGGAAAATGGTTGATCTCAAGTCGCCGTTTGCTGATGTGAGTGTGAATCTGCCGTTGCTTGCAGAGGACGTGGGAACGGCAGGTCGGACTCATTCCTATGCGGTGAGCGAGTTGACCGCTATATTGGAAGGGTTGGAGCGGTACTGCGGTCTGGCACCCCGAAGCAAACGGACGGTAATCCGTGATAGCTACCGCAATCTGAAGGATCAAGCGCTCGACCCTGTCAAAGTGGGGGAGCACACGAGAGAACAGTATGCTCAACCGGGGGCCCCGTATACACCGTTTAATCCTGACCACCCAATCGATTGGGTATGGGGGTATTCGTTTTTGCAAGAGCGTCCGATTCTAGTTCCGGAACAGCTTGCCTATTACAGTATGGGCTGCGGGCACAGCTTTGTGTTTGAAACTTCCAACGGATGCGCATTAGGCGGAAGTTTGGAGGAAGCTATTTTTTACGGCATATTGGAAGTGGTGGAGCGGGACTCGTTTCTGATGACTTGGTATGCGCAGATGCCTCTCCCGCGCCTTGACCTTTATTCCGCTAACGACCAGGAATTGCAGTTGATGATCGATCGTTTGCGGGCGGTGGCGGGGTTTGATGTGCATTTCTTTAACTCGACGATGGAGAATGGGATTCCAAGTGTATGGGGAGTGGCGAAAAACAGGAAGCAAACAGGAATGAATCTCATCTGTGCGGCCGGGGCTCATCCGGATCCGGTACGGGCCGTGAAAAGCGCGGTTCATGAGTTGGCCGGCATGGTGCAGTCGCTCGACGAGAAATTGGATACGAACCGAGAGACGTATGTTCGAATGTTCCATGATTCATCCCTGGTGCGGCAGATGGAGGATCATTCGCTGCTTTACGGATTGCCGCAAGCGCAGGAGCGCCTGCAATTTCTGCTGGATGACAATCGCCCGTTGCGAACGTTTGAAGAGGAGTTCAAGCGGAAGGCAAGACATGCCGATTTAACGGATGATCTGAAGGACATTCTTAGGGCATTCCACCGACTGAATCTCGATGTGATCGTGGTGGATGTGACAGCGCCGGAAATCATGCGAAATGGACTGCATTGCGTGAAGGTGCTGATCCCCGGGATGCTGCCGATGACATTCGGACATCACTTTACCCGCTTAGCAGGGCTGGAGCGGGTGCTCCGGGTACCCGTGGAACTCGGGTATGCGGAGAAGCCGCTGAGGCTGGAAGATCTCAATCCACATCCGCATCCGTTTCCATAGGTATAAAAACGTGGCGTGGTGAGCCACCCTCGTTCATATAAGGAGGGACAAGGATGAGTCTGGAGGCGTTTCTGAACAATTTGCATTATGACATTGACAAGACCAAACCTCCGGACTTGGCGGTGGATTGGGAAGACGGGCCGCTTGCATATAAGCTCTATCGCGGTTTGCCTGTGGTTCCGTTATCTCCGGAAATCCCGCTGACGCTCGAAGGTGGCGAAGCTCCAGTGAAGCCCGACCTTCGCCGGGTGGGTCATTTTCTCTGGTACGTATTCGGGCTCACTCAATTGTCCCAGTCCGTTCTTGCCTCGAATTCCATGGTACAATCGATGGGCCTGCTGCAGATGTACCGACGGTTTGCCCCCTCCGGGGGAGCGTTATATCCGAATGAATTATACGTGTATCTGAAGATAGAGGATTTGCCTACGGGGGTATATCATTATGATGTGGCACACCACCGCTTGGTGCTGCTGCGCGAAGGCAACTTCGATTCATATTTAGCCGGGGCTATGGGTAATCGCCATGACGCTTCGGCTTGCTTTGGCACTGTTTTCGTATCGACCATGTTTTGGAAAAACTTCTTTAAATACAATGATTTTTCCTACCGCCTGCAAGGACTGGATGCGGGTGCGCTGATCGGGCAGCTCTTGGAGGTGGCCAAACGGTTTGGCTTTGCGTCGGGAGTGTATTTCCGGTTTCTCGATCGGGCCGTGAATTATCTTCTCGGGATATCCGAACAAGAGGAAAGTATTTATGCGGTGATTCCGTTGTCTGTGGAGCCGGGGATCTCTTGGTTTGCGAGTAGGAACGAGGGAGAGGGGAGTGTCTCCGCTGCCGAATTGTGCCGGGAGCTGCCGACGGTTCAGCATGACCATTACGTCCGGTCCCGGAGGGTTAATGAATTTCCGATGCTGATCAAAATGAACGAAGCATCCCTATTGGAATCGCTTCGATCGATACCGCGACCCGGAGAGAAGAAGATCGCTCACTGCGGGGGGCATGTGGTGGTTCTGCCCTATGTGAAGCGATTGTCGTATGATCTGGCGTCAGTAAGCCGAAGGCGGTATTCACCGGACAGTGATTTTAGGATGAGCCAGGTAAGCCAAGAGCAACTGGCCTTACTGCTGCGGGAGGCCACGGCCTCCTTCAGATATCGGAATGATTTGGACGGAGCGCGTGAGAACTCCGTTCCCCGCGTCTCGCTATACGTATGTCTGTATAACGTTGAGGGTATTCCGGAGGGTGCTTACCATTATGACAGTGCTGCTCATGCGTTAAGATCAATACGTCAAGGGGATCATCGGCTCCAGTTGCAGGAAGGAATGCCTTCCGATAATGTGAACCTGTTTCAAGTACCGCTATGCTTTCATATTGCAGGGGACAAGGATCATCATGCAACAGCGCTGGGGTATAGGGGATATCGCATCCAACAGATGGAAGCGGGGATGCTCCTGCAGCGTCTGTTGTTAGCAGCATCGGCTATCGGATTAGGGGGGCATCCGCTCCTTGGATTTGATGCACGATTATGTGATGAGATCTACAAGATGACTTCGCAAGGGTTAACGAGCCTGATCCAAATCCCGATAGGACCCTATCGTCATAGCCCTCGCTTAACGGGAGGATTGCATGGCTAGAAAAGCATGGGTAGAGCTTTTGTGAATCTGGTAGTCGTTTAGAGACAGCGATGAGATGCCGTTAGAAAAATATCCGAATCAGCATATTGCGGCGAATTGTGGTTTTACAAAGCTGCAGTTCGCCTCCATACACAGCAGAAGGTCCAGCCGAGAGGCTGGGTTTTTTTGCTGTTCCGGTGGTGGGGAGGAGAAACAAATTTATGTATTATGAAGTCATGAACGCAGTGGGAGCTGCTCGGCACACTTGGCTGAGTTTAAGCGTGTAAGCCGACTGAATCCGAGTGAGGCGTTTTTATTTTGCCCCTTAGCAGGTCAGGAGCTCATTCATGGCAATTTTTCTGCCTCATACTACCACTCGTACGTAGACTCTCCTCCGTATTTAGAAATATTTTCATAGCGTTGATTCAATTTAGGGAACTTTGAGCACGCTATCTTGTCTAATAGGTTGGGAGGGGGGAGATAGATGGAAACGGAGTACCTAAAATATTTTCAAGAAGTCGATAATACGGAATTGTACAATCTGATGACTCAATATGGGGACGATGTGTGGAGGTATGCCTATGCTTTGACCGGTAATTACGAACAATCCAATGATATTGCGCAAGAAGTCTTTCTTAAGGTTCATTTGAAGATGTCTACCTTTAGAGGACAATCCTCTTTCAAAACCTGGTTGTTTTCCATTACGAGAAATATTGCGATTAATGAAATGAAATCCAGTTATTTTCGAAGGATTTTGCTGTTTGGGAATGTGAAAAGCACTCGGACAGTACAGTCAGCCGAGGTTTCCTATATGGCGAATCAGGCGGCTGCAGATCTCCGGGAAATTATTATGGGTTTATCTCGAAAGCTAAGAGAGGTTCTTATTCTAAGTTTGGAACACGAGTTGACTATTCAAGAAATAGCGGAATTACTTCACATATCTGAAGGAACGGTAAAGTCAAGAATGAGCAGAGCGCGTAAGGAAGTTGAAAAGAGATGGGGGAATCTGAACCATGAATCGTGAGAAACCGAATTGGGCAGCGATGGTTAAGGCAAGCTCCGTCGGGAGAGGCGTATTCACTGAACAGATGAAACAAACGGTGCTTACCCGGGTTGAACAGAATCAAAGAAAGAAACTGAAAATCCCGTTTATTTATATGACTGCTCCGCTGGCAGGACTTCTGATCTGCCTCCTGCTCTTTCCGGTCTTTGATAGTTTGCCGGCAGCCTTTCAAACAATGGAGAAGGCGATAATGGGAACCAACGGAACTTCCAGCGAAGACATCGCCCTGCATTATGAGCCTGCAAAGGAACTGTCTGCCATCCCTGATACAGATAAGGGAATTAGGGGATATACTTTGTCGCGGCTGCCGTTGACGTCTGTGCATGTAAAAGAAACGGTGTCTATTGAAGGAATCGGCAAGTATATGGATTACATAAAATCGGATAAAGACCCAATCTCTTATTTCGGTTTTCAGCTTACCAACCATCCTGGTTCTACCGAGGATGAGTTTTACGAGATTGGCTATGGAAAAATGAGTGAAGCGAAACTTCAAAAAAGTGATGCTTTTGGTTTGATGGATCTTCGGCTGGATGGCAAATGCGGGCCCGAAAGAAGATGTGTGTATTGGATTACTTTAAAAGAAGATGAGGTTGTTGCCTACGAACAAATGGATGCATGGACCATTTACGAGCAAGACTTAGATAAGGATGGAGTAACCGAGGTTGTCGCATCGACCTATGCCAAAGAAATCTATATTTACAAAAATATAAAAGGCCAGATCGAATCGGTGGATGTTCAAGCGGCGTTGAAGGCTGGATATGGAGATGCGGTAACTTATAACCCGGATAACCAAGTTTTTCAGATCACCGGTAAGGGTGGAACGAAAAAATATCGCTATGTCACAGGAGCGGATATGTTCCGTCAAGTGCACGAATAGGGAAAGGATGCAGTTGGACATTTGTCATGGCTGCGGCGAGTTTGTGGATTTACCGAGCTGCGGCTCGTTTTTATGACACGCAGAAGGTCTCGGCGGAGAACGGGGCCTTTTTGCTGTTCCGGGAGCAGGGAGGTAGGCGCGCGGGATCAAACTCTTTTAAACTCAAAAATAGGTCGCATTGGATATAGCTTGCGTGTAAACTTGACTATAAGACTTGTTAATATATAGAAATATCTTCGGAAAATCTTCTTCGTTCCCCGCAAGCCGGGGAAAATAACTTAGCGTTTAGGCGGTGACTCAGATGAATGAAAAAAGTTGGCTAGTCGTGCAGTATCCCCTAAAAAGCGTAAAAGGCAGCCAGCGCGACCACTGGTTAAAAGACAAAGTGACGGAGTATTTGGGGATTTTTTTAGCTGATGCCGAGCTGGGCTATGTGGACGGGTTTGATATGGGAAAATGCGTTTCCGACCCGACTGCGTATGCTCTTAACATATTTTGCGTCGTTACGGATGAAGCACGCGGTATTGCTTTGATCAAGAGAGTTTTAAGAGAATACAGGTTGGATTATACTCGCATTAAAATTGCAGCTATGCCCTATGAGAACGGAGACGCCTACACCCTGAAATATGCTTACAAGAAGGGCGTGACCGATTTTTCGTTATAAGGGGATGGAGGCGTGAACATAACATGAAGTTTGCTGAGTTCAGACAGAGGTAGAAGCCACATGGACATGGACGAAGCGGAGTGAAGGAATACGGAATTGGAGTGACTCTACAATTAATAGGTTAACCCGATAAATCAAAAAGCTACTTCGGACAGAGAGTTACTGTTTTCGAGGTAGCTTCTTTGACCTATTCCGAATAAATATAAACATCATTTCAATCCGCAGAAAGATAAATACCATCTATCCGACAATCCAAGCATAATATAGATGGTTTATTTTATCAAATATTTTCGATGTATATATATATTCTACATTTGACACATGCCATCTTCAAAGGTAATATAAGTTTATAAATACTAAATTTTACCTAAAAGGGGAAGAGTGAATGATTGGTAGATTTGAAAATAATATAAAGATTGATTTACCACAATTTGAATGGTTTTTACCACGTCCTCCTAAGCCGGTTTTATATATAACAATATCAAAAGAGAAAACGATTACTTTTAATAAGAACCTTTGTGAAAATATCCCCAAAAAAATTAAAATTGGGGTCAATTCAGATGGTACCAGACTGGGACTGATAGGCTTTCCTGAAGAGGGGTATCGCATTCCGAAGAATGGAGTAGTCAGGGATGAGTACTTGGTTCATTGCATTGAGGAACGCGGGGTTCGTTTGCCCGCAAGATATTCAGTTGAAAAAATAGATGAACTATGGCTAGCCACGTTAATTCCCTCTACCCCTGCACCAACAACTCCAAGAGCGACTCCTAAAAAACCAAGAACAAATGGACTTAAAGCTATGCTTCCAAAGAAGAAATAAGGCAATGGAAAAAATTACTGAAGATGATGTTGTGAGACATTATATATCTCTTGTCACACAGGAATGTAAAGACTCCTATAAAGGCTTGGAGTTAGAGGACCGAATTGCAGAAGGTGCACTTGCCCTAATCCATGCAATACGTACATATAAGGTGCAGTATGGATGTTTTGAAGAATACATGCTTTTACAACTGAAATTCATTATGAGGGACAAAAATAAAGAGGCATGGAAGGCAAGGAAGTTGGAGTCTTTGCTCTCTCTAGACGCCCCGTTGTTCAACAACAATACTACCTTCTCCGCCTTGTCTAACTTCTTAGGTTCAAACTCTCACGATGAAACTGTTTTTGAAGTGAATTATTTTATAGAGAATTTGTCAATAATAGAGAAGCGAGTTGTCCTCCATTTAATAGAAGATCGCGATTTGATTAAGATATCTAGGCACCTCGGAGTCTCGGTTTCACAAATACAGCATATTATCGAGAACATTCAAAATAAGGTTGAGTTATACATGAATGGTTATTAGTAATTGAGAGGAGCAAAGCTTTTAGTGTGCTATACTTAAAGTAAAAAAGTACTAACTTTCAGAGGTGACGAAGATGCGTTGGGA
Source organism: Paenibacillus sp. RC84 (assembly GCF_041260495.1). Taxonomy (NCBI): domain Bacteria; kingdom Bacillati; phylum Bacillota; class Bacilli; order Caryophanales; family Paenibacillaceae; genus Paenibacillus; species Paenibacillus sp. RC84. The sequence continues at coordinate 57,907 of NZ_JBGBYL010000008.1, forward strand.
AGAGGTTAGAGAGCAATTTCCAGACGAGTGGGTGGTCTGTGAGGCTTTGAAGTCTCATTCAGAAGACGGTTACTGGCTCATTGATGAAGTGGCACTTATTGATCGATTCGACGATTCCGCAGTGGCAATGAAGCGTTATTACGAATTGCATCGGGAACAGCCTTACCGGGAGTATGGTTTCTTTCACACATCTCGTGAAAAGCTGAAGCTTCGCGAGAAGTGGGCGGGGGTTAGAGGGCCCAGATGAATATTGAGGTAAAGTACGGGTTACCATTTATAGAAGTTGTGATTTGTTATCGGGGCGAACAACTTCATTTGAAGCACGTTTTGCTCGATACTGGTTCGGCGGGAACAATTTTCAGTGCAGATGTAGTAGATGCGATCGGAGTTAAGGTTGAACCTGAGGATGTTCTGAATAAGATAAGGGGTGTAGGGGGAGTAGAAGTCGTTTACTCTAAATATTTTGACTTCGTGAGGACAGGCGAGGTTTCTTTGGAAGTTTTTGAAGTAGAGATAGGAGAAATGAATTACGGGTTGGAAATTGACGGAATACTAGGTTTTGATTTCATCCAGGCTGCGGGGTTAGTGATCAATTCTAAAGAATTGACTGTGGGCGCGGGGGTTTAGCTGCGCTATCCCAGAATATTTCAAACCTTACGCGGCGACGGATTTTGAATTTACACTTTACGAACCGCCCCATACCTACAAGAGACCCAGCCGACAGGCCGGGTCTTTTTGCTGCCCCCACTCTTGACAACAGAGGTTTACTGCAATAAACTCATTACATCAAGGTTTATCATAATAAACCCGCGAGGGGGCGATCTGATTGGAACCGTACAAACTGTTCGATGCCGAATACAAATTTGCCTGTCTGGTTTGGGATCATGAGCCGGTCAATTCTACCGATCTGGTAAAGCTAAGCCAAACAAAGCTTGGCTGGAAGAAGTCCACAACCTATACCGTGTTAAGAAAGCTTTGTGAGCGGGGGATCCTCAAAAACGAGGAAGCGACGGTCACCGCAATCATTAAGAAAACCGACGCGCAGAAATACGAAAGCCGGACGGTTGTAGATAAAGCCTTCAACGGATCTTTGCCGCAGTTTTTAACCGCTTTTCTGGGTGAAAAGAAACTGTCGGAGAAGGAGGCTGAGGAGCTGAAGCGGATTATTGAGGAGGCAACCCGATGACGAGCCTGTTCCTTACTATCCTTAATATGAGCATTACAGCCAGCTATGTCGCAATTGCGGTTATTATCACGAGATTTCTTTTGAAACGAGCTCCTAAGATATTTTCTTATCTATTATGGCTGGCCGTAGCCGTAAGACTGGTCATTCCCGTTAGTTTTACTTCAAGCTTTAGCCTGTTACGGCTGGTACAGCCCCAAGGCAGGTCCGGAACAGGTTTCATGGAGTTTGTGCCGCAGGATATGGGGATGCAAAAACATCCTATGGTGGATGCCGGAATAAGCGGAATAAGCCATTTTATTAACTCGACTCTCCCGGCTGCCGCGCCACCGTCAAGCGCAAATACCATGCAAATCATCTTGTGGATTGCAAGTATAATCTGGGTAACGGGCACGGTCATTCTCCTCTTTTATAGTGCCCTGTCTTATTTGAAATTAAGGAGCAGAATCCAAACGGCGACACTCGTAAAGGATAATATTTTCGAAACGGACCGGATCACCACACCTTTTGTATGCGGTTTTCTGAAGCCGAGAATATACATTCCGACCGGTCTTAGCGAGCATGAGCTGGCGTACATTTTACTGCATGAAGAGACACATATCCGGAGACGGGATTATTGGATAAAACCTGTGGCGTTCGTGATTCTGACTTTCCATTGGTTTAATCCCCTTATGTGGCTGTCTTATGCGCTCATGAGCAGGGACATGGAGATGTCCTGTGATGAGTGTGTCGTGGACAAGATGGGCGACCAGATTAAAGGAAGCTACTCCACAACTCTGCTTTCACTTGCGGTAAGGGGGAGCGGGTTACGGACCGGTAGTCCGCTTGCTTTTGGGGAGGGGAATATTAAGGCAAGGATTAAAAATATTCTCGCCTATCGTCAGCCCTCCTCTTGGATAGCCGTAGGCTCCATACTTGTTATTGCAGCCTTGGTACTAGGTTGTGCGGCCGATCCCAAGCCTTTGTCGCATTCGTCCCAGTTATCCGCACAGTCGCTCTATTCCGGGTATGATATGGAAAAGCTTATGGGGAACAAAACACTCTATGTCGGCAACCATATAAAAGTAGGCGGCCTCATTGGCGGAATGCCCAGGCCAAGCGGCTTGGAAGGCAGGGGCATCGAGCTTCAAACGAAGGCACAGCCTTACGGAGTTACGGTCTACTATGTCGTGAACGACGATACGGTTGTGTTAAAAGACGGAACAATCAGCGGAGAAGCTTTTTACCGGAATTCCGTCCTGCTACTGAGCCTGATTGATAACGTCGATTGGATCACCTATTCGATTGCGGACCCTACGGGTCCGAATGTTGACCCGGCGTACAGCTTTACGCTCACAAGGGAAAAGGCAGAAAAAATGCTGGGAGAGGATGTCAGGCCCTACGGTAAGGACCAAACAAGCCTACGGCAGCTCATTGATCGGTTGGAACGATTGAATTTCAATGAAACCGGGAGTGCGGTTTAGTCATGTGACGACGCGAGACAACTCGGAAGGTCCCGGCAGAGAAGCTGGGGCCTTTTTGTTGTTCTATTTTTTCAACATAGAGGCGTATAGGTATGAATCTACCCTTGACTCTCTCCTATACTGGATACTGTATAATTATGGGGTAAGGAGGGACATAGATGTACAGTATCGGAGAGTTGTCCAAGAAGACGAACATATCGATAAGAACGCTGAGATATTACGATGAAATCGGGCTGCTAAAGCCAGCAAAGGTAGCGGATTCGGGCTACCGGTACTATTCCGGCAGGGAAATTAAGCTGCTCCAGCATATTGCGGCGATGAAGGAGCTGGGTTTTACGCTGGCCTCGATCAAAAAAATGCTCTCTTCCGAGGAAGAGACAAGCGAGATTAATTGGAGAGCTTATCTGGATTTTGAACTGGCCGCGGTTGCGGAAGAGAGAAGGCGGCTGGATGAGATGGAAAAACTGCTCCAGATCACACGGCACGCGTTCGAGATGAAGGGAGATGTCGAGTCGGAGGACATTTTTCTATTCATCCGGTCTCTAAGCTCTCCATCCGAGGGCCGGGAAACGTTCCTGGCTCAACATTTTACGGAAAAGGAGATCCGGATCATTGAAAGTTTACCGGACCTGAGTGCAGACGATCCGCGGAATATGGCGTGGGCTAAATTGATCCGGGAGGTCAAGGAGCATCTGCATGAGCCTCCGTCTGCGGCCGTTTCTCAAAAGCTTGCGGCTCGGATCGTAGAAATTTCGATGGATTGGTTTCAGCAGGATGAGCAGCTCATCGAAAAATATTGGGCATTAATCCGTCCCGAAGAAGGTGAAGAAGCGAAGGTGTACGGAATGGAAGCCGACGTGATGGATTATATCGACCGGATTGTCGACTGGCATTTACAGCATTTGGAGGAGGGGCAGTCGTAGAATGGGAGCCAAATCGGAAGTGCGGATGAGTGAGGCCAGAGCATGGACCTATGTGATTCTGGGGGGACTGCTGGAGATTGTGTGGGCAAGCGGATTCAAATATGAGGCTATCCCGGGCATTGTCGTGCTTATCGCCCTGTTGACGAGCTTCGATTTAATCATTAGAGCAGCCAAGGTTTTACCGGTGGGGACGGTTTATGCCGTGTTTGCAGGTATGGGGACGCTCGGGACTACGATTGTGGAAATCGTCATGTCCGGAGGGGCTGTCAGCATGGTACGGATTGTTTTTATACTTCTTCTGCTGACGTGTATCGTCGGTTTGAAATTGTCGGGTAAAGGAAGTGAGGCGTGATGGATTGGCTGCTGCTCATTTCGGCGGGCCTGCTGGAAGTGATCGGGGTGATCGGGATTAAACGGGTCGCCCAAAAGAACAATGTCACCAACAACATTATCCTTATCGGGGGATTTCTCGTAAGCTTCCAACTGCTTGTCCGGGCGATGGAAACAATCCCTTTGGCGACGGCTTACGCGGTATGGACAGGAATCGGAACGGTCGGGGCCGCCGTAGTGGGGATGTTATTTTTCAAGGAACCGAGAGGCTGGATACGGATCGGTTGTATTATCGGCGTTATATTTTCTGTCGGCGGGTTGAAATTGGCCGGTTAAATGAGTAGAGGAGCTGCGGCGGCAGCTCCTTTTTTTGTTTTCTTCACAAGGCGGTCATAGTTGATCGGTGTAAAATTGAGGTGCCGTTTGCTGCCCGGGGTATGTGTAGTGAGAAGCTCCTGTGTAAGATAGGGTTGATTGTCCAGGGAAATACGGGTTCGCTGTTCCTTGATTATGTTCGCGGAAAAAGAAAGGACTAAAGAAGGGGGTTCCAAAGCCTCCAAAGCCTCCAAACCCAAACGGACTGCCAAATCCCCCGAACCCAAACGGAGTTCCAAAGCCTCCAAATCCGAACGGACTTCCAAACCCGAACGGGCCTCCAAAACCTCCGTGCCCAAAACCTCCGTGCCCAAAGCCACCGTGCCCGAAACCGCCGGGTCCAAAACCTCCGAATCCTCCGTGAAAACTCATATGTGCTGCCTCCCTGTCTAGTGGTGTAGGTATTTGACCTTGGTATTGTATGGGCTTCTGTCATAACTGGTGCTTAGACGGATGTGAAATAGGCTTTGCCAAATTCCGATGAGCTTAGGTAAACCTCCTTTCTTGTGGTATACTTATAGAATCAGTCAAGAAATGTACTGGCTAAGATTAGGAAGGTTGCCATCCTATGCAGGCGTTCCAGGATTGGAATCAAAAGGTAAAAAAGACGTTCAATGCGACGAGTAACGAGGTTGTTTTGACGGTCACGGAAGCGGGAAATTTACTGGGGCTGTCCAAAGATCAGATGAAGACTTATGTAGATAAAAGCACGCTGACCAAGGTGCCGATCATGAGAAGCGTTCATAGGTACCTTTTATTGAAAAAAGAAATAGACGAGCTGCTAGAGCGGTAAAAAACACCTGGATAGGTGTTTTTTTATTAGCTGCATCTGCGGATGGGGAACATTAGCCCGGATAGACTTATTCATACGGAGGAGGCCGGATTGAATGAACGATTGTCGTGCCGGAAAGGAAACGGCGGAGCGTACGCTTCCGCAAAACAATCTGCAAACGGCAACGCTCGGGATGGGCTGTTTCTGGAGCCCGGATGCTTTGTTCGGCCATTTGCCCGGTGTAATCCGCACCAGGACAGGCTATGCCGGAGGAAAGACCGAACAGCCGACTTATCGCGAAATGGGAGACCATTCGGAGACGGTAGAGCTGGAGTTTGACCCGGCGGTGATTACGTTTGAGGATATTCTGGACGTGTTTTGGGACAACCACAATCCCGTCAACATTAACGGGTATAAAGGGCGGCAGTATTTGTCGCTGATTTTGTATCATAACAGGGAACAGCAGGAGGCCATACAAGCGGTGATTTCCCGGCGTAAGAAGCAGGGAAGCACGGAGACGGAGACGGAAGCGGCTCCCTATTCGGTTTTTTATCCGGCTGAAGAACGGCACCAGAAATATTATTTGAAAAGATTTCCCGATGCCGTCGACAAGCTCGGCACATTATATCCTTCTCACCGCGAGCTGGTGAATTCGACTTTGGCGGCGAGGCTGAACGGACTGGCCAAAGGTTACACGAGCCTGGAGCGGGTTGCCGGAGAGATCAAGCAGTGGCCGGTTGAACCGGAGGCCCGGCAGAAGGTTCTCGATCTGATCCGGCGTATCCGGTGGTAGGCAGCTTTCGGGGCGAGCCCAGGCAGGCATAGTTCCGGGCTCGGCAGGGTGCCGATAGTTTACGAGGAACATCTGATTCTTGCAGCATCCGCCGTATGGAGAGACGCTGAAGCATTCCTGTTGTCAACTGTCAGCGCCTGAAGGCTTAACGGCCTGGATGACCGCCGAGACAATGTACCGGTCAATCGCCGCGCCTGGAACCCAGTCTTTAATAAAAGCTTTGGACTGATCTTTCGGCTCGATTGAAATACCTGTAAAGCCGCTGTTTAGCAGCAGACGCTCCAAATCGGCGATGGAAGAAGCGCCGGAAATACAGCCGGAGTAGAGATCGTTTATGTCGTTTCGGATCTCCTCCGGAAGCTCGGCCGTGGTGACGATATCGGAAATGGCGAGTCTGCCTCCCGGCTTAAGGACGCGGAAAGCTTCGTGGAACACCTGCTGTTTATCCGGCGAGAGGTTGATGACACAATTGGAGATAATCACATCGACAGAGCTGTCGCGGACTGGCAAGTGCTCAATTTCTCCGAGCCGGAAGTCGGTGTTGGTGAAATTGCCCTTCTCCGCGTTGCGGCGCGCACGGGTGATCATCTCGGGAGTCATGTCGACTCCGATGACTCCGCCGGCTGCACCTACCTGCCGGGAGGCCAGGAAGCAGTCGAATCCGCCGCCGCTGCCCAAATCCAGGACGGTTTCGCCGGGCTTCAGCGCCGCTATGGCTTGAGGATTGCCGCATCCCAGGCCCAGATTGGCACCCCCCGGCACGGCGGTCAGTTCCTCTCCGGAATAGCCCAGCCTGGCCGAGATGGCATCGAAATCGGCGGGGGTATCACAGCAGCTTTCCGTCTGGTTTTCTGCCTGGCTTTCCGCGGGCGCACCGGGAGAGCAGCAGGAGGTCAACGGGATGGATTTGACGGCTACTTCTTTGTATTTGCTGCGTACATTGTGACGAATCAGATCGTGGTCGCGTTTTTCTTTTGTCATTATAATCACTCCTGAATAAATGAATAGTCTGTTGATATACTTGCAAAATGCAACTATTTGTTGGAAAAGCTTACCCCGAAACCGGGGTACAGCAGCGGCTTGATTTCCCCATTGCGTCGTTAAACAGCTTAATGGAGCGGATCAGCGTTTCCTTTTCAAATTCACTCATATAAGAAAAAATTTCTTCGAGGTAATCGTTCATCTGGGTATCGATCGCGGTCGCGACGAATTTTCCTTCCGTGGTCAAAGAGAGCGTGTGGATACGCCGGTCGACAGGATCGGGTGTTTTCTGAACGAGTTTCATTTTGATCAGAGACTGCACCTGCCGGCTGAATGTTGTGATGTCGGTTCCGAGTATTTCGGCTACCTGCTGCATGGAAGGCTTGTGCCGGCGGTCGATTTCATAAAGAATGTGGCTTTGGACGAGGGAAATATCGCATCCGCCGACTGTGCAGCAGTTTTTGTTCAGCAGCCCGAAACGCCGGGTCATCATTTGAAAAAGCTCCCGTTCATCCTGCAAAGGAATCACCTCCTGAATCTGTTATACAATGAATTATTGCAAGTTGCAAGTATATTTGAAATCAAGAAAAAGAGGTTGTATATATAAGTATATGGTTATATAATAATGTCGGCTCGAAATTGTTTTAGGATATTCCGGATTACAGGGCTCTTATAACGAATAATTATTGGTAACCGTGAACGAAGCGTTAAATTGGAGGTTGAATCAGTGAGTACTGTAGTGTGGGCGTGTCTCATTTTTTTGATTACGTTGACGCTGATTATTTGGCAGCCTCGAAATTTGTCTATCGGTTGGTCGGCGTGCGGGGGAGCGGCGGCAGCTCTTCTTGTGGGTGTGGTCACCTTTCAGGATGTGTGGGATGTCACGAATATCGTCTGGAACGCAACGCTGACATTCGTGGCGATTATTCTGATCTCGCTGATTCTGGACCGGATCGGCTTTTTTGAGTGGGCGGCGCTGCACATGGCCAAAGCGGCCAAAGGCAGCGGTCTTCGCATGTTCATATATGTATCGGTGCTAGGAGCGTTTGTCTCGGCGTTTTTTGCCAATGACGGAGCCGCGTTGATTTTGACTCCGATTGTGCTGGCCATGGTGCGGGCGCTTCGTTTCGACGAGAAGAAAGTGTTCCCTTTCATTATCGCCGGCGGTTTTATTGCGGACACGACGTCGCTGCCGCTGGTCGTCAGTAATCTGGTGAATATCGTTTCGGCAGACTATTTCGGGATTAGTTTCATGGAATACGCCGGGCGGATGATCGTGCCGAATTTCTTTTCGCTGGCTGCCAGCATTCTGGTGCTGTATCTTTTCTTCCGGAAAAGTATTCCCCGGCATTTTGACGCGGAGCAGGTGAAAAAACCGGCGGATGCGCTTAAAGATCCCGCCATGTTCCGATTGTCGTGGGCGGTGCTGGGAGTTCTGCTGGCCGGGTATTTCGTCAGCGGGTTTCTGAACATTCCCGTGTCGGTTATCGCCGGTGCTATTGCCGTTTTCTTCCTGCTGATGGCGCGTAAAAGCTCTGCCGTTCCGGTCCGGGAAGTGGTGAAAGGCGCTCCGTGGGCGATCGTCTTTTTTTCCGTCGGGATGTATGTGGTCGTATACGGGCTGCGCAATGCAGGCTTAACGGATCTGCTGGCCGGTGTTATTCAGGCGGCGGCTGACCGGGGGATGTTCGCGGCGACGATGGGGATGGGCTTTCTTGCCGCTCTGATATCGTCGCTCATGAACAACCTGCCTACCGTCATGATCGACGCCCTCGCCATTGACGCAACCAGCGCGGCGGGTGCCGCGAAAGAAGCGTTGATCTATGCGAATGTGATCGGCTCCGACCTGGGACCCAAAATTACCCCTATCGGTTCCCTGGCGACGCTGCTCTGGCTTCATGTCCTGAATTCCAAAGGAGTGAAGATCTCCTGGGGCACTTATTTTAAAACGGGGGTTCTTCTTACCGTTCCTACGTTGTTTATTACCCTGCTGGGCCTGTACTTCTGGTTAAGGATTCTGGCGTGAATGAAGCGGGCGGTTTTTTGCTTTTTGCAGGCGGTTAAAAAGCGATGGCTTCCATAGGCTGCAGCGAAGCAAACCTTCCGTTCCAAATATTTTCATGATGCTCAATAATTTTGGATGCGGGCAGGACGGAGCTGTCCAGGGTGCTGTGGCAGTCTTTTACGACTAGATTGCACTTGTATCCGTGGCTGTAAGCCGAACGCAGGGTGGTATCCAGGCAAAATTCGGTCTGGGCGCCCGCAAACACGAGCTGTTCGACCCCTTGCTTTTGTAAAAAGTCCGGCAGCTCCGTTTCGTGAAAAGCATCCCACGTCGTTTTGCGGATCACCGTGTCATCTTCACACCGCGCCATTCCATGATAAAGCTGCCAATCCGGGCTGCCCGGGTAAAATTCATCGCCGGGATCGGAGCTGGTGTGCTGGATGAATACGACGGGAACCGAGGCGGAGCGGGCTTTGTCAATAAGGACGTTAATCCGGCCGGCCAGCTCGTCTTTCCGGTATAGGTGATTCTCCGGCAACGTGTAGAACACTTCCTGCATGTCGATGATCACAAGCGCCTTTTTCAACGTAGATTGCCCCTTTACCGCTTTTTTCCTAAGTATAGCCCGCATTGGAGCTGGTGAACAGGGGGTGTTTGGTGCCTTAGGAAGGAGAGACGGTTTACAAATCTATAAATCTAGATATAATAAGGAACATGGAACCTTTATTGATCTATAAAGCATTGGCCAACGAAACAAGGCGGCAAATTCTCGACTGGCTCAAAAATCCTGCCGAACATTTCGATCCGGCGCCATATATCCAGCACGGCATCGAATTCAAGACCGGGGTCTGCGTAGCGGATATGCAGGGGAAGACGGGTCTCGCGCAATCGGTAATCTCCAGCTATTTAGCCACTATGCAGAAGGCGGGTCTAGTCGAATCGGAACGGATAGGCAAGTGGACGTTTTACAGACGCAATGAAAAAACAATCCGGGAGTTTGCCGATTATATCCGGAATGAACTGTAGGAAGGAGCGCTTTTTTTTATCTAAATACATCTATATATTCAGATATATAAATAAAAGTATGAATCATCCTTATTCATGAGAATTCACTTCTCATTCCACATAGATACAAAATACGAGTCAGACAGGAGTGTTTACTGCATGAAACAGAGAAATACGCTGCTCATTGTGATTCTCGCCTTGGGCGTTTTCGGCATTATTACGACAGAAATAGGCGTGGTCGGAGTGCTGCCCCAAATTACAGAGAAATTCGGGGTAACGGCCTCCCAATCCGGCCTGCTGGTCAGCTTGTTTGCCCTCGTGGTGGCTGTGTCCGGACCGTTCCTGACACTGCTTGCCTCGGGAATAAATCGCAAACGGATTTTGCTTCTTTCCGTCCTTGTCTTCACGATTTCCAACCTCATTTACATGATGACGACCAGCTACGACGTGATGCTGCTGTTCCGCATCCTCCCGGCGCTCTTCCACCCGGTGTTTTTCTCGGTAGCGCTGGTGACTGCAGCCAAACTCGTTCCCCCGGAAAAAAGCGGCCAAGCGGTGACTAAAGTTTTTGCCGGCATTACCGTCGGGTTCGCTTTCGGCGTTCCCCTCACTTCTTATTTGGCGGAGCAGCTTTCGCTGGAAGCGGCGTTTCTGTTCGGGGCGCTTGTGAACGGGGCCGCATTTATGGGCATCCTTTTCTGGCTGCCGTCCATGCCGGTTAAGGAAAGAATGTCGTACGGCAAGCAGCTCGGTATTTTGCGGAAACCGGGCTTATGGTTGAATATTGCGGCCGTTATGAGCCTGTTTGCGGCTATGTTCTCGGTGTACAGCTACTTTGCGGAGTATCTGGGCCAAGTGACCCGCATGACAGGCTCGTTAATCAGCGCGATGCTGATGGTGTTCGGTGTCGTTATGATTATGGGAAATTTTCTGTTCGGTGTTCTGCTGCAGAAGAGCGTAACGAAGACGGTTCTGCTGTTTCCGCTTCTGTACGTAGTCATTTATTTGATGAACTACTGGCTCGGCTCCTACCTGCTTCCGATGATCGGAATGATTGTCTTGTGGGGGGTTGTACACTCAGGCGGGCTCATTATCAGCCAGACATGGCTGATGGAGGAATCGGGAGAAGCTCCCGAGTTCGGCAATAGTCTTTTCGTATCGTTTTCGAATCTGGGGATTACGATAGGAAGCGCGGCCGGAGGCTGGTTTATTTCCCGGCTTGGTGTGCATCAGCTTGTCTGGAGCGGGATTTTGTTCGCAGGACTCGCGTTTGTTCTGATTCTGATAAAAATGAGCGTATTCCGTGCCCGGGCGAACTCGGTGGAACACCGGGCTGCTGCCGAATAACGCTTTTCAAGCGTTAAGTGCGAGGTCTGGAGTGCGTCGTTTGAGGTGAGACAGGACGGGGATAAACACAACGGGACCTTGCGGCTTGTACAGGCAGGAAGACTTTTGTACGATAAGGATGATCCGCACAGAGAACGAGGAATAGGATTCGGATAAAAAGGCTCACGCGAGGAGCCGGAGAAACCTTGCCGACAGGGGGAGAACGAATGAAAAACTGGGAACGTCCGCTGCCGGAACCGGCTGAGCTGAAAAGGCAGCTGCTGCATATGGCCGCTTTGGATGTAATCATGAGCGGGGAAGAATGGCTGAGAGTGTACCGGTACGTGCCGGACTGGAAAACAGACGCCGCTCTAGGGATCGTCGAGAACGGGGCGGGCGATGACGTGTACGTGGTTTTCGCGGAAGAGGGAGTTATCATTAAGGGCTTTGACCACATGTCGCCCCTCAGCCCGCATGCCCGTGAGGAGTATGGCGTATGGCCGGGCATGTATGAGACGGCACCCGCCGGACTGTTGGCCTATCTGGACAACGACCTGTTCGAACGGGAGGACGTTACGTTCTGCATCTGGCGGCAGGCCAGCGATTCGGCGTGGAAGACCGGAGATCTTCAGGAAGCCGAAGGGGAGGACGACGGGTCCGATTTTCTGCTCGGCTATCTGAAGAATACACCGGAAGAACATGCGGAATGGGCCGTGTCCTACTACGAGAAACCGGTCGATCTTGAAGCGGTACGCGAGCTATTCGCGGATGCGGCTGTTACGGAAGAGCTTATAGCGGCGCTAAATCCGCAGCGGAGCGCGAAAGACGCCCTGGCGGAGCTGGAGAGTCTGGGGCTGCGTGCCAACCGGGGCCGATAACGGACATGTAAAAGAGGACGGGGCTGTTCCAACCGATCAGCCTGCGTCCTTTTTTTTGTTGAGGGAGAAATATGTATCAGTTTCCTTCTTTCCGAAAATTAGAGTGGATTAAATTGTCCCAGCCAGATGTAAATGCCCATCAAACCAAACACGACGATGCAGAAGTTAACGGCAACGAACAAGCATCGCATGACGGGTGTACGGTGGAACTGGTATAACGTTTTGGCGGCACCGCTCCCTTCGATAATGAACAAAATAAGAATCGTATGCATAATGGTGTGGCCCACGATTTCTTTGAACCCGAAAAAGGTGGTCGTCATGAGGAAAACGCCGGTAAGCAGAAGAGCGGTGAAGCGGTTCATGATCCCCATGATAAAAGCCCAGGCGAGCCCCATTTCGATAAACGCGCTGATCAGCACGAAATCCTCAACCGTGAAGCCGAGCGTAGGGAGTCCGTACTCGTGCATAAGCGAGCAGGCGAGCTTGGCCAGTGTCATTTTTTCCATGGAAAGCCAGGCGAGGGACAGCCCCGTGCATAGGTAGAGAACGGGTGTAGCCGATTGCTTCCAGCGGCTCTCGGTGACGAGCAGGTAATAAATAACGCCGACGTAGAAAAAATAATCAAGCCCGTGGAAGAGCCCGTATGTAACGAGGGAATACCCATACAGGACAGCGAGAGCGGCACCGCTCACGACCAGCAGCCTGCGGTGGAGAAGCCCGGCGATAGCCAGAATCAGCACGGCGTATACCCAGACATGGTCCGATACGAAAGCCGGCGCGAGATACGTGCCCGTAAAAAGCTGCATCAGCAGACCCAAACCGACACCGACGCGCAGAATAAGCAATTGATAGCGCTTTAATCCGTTCAAAAACTGATGAACCCGGTGTACAAGACCGATCCGCTCCAGCGATTCGCTGAAGAGGACACAGACGAGCAGGGCGGCCAGCGTGACCCCGAGCCACAGCAGAAAAGCGGGCGTGATGACTTTGGTCATGGGCTGCGGGTTCCAGACGTGGTCTTCGGTAAACCATTTGACGTGGACGTACAAGCCGCTCCATTTTGGAAGATACATAGTACTGTTTTCACCTCCTTGCTAAAATAAGATATCCATTCATCCATTTTCATCGTTAATTGGGGGGAGACGTGATTTTCAGATAATCGAAGCGCTTGCAAAAATCATAAATCCTAAAGCTTTACTTAGATAAAGTATTTTACAAATTATAGTACCATAACCAATTAAAAAAGTAATCGACAATTTTTGTTCAGTTTTTGTCCTTATTTGTAGAAATTATCTCCATTCGACACGGAATGCGGAATATAGGCGTGGAACCTTCGTTTTTTCGCCAAAAACCCCCTTTCTTTTCGGAGAGTTGAAGAGAGGTTTTGGAAAGCTGTCGCCGGTTCAAATCAGCTTCACAACCCCCCTCTTAGGGTAAAGAGGTTCTATAGCGCGGTTTCATCCGCTTGCCTACAGAACGACAACTCTTTTCAGGAGGTGCGATAAAATGAGTGAATTGAACCAGAACCCGCCGGAGGAAAAGAATTCTGCCCCTCGCGAGACGGGCGAAGAGGGATATGTGGACATTGTGGTCCAGAAGCAGGGAACCAGCTATATCCTGACAGGCATAGGCGGCACGGTGGGAGAAATGACGTACCATATGGTCGACGTGGACACATGGATCGTCAATCATACGTTTATCGATCCCAAGTACCGGGGCCGCAACCTGGGTCGAATGCTGCTGGATTATGTCGTAGCCGAGGCCCGCGAGAACGGCAGAAAAATTATTCCCGCCTGCTCGTACGTATTGGAGCAATTTAAGCAAAATCCGGACGAATTTGCGGATGTGTGGCTGAAGGAAGGCGAGACTCAATACTCGGATACGTACAGTTCCGACAGTGTTATGAAAGGCTGACGAGCCGGGCGGCCCGCTCGGTTTAAAGGAAAGGCAGAGGAGCCTTACAACCGCACGGCTTTGTCGAAAGCGCGAGTCCGCGAGGACCCGTGCTTTTTGTGCTGCGCCACTGTGAGAATGAACATGCCGGCGCCCTTTTGTTTGGTTACTCGCTTATCTTTGATAATTTACAAAAAAATGGAATCCGTGATAAGATAAATGAAGCGAAATTAAAGCGCTTTAATTTTGCGGATGCACCGCTTTACCCATCTGATCACATGAGGAGAGGAAGCGAAATGCGGAAGTATCGAGCTTTTCCCGGAAAAAGAATGACGCGTTCCATCAGTCTGTTCGTCGTATTCCTGCTGCTGGCGCTCGACTTGGCCGGAGCCGTTTCGGCAAGCGGTACGGCGGGAGCGGGCAATGGCGCACGGACGGAAGCGGCGGCGATTAAAGAAACGCTGGCGCAGTGGATTTTCAAGGACAAAGGCAGTAACGGTGTATTTCCCGCCACGGGCGGCGTGTTCCAATCGGCTTCTTCGATCCGCGACATAGGCACCAATACCGACCAGTACACATACGAATCCGGCGAAAACAGCGTCCGCAATCAGGGCTGGCACGACGGCAGCGGCAAGAAATACTGGCTCGCGGCACTTTCCACCAAAGGGTATGAGAACATTACCCTATCATCGCAGCAAACTTCCTCAAGCACGGGTCCGCGTGACTTCAAAGTTCAATTCAGCACCGATCAGCAGACGTGGACGGACATTCCGAACGGGAAGCTGGTCCTTGCCCAAAATAATTTCAGCTGTCCGAACAATACCTGCAAATTAACGAACCTCTCTTTGCCGCAAGGGACCGGCGATCAGGATGTGCTCTACATCCGCTGGGTCGTAAGCTCGACCGCCAGTGTAAGCGGCGGCACGGTATCCAGCTCGGGTTCCAGCCGGATCAAAGATGTGCTCGTGACCGGCGAACGCGGCAGCGGCGAACCCGGGGAACAGCCGACGACGGCTGTAAGCAGAACTCCCGCTCCGGGAGCGGCCGACGCGGCTGTGAACACCGAAATCAGCGTGACCTTCAACAAAGCCGTGGTGCAGGACAACGCGTATAAAGCGGCGATCACGGACAGCGGCGGCGCTTCGCTTTCCGGCGTCTCGTCGGCGGTGAGCGGCAGTGTCCTCAAAATCAGCCATCCCGATCTGGCGGCCGGAAAAACTTACAAGGTCACCGTTCCCAAGGGACTCGTAAAAGGAGCCCAGGATGGCGCAGCCCCGTCCGCCGACATTACGTGGAGCTTCACGACGAGGATGCCGGACTCCGGCATCAAATCGCCGTCTTTGCTGAACATGACGTTCAACGGCGACCCGAAAACAAGCATCTCGTTCGACTGGTATACGGCCGAAACGGTGAAGGGCACGGTTGTCCAGGTGGTGGAAGCATCCAAAGCCCCGGGCGGCACGTTCCCGGCTGACTTGGCGCAGAGCTACACGGGCAGTGTCACCGTCATCGACACGCTGATGACCGCGGGCGACAGAAGCTCGAAGAAATACAAGAAATTCGCCAGTCACAAAGCGACTGCAAGCGGGCTTAAGCCGGGTACGAAGTACGTCTACAGGGCCGGCAACGGGGATGCGGACGGCTGGAGCGAGACCGGATCTTTTACGACGGACCGGGCCGACAATCAGGACTTTCACTTCCTGTACGTGACCGACACGCAGGGCTCCAGCAAATCCAACTTCGAGCTGTGGCAGGATACGTTCAAGAGAGCCATCGAGAAGACGGTAGATCCCAAATTCGTCCTGCTGACGGGAGATTTGACGGATGACGGGGATCTGGAGCAGCTGTGGCAGTGGTTCCTGGGGGTTCCGAAAAAAGAATTCGCCAACGTGCCGTTCGCCCCGATTATCGGCAATCACGAGGTGGAGGACTACCCGAACAACAATTTTTACAACCACTTCAATTTGCCCAAAGATGTCGGGACAGGCGCCCATGACGGATCGGTGTATGCGTTTGAATACGGCGATGCGCTCTTTATGCAGATCAATTCCCAGTACGAAGGGGAGGTTTCCCCGTACAAGGCCGATCCCCAATTTACGAAGCAGCTGGAATGGATGAGGAATCAGGTGGCCAAATCGGATAAAAAATGGAAGTTCGTTTCCATGCACAAAGGTCCTTATTCCTCGGGAGACAACGCGTCGGCGGAGGACGACCGGGTGAAATTTTACCGCAAGTATCTCATTCCGGTATTCGACGAGCTGGGCGTGGACATGGTTTTCGAAGGGCATGACCATATGTACATGAGATCCTATCAGATGCTGAATAACGTTCCCATCAAAAACGTCATTATCGACGAGCAGGGCAACGTCGTGAATCCGAAAGGCACCGTGTACCTGATGGGCAACTCCGCCGCTTCGAAGTTCTACGAATTGAACCCGAACGCGGATACGTTCTTCGCCGCCAAGAACGAGCAGCCGAACAAGAAGATGTTCGTGGATGTGTCGATCACCGGCGATGTGCTCAAATTCACGTCTTATACGGCCGTAAAAGACAAACCCGTCGCTGTTTATGAGTCCTACAGCATCAAGCGGACGGACGGCAAGCCCGCCAAGGTGGAAAATGCGGGCGCCGTCAAACAGTCGGGCAAGGCGGTTATTTCCTGGAAAGCTCCCGCCGGCACATCCGAGCCGGTTAGAGGCTACCGCATTTACGAGAAGAACGGCAGGGCGGGCATCAACTGGAGCGCCTACGTTCCGGCCGTCAGCGGGCAGACCGCCTACAGCTATACGTTGAGCGGCACCGACTCCGCGCAAACCTATGAGTTTGTCGTTAAAGCCGTCGGGGGAAGAAATAATTCCGAACCGGTCGAAATCAGCACGGCAGGCGGCACGAAGTGACCTGGCATGGAGAAAAATAGAAATCGGCGGCTTGACATCCTTCCCGGCCGATTCTATAATTTCTACCCATACAGGCATTGACCAAAGACACGATTCCCTTCACGGGCTGCCCAGAGAGAGAAGCGCATGCTGAAAGCTTCTCCTGCCGACGGATGCGGAATTACCCCTTTGCAGCCGTGGCATCGAACCCGCATAAGATCCGAGCGGCAGTAGATGACACCGGATCATCTCCGTTACCGGATGCCAAATGAGGATTCTGCGCGCTTCGCGGCAGATCAAATGAGGGTGGAACCACGAGCTGAACGCACTCGTCCCTTTGTGGATGAGCTGCGTTTTTTTGCGTTCAACAAAAAACACTCGTGGAGGGATAGACGATGAATATTCAAGTAACCTTGCCAGACGGATCGGTCCGGGAGTACTCCAGAGGGACAACGATTGAAGAGGTGGCCCAGTCCATCAGTCCGGGACTTCGTAAGAACGCGTTCGGCGGCAAACTAAACGGCAAACCGGTCGATCTGAACACGTCCATCGAGCGAGACAGCGCGGCCGAGATTATCACGCCGGATAGCGCCGAGGGGCTGAACATTTACCGGCACAGCACGGCGCACCTCATGGCGCAGGCCATCAAGCGGATTTACGGCGGCAAAGCCGTGAAGCTGGGCATCGGCCCGGTTATCGAGGACGGGTTCTATTACGACCTGGATCTCGAAAAGCCCTTGTCGACCGAAGATCTCGCCGCCATCGAGAAGGAGATGGAGAAAATCGCGGGTGAAAACCTGCCGATCATCCGCCGGGTCGTAAGCCGGGAGGAGGCTCTCCGCATTTTCGGCGACATGGAAGATCCCCTGAAGCTGGAGCTGATCCGCGACCTTCCGGAGGATGCGGAAATTTCCGTCTACGAACAGGGAGAATTTCTCGACCTGTGCAGGGGACCGCATCTGCCTTCGACGGGGCGGATCAAAGCGTTCAAGCTGCTGAACGTGGCAGGCGCTTACTGGCGTGGGGATTCTGCCAACAAGATGCTCCAGCGCATCTACGGCACGGCTTTCCCGAAAAAAGCGGAGCTTGACGAGCATCTGCATCTGCTGGAGGAGGCCAAGAAACGCGACCACCGCAAGCTGGGCAAGGAACTTGGCCTGTTCATGTTCTCCGAAGAAGCTCCCGGCATGCCGTTCTACCTGCCCAAAGGGATGACGATCCGCACAGAGCTGGAAAGCTTCGCACGCGGACTGCAGCGGCAGCGGGAATATGACGAAGTGCGTACGCCGTTCATGATGAACAGACGCCTCTGGGAGCAGTCGGGCCACTGGGACCATTACAAGGACAACATGTATTTTACCGATGTGGACGATACGAGTTTTGCGCTGAAGCCCATGAACTGTCCGGGCCATATGCTGATTTATAAAAACAGCCTGCATTCCTACCGGGAACTTCCGATCCGCCTTGCCGAGTACGGGCAGGTGCACCGGCACGAGATGTCGGGCGCGCTGAACGGCATGATGCGCGTGCGCACGTTCTGTCAGGACGATGCGCATCTGTTCGTCCGCCCCGATCAGATCGAAGAAGAAATCGGCCGGGTGATCGAACTGATCGACCATATTTACGGCGTCTTCGGCTTCGAGTACAAAATCGAGCTGTCCACGCGCCCCGAAGACTCCATGGGCTCTCAGGAGCTGTGGGATCAGGCGGAAGCTTCCCTGAAAAACGTGCTCGATAACCGGGGCATCGAATACCGGGTCAACGAAGGCGACGGCGCGTTCTACGGGCCGAAAATCGACTTCCATATTCTCGATGCGCTCAAGCGCAGCTGGCAGTGCGGCACGATCCAGCTCGATTTTCAAATGCCGGAGAAATTCGACCTCACGTACATCGGCGAGGACAGCCTGAAACACCGGCCGGTCGTTATCCACCGGGCCGTGTACGGTTCGGTCGACCGCTTCATCGGGATCATCACCGAGCATTACAGCGGCGCTTTCCCGCTCTGGCTGGCGCCGGTACAGGTGAAGCTTCTGCCGGTGTCCGACCATTACGCCGATTACGCCATGCTCGTGAAGAAATCGCTGGACGAAGCGGGCATCCGCGCGGAAGCCGATCTGAGAAACGAGAAATTGGGCTACAAGATCCGTGAAGCGCAGCTGGAAAAAGTGCCGTACATGTTCGTCCTCGGCGAAAACGAAAAAAATACGGGCACGGCAGCCGTCCGCAAGCGCGGAGAAGGGGACTTGGGCCCGCAATCGATTGAGGAGATTTGCGGGCGGATTCTCGAAGAAATCCGCAGTAAAGCTTAGCAGCCCGGGAGAAAGTAGGAGCGCGGAAGGCAGGCTTCCTGTTCTCGGGAAGATTTCAAGCGAAATCCGGCCGTGCTCTCCATGTAAGCTCGCCGGAAGGTGAAAGGATGAAATGCGATGACGGAGCGTATTCCGTGCAAAAGCGCGGATTGCCGGGCGACGATTCTTCCCCGGACAGCCGAGAAGACGGGCGGTTACTGTATGCCCTGCGTACAAAACCGGCAGCGGCTGGAGCGGGAGGAGTTCATCCGCCGGAACCGCAGGGATGTGAATCTCTACGAGGGGATAACGGACCCCGTGGAGATTTTGAAAATCATGTGCGAGCCGAGGGTTCCGGACCCTCTCACCCGCTATACGGCGTACGAGAAAACGGCCGAGGAGCTGTATGCCTCTTTGTCCGCATCGGATGCGGAGAGGATGAAAGCTTACGCGGCGGCGCTGCTATCGGAAGATGAGCCGGATATCGCGGAAGACATTTTGTTATCGCTGGCATGTTTCACGGGAATACCGGTGCACGATTGTCTGCCCGCGCTTATTCGGAAGGAATGTTACCATCCGGGTATTCTCTACAAGCAGGCTCCCGCCGCTATCCGGGACTTTCTGCTGGACCAAGTGGAAAAAGATGCGGAGAACCGCAATTTCCTGCTTCTCGCGTTGGCGTGGATCGGGGATGAGGCGGTGGCGGCCCGCTTTAACCAATGGAGGGAAACTCCGCCTGTCTGGGCCGAAGAACTGTATGTTCCTCCACATCAGTACTCGCTTGAGGCAGGATGGACGCTGAACGGGGAAGGTTCGAGAAGCGACTTGTTTTACAGGGAGTGCCGGACGTTTGAAAAAGGCATGCCCTCCGGCGGCGAGCCTGTATCGCTTTTCGGAGAGACCGAAGAGTTTTGCAGAGGCTGCGGCGGCGAAATGACTGTTTTGTTCGATCTGGACCTCAGACATCCTTCGCTTCAGTTCCTAGGTATGGAAGGCGAGAGATTGAAGATTGCGACCTGTTTGAGCTGCACCTGCTATGGCTTTCTTTTTACGGATATAGACGGTAACGGAGGGAGCAGATGGAGCCGGTACAATGCCGCCCCCGCCGCTGCGCCGGTGCCGGAAGAGGACGGGCCGTTGGAGGCCGGAGGGCGGCCCGCCCTGCGGTTCTCCGGCAAGGAGCGGGGAACGTACTACGCCGCCGTCTGGACGCAGGAGCCGGCGGTGGCTTCGCAGGTGGGGGGCCATCCCACGTGGATTCAGGACGCGGAGTACCCGGATTGTCCCGGGTGCTCGGGGAAAATGACCTTCCTGGCCCAATTTTCCTGGGAGGATGCGGATGATTACGGCGAAGGAATTACCTATGCGTTCGTATGCAAGGAATGCCAAGTCGCCGCAACCCACTTTCAGCAGACGTAAGTCTCGTGATCATTCTGCTGCGGCAGGCTCGGTCTTGTCACGCGGTTACGCCGGTGACAGTCTTGATCGCGTGCCGGCGAGTAGTATTAACCGCAGTGCCGATGAGGCATGCGGCAGATTCAATCAAAAAAGGCGCTCCCGTAAAATCGGGAGGCGCCTTTTCTCTTTTTAACCGTGTGATGCTTGAGGGGGTGGCGGCGGACCGGCAAAGACCGGTCAAGTTACGTTTGCGACGCTTCGGGTGATGACCTCGACCAGCTCTGCCTTGTGGGCTTCATAAGCTTCCCGGGACAAGCTTCCACCGGCGAGACGGTCATCCAGCTGCGCGGACAATTGCGCCGTTTGCAGGGCAATGACATCCTGCACATCACGCGAATGGCCGGCCGCTACCTCAGCGAGAGACTGCCCGTTATACAAAGCGTCGTAAATCTCTTCGTCGGAAGTGACGCCCAGGGCCTGATGCAGTTCGTCCTGGACGGGCACGGCTGCGGTTTGTGTGGCTGCGGTTTTCACTTTATCGAATGCGGCCGGGTTATCCGGGATCATAATTTGTACTTCCGCAGTGCTTTCTTCATTCCAAAATCCCGCACCGATTGTGATGGCAAAAGCGACAGTGCCTGCGATTAAAATATGTTTGGGTCTCATGTGTATTTCCTCTTTTCTGTAAACGAATAGGTGGGATCAGACGAGCAACGGTATCTATAAGCGTAAGTAGGCAGATAAGCGAATGGAGTAATTCGTATGTAAGTTGAAAGGACGTCTTCTAAGTCTTATACGAAGCACACGGGTTTCCGTTGCGCGGCCGGAATTATTACCCGGCAAATTTCCTTCTAAAACGGTTTAAGGCAAACGTTTGATCCGCTGTCCTGAACCCATTGTACCCGGCACTTCTTAAAACGGGATTAAATCAACCTGAATCTGCTCTGAAATCTGAGGGAGAGACTGCAAAGCAAAAACGGTATAGAGCAATCGGGAAAGTAAATTCGAGAACGGGAGTGAAGTGCGGATAGAAGAGCGAGGCGAAGGACGGGCCGAAGAGTGACACAGGGAGCAGGAGAAGCAAGAGCAGAAGCAAGAGCAGAAGCAAGGCCACACAAAAACCCCTCCGGATATGACCCGGAGGGGTTAGGCGGCGCAGCGGCCTTGGCGCACAGCAGGCCGGGAAGAGCTGAAACAAGCATCGTTTCAGCCAAGCCGGCATGCTATTCCGCATCCAGCAGCTTAAGCTCCTGCGCGGTAACGAGCGCTTGGGTACGGGAGGAAACGCCCAGTTTCTCGTACAAGCGGGAGAGGTAGACCTTGACCGTACCCTCGGAAAGCGTCAACTGCTCCGCCATCTGCTTGTTGGAAGCGCCCCGGCGGATAAGGCGGAGCAGACTGATCTCGCTGCGGCTCAGTTCCTCCACGAGCGCCGGGGCTGCAGTTTTGCGCTGGGGGGAGGCGGGCATGAACAGGCTAAGCAGCTTCAATACGTAATCGTGCATCCCGCCTCCCTGTCCTGCCGCTTCCCGGGCCAAGCGGTATTGTCTGGCATAAGCGCGCAGCAGGGTTTCCATGGCTTTGCCTTCATCGAGGAAGCTCCGGATGTAGCCGTTCCGGGCACCCAGCTCCAGCGCTTCGTGAAGATGGCGCAGAGCCGCCGTACGCTGTCCCCGCTGATTTTCCAGGAGCGCCTGCAGAATGCCGATTTCGATGATGCCGGACAGAAGCTGCTCCCGCTCGCACTGGGGTTTAAGCAGCTCCAGCAGGCGCAGCGCCTCTTTCTCCTTGCGCTGGCTGCCGAGCGCGCGCGCCAGCGTCACGTATTCGAACTCCTGCCGAAAACCGGGCTTGTCCTTCCTGGACAAACCGAGCTGCGGCAGAGCTTTTTTCACGTCTGCGGAGCGGTCTTCTTTAAGGTACAGACGGATTCTGGCCGCCTGCAAAAGCTGCTGCCAACGGCTGTCTTCCAGCCCGGAAGCTGCCTCGAAAGCTTCGTCCACAGCGGCATGGGCCAGCTCGAAGCGCCCCTCCGCCGCATCCAGCATGGCCTGCGTCAGATGCATCGGCACATACAAGCCGGGCAGCTCCCTGGCTGGGGCGGAACGGGAGACCAGGACCGCCAATCTGCGGCTGTCCTCCAGCCGGTTCCACTCGTAGTAGCCCTCGCTGAGCGACTGCATGACGTACAGATAAATGTAGGAACCGTGCCATCCCCTGGCTTCCAGCAGACTGGTAAACAAGGCGCCGATCCTTTCCGTATCGGGCGAGAGTGCGCCCTTGAGGCCGAGCGGTGTCCGTCTGACCAGCGGTTCGGTCCGGTTGTAGTTAAACGTGTAAAAAGCCGGATCGGCCGGTAAAATCTCATGCAGCAGAGTCCCGATATGAGTGAACCATTTATCGAAGATGCCGGTCATAAACATCAGATTCGAACGCACGAAGAGCAGCCCGCTCTGGAGTTCTTTCCGTTCTTCCGGCTCCATGGAAGCGTCCAGCGACGACTCTACCCGGTCAAGCAGCTGCTCGGCCTGCTCCGCATGACCCGTCATGAGCAGGACGAAAGCATGGTGCAAAGACAACGCGGGCGGTACGGCATAATCCGGAGGAAAGCTGCGGAACCAGCGCAGGAGGTTGCCCAGTTCTCCGCTTTCCAATACGGCCGGCATGTGGGTTCTCAGGCAGCTTTCCAGCAGAGGATAATCTTCGCCGGCTATGGCGTATTCCACCGCTTCATTCATAAATCCGCGCGAAATGCAGCCTGCACTTGCCAGCCGGTTCAGCCGCCGCCATTCCTTCGACTGCTTGCGTTTAAGCAGCTCCTGCAGAAATCCGGCAAACAGATGATGGTACCGGAACCAGGCGCCGCGCTCGTCCAGGGGCACCAGGAAGAGGTTTGATTTTTTAGCCCGCTCGAGCAGTACCCGGGAGTCGGCGCTTTCCGTGACCGCATCGCACAGATCGGCATCCATCTCTTGAAGAACGGACGTTTTCAGCACGAAGGAATAGAGGTCCGGCGGCAATTTCGAGGCAACTTCTTCGAATAAATAATCCGAGATAACCCGGTGGTCTCCGCGGAATTCCTCGAGGAAACGGGCCGCGTCCGCCCCGGATTGAAGAGACAGCAGCGCCAACTGCAGGCCGGTTACCCAGCCTTCCGTCTGTGCGGCGAGGCGCCGGATCTGTTCATCCGTCAAAGGATGATTGTGGATATCCCGGTAAAATGCCGCGGTTTCATCGGCCGTAAATTGGAGAGTGGCCGTGTGCAGTTCGTTTTGTTCCTGCTTGGCGGTCCACTTTACAGTCGAAAAAGGAAGCTCGCTGCGGCTTGCGATCAGCACGTGAAGCGCAGGCGGCAGGTATTCGATAAAATAAGCCAGGCTGTCGTGAATCCGCGCGTCCCCGATCAGGTGGTAGTCGTCGAGAACAAGCACCGTTTTTCCGGGAAGCTCATAAAGCTCGTTTAAAAGCGCATCCAGAAAAGTGGACGAGGAAATATCCTGCAGCGATAGAGTAAGCACCGCAAGCCGCTGTCCGGCCGGGTCTCCGGCCTTATCGGCCAGGGAGTGGATGAGCGTGCGCCAGAAGCGGATAAAATCGTTATCTCTGGCATCCAGGGACAGCCAGGCGCAGGTTTGCCCGCTGCTGTGGGCCCACTGAGTAAGCAGGGTCGTTTTGCCGAATCCGGCGGGGGCGCACACAAGCGTAAGCCGTCCGTTTATTCCCCGGGATAAAGAATCGGTCAGCCGCTCGCGGGCAACCAGATTCGCCTTTGGAAGAGGCGCGGCTATTTTGGTTTTTAAAATGACGGGGGCATCGGAAGCCGTATCGGTCATAAGTCCTCCAGAAGCGGCAGACAGCCGCGGTCGTTTCCAATCTGTTTTGTATCATTATATAAAAAAACAAGCTCCAAGTTAACTTAAGTTAATGGATAATTTCATTAGCTCTTAGTAAACTTGCCGCGAGTTTTCGTGCCGGATGGAGGCAGCGGGCTCACCAAGCTATAGTGAAGGGAGAGCAAACTATTGTGCAGGCGAAGCCGGGCGGGAAATATAACGGAGGACAGCCCTCCTCCTTCTCTAACGCTGTATGGGATGTTCATGTAAACCTGCCGCAGCAAGCGAAAAACGCATCCGTGAGCGTAGCCGGGGGATATGGTCCGGCTGCTCCAAATAAGGGAAGCATCTATTGAACTGGATACCTGGGCCGGAAGTTTCCGCATACCCGCCGGTCAAATCGGTATTGGCGCAGCCGCGGGACAGTTCGGTCCGGGAGTCCGGCTGTCGGAGATGACTGTTTCGTTCGAGATTAGCATGGGCCGAAAAGAACGGGAAGCCTTGTTGACCGGGGAGGCGGGTTCAGGACGATACCGCCTTCTTTCGGAGTCCGTCGAATTTGCCGTGATCGTTTCCTATGGGGATAAGAAAAGGAAACTGGAGAACCTGCCGGATATAGAGCTGGCCCTGCCGCTGCCGGACGCGCTGCCAGACGGTCTGGAACCGGACAGGGTTATAAACGTGCTTGTGCTGGACAGAAAAGGTTCCGTCCGGCTGCTTCCCGCACACCGGGTAAACCGGAAAGGACGAATGATGGCCGCTGCAAACGGAGCGGGCGACGGTATTTTCGTACTGGCGGTTAAGCGCGGGGAACGTTGAACGATCTGGCAAGTGGGGAGGGAGAGGCAAGTCATTCAAGAAGCGCAAGCAATGCAAGCAGTGCTAGCGGTACAAGCGGTACAAGCGGTACAAGCAATACTAACGGTACAAGCAATGAACAGTACAAGCAGTGCCGTCAAAACATGTGTTCGCGGAGAAACTTCAGCGACTGGGGGAATTTAGACAAGAGGCGAGCGCCTGTACATGTTTGTGCCGAACGTAACGTTAGGAACGGAAAAAAGCGCCCGCCCGCTAAAGGGGTGGCGCTTTTTTTGTATAGGCAGCACAATACCGCATATCCCGCCGCCCCAAGGAAAACTCCGGTATCGACGGGGAGGCGATAAAGTGCGCGTCAGATGTAATTGAGGCCGGAGGTCGACGGAAACGGGACAGGGAACAGACCTGTCAGCGCCTCTCGCCATTGTGCCGGTGTACCTTCGGGAAGGACCGGCGCCGCATTCGCGTCCGCTTCCTCTCCCGGCAGTGAGAACGGACCGTCGAACAGAAGCGCGATCCACGCGTCCGCATCCAGTTCCAGGTCGTTCAGCCCCGGATAGGACAGCCGGATGCCGCGTTCAGCCGCGCCGGAGCTGCCTTCCAGCAGGGGAGCTTTTTCCGGCTGAAGAGCAGCCAAGTACGGCTTCAGCCGGTGGAAAAGGCGAGCCGCATCGGGCACATAGACGGTGCCCAGAATCCGCTCGTCCGCGTACGGAGCGTGCTTCTGCAGCAGAGCGGCCAGTCCGGCATCGTGCCGGGAAGCGAGCACGTCCAGCTTCTCCGGGGCCGCGGTCTCCAGCGCATGCGCGAGCAGAGCGGCTGCGGCCGAAGGCTCGCCCGCCCACTCGATGGCGAACGGCGTCATCTTCGGCCGGAGGCTTCCCGGAAGCGCGGCGACCAGGAACGCGGTTGGGACGCCTCCGCGTTCCGCAACGTAGACGCGGTGCCCGAGCTTCACGCATCTCGCGTAAGCCTGCGCGTCAATGAGCATGGCCAGGTCCCACTGGCTCTGCTCGAAGGCGACTTCGCGGGAAGCGGCCAGCTTGGCGAGAGCGGGCAGGTCGCTGTGCGTCCACTCCCGGCAGAGGAGCGGTCCGGCCGCATCCGTGCCGCGGGAAGCGCCGGCGCCGACCTGCGCGGCAGCACGGGCAGAGGCACCCGCACCTGCACCCGTAAGCGAGGCCGTGCTGCCCTCGCTTACGCCGGCTTGCGGAGCCTCAGCGGCCGCTTCCCGCAGCGCCGGGGCCATTTCCGGCGTAAGCGTGTAGCGCCGGATCGTCCCAAACTCGCGGCAGCCTGCGCGCGTGTACAGGCTTCTCGTGCCGGACACGAGGATCAGGTCGCCGTCCGATGCGGCGACTTGATCCTTCACGGCATCGAGCAGCTTGCCGGCAACCCCGTGGCCCCGTGCTTCCGGGGCCGTGCAGACCGCGCCGACGGAGAACACGTTCAGCTGCGAGGAGCCGATCCGGACGGCGGATGGGAGAAGTCCCATAAAAGCCGTCATGCGGCTGTCTTCTCCATAAGCTCCGAACGAGGAGGAAGTGACGGCGGAGAACAAATAAGGGAAGCCGGCGGCCATCGATACCTGCTCGCCGTCCCGGAAGATCGAGTCGGCAAGCGCCGCGGCTTCGGTCATTTCATCAGGTTTCACTAAGCGGACATTCATGTGCATGCAACCTTTCGCTGAGAAATAAACGCTTATGAGGCACTTTCGGACGATTCAACCGCCATGCGGACTTTGCCGCCGGTTTCCTGTAATCTGCGTGAAGCTTCTTCATAGGACATTTTAGCCAGAATCATGACGATGGCGGTTTTGACGTGACCTTGCGATTCCGCATAAGCCCGGGAAATTTCTTCGCTGTCCGAGCCCGTTGCCATCGCAATGAGGCGTTTGGCGCGTTCGACTAGTTTGTAATTGGAAGGCTGAACGTCCACCATCAGATTATCATACACTTTGCCTAGACGTACCATCGAGGCCGTTGTGAGCATGTTCAGTACCATTTTCTGGGCGGTGCCCGCTTTCATGCGGGTCGACCCGAGGACGACTTCCGGACCGACAACAGGCTCAATGGCCAGATCGGCGATGGCTGCCATCGGGGTGCCGTGGTTATTGCACAAGGCGATGACTTTTGCCCCTTGTTCGCGGGCGCGCTTCATGGCGCCGATCACATAGGGCGTTCTGCCGCTTGCCGCGATGCCGACAACGACATCCTTGGAGCTGACGCCGCAGGCATCCGCATCGTCGCGTCCGAGCTGCTCGCTGTCTTCCGCTCCCTCGACGGCTTTCAAAATCGCATCGGGTCCTCCGGCAATGATTCCTTGAATCAGCTTGGGATCGGTTCCGTAAGTAGGCGGGCATTCGGATGCGTCAAGAATTCCGAGCCTGCCGCTTGTTCCCGCCCCGAAGTAAAAGAGCCTGCCGCCCGCGGAAAGCCGCTGCGTGATCCAATCAACCGCTTCGGCCACGGCCGGAAGCACCTGCCGGACCGCTTCCGCGACGGTTAAATCCTCCTGGTTGATCAGCGTGACGATATCCAAAGCAGATCTCTGGTCCAGTTGGCGGGTCCGGGGATTTTGCTGCTCGGTCGTGAGACTGTGTATATTTTCTTTCATAAGGTACCTCCGGTAGTTAAAAAGGGATATAAAGGCGGTCGCAACGCGGCATACTTAACGGCCGCTTACTTCACCCCTTGGGAGGCCGCAAGCTCCCTGGCGTAATCGGCGGCACCTGCAGATGAGCGGCGGCCGGACAAGACGACGTCCGATAAATCGTCTTCCTGCGATACGTTCACCCGGAAAGTATCGTAGAAGAGCGGACAATGCGCGAAAATCGACCCGGCCGCGCCAATTTTCAGACGGCCAAGCTCGGGGTGGCGGTTCCGGAGCGCTACGACGAGGTCGGCGAGATCTTCGGCTGAGCGCACGATGATTTGGCGGGCGAGCATATCTCCCGCCGCCGCTGCACGGACAGCGAGTTCCGCGTGCTCGGCAATCTGCGCCTTCTGCACGCCGGGCCGATAAACGATTCCGCGCAGCTCCGCCGCGTCCCGGATGCCGTGTTTTTGAAGGACGGCTTCTGTAAGCAAGGTCGCGGGAAGTACGCTGTCGTAGCTTTTCATGACGGTTTGAAGAACGGAGAGCCCGATGTCGTAGCCGCTGCCTTGATCGCCGAGCAGATGCCCCCAGCCTCCGGCACGGTACTTGTTCCCTTCGGAATCGAAGGCGTAAATGATGGAACCGGTGCCTGCAATGGCGATGATGCCTTTGCTGGAGCCAAGGGCGGCTTTCAGCGCAATTTCGGCGTCGTTTTTAATCAGAAGAGATACACCCTCGTAAGCACTTCCCGTAAGCGTTTGGGTCAAATACCGCTCCATTGTGCTCCGTTCCTCGGCGGTGTCTACTCCGGCAAGGCCGGCGCAAACGGCCAGGCATCTGCGTCCCGGCATAGCATCTTTGACCGTGGCGAGAAGCCGGCCGAGTTCCGTCGAAGCGGTTGCGAAAGTAACGGCGTGAGGATTTCCCGGGCCGCCCGTCCAAGTGCCGAGCTCTGCGCCGCTCAAGTCGATTGCGAGGGCTTCGGTTTTGGTGCCGCCGCCGTCAAGGCCGATGACATAATCCATGGGAGTCACCTTTTCTTCCGTTATTTTTGTAGAAACTGAAAGAATGCCAGCATGATGTATAAAACTCAGCCCGATTGCCTGCCTCGGTCAGAGCCGGGCGGGTTCGGGATATTCGCTGTTGAGAACGGCTATAAGGCTAACATAATAAAGAAGTTCCAGGCCGTCAAAGAAAAGTATGGCGTGGAAACTAGAGGAAAAAAAGGGGAATGCAGTTGAAGTCCCTGACAATAGTATAGCGGAAGCACAGGAAGATTGTAAAATAAAAGTTTATATTTTTTAAAAATTTCTGAAATAAAATTTTGATCGAAAAGAGGGCGGCAGGTCATTTTCCGAAGGCCCCAAATCATCCGCTTAACAAAGGGATGTTTCTTTAAAACGTACAGGAAACAAAATTTTATACTGTAAAAAATAATTGAAATAAAATTTCGTAAACGGTATAATGACACATAGAAAGCGGTTACAGTTAATTGGAAAAAGAAGACCCGATTTTATTATCCAACAGGGGAGGGAACCTCATGCAAGGGAAGGTGAAAACGGGAGCCGACCGGTTTCCGGAAATGGCGCCCGCGCTGCTCAAGGGCCGTAAATTCGGACTGCTGACGAACCCGACGGGGATCAACCGCGACTTTCAGTCCACCATTAAGGTTTGCGCTTCATTGGAAGAAGCGGAGCTCGGCGCTTTGTTCGCTTGCGAGCACGGTATCCGGGGGGAGCGCCAGGCAGGCGTCCGGTTCGAGGATGAAATCGACCCGGAGCTCGGGATTCCGGTTTACAGCTTGTACGGCAAGCATAAAAAACCGACGGCCGAGATGCTTTCGGGGCTTCAGGCGATGGTTTTCGACATTCAGGATCTCGGCGTCCGGTTTTACACGTATCTCAGCACGCTGATCTATACGCTCGAAGCCTGCGCCGAAGCCGGTGTCCGCGTGATTGTGCTGGACCGTCCCAATCCGCTGGGCGGACTTGAGTGGGAAGGCGGCCTGCTGGACGAAAGCCTGCTGTCGATGGTAGGCGCGTGGAGAATGCCCGCCCGTACCGGCATGACCATCGGCGAATTCGCTCTGCTGGCGGCCGATCAGATGGAGACGCCCTGCGAACTGTATGTCGTCAAGCTGGAAGGCTGGGAGCGGAAAATGGAATATTCCGATACCGGACTGCCGTGGCTTCCGCCGTCCCCGAACATGCCGACTATGGATACGGTCCGGATTTACGCGGGACATTGTCTGTTCGAAGGAACGAACCTATCGGAAGGACGCGGTACGACCAAACCTTTCGAGCAGGTGGGAGCGCCCTGGCTGAAGGCGGAGGAAACCTGCCGTGAGCTGAATGCTTTGAATCTTCCCGGAGTCCGGTTCCACCCGGTCACGTTCACGCCGACCTTCTCGAAACATGCCGGTCAGCTGTGCAACGGTGTGATGACGTTCGTTACGGACCCTAGCGTGTACAAATCGGCCGTTACAGGCCTTCACTTGTTGAGTACGATCCAGAAGCTTCATCCCGATGAATTCGAATGGCTGGCGCCTTTCAAGGAAGGTCAGTCCACCTTCATCGACCTGCTGAGCGGCAGCGACCGGATTCGCCTGACCCTGCACGAGCCCGGCGCTCTGGAAGCGATTATCGCTTCTTGGGAACGCGACGGGAAGGAATGGGCCGGCATTCGCAGCAAGTATCTGCTCTATGGACCGGAAGCGGCAGCGGGGGCTTCCGCCACGGAGGCCCGTGGCAATGGGGTATGAGGCGGCCGCTTCCGGGGCTTCGGCACTGGGCCTTTCGCCGGAAGGGGTAATCGCCGCCTGCCGGGCTGTTGACCGCGAGATCGCGGCAGGCGTTACTCCCGGAGCGGTGCTGGCCGTCGTACGCGGAGACGAGGAACTCGTATACGCGGCGGGGGTTGCCGAGCCGGACGGTCACGGTCCGGCGCCGGTACATGCGGGCACCCTATATGACTGTGCCTCGCTCACCAAGGTGACCGTAACGCTGCCGCTGGTGCTCGGGCTCATTGACGAGGGCAGGCTGACCCTGGATACACCGGCGGCTTCCCTGCTGCCTGAGTTTGCAAGCGGAGGCAAAGAAGAAGTCACGGTAGGCCAGCTTCTGACGCATACGTCGGGACTGCCGCCGCTCGTCAATCTGTACTCGTCTCATCTGACGCGGGAAGAAAAGTGGCAGACGGTGTACCGCACTCCGCTGCAGGCCAAACCCGGCACGCGGATGGCATACAGCGACGTCGGCTACATGACCCTCGGGCGCATAGCCGAGGAGATGCTGGGCGTGCCGCTGAACGAGGCGGCGCGCGACAAAATCTTCGGGCCGCTGGGCATGGACAGCGCCCTGTTCTGCCCGCCTGCCGGGCGGGCGGCGGACATAGCGCCGACGGAGTACGACGCCTCCGCAGGAGTCCGCCTGCACGGCGTCGTCCACGACGAGAACGCCCGCGCCCTCTGCGGCGTAAGCGGCCACGCCGGGCTGTTCGCGGCGGCCGGCGACCTGGTCCGCTATGCCCGCATGTGGCTGGGCTGCGGGCTCGTCCCCGCCCCGGCCGCCGGTGCGCGTCATGACGCGGCGGGAGCGGAAACGCCCCGGCCGCGTCTCCTCTCGCGGGCGGCGGCCCTTGCCTCCGTGCGCAGCTTCACGGAGAGCATCCCCGGCGCCAGCCGCGGGCTCGGCTGGGCGCTCAAGGGCGACCCGCTGGATGCCTCGGGCGACTGGATGGGACCGCGCAGCTTCGGCCATACGGGCTTCACGGGCACCAGCCTGTGGCTGGACCCCGAACGGGATCTGGCCGTCGTGCTGCTGACGAACCGGGTCTACTACGGACGGGGCAAAACGGTGAAGGCGCTTCGCGCTTGCGTGCATAACGCGCTTGCGGCAGCGGTCGTGACGAATCAAAGATTTTGATTGGACGGTAAACCGAGTAATCCAACCCAAAGGAGCGATTTCACATGACAGAGCAAAAGCATCATATTTTGGCGATCGGCGGTCACGCCGGCGACTTGGATCTGACGGCGGGCGCCGTTATCGCGAAATATACGCAGGCCGGCCATAAAGCCACCTTCCTGCATCTGACGCCGGGAGAGAAAGGGCATCCCCGCCTGACTCCGGAAGAATATGCGAAGCAGAAAATCGAAGAAGCCCATAAATTCGCCGATATCGTCGGAGCCGACGTCAAGTTTCTGGCTTACAAAGACGCCGAGCTTCCCGTCGACGAAGAAGTGAAATACCAGGTCGCCGATGTGATCCGCGAGGTGAAACCGGATATCATTCTTACCCACTGGAAAGGCAGCATTCATAAAGACCACGCGAATACGCATTATATTGTCAATGACGCGCGTTTTTACGCCGGATTGAAGACGATCGAGCGCGAGCTTCCGTCCCACTATGCGAACCATCTGTATTACGCGGATAACTGGGAAGATCCGTACGATTTCAACCCTGAAATTTTTATTGACATTCCCGATGAAGCATACGAGACTTGGGTTAAAGCGATGAATGTGTATGCCTACGCACGCGGTGAAACTTACGGATTTCCGTTCATCGAATACTATAAAGCGTTGACGATCGTGCGCGGCGCACCGGCTAACTTCAAGCGGGCTCAAGCGTTCGCGGTACCGACGGGCGCGCTTTCGAAACGCGTACAATTTTTCTAAAGCGCGGCACGCAGGCAAAGGAGAGGAATTATGAACGGAGGATTAGTCAGGCTGCGCGAGATTCTGGACGATATCACGCCATCGGAACGCAAGGTGGCGGAATTTGTGCTCAGTCATCCGCATCGAATGCTGGAAATGTCCGTAGCGCAATTAGCGGCCGAAAGCGGCGGCAGCCAGGCGGCGATTATCCGTTTGTGCAAGTCGATGGGCGTGAAAGGCTACCCGGAGCTGAAGCTCAAAGTAGCCGGTGACTTGAACCAGAGCGAGGAAAGATACGAGTACCGGGAAATTCGTCCGAACGATTCCATCGACCGGATTATCCACACGGTATCGGCCAATAATATTCAGTCCATTCGCGATACGGTGACTATTCTGGATGCGGATACGGTGAGAAAAGCGGTCGAGGCCCTCAGCCGGGCGAACCGGACGTACTTCTACGGCCTCGGCGCTTCGAATCTGATCGCTCAGGATGCCCAGCATAAGTTTTTGCGGATCAACAAGACCAGCTATTCGTTTACCGATCCGCATCTTGAGCTGACTTCCGCCGTGATGCTGAACGAGGACGATGTGGCGGTCGGCATTTCTTATTCCGGCGAAACGGATCATGTCATCGAATGTTTGAAAGAAGCGCGTCTATGCGGGGCAAAAACGATTTCCATCACGAAATACGGCAACAATTCGGTCAGCTCGCATGCGGATTATCCGCTGTATACCTCCTCCACGGAGAACGAAATCCGCAGCGGAGCCATGTCATCACGGATGACGCAGCTGAATGTCATTGATATTTTGTATCTGGGCGTAGCCAGCCGGGAGTACGACAAATCCGTGGGCTATCTGGAAAAAAGCCGCGAGATCATCCGGCGCATGACCGGCCGCTGAATGTCGGCGCCTGCGTCTGCATTTGCGTGGTCTCGCGAGTGCGGCTGCAAGCGGCCGGAGGGCGGGTCGCCCGTCATACGGCGCGGTACCCCGGCGCCGGTGCCTTGCGAGGTGCGCATAGCACGGAAGAATGCCGGCGGGCCGCCGCAAAAATCCCCTTGAGGGCCGATGAAAGCTTCATGCTTCCCCGGTCCCTAAGGGGATTTTATTTTTGCCTCAAAGCGGCAGGCGCTTGACGCTCTCCCGTTTTACCAGCTCCGTATTCAGGACGATATGGTGGCTTACATTCCGGCCTTCCAGCAAATCGACCAGGAGCTGCGCGGCCTGATAGCCGGACTCGTACTTGTGCTGGTTGACGGTCGTAAGGGATGGCGAGGTGTACGCGGTCAGATCGATATTGTCGAAGCCGATGATCGAAATATCGTCAGGCACACGCCGTCCCAGTCCTTTGACCGCCTGCACGGCGCCGAGCGCCATAA
Source organism: Paenibacillus sp. RC84 (assembly GCF_041260495.1). NCBI lineage: Bacteria > Bacillati > Bacillota > Bacilli > Caryophanales > Paenibacillaceae > Paenibacillus > Paenibacillus sp. RC84. Next base: position 91,673 of record NZ_JBGBYL010000008.1, read on the forward strand.
GGTCGCTGGAGCAGAATACGGCGGTTGTTTCCGGATGCAGCGACAGCAGCCTGTACATCGCTTCTTTGCCGCCGGATTCGGAGAAAGAGCCGTCCAGGACGCGGGTAGGATCGAACGGAATGCCGCTGTTATTCAGCGCATCCGTGTAGCCTTTCAACCGCTGGATGCTGACGTCCGCCTGGGCGTGGCCGTTGATCATGCCGATGCGGCTGTGGCCGTTCTCGATCAGATGCTTTACGGCGGTATAGGCGCCTTTGATGTTGTCCGAGGTAACATAGCCGACATTCGGGCCCTGGAGCGGAATATCGATCAGAACGCACGGGATGTCCGAGGAAACGATCTCCTCCAAATAGGGATCGTCCAGCCGGATGCCCATAATAATGACGCCGTCGACGCCCCGTTCCTGGCACAAGTTCTTGTAGGATTTGATTTTCTGCTTCTGGGGAGTCGTGCTGAACAGCACAAGATCGTAATCCAGCTCTCCGGCCCTGTCGTTCATTCCGCAGAGCACTTCGAAGGCGATATTATCTTTGGAACTAGCGCGTGTGACGTTGGAAAGCAGAAGGCCGAGCGTCTTGGTTTTCTTGGATACGAGGGAGCGGGCCGCCATATTGGGGCTGTAGCCGAGCTGGTCGGCGAAACGCTTGATCTTCTTGCGTGTCTCTTCGTTTACATCGTCATAGCCGTTTAACGCGCGAGATACGGTGGTGACGGAAACCTGCGCGGCTTTGGCAATATCTTTGATAGTGACCAATGGTTGTTCTCCTTTTATTCAGAAACGTTTTGGGCGTTATCGAACGACTGGTTATAACCGGTGTCTAAAATTGGGGTTGTAAATGCTTACACGTTCGCTTATAATGCAATTATAGTTCATCCGAAACGTTTTGGAAAGGGCTGATTGGGAAAAAGAGGCTTCGGTCTCGTATTTTTTTGCTCGTTATCCGAAACGCTTCGGATAAATGAATCGGCATGAAGTCAACGAGAGAAATGAGGTCATATTTTGGATTACCGTGTGATTAAAGAGAACAATCTGTTTCTGATTACCGATGTAAACGGAGATATAAATCCCGAGACGGGACACGGCTTGTATACTTCCGACACGCGGTTTTTAAGCCGTTTCGAGATCGGAATCAACGGGGAGAAGCCCATCCTGCTTTCGTCGGCCGCGGATGAGAATTACATTGCGGTCATCCGGCTTACGAATCCGCATATGGAGCGGGACGGAGAGCTTATTTTATGGAGAGAATCGGTCGAAATCGAAAGAAAGCGCTTTATATACGATGAATCTCTATACGAAACGTTTCGGATCACCAGTTACTATCCGAAGGCTGTTGAATTTGTTTTTTCCGTGGCGATGGATGCCGATTTTACAGACATGTTTGTGGTCCGCGGGTTCCAATACGGAGAAATCGGGCACAAAACCGGCGACAGTTTCTCTTCGAACGGCCGGGTCATCACTTACCGGGGAGCGGACAATGTGGACCGGGAAACCCGGATTGGCTGGCAAGGCCCGGCACATACGGTGGATGGCGATGGACGTCTGCATTTTCCCGTCAAGCTTAACCACGGGGAATCCTGTGAAATCGCCTTTACCGTGAGTCCTTCGATTAACGGCGAACAGCCCCAGCTCCACGATCCGCTGGAAGCGATGGGGAAGCTGGACGCGTCTTATGCGGAGTGGAACGGCGGAAGCACCGGCGTGCGCAGCGACCTTCCGGCCTTCGACAAGCTGTACGGCCGGAGTGTCCAGGACCTGCGCGTCCTGCTGACGGACGTGGGCCACGGGCCGTTTCCGGTGGCGGGCCTGCCGCTGTTCGCGGTTCCGTTCGGACGCGACAGCTTGATCGCGGCGCTTCAGATGCTGCCGCTTAATCCGGCCATCGCGAAGGGAACGCTGCTGACGATGGCTTCCTACCAGGGGACGAAGGAAGACGAGTGGCGTGACGAGCAGCCGGGCAAAATCATGCACGAGATCCGCTACGGCGAGCTGGCGGGAACGAACCAAGTACCGTTTACGCCGTATTACGGCACGATCGACGCCACGCCCCTGTTTCTGCTGCTAGCGGCGGAATACTTCAACTGGACCGAAGATACATCGCTCATCGAAGAGCTGATGCCGCATATCGAGGCGGCGCTGGAATGGGTGGATTCCTATGGAGACGAGGATGGCGACGGCTTCGTAGAATACGTCCAGAAATCGTCCAAAGGCATAGCGAATCAAGGCTGGAAAGACTCGGCGGATTCCGTAGTCCATGCCGACGGGGAGTATGCAAAGGCTCCGATTGCGCTGGTGGAGGTACAGGGGTATGTGTACCAGGCAAAGACGCGTCTGGCTCCTTTGTTCCGCGCGCTTGGCCGGGAGGCCGGGGCGGAGCGGCTGGAAGCGCAGGCCGCTGAGCTTAAAGAGCGCTTCGAGCGCGAATTCTGGATGGACGACGAGCAGTTCTACGCGATCGCGCTGGACGGAGCGAAGAGCCGGGTGCACTCCGTGACTTCCAATGCCGGTCACATCCTGATGAGCGGCATAGCTTCGGAAGCAAGAGCGGCAGCGGTTGCGAAGCGGCTTGTGGCGGCCGACATGTTCAGCGGCTACGGCATCCGCACGATGAGCACGGGGGCGGCGGGCTACAACCCGATGAGCTATCATGACGGCAGCGTCTGGCCGCACGATAACTCCCTCTGCCTGCTCGGCATGAGCCGAAGCGGCTATCGGGAGGAAGCGCTCACCGTCATGCAGGGGCTGCTGAAAGCCTCGCAGGCTTTCGAGTACGCCCGCCTGCCGGAGCTGTTCTGCGGCTATGACGACTCGCTCGGATACCCGGTGAAGTATCCGGTCGCCTGTTCGCCGCAGGCCTGGGCAGCGGGCACCTCGCTGACGTTCGTGCAGGCGATGCTCGGTATCGTGCCGGATGCGCTGAAACGGCGCGTGACGCTGAAACCGGCGCTTCTGCCGGACATGAGCGAGCTGGAGGTGGACCGGCTGCGAATCGGCGGCGGTCGCCTGCACCTGCTGCTGAAGCGGGATGCGAGAACAGGCCGCGTGGATGTGAGCGTGCTGGGCAACGATACGGGCTACGAGCTGGAAATCTTGTAAAACGAATAGGACCGGCAACTGCCGAAGGGAATGTCCTGCACGACAGAGCGGCTTCAGCGGCACGAAGAAGCGCTGTAACGAAACCTTTTGCGGGCAGCTCCCTTCGATTGAATAAATCCGATGAATACATGCCTACAGATATTTTTAGGGAGGTTTATAGTTTATGATGAAAAAATCTTTCGCAACCTTAACGTCCGTGCTCCTCGGCTCCGTCGTCGTACTTTCCGCCTGCGGCAGCGGCGAGTCTTCCACGGGAACGCCCGCACCGGGCGGAACGCCGTCCGGCGGCGCTTCCGGCGAGAAAGTAACCGTTACCTTGGCCGGCTGGACGTCCAGCGCGGACGAGAAAGAGCTTTTGCAGCAGACTCTAAATGAGTTCGAAAAGAAAAATCCGAACATCAAAGTCAACTACGAGGTTATCGCGGACCAGTATATGGACGTCATGAAAACCCGGCTGATCGGCGGAAACGGACCGGACGTGTTCTATCTGGACGCTTTCGAAGCGCCCGGCCTGATCCAGACCGGTGTCGTCGAACCGCTGGACGGCTACGTAACGGCCGATTTCGATACGGCCGACTTCGAGCAGCCGCTTCTCGCGGCTTTCCGGAACGGCGGCAAAACGTACGGCTTCCCGAAGGATTTCTCGACGCTGGCGATGTTTTACAACAAAAAAGATTTTAAAGAAGCGGGCATAGTGAACCCGCCGAAGACGTGGGAAGAGCTTCAGGACGCCGCCAAAAAGCTGACCAAAACCGAAAACGGCAAAGTGGTCCGTTACGGTTTCGGAGCCGCTCCGGAAATCGCCCGCCAAATGTACATGATGAAAGCGTTCGGCGGCCAAGTCTCGGACGACAAAGGCAGCGCGACGTTCGCTTCCCCCGAAGCGCTCAAAGGTCTCCAGCTCGTAACCGATATGCACAATGTCGACAAAACGTCCGGCGAGCCGAAGGAAGTCGGCGCAGGCTGGACCGGCGAAATGTTCGGCCAGGGCAAAGCGTCTATCGTATTCGAAGGCAACTGGGCGATTCCGTTCCTGCAAACCAACTACAAGGACCTTGAATACGGCACGGCAGAGCTTCCGACGGTAAACGGCAAAAAAGGCACGATGGCGTTCCCGGTCGCTTACGTGATGAACAAGGATTCCAAGCAGAAGGACGCTTCCTGGAAGCTGCTCTCCTACCTGACGGGAAAAGAAGGCATGAAAACCTGGACCAGCAAAGGATTCGCGCTTCCGACGCGCAAGTCGGTCGCGGCCGAGCTCGGCTACGACAAGGACCCGCTCCGCGCGGCTATCGTGGCGGGCGCCTCTTACGCTACGCCTTGGGTGGATAAAGCGACCCTGCCGACGATTATGAACAACTTTAACAACCAGTTCATCGAAGCGTATTCGGGCAAGGCGAAGCTGGAGGACGCGATGAAGAAAGCCCAGGATACGGCCAACAAGGAAATCTCGGCCGCCAAGTAAAGCAAGAAGGGAAGAGAGGAGGAGCGGCGATGCTCCTCCTTGCCGCCCTTTAACTTTTCCGCGAAAGGAAGGTAAGGCTCATGACCGTTCACGCGGCCTGGAAACGGAAACTCCGCAACACGGTGACCGGTTATCTGTTTCTGCTTCCCACTCTGCTCGTGCTGGGAACCTTTTTATTTTTGCCGGTCTTTTATTCGATGTATTTATCTGTCCACAAAGTCAGCCTGCTCGGCCAGGTCAGCTACAAGTGGGTGGGGCTCGATAATTTCACGCGTATGGCTCACGACGAGCGGGCCTGGATCGCTTTGAAAAATACGGCTTCGTTCGTGCTTTTCGTCGTGCCGGTCCAGACGGCTTTCGCGATCCTGCTTGCCGTTGTGCTGAACGCCAAACTCAAGTTTAAGAACTTCTTCCGGGTCGTATTTTTCGTGCCGACCGTTACATCCTCAGCGGTTCTGACGCTGATTTTCATGTGGATTTTCAATACGAACGGCCTGCTGAACAAAATCCTGGAGGCTGTCGGCCTGCACGGCTACAACTGGCTGGGGGACCCCGCCGTAGCGCTTAAAGCGATCATGATGATGAACATCTGGTCCACGGCCCCGTTCTTTATGGTCGTGTTCCTGGCGGCGCTTCAGGACATTCCCGACGCGCTGTATGAATCCGCGATGCTTGACGGCGCGGGCAAATGGCGCCAGTTCTGGTCCATTACGCTGCCGCTGCTGAAACCGGCGACCTTTTTTACCGTGGTGATGGGCATTATCGGAACGTTCCAGCTTTTCGACCAGTCGTACATTTTCTCGGCCGGTTCGGGAGGCCCGAATAACTCCACGCTGACGGTTGCGCTTCTCATTTACCAGTACGCGTTCAAAAATCTGGACTTCGGCTACGCCTCCGCGCTTGCGGTCGTCCTGGCGGCCGTCATCCTGATCGTTACGCTGATCCAGCGCAGGCTGTTCACCGAAGACAAAAACTAGGGAGGCGTACTCATGACGACTTCATCATCCAAATTCGTGAAGGTGCTGCTGTACGCCATCTTGTTCGTCTACGCGTGCATTACGCTCATTCCGTTTTTATGGGCGCTCTCTTCGTCCTTCAAGACACTGGGCGAGATCGTGTCGGGCAGCATTAACTTCATACCGAAAAATTTTACCCTGCAAAACTATTACGACATCTTCGTCAAAGAGCCTCTGTTCGGCCGGTGGATGTTAAACAGTGCGCTCGTCGCCGTCATTGCCACGGTCTGCAACATCCTGTTCAATTCCATGGCGGGCTACTCGCTGGCGCGGATCGATTTCTTCGGGAACAAGCTGATGTTCGTGCTCATTCTGGCTGTCCAGATGATTCCGGCGCAGCTGACGATCGTCCCGGCGTATCTGATCATGAAGAACCTGAACCTGCTCAACACCTATTCGTCGCTCACGCTGCCGATGATGGCGAACGCCACGTTCATCTTCATGATGCGCCAGTTCTTCGTCAGCTTTCCGAAGGAGCTGGAGGAGGCGGCGCAGCTCGACGGTCTCAGCCGGTTCGGCATCTTCTTCCGGATCGCGCTCCCGCTGGCCCTTCCGGCCCTGGCCGCCCAGACGATCTTCGTCTTCATGGGCGCCTGGAACGAATTCCTGAAGCCGCTCATGTTCATCTCGGATGCGAAGATGTTCACGCTGACGCTGGGTCTGAACACGTTCAAGGGCCAATACATCAGCAACTGGAACTACATCATGGCGGCGTCCATGGTTTTCACGCTGCCGGCCCTGCTGATTTACGCGGTGTTCAACCGCTTTTTCATCAAAGGCGTCACGTTTACCGGCGGCAAATAACTTTCTTTAAAAGCCTCAGGGACCGAATTTCGATTCGGACCCCGGGGCTTTTTTTGCGCAAAAACGAAAAAAATTTCCTGAATCCTGTAACGAACGGACGCTGTCTGGTACAAATAAGAAGAACGACAAAAGCACGCCCATCGGATGAGGCTTCGGATAAGGGAGGGCGCATGGGGCTTGAAGAGCTTTATCGAGAGATTCAACCGCAAATGTACGCATTTTTCTATGTGAAAACGCAAAGCAGAGAGGCGGCCGAAGACCTGACCCAGGAGGTTTTCTACGAAGCGGTCAAAGGGCACGGCTCTTTCAGGGGAGATTCGACGGTCCGGACCTGGTTGTTCGGAATCGCGAAGTATAAGCTGGGCAAATATTACCGGTCCAAAAAATACGGGCAGGAACTGGCGGCGAAGCTTGCGGCGGAAAGCCGCGAATCCGTCACGCCGGAGAAGCAGGTGCTGGACCGCGAGGACCGCGATATTTTGCTCGAACGGATTTTCCGGCTGGATGAGGTTTCCCAGGAAATCGTCACGCTGCGCATGTATGCCGAGTTGTCTTTCCGGGAGATCGGACACATTATCGGCGCTACCGAAAACAGCGTCCGGGTCAGATTCCACCGGATCAAGCTCCAACTGCACAAAGAGCTGGAGGGATATTATGAACGATAAACATACGGTACGGCACATTATCGAGGATTTGCTGCCGCTTTACGAGGAAGGCCTGCTGAGCGAAGAGACGGCCAGGTGGCTGGAAGCGCAGACCGCGGACGACGCCGATTACGAGAAGCTCGTCCGCTTGTCGGGACAGAGCTTGCCCAAACCGGAACTGCCGGAGCCGACCGAAGACTATGCGAAGATGATGGCGAGGATCAATCGGAAGCTGTCCCTGTACCAGCTGCTGTTTATGGCGATATCGTTCGTGCTGGCCATCCGCACGTCGCTGCTTAACGAAAGCTTCGGCTTTGTTTTGTGGTATGCCGTGCTCGGCTTCGTCACGTATCTGTTTTATAAACAGATGAAAATCGTGTTTTTCCTCTCGTTTGCGCCTGTTTTTCTATGGTCAATAGGAGACAGCATTTATGAGATCGTAAACGGTTCGGGGGACGGGGGAATGGGCGTGTTTGTCTTTTCGCCTTTAGTGGTAGCTGTTGTGACAGCCTCCATTCACTGCCTGTTTGCCTTTGTAGGGAGCTTGATGGGGCTGTTGGCAGTAAAGATCAGAAAGATGGGGGAAGAGTCCGAATGAAGACACATAAGAAGAGAAAGGGCATGTATATCGCCCTGCTGGTGCTGCTTGGCCTGCTTGTCGGTTCGCTGTACAACTCGCTGAACGGGAATCCGCTCAGTAAATGGCTGGCCGGACGCGAGCTGCAGCAGTTTCTGGCGGAGCATTATCCGGAGAAACGGCTGAGGATTGAGAAAGGGTTTTATAACTTCAAATTCAAGAATTACGAGTACCGGGTGAAGGAAATCGGAGCGGAAGCGGACAAAGGGGAGCTGCCGGAATACGAATTTTCTGTAGGAGGCTGGATTCCCCAGGTGAAGGTGGACGGCATCCGGTCCGCCAATCTCGATATGGTTTTGATGGAGCGGCTGAGCGGGGAAGCGGAGGCGGAGCTTCAGGCCGCTTTTGCGCGGCGGGTTCCTGCGGTCCGGGAGGTCACCGTCCAGCTTGAGGTCGTCAAAGGACAGCTGGCGGAGAACGCCGCCTGGACTCCGTCCCTGAAGCTGGATGAACCGCTGTACATCCACGTGGTGACGGATGCGGCGGGCGCTTCCAAGCAGCAGATCGCCGAAGCGGCGGGTGAGATCGCGGCCGTTCTGGATGCCGGAGGGTACGATTACGGGCACGTCACGATTAACGCGAACGTGATGGACGACAAGGCGGGCAAAGACGGCAAAGACGGGTACGGCTATGTAAAATACGTCGCGCGCTTCGATAAGGGCGGGAAAGTGAGCGCGAAGGACGTGGAGGAAGTGACGAAATAGCGGACCCGGATTTGCTTAGGATTTCTACAACCGGCTGTACTGCTGGTTCCGCTGCCGTGTTTGGCGCTGAAATCCCGGAAAAAGCAAGAACGGTCAAAACTCGTCCTGTCTCCCTTGGTATACTGAGTTCACCCGATACGATCCGGTTACAGTTTAAGGGGGAATGAAGTATGTTAAGTGCAGCGATAGGAACAGTAGGAGCTTTTTTTGTGAGTTTGGTACGCGGGGAAATGCCCGCCGGTACTTTGATTTGGATAGGAACGGCCGTTGTATTGGTTATGTTGGGAGAGTTAGTGGAAGCCTGGAAAAAAGGGAGCTTGCGGGAGGAAGGGCCGCATCCGCTTATGCAAGCGGCAAAGGCGGTAGGGATCGCTCTTTTGTCGGTAGCGGTCGTGCTGGGCAAGTTCCTGTTCGTCGGGACTATTCTGGCCAAATCGTTTCCGGTGCTGGGCTTGCCCGAATCCAAAGAAGCTCTCGTCTGGTACGGTTCCGTATCGATCGGAATCACGGTGCTTCTAAGCCCTCTGATCAAGAGGGCGGTGTACGGAGAGGAAGCCGCTCAGCGGATAGGCTGCGCACTGCTGTACGCCCTGCTAACGGCGGCCGGTACGGCCTGGTTGAGCGCGGCGTTTCACGTTCCGGTTCAATTGCCTCTCCAAGGGCATGCGGTGATCGGGCTGCTTATGACGCTTGCGATGTACTTCCTCTTGCTGCTGGAGCGGGAAATGAAGCAGGAAGATGGAAAGCGGGAAGAGCAGGAGACAGTACAGAATCGCAGCAGAAGTGGTTCGGGCACCTCTGTTCGTAAAGGCTCTGTGTAAGGAAGCTTAAACCAAGGAGCTTGGGCACGCAGTGTTTAGATTCCGATCGGGTACAGTAAGAAAGCCAATCTGCTAACTGTCTTAATTATGCAAGAAAAAAGGCCAGTACCGCGGGCATAAGCTCCTCGGTATCGGCCTTTTTTGTCGGTTAATGCCGTCGGAAGCCGTTTTCTGCTGCTCTGAAGCTACGCAATGGTTCACCAGCCTCTGCGGTAAATGACTTTGCCGGCAGCGTCTATGCCTAGAACCTCTTTGATCCCGACTGTGCTGTTCATGTTGACCTGTAAAAAAGTTCTTTTGTCCTTCTCTAGTTTAAGATGGAACAAATCATTTCTGAAATCGGTCATTCTAATTTCATTTATTTTATCATTGGTGCAATAACCCGCCATGACGAAGTAGGGCTTTTTGTCATCTCCTGCCGTTTCTCCGCCTATTTGAAAATTGGTTATTTCCATATCGGAAAGAGATAGAGCCGTTTCCGTACGAATGATTTTCCATGCATTATCCTTAAACGTGAGATAGGACAGCCCCTCGTGGAGTTGATTGTCTTTTGTAAAAAAGAAATAAACAAACGTATCCTCGCCTTCGTGCTTAATCTCTTGAGGTTCAAACTCCGCAAGGATAATCCCTTGGCTTTTTTCCACATCCTGTTTTAAAAGAAGAGTGATTTCGCTCTCTTCCATCCTCTTTTCAATTTTAAAAGGTTGCTTCTCTACGGTTGAACAGGAAATGATCAATAAAAAGAGGGGGAAGATGCTCCATTTAATTAATTTCATTTTGGTTCTCGCTTTCTCATAAACGAACATACCTAATTTTACATTATTAACCAAGAAAATGGTAAAAGAAAAACCGGTACTGTTCCCAGCACCGGCTATATCCTTGAACCTATATGATTTTTTCAATCGCTCCGCTTACTTCATCCCCGAAATCGAATAGTTGTCGATGATATACTTCTGGAAGATCGCGAAGATGATCAGAATCGGTACGACCATGAAGGCCGAACCGGCCATCTGCAAAGCGAAGTTGCTGTCATACTGGCCTTTCAGCAGCGACAAGCCGACGGACAGCGTGTACAGCTTCTCGTCGTTGGCGATAATGAGCGGCCAGAGGAAGCTGTTCCAGCCGGCGATGAAGGTCAGGATCGCCTGCACCGACAGGATCGGCTTGGAGATCGGCAGCACGATCTGAGCGAAGGTGCGCAGCTCGCTGGCGCCGTCAAGCCGGGTCGCTTCCAGCAGTTCGTCCGGAATCGTGGACATGAACTGGCGGAACAGGAAGACGCCGAACGCTCCGACGAGGCCGGGCAGCACGACGCCGACCAGCGTGTTCGTCAGCTCGATGGAGTTCAGGATCAGATACACGGGAATCATCGTGACCTGTCCGGGAATCATCATCGTGGCGAGCACGAGGTAGAAAAGGCCCTCGCGTCCCTTGAAGCGGTATTTGGCGAAGCCGAAGCCCGCCATGGCGTTCAGGAACAGGCCGACGAAGGAGAACAGCACGACGATCAGGGTGTTTTTCAGGTAGACACCGAAATTCATCCGTTCGAACAGGTTTTTGAAATTTTCCATCGTAAACGTCTCGGGAAACAGGGTGGGCGGAATACGCAGCACTTCACTTTCCGGTTTGAACGCCGACAGAATCATCCAAACGAACGGAATGAGGAAGACGATGCCGCCCAAGGCGAGCAGGACAAACACGAGTCCTTGGAAAAAGGGGCTCGATCCCGATGTCCCTGCGCCAGCCGGACGTAATTTTGCAGCTTTTGCAGCCATAAGCTTTTCCTCCGTTCTTTTTACATGTCCGTATCTTTATTCTGAAACCGGAATTGAATGAGCGTAATAATGATGATGGCGACGAACAGGATAAACGAACCCGCCGCGGCGTAACCGAAGTTGCTCAGCTTGAAGCCGTTGTTGTAAATGAACAGAGCCACGGACGTGGTGCCGTCCAGCGGTCCGCCCTGCGTCATGACGAACGGCTCTTCGAAGAATTGCAGCCAGCCGATCATAGTCGTGATGGACACGAAGAAAATGGCGAAACGCAGCATGGGAACCGTAATATGGATCATTTGCTTCCATGTGCTGGCTCCGTCGAGCTGTGCGGCTTCGTAATACGTTTTCGGAATGCCCTGGAGAGCGGCGATGAAAATAATCATGTTCAGACCCACGGCCCGCCACAAGGCGAGGAGGATCAGGGAGATTTTCGCGATCAGGGGATCGGTCAGCCACGGAACCTTATCGAAACCGGCCGATTCCAGCACGTAGTTGAACAGACCGAACGCCGGGTTGTACAAATAGCTCCAGACGACAGCTACCGCGACTACGTTGGTAACGGAAGGGAGGTAGTAAATGACCCGGAATGCTTTGAAAACGCGGGAGGCTCCGTAATTAATCAGCAGCGCGATGCCGAGCGAAAGAATAACAACGCACGGAACCCCGATGATCACGTAAAAAAGCGTATTGGTAATCGATTTAATAAAAATCGGGTCCTGCAGGACGTTGATATAGTTTTTGAAGCCGATGAAATTAATGTTGGAATAATCGGCAAGACCTGCGAGATCCATATCGGTGAAACTGATAATGAGCGCAATAAAGATCGGCAGCAGCGAGAAAACCGTAAGCAGGATCAGAGTCGGCGCAATAAAAAAGTACGGTGCTTTGCTGTTGCTGAAGCCCTTCATCTCATGTCCCTTCTTTCACTGTCGTCCAGCCCGGTAAAAAGGATGGACCGTTAATAGCCGGACCGGCCCCTGCGGGCCGGTCAGCTTCGGGTTATTCCCCGTCCGTGCGGTTACTTGTTCAAAATTTGCTGGGCCTGCTTGTTGAAGGCGTCCAGCTCCGGTTTGACTTCCGCTTGACCGCGGTAGATGCGTTCGAAGCTTTTCAGGTAAGCCTGGGCGATTTCTTCCCAAGGTTTGATCATCGGCATCGGCTCGGAAGCTTTCATCTGCTCGCCGATCACTTTATAGTTCGGATCTTCCTTCAGAACAGGGTCTTCCCAGGCTTTCTTGGTGGCAGGCATCGACTGTGTCATTTCGAGCCATTTCAGCTGGGTTTCCGGCTTGCTCATATAGGCCAGGAATTTCATCGCTTCTTCTTTATGCTCCGTATGCTGGAAAACCGACAAGTTGGAGCCGCCCAGCGCGGAAATGTTGTTTTCTTTCTTCGGAAGGACGGCCGTAGCCCACTTGCCTTTCAGCTCGGGAGCCTTGTCGTTAATGAGCTTAACCATCCACGGGCCGCTGATGAACATCGGCACGATGCCGTCTCCGCTCAAGCCCTGCACAGCGTCGATACCGAGATCCTTCGGCGCTGAGCCGTTCTTGAAGAAGCTGTTGAGATAATCCACGGCTTCAACGAACTGCGGCTGATCGAACAAAGGCTGCTTGCCGTCCAGCAGCTTGGAGCCGTTTTGACGGGCGAACATGAAGGTCAGGGACTGCTCCTTCGGATCGAGCGAGATGCCGTATTTGCCGCTGCCGCGTTTGGTCAGCTTTTGGGCGGCGTCCTGAAGTTCTTCCCACGTTTTCGGCGCCTCGTTATAGCCCGCCTCTTTAAGAAGGTCCGTGCGGTAGTAGAGAACGCGGGTGTCGATGTACCACGGTACGCCTACCGTTTTATCTTCATATTTGGTCGTTTGGATCGAACCCGGATAGAAGTTGTCTTCTTTGATTTCGGGATATTTGTCCGTCATCGGTTTAAGGTCCATCAAAGCGCCCGCCGCCGCGAATTCCGGCATCCAGGTCGTTCCCATTTGCAGAACGTCCGGACCCTTCTTGGAAGCGACCGCCGTCAGCAGCTTGTCGTGAGCCGAGGCCCAAGGCAGCGCCTGCACATTGATTTTGATGTTCGGATTATCCTTCTCGAACTGCTCCGTGATTTTCGGAAGGAATTTCGCTTCTTCGCCCATTCCCCATACATTCAGCGTCACCTTACCTCCGGACTCTCCGCTGCCTTTATCGCTGCCGCCCGCGTTGCTTCCTCCGCAACCCGATAGAACGCTTGTCAAAAGAACCGTAGTCGCAATGCCTGCCGCCCAATTTTTCCGTTTCATACTGTCTGCCTCCCGTAGGAATCCTTATTATGGTGATAGTTTACCCTTAATCGTAAAGGTTAAATGTGAACAGAAAAAACAATCGAAACGTTTCGAAATCATTATAAAACATCCTGGAACCGTATTCAAGTTCTATTTTGAATAAGTGTAAAACGCTTACAAAGCCCTGTTTTCTTAACAATTCCTGTTTGACTTCATTCGAAAAGGAGGGTTATAATTCAAATCAAAGAAAATCGAAACGTTTCACTTGACGTTCTATGTAAGCATTTTGCGAAGTGCTTCGGCACTCGTGTCCATTAAAACTTCTATAACTAAAAGCAAGAAAAAATCTGCGCGAGGAGGCGGCGGAATGACGGAACAACAGCTGCTGGCTAGGATAAAGGAAATGACGTTGGAGGAAAAAATCGCTCAGCTGCTGCAGCTGGCGGGTCCTTTTTTTGAAGGGGCGGACGGGCAGATTACCGGTCCCATGGCTTCCATGGGTATTACCGGCGAGATGACGGCCCACGCGGGTTCCGTTCTGGGCGTAGCCGGTGCCGGGCAGGTCAAGGCCGTCCAGGAAGCTCACCTGCGCGGCAGACCGGAAGCGATTCCGCTCTTGTTTATGGCGGACGTCGTGCACGGATACCGGACGATCTTCCCGGTACCGCTGGCCACCGGCTGCTCCTGGGATATGGAGCTGGCCGAGAAAAGCGCGGAAATCGCGGCGAGAGAAGCCGCCGTATCCGGCGTGCATGTGACCTTCGCCCCGATGGTCGACCTGGTGCGCGATCCCCGCTGGGGACGCGTAATGGAGTCGACGGGCGAAGACCCGTACCTGAACGGGGAATACGCGCGGGCTTTCGTGCGCGGATTCCAGGGCGCGGACCTGACCGGCGACAAGGAGCGGGTGGCGGCCTGCGTCAAGCATTTCGCCGCCTACGGCGCGGGGGAAGGCGGCCGCGATTACAATACGGTGGACATGTCGGAGCGCCAGCTCCGGGAGCAGTACCTGCCGGCTTACAAGGCCGCTCTGGAGGAAGGCTGCGAGATGGTTATGACGTCCTTTAACACGGTGGACGGCATTCCGGCCAGCGGCAACAAACGCCTCATGCGCGACCTGCTGCGCGGGGAATGGAACTTCGACGGCGTCCTGATCTCCGACTGGGGAGCCGTCAAGGAGCTGATTCCGCACGGAACCGCCGCGGATGAAGCCGAAGCCGCCCGCCGGGCGATCGAGGCGGGCGTCGACATCGAGATGATGACCGCGTGCTACGTGCATCATCTCCCGGCGCTTGTCGCCTCCGGCGAAGTCGATGAAGCGCTCATCGACGAAGGCGTGCTCCGCATTCTGCGGCTCAAACAGAAGCTCGGCTTGTTTGACGCCCCGTACCGCGGCGCCGATGAAGAGCGCGAGCGGGAAGTGGTGCTCTGCGCGGAACACCGCAGCGCGGCAAGGGAACTGGCGCAGAAATCGTGCGTTCTGCTCAAGAACGAAGGCGTCCTGCCGCTGAAGCCGGACCGCAGCATCGCCCTGATCGGCCCGTTCGCCAAAAGCGGCGACATTCTCGGGCCTTGGTCGTGGCTCGGCTCGCAGGACGAAGCGGTGCCGCTGTATGACGGCCTGGCCGCGCACACCGATCCGTCCCGGATCACGGTTGCGGAAGGCTGCGGCATCGAGAGCGGCACGCCGGAGCAAGCCGCAGCCGCGCTGGAAGCGGCGCGCGGCGCCGATGTGATCGTGCTGGCGCTGGGCGAGCACTCCGGCATGAGCGGCGAGGCTTGCAGCCGCGGAGACATCCGGCTGCCGGGAGCGCAGCTGAGGCTTGTCGCCGAGCTGCGGGCGCTCGGCAAGCCGATGGCGGCCGTGCTGTTCAACGGCCGTCCGCTCGACCTGCACGGCCTGATCGATCAGACGGACGCCGTGCTGGAGGCTTGGTTCCCGGGCACCGAAGGCGGCGCGGCGATCGCCGATCTGCTCTTCGGCCGGGCGAACCCGTCCGGAAGGCTGTCCATGAGCTTCCCGCACAGCGTAGGGCAGGTGCCGGTTTATTACAATCACTTTAATACGGGACGCCCCAAAGATGCGCAGGACGCCCAGGAGCATTACGTTTCCAAATATCTGGATATTCCCAACGAGCCTTTGCTTCCGTTCGGGTTCGGTTTAAGCTACACGACCTTCGCCTACGACACTCCGACACTGGACTCTGCAAGTATGACGGCGGATCAGCCGCTGACGGCACGGGTCAATGTGACCAATACGGGAGAGACCGCAGGAGAAGAAGTCGTCCAGCTGTATATACGTGACATGGCAGGTGAGGTCGTCCGTCCGGTCAAGGAATTGAAAGCGTACCGGAAACTGTTCCTGAAGCCGGGTGAAACGGCCGAGGTACGGTTCGACTTAACCGAAGAACAGCTCCGTTACCATCATTCCGACTTGAGTTTTGCAAGCGATCCGGGAGAATTTGCCGTCTTCGTCGGCCCGAACAGCCGTGATACCGCAGAGCTCCGGTTCCGACTAACGAAGTAAAGAAAGCGAGTGAACATCACCATGGCCCAGTTGAAGGATCGGTCGTTACAACTGAAATCGGGCAGCCTGCAATTCTCCTTCCTGAACAGCGGGGATATCGCGGAGATTGTATCCGGTTCTACCCTGATCAACCAGTGGATCGGTAATCCACTGGACGGCTCTATGAACAACCTGTATCTGCGTCTGCACCGTGAAGAAGGCATTCAGGCGTATCCTCTGCTCGGAGTCCGCTCGGCCAGCCACATGAGCCGGAAGGAGTCCGGCATCGCTTGGAACGGAGAAATTGAGGGCATTTCTTATGAAGTAACGTTTACGCTGACTCCGCAAAATATCTGGTTTTGGGACGTAAAGGTGACGGGAGGAGCCGGGGATACCCCGGTTGATATCCTGTACGGCCAAGATCTCGGTCTAGCGGACAAAGGAGCGGTGCGGAGCAACGAAGCGTACATGTCCCAATATATCGACCACAGCGTTTTCCAAGACGAAAAGCGCGGGTATGCCGTCTGTTCCAGACAGAACCAGCCGCAGGGCGGGGCTTTTCCGTATGTGCAGCAGGGTTCGCTGACGAGAGCGGACGGGTACTCCACCGACGGCTTCCAATTTTACGGGCTTTCCTATAAAGAAACGGATAAGCCCGAAGCGTTGGCCCGTCCTCATCTCGCCAATGAGATTTACCAGTACGAGTTTGCTTATACGGCGCTGCAATCCGGTCGTGTCGTTCCGGGTGAGGAGCCGGTCCGGTTCGTTTTTTACGGACTGTTCAAAGAGAATCACCCCGAAGCCGTTACCGCTCTCGAGTTCGGCTCGGAAGTTTCCGCAGCCTGGGAGCAGGTCGAGGCTTTGAACGCGGTTGCCGACGGCAACGGCGACAGTGGCAGCGGCACCGACACCGTAAGCGGCTCCGGCGCTCTGGAACCGGTGCGTTTGTCGGATGACATCGGAGCTCCGCTTACCGGTTTGACGATGACTGCGGAAGAAGTGGCCGGATATTTTCCCGACCGCCGTCTGGAAGAAACGCTGGAAGGCGAGCTGCTTTCTTTTTTCACAGAGACAAATGAGCATGTCGTGCTGAAAGCCAAGGAGCTCCGCGTCGAGCGTCCGCACGGGCATATTCTGATGAGCGGGGATAACGCCCGTCTCCGGGAATCCGTTCTGACATCGACCGCATACATGTACGGCTTGTTCAATTCCCAGCTGACCGTGGGCAATACGTCGTTTAACAAAATGCTGACGAACGCCCGCAGCGCTCTCAACGTCTCCAAAACGTCGGGACAGCGCATTTATATCGAAACCGGCGGGGAATACCGTCTGCTGACGATGCCGTCCCTGTTCGAGATCGGGTTCAACTATACCCGCTGGTTTTATAAACTGGTCGATGACACGGTCATCGTAACCGTCTTTACGGCGGCGGACGCGCCGGAGATTCGTCTCCAGCTTCGTTCCGTCCGGGGCAAAACCTACCGTTACCTGGTCACTCATCAGGTTTCGATGAACAACAACGAATATGAAGCTCCGTTTCATCTGTCGGTACAAGAAGACGGTCAAACGCTCCTATTTATGGCGGATGCGGCCTCGGACAGTGCACAGGTATGGCCGGATCTTACCTACCGCATGCAGGTCGCGGGCGCTCCGCTGCGCTTGACCGACGAAACGCGTCTTGCCCCGAAAGCAGAGCCGGGCTCGGCTTCCTTGGCTGTGCTGGAACTGGGGGAAAGCGCCTCCTGGAGCATGGCCGTTCAAGGACTTCTGCGAGGGAAAGAGATGCCTTTTGCGGACAGGGAAGCGGATCTGGAAGCGGAACGTTACCGTGCGTTCCTAGGTACTGTCATGAACGGCTTCCACCTGTACCGGGCCAATGGGGAAAAAGATGCGGAGCTGGCGAAAATGAACGTGCTGGCCTGGTGGTACACCCACAACATGCTCGTTCATTACTCCGTTCCGCACGGCCTGGAACAGTACGGCGGAGCCGCCTGGGGAACGCGCGACGTATGCCAAGGCCCGTCCGAATACTTCCTGGCGACGGGGAAATACGGCGAGGTCCGGGATATTCTGCGGACTGTGTTTTCCCATCAGTTCGAAGACGACGGCAGCTGGCCGCAGTGGTTCATGTTCGACCGGTATTCCCGCATTCAGCAGGAAGAAAGCCACGGGGACGTCATTGTCTGGCCGCTTAAGGTGCTCGCCGATTATTTGAGCGCCACAGGGGATTTCTCTGTCCTGGACGAGCAGCTTCCGTATACGCAGCGCCACGGAGGGAACTTTACGGAAAAGACCGCTTCCCTGCTGGAGCATGCCGTCAAGGAAATCGGCTACATCCGCAGCCATTTCCTGCACGACACCCATCTGTCCTCCTACGGGGACGGAGACTGGGACGACACCCTTCAGCCGGCTAACGCCCAGCTGAAGCAGTTTATGGTCAGCTCCTGGACCGTGTCGCTGACCTACCAGGTCTTCCGCCGGCTCTCTGCCGTGCTGGCGGACAGCCGCGGCGCGCTGGCGGCGGAGCTGCGCGGCATGGCGGACGGCATCCAGGCCGATTACATGCGCTATATGCTGCCGTCCGAAGCGTCCGTGATCCCCGGCTTCTTGTACATGGAGGAGCCCGGCAAAGCCGAGAAGATGCTCCATCCGGAGGATACGAAGACGGGGATCACCTACCGGCTGCTGCCGATGACGCGCAGCATGATCAGCGAGCTGCTGACGCCGGAGCAGGCGGAAGCCCATTACCGCCTCATCAAGGCGGAAATGTACTGTCCGGACGGCGTCCGGCTCATGAACCGGCCCGCGAATTACGCGGGGGGCGTCAGCACGAACTTCAAGCGCGCGGAGCAGGCCGCGAACTTCGGCCGCGAAGTCGGCCTCCAGTACGTGCACGCCCATATCCGCTTCGTCGAAGCGATGGCGAAGCTGGGCAAGACCGGCGAAGTATGGCGCGGGCTCCAGATGATCAACCCCGTCCGTCTGCAGGACGTGGTGCCGAATGCGGAGCTCCGCCAGAGCAACGCGTACTTCAGCAGCTCCGACGGGAAATTCAACACCCGCTACGAGGCGCAGGAGCGCTTTAACGAGCTGCGCGACGGCAGCGTGCCGGTCAAAGGCGGCTGGAGAATCTACTCCAGCGGTCCGGGAATTTACATGAACCAGCTCATCTCGAATGGTCTCGGCATCCGGATGGACACCGGAAGTCTCATCGTGGACCCCGTGCTGGGCGAGGAGCTGGACGGTCTCTGCTTCCGGTTCCGCATTCTGGACCGGCCTGTTACCTTCGTGTACCACCTGAGCGACCGTGAAGTTTCCCGCGTCACGATAAACGGACGGGAAGTGGCTGCCCAGCGGCTGCCCAACCGTTACCGGACGGGGGGACTCCGTCTGAGCGGCGAGCAGCTGAAAAGCCTGACCGAGGAAGGGCCGAACGTGATCGAAATTTACAGCTAAAGGCGAAGCGAAAGGCGATCTTCACGGATCGCCCTTTTGCATCTCTTTTACCGGTTCATTTAATGGTATAGTAAATAAATAGAAGCGTGAGTACGGAGTGTGAGAAGGTTAAACGAAACCGGAGAAAATAGCGAATGCAACAAGGTTAGGAGCGAGAATAGTGGTAAGCATTAAAGATATCGCAAAACAAGCCGGCGTATCCATTTCGACGGTATCTTACGCGCTGAACGGCAGCCCCAAGGTAACCGACGAGACGTGCGCCCGGATTTTGGCGATCGCCAAGGAACTGAACTATACTCCGAATGCGGCAGCCCGTACGCTAAAAAAGCGGGAAAGTAAAATTATCGGCGTCTTTCTGACCGATTTCAGCGGACCTTTCTACGGACATCTTTTGCAGGGAATCAAGGAGTATTTAAACGGGCACGATTACGAGCTTATCGTCTGCAGCGGGTCCCAGTCCCACCGCTTCCTGCCGGAACGGATGATCGACGGGGCCATTATCCTGGATGCCGCTTTTACCGACGGAGAACTGCTGCAGCATGCGGACCGGGGCCATAAAATCGTCGTGCTCGACCGCGAGCTGATTCACCCGAACATCAATCAGGTGCTTCTGGACAACAAGGCGGGGGCCAATTTGGCTGCCGATTACGTCCTGGAAAAAGGGCACCGCAAGCTATATGTGGTAGCGGGGCCGCAAGATTCTTACGATTCCGACAAGCGCTTACATGCCGTCCGGAAAACCGTAGGGCGCTACAAGGATGTGGATTACACCGAGCTGCCGGGCAGCTTCGATAAAGAGTCCGGAGAGAAAGCCGCACGGCACATCCTGGAGGCCTATAAGGAGCCGGCTGCCGTTCTTTGTCTCAACGACGAGATGGCGGTTGGCGTCTATAATACCGTGGCGGAATTGGATTACCGCATCGGCGAGCACATCCATATTATCGGCTTCGATAATATCGAGCTGTCGGCTTACGTCAGCCCGCGGCTGGCTACGATCGACTATTCCAAGCACAAGTGGGGCGCGTTGGCGGCGGAACAGCTTTTGAAATTGATCGCCGGCGAGAAGGTCGAACATGAACGGATCTACGTCACGCTGGTGAAGGGCGAGTCGGTGGGGGATGTGTAGGATCGTCTTGCAGCAAAAAAACAAGAAAGACCCGAGAAGAATCTCGGGATCTTTCTTGTTTTTTTGTTATGAATCAAGCTTATAAAAACTAAAAAAAGGTAGATACAGGAAGATGGAAAGATATTATACTGAAAATAATACAAAAGCAGGAGGAAATATATGTTAATAAAAAAGTTATTAAAGTTATCCCTGTTATTATTTGGAGTTTCTATAAGTTTTCAATACCAGGGTCATGTGTCGGCGGAGTCTGCGGGAACGAACCGGATTATTACTCTAACGATTGGGAATCCGCAAGCGGATATTGACGGACAGAAAACGGTCATGCCTGCAGCGCCTATATTGATAAAAGATACCAGCATGGTTCCGTTTCGGTTTCTCGGAGAACTGCTGGGAGCCGAAGTAACCTGGGAAAATTCCACACAGACGGTTACCCTCAAAGGGAACGATCGCACTGTCACGTTGTCGGTCGGTCAACCCGAAGCCAACGTGAATGGGGTTTCGACGGTCCTGGACCAGCCGGCTGCAATCGTGAATGAGACAACTCTGGTGCCTCTACGCTTTATCGCCGAGAGTTTAAATCGCAACGTTGCTTACGACAATGCTTCCAAGGTGATCACTATCGTATCTAAAGAAGAGACTAAACCGGTTCCCCCAGTTCCAGATAAAGAAATCCCAAAGAAGAAGCTGGAGCATCCGACCGTCGATAATCTCTCTCTTAAGATAGGGAAATCTTATTCAAAGATATGTATTAATTATTTAGAGTGCAAGAGTGCCAAAACACGCTTTGTATCCAGTTTTGTGACCGATTCTAACGACAATATTTATATGATTGACTACGATGCGAAACGTCAAATCAAGTACGAGTATGTTATCTCCCTGTATAACCAAAAGACGGGGAATAACAGAAAGTTGGAACAAGTTTTGAATGTAAACGAAAAGTTTGATATCGAGTATTTGGATAAAAAAAATCAGCTTCAAAGTCTGTCCTATCGAGACTTGGCTCCCGAGAAAATTTTTTACGATGAGAAGCGCGACAAACTGTATATGTTGGCTAGTGTAGAGAAGAAGGATATTAAAATTGTCATTTATGAAATTCTTCCCGAGGTAAAGTTGATTACTTATAACGCCGATGAGACTTTGTTCGACGAAGAAAATGACATAATGACAACGTTGGATGGGGTTAATTTGATCTTCAGTAATACATTTTTCGGCAGTATTTATTCGGTAGAAGCCGGGAAAGAGCGTTCCCTGAAGGCGGTTATAACTGCCGATAAAAAGCCCAGACTTGTTTCCCTCATTAAGGATAACAAAATTTATTTGCTGGATTATTTAAATAAAACCATTCATATGCTGCGGGAAGACGGCCGTCTTATCGAGGTTGCCAAAGTGAAGATGGAGAAGATCGGCGCAGCCGCCTCCAAAGGCGAATTTTTTTATGCGGCTGATAAAAATGGATTCTATAAAATCGATGTCACCGGTAAGGTCGAGGATTACGTGAAATTAAGCGAGCTTCGCTACAATAGTGGCTTGTATGAGCCTAAAACCAAAACCTACGATCGTCTCGCGACGAGTAACTTTAATTTTGAGGATTTGCCTTATTCTCCGTTTATCCAGCGTGGACCCGGTGGGGAGGTTGCTGTGGGAACTTTAGAAATGGATTTTTTCGACGATGCCATTCCTGTAGACTTTGCGGTAGACAGCCAGGGCAATATTATTATTCATGACAATGAACACAAATTGCTTAGACGAATCAATGTTTATGGACATGAACAATAATGTAATATTCCGGCCTATTTAAAATTCAGGCTGATCGGTTCTCCAAGATTTTGGACCGATCGCCTGTTTTTTTTATCTTTGAAAAACTATTTCTATTTAAAAATAGTCCTTACATTCGTCACTCCTTTAGGGTTTGTCTGTCTATCCGCGCGGTGATAAGATAGGGGGAGGAAGGGGAAGAGGGTTATGGCGAGACAACGGGCGTTTACTAAATCGGAGCTGCTGGACGCGACCGAGCGCTTATTGATGGAGCGCGGCTATGACGGCTTTCATCTGAAAGCCTTGTCCGAAATGCTGTCGGGCGCAAGAAGCACAATCTACGAATATTACGCCAACAAGGAAGAAATCGTCGCGGCCTGTATGCGCAGAACGATGGAGCAGACGATCGAGGCTTGCGAAGGCATCGAGCAACTCGAACCGGTAGCGGCCATAAAAAAAGTGCTGCTTATTTTTCTGGAGCTGTCGAACTTCCATACGCTGATGCTGGCGGCCCCCAAAATCGACGAAACGGCCTCGGACAAAGCGAGACGGGATCTTGAATTTTTGAATGAAGGCCATGCGGACTTGAAAAAAAAGCTGACCGCTCTGTTCCAACAAGCCCAGGAAGCGGGCGCGCTGAGAGCGGATATTCCTCTTCCGGTGATCACGGCCGTTTTTTTTCATGCCATCGACACGCCGAATTGGCTGAATGTGCCGACCGAGGAATGGGCGGACATGCTTTTTGGCCTCTGGTGGAACGGCGGAGGGAATCCCCTGACTAAATAAACCGGGGTGACGTGTAAAGGAACCGCGGAGTTCCGGCAGGCCCCTTTTCCATAAGCTAAATTTGACGGCTATGTCGATAAAAGACGTCTGCCGCTAAAGCTGACCTTGCTGAAATTGTCAGCCTGCGGCACATGCCGGACTATAAAAAAAGCCATCTTTCCGGCTGCCCTGAGGCAGCCGGAAGATGGCTTTTTTTGCTGACGCCGCTGACGCCGCTGACGCCGCTGACGCCGCTGACGCCGCTGACGCCGCTGACGCCGCTGACGCCGCTGACGCTGCTACGCGCAGCTTATTCCGGTGAAGCGCCGATCCGCCTTATTCGGCAAGCGCGCTCTCATCGGCTGTCTGGCGCTGCGGAATGGACGATTTGCTCAGCACGACAGGAACTTTGACCGTGGTTTTGACGGCCGGATTCTTGGCGGATGAGATGGTGACGGTCAGTTCGACGTTGACGACCCCGCTGTTCGGGACGAACTTCAGAACACCGCTGTTGTCGATGTAAGCTTTATTGGAGCTGTTCGTGACCTTGTACACGATTCCGTCCGTTTTAGGGAGCTGCAGAACCGGCTGGTTGATTTTGCGCATATTGACGATTTTAGCCTTAAAATCGTCCTTTGCTTTAGCGACACGGTCGTTCTCCAGGTTGGCTATACGCAGGGAGCTGTAAGCCGTGTAGGAGATGCCGTCCACGTTGTTGCCGAACTCATCGATCTTCTGAGCGATTACGGAGAGCTTGTAGGTTCCTTCCGCAAGCTGTTTCACCTTCAGGTTACCGTTCGGATCCAGCTCTCCGTCCACATAAGAACCGTCGATGCCTTCGAACGAGTAAACGCCAGGCTCGATCAGTTTGAGACGGCCGTTAGCGTCGGTCCGGGTGATTTCGTCGAGGATGCCGATTTCTTTGTCATCGAGTCCCACGGCCCAGAGGGAAATCGCGTTCACGTCCTTGGCCGTCAGGCGGAAGGAAAGGTCGGTTGTGGTCGGGGAGCCGTCACGATTATCGGGATAAATGGCATTTTCCGTTTGCTCCAGTTCCTGCAGACCGAATCCGTTTTCCGGCTTATCTTGACCGACGTGAACGGCGAAAGGCAGGTGCAGCGAAGGCTGGCCGCTTCTTTCCAGAAGCACTTCGCCTTCATAAACGCCTTTAACCGCATTGTTCTTCGGTGTTACGGACAAATAAAATCCTTTGGAAGCACCGGCCGCAACGGTCAGTTTACCGTTTTGCAGACCGAGCAGCTGAGCGGTCAGGTTCGTGACATCCGGCGTTTTGGTCGGAGCGTTCGGATCCGACGTTACGTTCGGATGCAGCACGACTTTGGCCGAGTACGTCACGCTTTGCTTCGATACGTTCTTCAGTTGAAGCTCCTTTTGGGCGTTCGTTCCCGGAGCCAGAAGGCCGAAGCTAACGGACGGGTTGTAGTTCGTCACGGCTTGAGGCTGCCAGTACTTATCGAGAATGGTAATCGGCTCCACGGATTGGAGCAGCGCCTGCGTCTTCACGGCAGTACCCACATTCGCACGGCCTGCGCCCTGCGAGTAGACGTCGTACAGCTTGCCGTCCAGGTCGCTGATTTTGTCCGACGTGTTAGCCAGCGCAGCGCGGATATCCAGCGGCGACCAGTCCGGATGCTGCTGTTTCAGCAGCAGCGCAAGTCCGGCTACGTGCGGAGTGGCCATGCTGGTACCGCTGATGCGGCTGTAGGCGGTATTGTAGTTCGCATCCGGTTTTTGCTTGCCGTAGGCAGGCCATGTGGACAGAATGCTCACACCCGGCGCGCTGATATCCGGCTTGATGCTCAGGTCGCCGTCCACATTCGGACCGCGGGAGCTGAACGTCGCCATCGTATCGCCCGGGATTTCGCTCTTCGGATAGTTGGCCCCGAAAGCGAGCTTCAGCGTCTGGCCTTGAGCGGCCAGCGCTTTTCTGGCGAGAGCGCGTCCTTCCGTGCCTTTCATGTCGAAGGTCGGAATGTACTCGAAGCCGTCGCCGAGGAAAGCGGCGGAACCGACAAAGCCGTCACGGCCGATGACCGACTCAGAAAGATCGGCTTTAGTCGCATCTCCGCGTTCGGTGTTGCCGTTGAAAATAATCGCCGCTTTCGCGCCTCTTTGCTTGGCGTTGGCGATTTTGTCCACGAAGGCGAGATTACCGCGGGAGATCAGCACGACTTTGCCGGTTACGTCTTTGCCTTCATAATCCTGAGGCTGACCCAGGTTGACGTACACGACGTCCCTAGGGTTGGTGCCCAGAATGGAGGCGAAGTTTTCTTGGCCGGTTTCCCAAGCCATCACATTGAGATTGTATCCGGCGGCGGCAGGCGTCACCGGTGAAACTGCAGCGGCGCCCAGGGAAACGGGCGGCGTATAGACCGCCTCCGATACGGATGCCGTGTACTGCGTTTTCGGGCTGGTTACGGCGCCTACGGAGATAGCGAGCTGCGAAGTCGCGGGCGATCCCAGCGAATAGTAGTAAGGCCCTTTGTCCGCCGCGTTGCCGTTCGCGATAACGGCGGTTACGCCGCCGAGCACGGCGTTGTTGATAGCCACGACATCGGGAGAGTTAGGGTCTTTCTCGGAGTCGGAGCCGAGAGACAGGTTAATGACGTTCATGCCGTCTTTAACCGCATGCTCGATGCCGTCGATGACCTGAGCCGAGGAGCCGGACGATTTGCCCGTTTCGGGATTCCGGCCGAGCACTTTATATACATACAAATCGGCTTCGTAAGCGACGCCTTTTTGAACGATGTCCGAGCTTGGGTTGGATGCTCTTCCTACGATCGTTCCGGATACGTGGGTGCCGTGAGACGTCCCTTCAAATCCGGTGCCGTAAGGGTCTTCCTCCGGAGTAAGCGGAGGCTCTTCGTAAGGGTCGTTATCCTTCTCGAAGGAATCGTAGCCGCCTTTGTAGGCATCCTTCAAGTCGGGGTGAAGATAGTCGACTCCGGTATCGATAACGCCGACTTTGAGGCCTTTACCGGTAAGGCCCTTGGCCCAGGCGACATCCGCGCCGATCTGTTTCAGCGGAGTGATGTCATAATTGGGGCTGCTGACATCCAGCCCTTTCGGTTCGTCTACGGGGATCGGGAAATAATTGGCGCTGGGGTGAATCGATTTGACGCCGGCCAGTTTTGCCAGCGCGGGAATTTTGTTGGCCGGAACGGTTACTTCCAGTCCATTTAAAACGGTATTATACTGGTAATTAACCTGGAGGTTAATTCCGCTGCTTTTGGCGGCGCTGACCAGAGCGGTCTGCTCCTGCGTAATGGCCGATTCGGTAGATTCGGCTGCCAGAGCGGACATGCCCAGCTTAGCGGCGTATTTGCCTACGGCGACCGGCTGATTTTGCAGCTGGACAATAACACGGACGGAATTCATGGAGGCCGTATTCAGTTTCGGGGAAATATACCCCTTGACCTGGCCCGGGAGCGAGTTTGTACCGGGATTCAGAGAACCATTGAGCTGGGTACGCGGTTGGATGCTTTTGCCGGACTGGGCTGCGCTGGCATGAGGCAGCGCCGTGCCTGCAACGAATGCAAACGCGAGCGACATCACGGATAATTTTTGGATGAGATGGCGATTTTTCAACTAGTTCCCTCTTTTCATTCATATTTGAACAATAAACGAGCTAGTGAACGATCCGGAACCTCCTCCCTTTTCAAGATTAGGCCTGTACAATATGTAAGACAGTTCTTAAAGGGGATTTATTCCATAAAAAATGGATAATTTCATCCTTTTTACAGAAAATATTTTTTTTCATGAAAAATGGGTTGGAATTTGTCTTTAAAATGAGCCTTGCTCGGCTTTTCTTGCGGGCTTATAGTGGGAGATAGAGGATAAAAGGGTGAGGGGGCCTCTGGGGGAAGATGGATGCGAGACTGCACGACTTATTCCGGCCCGTTCAGGCGAACGGAAGAGTTTCTACCTATATATATGAAGAAAAAGGGCCGTCCCCCGTTCTCAAGCCGTACGTATGCTGCTATTGGCAGTCCGAACCGTGCGGTGTTGAGGCTGCGCCGCTGCTTCTTCGACCGGATGCGGTGGACCGGGTTCTTCCCGACGGCTGCACGGATATCATTTTTACGGAGAATCTGAAAACGGGTGAAATGCAAGTAAGGTACTGCGGGACTTTCCAGCAAGCTTTTACCCTTTCCTATGAGGAGGGGGCGCCCATGAGAAAGTTCGGAATCCGTTTTCTGCCCGGTGGCGCGTATCCGTTCCTGCGGACGGCCTTGTCCGAATTTCACGATCAGGCGGTTGCGGCCGGGCAAATCGGCCCGGTTATCGGGGAAGAAACAGAGGAACGCGTTCGGGAGGCCCGTTCTTTCCGGGAAAGAATCGGAGCGGTCGAAGCGTGTCTGGTGCGGCAGCTGAGTGACAAGGGTACGGACGGGGACAATCGGATGAAGAACGTGCTGTACCGCGTTTTTATTTCAGGCGGCGGGGAAACGGTAAGCGAATTGGCACGGTCCGAAACCATCAGCACGAGGCAACTTCACCGTTCGTTCAATCAATGGGTGGGCCTCAGCCCGAAAAAGTTCGCTGAAGTGGTGCGGTTTCAAACGCTCCTCAGGGACATTCAGGCCGGTTCCGTCACCGATTGGGCGGCTGCGGCGGCAGAGCGCGGGTTTTTCGATCAGGCTCATATGATCCGCGAGTTCAAGAGATTTTACGGAGCATCGCCGATAAAGGCGGCAGCCGAATACCGGGGCATGTCCGATTTATCCTATCTGTAAGCGGTCGGGTTTGGTTATACTGATATGTATCTCGAATGGAACAAGAAAGGATGGGGATTACCTATGAGCGGAGTTATGCAAATCAGGGATCATCTTCTGGACGAGCTGGAGCTGTCGGTCCGGACAAGCGAGGCGCTGATCCGGCGGATCAGACCGGAGGAGTGGGGATTCACCCCGGGGGAAAACATGCGGACGCTTCTGCAGCTCGTCCATCATATTGCCGCTTTGCCCGCCTCGGACCTGGCCATTTTGCAGGAAAAATCGCAGCCGGAGGTTGAACTTGTCGAAAACGGCGCGCAGGACGTGACGGACCCGGAACAGCTGGCGAAGCGGCTGAGGACTCACTTCGATACGCTGAAAGCTTATATGGTTTCGCTGAGCGAAGACGAGCTTTTGAACAAAGAGACGAAAGCTTTCTATTTGGAGCACAGCATGCCTCAAATCAAATGGCTGATCGAAATCGTGACGCATCTTTTTCACCATCGTTCGCAGCTGTACAATTATTTGAAGCACAACGGTCATGAATTGAACTTCTTTATGCTGTACGCTTAAAATAAAAAAAACAGGAAGGAGCCGCACTCCTTCCTGTTTTCCGGCCGCCGTTAAACCGGCGGAAGGATCGTCACGTCTTATTGCGGAACCCGCCGGTTGACCGGCGGGTTCTTTCTTTTGATCGGGTGTTAGGAGCGGTTCAGCCGTTTTCTCGCCAGGAGCTGTTTGTACTGGAAGTAGACCGTGCAGCCGATGCAGTAGCCGAGCAGAGCGGTTCCGGCGGCCGCCAGCAGCATGCCGGCAAATATGTAGCCCGCAGCCGTCCAGCCGACGGAGAACGAGAGCACGGACAGAAGGAGGAACAGCACGGCGAGCACGTTGTTGAAGCGCTGAAGCTCCGCCGCCTGGGTTTCGCCGTCCGTCCGCAGGAAAGGCTTGGCCGCCTGCACGAACAAGTTCCAGCGGAGCAGCAGACCCGCCAGTTGTATGGCAAGCAGCAGGCCGAGCAGCCAAGGCTGACGGGTAGCGAACGTAAGTACCGCGAACAGGACGATGCCGGCCTGATTCGCTTTGATATAGGACATAGGGATTTCTTTCAAGAAGATCACCTCACGAGTCGTCAATGTTGTATAACCAACTTAACCGATAGGTTTTGATAAGTCAATCCGTAACTCTTTCCGTTCGCTTCGCGCCCATGTCCCCGTTCCGCCTCCTTCCGGACGCTTACAAAATCTTCAAGCATACTTAACGCAGCGCTGACATAGTACTGGTAGAGTAAGAGACATGCAGGAACAACTGAATATCCAAGGGTAAGAGTCCAGGAGAAAACCCTTTATGCACAAACGAAAATGTCTTGCTTCGGCATTTTCCGGTTTGATGGATAGAGGGTTTTTTTGTTGTTCTCGCCCATGGCCGTCCGGAACCGATCCGGATATCTCATTCGAAAGGAATGGATCAGAAATGAGAAGATTCTCCCGGTTTTTGAGCCTGTTTCTAACCGCCGCTTTACTGTGCGGTACGGCTCCGCTTGGCCTGTTCGATGCGGCGGCATACGCTGCCGACCCGGGGAGGAAGGCGCTGGATGTCCGCAAGACGCTGACTCCGCCCGTAATCGACGGCAGGCTCGACGAGTCGCTCTGGAACCTCAGCGAAACGATGAATGTCCGGACAGGCGAAGGCACGTTCAAAAACGCCCGGTTCGGGTTGTTGTGGGATAACAAGTATTTGTATATCGGCGTGAAAGCCGAGGACGACACGCTGGTCCCAGGCGGAACGGGGTACTGGTTCGAGCAGGACAATATCAATTTCTTCTTCGATCCGACCCTGCATCAGTCGGCACCTTTTGCAGCCGATGATATGCAGGCGGGATTCGTGTACAAACCCGGCTCTACGCCGGAATTTCATTTCGGGGCGGCGCTGGGCAACCACAGCGGCAAAGACGAGAAGAAAATCTTGAGGGCAGTCGGCACCGAACAGGGCGGATGGACGCTGGAAACCGCGATTCCGTGGGACATGCTCCATTTTGATGCGGGTCTGCAGAAGCAGCTCGGCTTTGAGATCGGTGTAACGGACCGTTACGAGGCTGACACGAGCAAGCAGCGCACAAGCTACTGGAGCGCGTTTAACTCCAAATCGTTCTGGAACGACACGGCCGGCTACGGAATTCTCAACCTGAAAGACGAGAACCCGGTTTCGGCTCAAATCGATCCCGTGCTCCTTCAGGATCATTTCGACGGCTATGCGCCGGGGCAAATTCCGGCCGGATGGATCTCCGATGTGAATGCGGGAAGCTCTCCCTTTACCGTCGTTCAGGATACATACGGTAACGGCCGCATGGCTTTCGACGGCAAAGCCTCCGGGCAGCAGGCCCGCATCTCCGCGCCTGTCCAGTGGGACGATTATATCGTCGAAGCGGACATGCGGTTTGAAGAGGTGCTTAACGATACGAGGTGGGCGGCCCTGATGTTCAGGGGAGCGGCCGACGGGAAAAATCCGTACAACCAGATGGCGGTCCGCCGCAACGGAACCTTCGAGCTGGCTTACCGGATGCCCAATAACAACTGGGCTTCGCCTACGCCTGTAAGCGGCATGTGGAAACCGCTGGAGTTCAATAAGGACTATACGTTGAAGGTCCGCGCAGTCGGAAACAACGTCAAAGAATACATCAAAGCCAAAGACGAGGCGGATTTTACGCTTCTCATGGATCAGAATTTCCCTTCCAATCTTCTGGAAAAAGGAAAAGTCGGCTTTCAGGCCGATCAGAGCAAAGTTTCGTTCGATAACCTGAAGGTGACGCGGGTAACGGCCGATCGGCTGGATGTGACGCTGCCGGGCACGCTGGAAGCTTTGACGGGTCCCGCGACCGTTACGGGAAGCGTGTATTATTCGGACGGGGTAACGGAAGTGCCGGCCCGGGACGCCATTCGCCTGTACTCTTCCGATGAGACGATTGTGAAAATCGTGAATAACCAGCTCTATCCGGTAAAAGCGGGCAAAGCGTCCGTAAAAGCCGTCTACGCCAATGCGGAAACGGCGCGTGAAATCACCGTCACTCCTTCGGCGACGGGCGCCCAAGCCGTTAAGCTGCAGCATGCGGAAGGCTATGTGCTGACGGATACCGGTGTGAAACTGGATCTTAATACGCTCAGCTTCCAGGCCGAATTCAGCGATTTCTCCAAAGGGACGCTGAAAGGCGGAGATCTTCTCTGGAAACCGGCAGGTCAAGAGGTTTCAGCAGGAAACGGTACTCTGCAGGTGAATAAAAAAGGCGCTTATCCGGTTACGGTTCAGAAGGATAACGCGTCGCTTACCGTGATGGTCATTGCCAAGAATCCGGGGGAGAAGGAATACACCCTCTATGAGGAAAACTTCGATCAAACGGTCGAAGGCACTCTTCCGAAGGACTGGACGCGTAAAGAAGGAACGACCGCTTCAGCGGCGGTCGTCAAGTCGGGCGCATTTGAACTGAACGCCTCCGCCGCCCCGGATAATCCTTCCCGCGTACTGCTTCCCGAGTATCTGGGACTGTTCGGGAATTACAAAATCGAGGCGGATATTACGCATCTCTCCGCTAACGATGCAGCGAGATGGCATTCGATTATGTTCCGTATCCAAAATGACAATGTCCCCTATTACCAGATGGCCGTCCGGCAAAATGCGGCAGCCGTGAACGGGGTTGAATTCGCGGAACGGACGCCTGCTAACGAGTGGAATGTGATGGACCGCGGCTCTTACACCGAAGCGATCGACCCCGCGAAAATGTACCACTACACCGTCAAAGCCTACGGCGACCGGGTACAGGAATGGATCGGCGACAAGCTTCTCGTCGACACCGATAACGCCGGCGCTTACAAGAAGGGCCGCATCGGTCTCCAGGCGAACGGAAGCCGCATGAAGGTAGACAATATCCGCGTCACTCTACAGCAGGATGCGCTTCCTCCGCTGCCTTCCGAGCGTTTCGTGCAGGTCGTGGAGCCGGAGACGAAGATTTCCCTGGCCCCTACTGTGGTCACGGAGCTGAAATCCTCCGCCGACCTGGTTAAGCTGCAGGGAACTTCCCTGCCAGCGACGGCCATGCTGTACGTGAACGGCAATCTGAAAATCACCGCTCCCGGAGGCGCCGAAATCGGCAGCCTGGATGACATCTTGGGAGCGCTGAACAATAAAGTGATTCCGGCTTTCTATGTCCGGGATGAGCCGAGCACCGACAAGCTTGTCGAGGCGCTCAAAGCGAGAGGTATCGAAGACGCGTTCATCGTGTCCGACAAAGGCGAGTTGGTCAAAAAAGCGCGTCAGGCTTACCCGATTATCCGAGGTATTCTGGATTTCCGCCAGGCCAAAGCGGATACCAACGAAGAGTTGATGGAAATCCGCCGCAAAACGACCGTAAATCTGGCCAAAATCGCGCTCCTGTCCCAGAAAGCGGCTACGCGTGAGAGTATGGCTTATCTCCAGCAACGGACTTTGGTGGTGTGGGCGCAGGACCAGTCCGCTCAAGCGGATAAAAACGTGTCCCTGCACAATCTGATTACGGGCGGAGCGAACGGCATCGTGACGGATGCGCCGGAAGCAGCTATCGGGGCGCTGAAGCTGTATTCCAACGGAACGACTCTGATCCGTAAACCGTATATTATCGGTCACCGGGGCATTCCTTCCGAGGCTCCGGAGAATACCATCGAAAGCAATGCGCTCTCCCTCGAATACGGAGCCGATTTTATCGAAAACGATATGTACTTGACCAAAGACGGCCATCTTGTCATCGTTCATGATTCGGTCTTGGAAAACACGACGAACGGTAAAGGCAGAGTCGAAGACTTTACCCTTGCCGAGCTCAAAAAGCTCAACGCGAACAAACCGTTCCCGACCGGGTATCCCGATGTGAAGATACCGACACTGGATGAACAGATCGACCTGGCCAGATCCAAGGGCCGCATGGTAATGGCCGAAATTAAAACCAGTACCCCGGCGGCGGTCGATGCTTTTGTAAGAATCATCAAGGAAAAGAAAGCCGAAGACCTCGTCGATGCGATGTCCTTCGACACGAATCAACTGAAGCGGCTTGCCGAGCTGATGCCCGAAATGCCTTCGGGTCTGCTGACAAGCGGCTATGCCAACGAAGCCAATGTCAACAAATCGCTGAGGGAAACGCTCAAGGTGCTTCAGCCTTTGAACGCGACGTTCAACACGAGCTACGGCGGACTCGGTAAAAATTTCATGGAAGCCGCCAAACACCGGGGCGTAATCATTTCTCCATGGACATTCAACAACAAGAACGATTTTATTAAGTTTTTCGGGCTTGGGGCCTTCGGCATTACGACCGATTATGCGTCCTGGTCCGCAGATTGGGCCGCATCGGTTAAACCGGGAAAGAGCTCGTACAGCCTGTCTCCGGGCGAAAAAGCGACACTCTCCTTGGAAGTGGAATCCTACAGAGGGACGAAAACGAACACCGTGCCGGATATCGTCCTGCTGGACGGACAGGATGTCGTGGACGTAAGCGGCAGCCAAATCACAGGCAAAAAAGCGGGAAAAGCCCATGCTCTCCTGCGGTACACGGCTTCTATCGATGCCGCTAACAAATATGACCTCTACACTCAGCCGGTTACGCTGGAAGTAAAAGGCGGCAGCGGCGGAAACGATGGAGGCAGCAGCGGTGGCGACAATGGAAGCGAAGGAAATAACGGTAACAACGGCAACAACGGAAATAACGGCAATAACGGAAATAACGGCAATAACGGAAATAACGGCAATAACGGTAACAATGGCGGTTCTGCCGGGAAGGTGACGGCATCCGGCGGTACCGTGGACGCTTCCGCCCTGCGAGAAGCGCTCACAACCCATTCGACCGTAGAAATCGCCTACACGGGCGACACGGTCGAAATCCCGGCGTCCGCATTGATGGACGTCCCTCAAGGCAGCCGGACACTCGTCATCGCGGGTCCGGTAGGCAAGTACACCGTACAGCTCGCGGATTTGAAGCTGGACGAAGCTGCGCGCAAGCTGGGAGGCGAAAGCCGCAGCATGAACGTGCGTTACACCCTCCGCTATGCGGCGGACAGCGATGCGGCCGCAATCGGAGCGGCCGTGAAAGCGGCAGGTTTGCAGGCGGCTGGAACCCCGGTGCAGCTCGAAATCGCCGCAAAGGCCCAGTCCGGCGGCTCTGCGGCGCTGGAAACACAGGGACAGCTGGAGCTGACCCTGGACGGGACTTTCGACGCGAAGAGAGCGACCGGCGTGCGCGCTTACCCGAATGAGAAGAAAATCTCATTCGCGCCATCCCTCTTCGCACCGGCAGGCACGGCCAAGACGGCCGTGACGTTTAAGCGCAGCGGCAGCGGCTTCTACGCGGTCGTAAGCGGCGCGCCGGTCTTCGCCGACATGGCCGGCCACTGGGCGCAGGCCGATGTCGAGCTGCTTGCGGCGAAGCTCGTCGTGGAAGGCAGCGGCGGCGGCCGGTTCGACGCCGAGCGCAGCGTTACGCGCGC
Source organism: Paenibacillus sp. RC84 (assembly GCF_041260495.1). Taxonomy (NCBI): domain Bacteria; kingdom Bacillati; phylum Bacillota; class Bacilli; order Caryophanales; family Paenibacillaceae; genus Paenibacillus; species Paenibacillus sp. RC84. The sequence goes on from NZ_JBGBYL010000008.1 coordinate 125,737, forward strand.
CGAGTTTGCGGCGCTGCTTGTCCGGGCGCTCGGCCTGCCGAAAGCGGCCGGGCCGGCAGCCTTCGGCGACGTCGGCTCCGCCGACTGGTTCGCCGGAGATGTGGCCGCTGCGGCGGCTGCGGGTCTGATCGGCGGCTATGAGGACGGCTCGTTCCGTCCGCAGCGCCCGATCACCCGCGAAGAGCAGGCGGCCATGCTCGTCCGCGCCCTGCCTTATGCGGGCGCGGCATCCGCTGCGGCGGTCACGAAGCCGCAGCAGGAAGAGATTCTTGCCCGGTACACCGATTCGGGCAAGATCGGCTGGGCGCAGGCGGAAGTAGCCGCAGCCGTTCATGCCGGTCTCATGAACGGCATGACGGACGGCACGCTGGCGCCGGAAGGCGAAGCGACCCGCGCTCAGTCCGCGGTGATGCTGCGGCGGTTCCTTGTCACCGCCGGCTTCATCAACTAACGCAAGCGAAAGCACCGATCCCAAACCTGCGCAGAACTTCTGCGCAGGTTTTTTTACATGCCTAGTTTTGCGCAGAGTATGACGGGCTCCCTTCATGCAACGCCATACCGCACGAGGAGGCTGCCGGATGAGTTTGATCGGGGGCCATTTTTATATAAGGCTATGTTAAATTACAATGTTGATATTTTACATTTTCGAATACACTCCACCGAACGGAAGTCACTTAAACTTGGGCAAAGCTAAGTGGCGTGGCGTCAGTTACGATCAATATGTATACTGGTTACCCATAACAATCAGAAGGTGACATTATCTGGCGTTCTTAGAGTGGAAGCATTCGAACGTCTAAGTTGGATGAAGCAGTTGGTTTTCAGTTCATCATGCAAAAACGAGGGGCATAGACCACTACCGCTTCAAGTCTGACGTGCAGCTTCATGTAGAAAGCGTGTACTACATTCAGAATGTAAAAAGCCCCCGCAACCGTTTGAAACGCTGGATCGACCGCTTTAATGGCGTTGAAACAAAGTGATTGCAACATTACCGGGCGTTGTTCCCGCTATTTAGACAGCAAGGAATATAAGAATACTGCACCGAATAAGAAGAAAATGCTGACTTTTTTGCTGAATTAACAGCAAATTATAATTATAAGCAGATATAAGTGGGAGGCAACTACATGTCGCAAAAAGTTACTAATGATCAAACCCTATCCCAATTGATTGTACTTGGTGAGATTAAAGCAATATTTTATTCAATTGGTGAGGATTTTTGGTTGCGTGGAGGTTGGGCAATTGACTTCCTACTTGGTAAGATTACCAGACCGCATGAAGACCTCGATTTGGTCACATGGGTACAGTATCGAGAAAGTCTGGAACGGGCACTTATAGAATCAGGTTTCGAAAGGATGCCTGTAAGTGATAGGCAGACGGATTTCCGTAAGAGTAACGTGGAAATTCAATTTCTTTATGTAACTCGATCAAGTGAAGGAAATATTATTCTGAATGGACTGCCCGAATGGGTGTGGCGAGCAGATTCACTTCCCTTGAAACAATTCACCCTGAACGGAATATCAGCATCCGTAATAAGCCCAAATCAATTGCTCGAAGAAAAGGTAGTGTACGAGCAAATCGGTCGAACGCTACGACCCAAAGATATCGAAAGTAAAAAAATCCTTACCAGCATCATTGCAAAAGGTTGATCATTATGTGCTTAACCAGGAATAGATTTTTCATTTGATCGCCTTATTAGGAAGTCGGTTTGTTTTTATAGGTCAAATAGCTCACTAATAACTCTGGTAAAACCGATAATTATAGGAGGATAAGCCTATTATTGATAGGCAACCTTTTTTACAAGGGAGGTTGCTAATACGGAAAAAGGGGATTTGAAACGTGCTGAAAAAAACATCTTTCTTGGCGGCGCTTCTTTTGATGGTGGCCGTGGCAAGCTTCTCGGGGGCGGCATTGGCAAGAGATTATCTTTTGCCCCATAGCGCTTACATCGAGATCTGCGAAGAAGATCCCGGTGATCAGCTATGCCAAAATTTCTGTGAAGACTTTCCGGACAAGGAAGCGGAGGGCAAGAGACGGGAGAGAATGCCGTGCAGGCAAGACTCGATGTCCAGTTTAACCGGATGAACATCAAGGTGAACGGCAAAGAGTTCGTGGCGCCTAATATTTTGTATGAGGGGACCACATATCTGCCTATAAGGGATCTGGCCAACCTGCTCGGATTAAACGTGAATTATTACGGGGCCGCCTAGACGGCCTACATCGGCCAACTGCCCGCCGGAGAAGTGCCCGATGAGGTTATCGACGAATGGGAGAAGCAGGGCTCGGATGAGAGTACGGATACGGATGCGGCAGCCGGAACACTCGTGCGGGGCGGCGGAACCATCGACGTTTATCTGGATCGTGTGCAGGTGAAGGTTCACGGGGAACGCATCGCCGCAAGTACGTTTCTTTACGACGGGACGACGTATGTTCCGATGAGAGCCGCCTGCGACATTCTTGAGCTTCCGGTCAACTATTACGGCCCTTCGTCTACCGCTTACATCGGAAAAGTTCCCGCAGGTGAAGTGCCCAAGGCTGAAGTTGACAAGTGGATGTCCGGCAAATAAACGTTTTTCTAACTCAATATAAGAAGGGAAGATCGCAAAAGACATGGCCAATACGACGATCAACGTGACACTTCCGAAGGAATTCGATTTCGAGTCCAACCGGAAGCCGCAGGGCGGGGCATCTTATTTTGACGGAGGCTTGCTGGAATTGATAGGCCTGTATCTGCTCGGGGCCATCATCACAGGTCTAACGGCAGGGATTTGTTACCCGTGGAGCCTCGTCATCATTTACCGCTGGAAGATTGAGCATACGGTCATTGAAGGACGCCGTCTGCGCTTTGAAGGAACGGCGGTCGGACTTTTCGGTTCGTGGATCAAGTGGTTCCTGCTCGGCCTTGTCACGTTAGGCATTTATTTCTTCTGGGCGGGCATCAAGCTGGAGCAGTGGAAAGCCAAGCACACGTATTTCCGGTAAAAAAGAACAGGTACGCCGGGCGCTGCCTATCCGCCGTACGGCAACTTAAGCAAAAATTGAAAAACCGCAGTCGTCTCCTAAAGAGGACTGCGGTTTCTTTATTACCGGCGGTGCGGCAGCCGCAAACTTTGCGGTCATGCCCCCGACGGACTAAACTTGGAGGCTAAGGCCGCCCGCTTAATTCACGCCCACCGCGTCGTAGGCTTTGCCTACGGATACGGCTTCGGCGGAGCCGGCTCCGTACAGGTCTACCGCGGATTGTACGGCGGCCGCACGGATGTTGGAGAAGTTGGAATATGGAGACAGGTAGTACGTCAGGGCATGGTAATAAATGTTGATGGCTTTGTCACGGCCGATGCCCGCAACGGTAACGTTATAATGAGTGCCGCCTTGCGCGATCAGGTAGAACGCTTTGTTGTTGATGCCGCTGTTCGTGTGAACGCCTCCGTTATCGGAAGTGCCCGTGTACCGTTTGCTGTAGTGGTTAGGCTGGTTGAACTGCTCCGGGTTGGACAGGGAGCGGATCGCGTCGCCCGGTTTGCCCGGCGTGTAAATATCGTCTCCGAGCAGCCAGTTGGTCCCTTGGATCGTATTTCCGAAAATATCGGAAATCGATTCGTTCAGGGCACCGGACTCGCCGTAATACTCAAGGCCGGCCGTGTATTCGGTTACGGCATGCGTCAGCTCGTGGCCGATGATATCCGGATCGCCGGAGAAGGGCAGGAAGTTGACCCCGTCGCCGTCTCCGTAAACGATCTGTACGCCGTTCCAGAAGGCGTTGTTATAGTTTTGTCCGTAGTGAACGGTTGATTTGATCAGCTTTCCGTTGCCGTCCAGGCTGTTGCGTCCGAACTTGGTTTTGTAGAAGTCGTAGACTTTCTCCGCGTAAGCGTGAGCGTCTACGGCCGCCCGGTCGGTCCAGTTGGTATTGTTGGTATTTGTTTTAAGTACCCCAGGCAGAGAGGAACCGTTGTTGGCGCTATAGGTTTCAATGCCGTTGCCGCGCGTGGTATCCTTCAGCTGGAAAGTCGAGCCGCTCTGTGTCGTAATGAACTGTTTGGTATCACCCAGCACGCCTGTGCCCGTACCGACCGCATGATCGAGCAGGTCGTACTTCTTCACGATAGAGCCGTCAACCGCATCGATAAAGTAACGGGTACGAATCGGGGATGGCTCTAATACGTTCACCTCTGTCGCATAGGTGAGCACGTTTTTGCCTTCCAGCGGATAGATCGTCAGCTCCGCCTGTGCGGGCTTCTGCTGCTGGCCGAGTTTGCCGACGGCTTTCTCGGTGTCCGCAATAGCGGTTTTGATCGCATCGGAAGCGCTGATTTTGGCTTTAACTCCGTTAGCCACTTCTTGCTCCGAATCCGCAAGCAGGCTTCCGAGATAAGAAGTCACGTTGCCGCTCTTATCCAGATGCACCGTCTGCTCCGCTCCGTAGACCGGGATTCCTTTGACGTATTGCTTCAGGCGATAGTGATTCGTTCCGCTCGCAGCGTCGGTCTGCTTGGAGACAATCTTCAGATTGTCTTTCAAGCTGCCGCTAAGGCTTAGCGCTTCTTTCTTGTGATCGAGGAAGCCCCACACTTTCTCATCGTTCGAAAGTCCTGCCGGCGCTTTCCAAGTTTCCCCGATAAATTTAGGGGTTACGGATTTCGGCGTTGCAACCTCGGCGGTTGCTGCACTTGCAGGCAGAGCGGATGCAATCAGGAGTGTTCCTCCGAGTACGAGCGAAGTCAGCTTCTTTTTCATAATAAAAAATCCCTCCTAGGAAATGGTTGATGGCCGCTGTGCGGCGCCTGGGCAAAACGCGTTAGCCGGTTAATCTTAGCTGCGGCCTTGCAAACAGCCTTACAAACCGAGTGGCATCACCCCTTTCCAAGTGGGTCGAAAAAGCTGCCGTACGGGAAACGGCGGGACTATGAGGGACCGGTAAAATCAATATGCAAGTAAACGGGTAGGAAAACTTGTTTTTGTATCTGTAGTATAGAATGGGCTCACACTCTTGTCAAACATTTTTTATAAAATTTAACTAAAATTAGCAATTTTAAGCGATGGATTACCCTGTTTCAGCGACGAAATACCGTGAGAGGGGGGCAAAAGGAGGCAGTTGGAATTGACCGAAGGTTATTGACCACGGGTATAATATTGACAGTGCCGTTCACACATCTGTCACGCTTTACGCAATAAATATATTTTTTTATGATGAATCCGGAAAGACTTGCCCGGGGCGGCGCTTTATTGAGCCAGGCATCCGGCGGCTTTTGAAGGGGTGGAGTGTCCCGGTGCCGAATTATAGATTTGGAAACCGACTTTTATCAGCGAGGAGTGCAAGCGCATGCAAAAAACATGGTGGAAAGAAGCGGTTGTCTATCAAGTGTACTGGAGAAGTTTTTACGATACGGACGGAGACGGGTACGGGGATTTGGAAGGCGTTATCCGGAAACTGGATTATATAAAAGAGCTCGGTGCGGACGTAATCTGGCTCAATCCCATCTACGGATCGCCGGATGTCGATAACGGGTACGATATATCGGATTACCGGACCGTGATGGCCAAGGCCGGCACGATGGAGACGTTCGAAAGACTGCTCCGGGAAGTTCATGCCCGCGGCATGAAACTGATCATGGACCTGGTGGTCAACCACACGTCCGATCAGCACCCCTGGTTCACGGAAGCCCGCTCGTCGACAGATAACCCCAAAAGGGACTATTACATCTGGCGCCGGGAAGCGAACAACTGGAGATCCTATTTCACGCCTTCCGCTTGGGAGTACGACGAACGGACGGGCGAGTATTATTTTCACTCCTTCGCAACGGAGCAGCCTGATTTAAACTGGGAAAATCCTCGGGTGCGCGAGGAAATTTACGAGATGATGCGCTTCTGGCTCGATAAAGGCATCGACGGCTTCCGGATGGACGTCATCAATCTGCTCGCGAAGCAGGCGGGTTTTCCCGATGCGGAGCATCCGGACAATATTTCCTATCTGGGAAATAATCCGGGGATACACGAGTATTTGCAGGAAATGCACGAGCGGGTCCTGAAGCATTACGACGTTTTTACGGTCGGAGAAATCCCGTTTGTGACGCCGGAGGACGGCCTGCTTTATGTTGGCGAAGACCGCGGCGAGCTCAACACCCTGTTCCATTTCGAGGTTTGCGATTATATGGCTCACTGGGAGATGGACAAGTTCAAGGCGATCCAGAAAAGGTGGTATGACGGTATGTGGGGCCGGGGCTGGAACTCCCAGTTCCTGAACAACCATGACCATACCCGGCTTGTCACCCGGTTCGGCAACGACAAGGAGTACCGTGTACAATCGGCCAAATGCTTTGCCGTGCTGCTCCACACCCTTCCCGGAATGCCTTACGTCTACCAGGGGGAAGAGATCGGCATGACCGGAGTGCGGTTCGATTCGATCGAGGATTACAACGATATCGCGTTAAAGAACAAGTATAAGGAAGAAGTGGAAAAAGGCCGCGAGCCGCAGGAAGTTTTCCGGAGCCTGCTGCACCTGGCCAGAGACAATTCGAGAACTCCCGTGCAGTGGGACGGCTCGGCCAACGGCGGTTTTACGGAGGGCACCCCGTGGATCAAGGTGAACCCGAATTTCCGGGAAATCAATGTGGAACAGGCGCTCGCCGATCCGGATTCCGTTTTTTACACGTATCAGAAGCTGATCCGTCTCCGCAAGGAAAACCCGGTGATGATCTACGGAACTTACGAGCCTCTTCTGGAAGAGGATGACCGGATTTACGCTTTCCTGCGCGAGTTGGACGGTGAGAAATGGCTGGTCCTGCTGAATATTTCGGATCAGAGTACGGTTTGCACGCTGCCGGGGCCCATAGCTTCGGCGGAAAAAGAGCTGATTCTTGCGAATTACGAGGTGAGCGGTCCGGACTGTTCTTCTTGCGAAATGAAGCCGTACGAGGCCCGGGTTTACCGGATGAAGAATTAACGAGGGATTGATACGGCGAGGGCGGTCGCTCCGCTGATCGTTCGCTTCCTTAATGATTGATTATCTTAAACAGGTTTCGGCCTGTCACGAAAACGCTCCTTCCTTTGTCTAACAAGGGAAAAGAATCCCGCTTAGGGAACTCGTACAGGAGGGCTGGAGATGAACATTTTTGTGGCAGGCGCTACGGGGGTAATCGGACGCCCCTTGCTTCCGCTCTTGGTAAAGGAAGGGCATACCGTATACGCCATGATTCGCAGCGAGGCGGGGAAGGATGCTGTGCTGGCACAAGGGGCTGTCCCGGTGGAGGCGGATGCTTTCGACCGGGAAGGATTGATTGCGCAGCTTCGGAAGGTACAGCCCGAGGTCGTGATTCATCAGCTTACGGCGCTTAGCGGCTATAATCTGGAAGAGAACGCCCGGATCAGGAAGCAGGGCACGCGCAATCTGGTGGACGCCGCAAGAGAGGCGGGCGCCAGGAAAATGATTGCCCAGAGCATTTCGTGGATGTATGAGCCGGGGGAGGGGCCTGCCGGAGAAGATGTGCCTCTTGATCTGGAGGCGCCGGAGCCGAGGAAGACGACTGTGGACGGCGTAGTCGCCCTGGAGCGTGCGGCGGCGGAGATGCCGGAGTCCGTCATTCTGCGGTATGGGCTGCTGTACGGCCCCGGAACCTGGTATGCCCGGGACGGGGCTGTCGCCGGCAAGGTCCGCAGCGGCGAAGTGAAGGCGACCGAAGGCGTCAGCTCCTTGCTTCACGTGGAAGATGCGGCAAGAGCCGCATTGGCTGCGCTGGGGTGGCCCTCGGGGGCGGTCAACATCGTGGACGACGAGCCGGCCCCGGGCACGCTCTGGCTGCCCGCCTACGCTTCGGCGATCGGAGCCCCCGAGCCGGAGTTCCAGCCGGGCCAGGGCCGGGGCGAACGCGGAGCGTCCAATGCCAAGGCCCGGCGCGAATACGGCTGGGAGCCCGTGTACCCGAGCTGGCGCGAAGGGTTTAAAGCCAGTCTGGCGCAAGGGAATTAAGCGCGCCAGCTGATGGAAGGACCGGAGGAGTGTGTGCCTCCGGTCCTTTTGGTTTGCGCGGCGGTCGGGCCTGTTTCGTACCGCGTGCTGCTCCAGCGGCGCGCAGTGTGTGGCGCCGCGTTTCGGCGGTCCGGGCCGCAGGCCGCAGACCGCAGACCGCCAGGCCCGGCGTTGGCCCTGTCCGAAAGCTGTCAGGCCCGGCGTTGGTCCAGCCGAAAGTTGCCAGGCCTCGCTTTGCCAGGATTGAAAGCTGCCCGGACCGACCTGAGCCGCCTGGTCAAAGCCGCAGACACTGCCGGACGGCATGTGCGTGCAGGCATTTTTGAACGCAAGCTTGCGGCGCTCCGTGGACGCTCATTCTGAGGCGTACGGCCTACGGCCGCCCTGTCCGGGAACTGCCCCCGCATGGAGCCCGATCACACCCGCCGCCGAGTTCCTTACTGTCCCCACCTCAGGGACATCGTAAGGACGCAGCATGCCAGGTCTTGATCGCCTGGAGTTACGGTCATGACAAGTCCGCTTGGGGTGTAGCGGGCAGCCAGGACGGAGGAAATGGCGATGCTCTTCATAAGCCGGTCGACCTCCTGCTTGCGGCCGGCCTGCGCCGCTGTCATCAGCCGGCGGGCGAACGGCTCGTCGGACAGCCGGGCGAGGACCACATTGCCGTCGGCGAGCAGCTTGCGCAAAGAAGCGGCGGACGAGATCAGCTGCTTCGGTTCGACGGGCGGGTATCCGGAATTTTCCGGAAGCCGGGGAAACGGGCCCGGTCCGGCAGGCAAACCGTGAACGGCCGGCACGAACGCGTGGGGACAGTAGGGATAAGGGACGGGATAAGGGGGGCTGTACATGCTTACAGACTCCTTTTCGGTCGTTCTTTTGTTCAGTTTATGAAAAATCGGGGGGTTGGTGTCCGGCCGGTCCCCCTGGACCTCAGACGGGGAAGAATTACCTTCGCAAGTCCAATGCGGACAGTCAATATCTGGTGATATACTTGGAAAGCGAGGTAAGGCTCGGCTGGATTCAAGAACAATGTCGGTTGATTGGAGTGGAACGATTACATGAGAAGAAATATGGGTTTTCTGTTGATAGGCGCAGGGGTGCTGGCGCTGCTGTATTACTTTAATCCGGTGGGCGTGTTCTCCTGGAACGGACTTTCTTTCAAGACGCAGGACATACATCTGGAAAAAACGGCGGAAGCGGCTTCCCTACAAAATATTACCGTAGAGACAGGAAGCGCCGATACCAGAATCGTCAAAGGCGAAGGGGACCAAGTGAATGTACGCTTGGACGGCAGTGTCAGCAAAAAGCAGGCGGAGAAATTTCAGCTCAAAGTCGATGCCAAAGGCGACACGTTATCGGTCGGAATCGAGGAACCTAACGAAATCGGAGTAGGCGTGACGATTATCAATGTAGAGCTGGTTGTGGAATTGCCCGAGAAAAACTGGAAGTCCGTCCGGGTACAATCCGGAAGCGGCAATATCGACCTCGAATCTCTGAAAGGAGATTCCGTTGAAACCAAAGCGGGAAGCGGCGACACCTCTTTCCGTGAGATTAAATCCGCCAAGCTGGTTGCGAATGCGGGAAGCGGCAATATTTACGTGGCTGACGTTCAAGGAGACGCTATTACGCTAAAAGCGGACTCCGGTGATATCAGAGCCGAACAGTATGCGGCGAACGACCTGAAATTCGAAGGGCACAGCGGCAATGTCGAGCTGAAGCAGGGCAAGGCCTCTCTGCAAGGGGAGACGCATTCCGGCGACATCCGCGTGGAAGCGGGCGAGCTTCTGCGGGACGCGGATCTCAAATCCGGCAGCGGCAGCGTGAAGATAGAACTGACCGAGGAGCCCAAATCGCTCGCCGTCGACTTCGAGGGCGGCAGCGGCAACGGAAGCGTCGACTGGGAAGCCTTCTCTTATGAAGAGAAGAACGATAAGAAAGACCGGCTGAAAGGTAAATTCGGCAGCGGCGAAGTGAAGCTCAAAGTAAGAACCGGTTCCGGCGATTTTCAGCTGGCGAAATAATTTAGGGCATTAAACAATGCATGAAAAAAAGGCCTTGACCCGGAAATGGGTTAAGGCTTTTTTGCTAGCAGTCGAACTTTTTTATAAAATTCTTTTGGTCCTTTGTAAACGCATAGCCGCGGTTTTCATAGAATCTGTGAGCCGCTGTCCGGCTCGGATGGGATAATAATTTGATTCCGCAAAATCCGTTGGTCTTTCCCCAGGCTTCAAGACTCTCGATCAACATATGGCCTGCGCCCTGATTTCGGAACGTTTCTTTCACTACAAATCCCAAGACGTTGACTAATGAATCGGAAAAAAGCAGTTCATAGGGGCTTCCATGGATATATCCGATAACTTCCTCGTCTTGTTCACAAACAAAAATGATATCGTTTGTTTTTTTGGTGATGATTTCAATTTTTTCTTTTACTTTTTGTTCAGAAAATGAATGCAGCTTCGGGTTGAAGTCTTGGTTTAACAAATAAATAGCCGGATAATCGGATAATCGGATCTCCCTGACCTTTTTTTCTTTCATTTTTCCGCCGCCTCCCGTTCTCATTTGAGTTTGCCAAGATTATCGGAAAATAGAAAGGCTAAAAAATGGTTAATAATAAAAAGAACTGATTAGGAGGAGGCCAATACCATGAGAGAAACGATCAAACAAGGCAACGGCTACGCGGTGATGGAGAACGGGGAAGCGGTCGCTGAAATTACGTATCAGCCCCTGGGCGAAGAGTCGCTGGTGATCGATCATACTTTCGTATCCGAATCCCTGCGGGGCCAGAAAGTCGGCGAAGAGCTGGTCCGGGCTGTCGTCGATCAGGCGAGGGAAGAGAAGAAGACGGTCGTTCCGGCCTGTTCGTACGCGCACGCCCTTTTCAAGCGGCACAAGGAATATCACGATATTTGGCGGCGTGAAGAAGAATAGACTTTAGCGGCGAAAGCATGTGTGTCCGGCGGGTATTTTGCACCGGGGAACAGGATTTGGAACGGGGCCGTGGGAATGGTTCCCGGGCAATTTGACGTAAGCGTTCATTCCAGACGGAATGGCGCTTTTTTTGTGGGCCGATTCTTTAATCTTCTCCCTAAATTCAATAGATTTATCCCTACTTTTGGTTATCTGCCCGTGTTTAAATGGAAGTAGGAAAGGGCTTTCATTCCTTACGCCAACCGTTTTTTATATCCATGAGGAGGTGGGAAGACGATCAGCACTTCGGATGCAGCATGCATTCCATTCCGCGTTCCCAGGAACGCAGATCAACCAATTCAGGAGGGATCTCATTTATGAAAAAGATTTTAACCGGTCCAAAATCGATTGTGAAGAAAACCGCCGGTTTTCTGCTGACCGCGACTTTGTTCGCCTCTTTAATTCCCGCAATGGCTTCGGCGGCCGATCGTGGAGCTTGGGCGGCATCGACTTCCTACGCGGTGGGCGATACGGTCACATACAGCGGCAAAACTTATCAGGTTGTACAGCCGCATACGTCGTTAAACGGCTGGGAGCCGCCTAACGTTCCCGCCCTGTGGAAAGAAGTTCAAGGCGGAGGAACAGTCGACAACCAGGCTCCTACAGCGCCGACAGGCCTGAAGGTTTCCGGAACGACGACTTCCACCAGTATCACGCTGGTCTGGAATCCGTCCACCGATAATGTCGGTGTCGCGGGCTACGATATTTACAGAGACACGACGCTTGTTGGAAGCGTTTCCGGCAGTACGCTGACTTACACGAACACGGGATTGACCCCGAATACGGCATATTCGTACACAGTGAAAGCGAAAGACGCCGCAGGCAACGTGTCGGCGGCAAGCAGCGCGCTCAGCGTGACTACACTGCCTACGAGCGGAGGCTCTGATACACAGGCGCCGACAGCACCGGGCAATCTGGCTGCGACCGGCTCGACCACGTCCAGCGTCTCCTTGTCCTGGAGCGCTGCAACGGATAACGTCGGCGTCACCCAATACGAAGTGTACAATAACGGCGCCCTCGCGCAGACGGTAACGGGCTTGACCGCTACCGTAACGGGCTTGTCGGCCGACACTTCCTACACCTTCACGGTGAAGGCGAAAGATGCGGCAGGCAACGTATCTCCGGCCAGCGCGGCAGTTACGGCCAGAACCCAGCCGACCGGCGGAGGCGGAGGTCAACTGCCTAAGCACATCGTGACCGGCTACTGGCAGAACTTCGTTAACGGTGCGAAGAACCTCAAGCTGAGCGAAGTGCCGGCCGAGTACGACATCATTGCCGTATCGTTCGCGGAGATGGACCGCACCAAGCCGGGCGGCGTTACCTTCGGCATTGATCCCGATCTGTCCAAGGCTCTCGGCGGTTACAGCAATGCGGATCTGATTAACGATATCAAAGCGAAAAAGGCGCAGGGCAAGAAAGTCATCCTGTCCATCGGGGGCGAGAAAGGCAACATCGACCTCGGCAGCGCTTCGCCGAACGTGTCCAACTTTGTCAGCACCATGTCCGGCCTTATTACGGAATATGGATTTGACGGCCTCGACGTGGATCTGGAGCACGGCTTCAACGTTCCGAACCTGACCACGGCGGTCCGCCAGATTCAGGCGAAAGTCGGCTCCGGCTTCATCCTGACCATGGCTCCGCAAACGATCGACATGCAGAACAACCAAACGAGCTACATCCAGTTCTACAACAATGTGAAAGACATTACGACAGTGATCAACACCCAGTTCTACAATTCCGGCTGTATGCTCGGCCGTGACGGCAAGTGTTACTCGCAGGGAACCGTCGACTTCCTGACGGCTCTTACGGACCTCGCGATCCAGTGGGTACAGCCTAGCCAGCTCGGTATCGGCGTTCCGGCAACCTCTTCGGCTGCGGGCGGCGGTTATGTATCCGCATCGGTCGTGAACAACGCGCTGAACTGCCTGGCAACCGGCAACAGCTGCGGAACCTACAAGCCGGTAGCGAAATATCCGGACATTCGCGGTGCCATGACCTGGTCCATCAACTGGGACGGCATGAACAGCTACAACTTCGCGAAAACGGTCAAACCTTTCCTTAACCAGCTGCCTTAATGTCCGTCTTCAGGTAAGTGCGGATTTGCTCTAAAGACTTCTCGACGATCCACGTCGGGAAGTCTTTTATTTTTGTAAGAAAAGTTTAAGGAAAATTCAAACATTCTTTATAAAGAATACATTACTCGCTAATGAGAACTTGATACAATGAGGGAGTATCCATCATAATCTGCAAATACACATGGGATTATCGGGGTGGGGAATATTTCACCACATGTAAGGGGGAGAGCCGTGCAGCAACCGGCAAGATTTTTCAAGTACCTGAAACCTTCCACAGGGAAAGAGCGCAAACAGTCGACACGTCGTTGGAACATTTTCTATGTGGGAGTTACGTTGGCACTGGTGGGCATGGCGGTTCCGTTTCGTGCGGGGATGCCGCAGGCTCACATGGCCGATGCAGGAAGTCAGGCGCTTGGAAGCGGCACGACGATTGCAGGCGGAACCCCGGATCACCCGAACATCTTATCAGATAAAACGAAACAAACCGGAGCTGCGACAGAGGCAGTTTCCGCCGGAAGGGGCGGGACGCCTCCACCCGTCGGGGCAGGCGCGGGTGTCGCCGCACAGCCGGTGAAGCAGCCCCCGGAACCGGGAAGCAGGCTCGTGCAGGTCACGGAGCCGGAGACGGGCATCGCCATCGCGCCGACTATCGTGACGGAGCTGCGCAGCAAGGAACAGCTGGAGGAGCTGTCCGGTCCGGCGAAGCCTGCCACGGTCATTCTCCATGTGAGCAGCGGACTCCGCATTACGGACCCTTCCGGCAAAACGGAGCTGGGTACGCTCGAAGCCGTCCTGGACGGGCTGGGCCGCCGGATGATCCCGGCTTTCTACGTCCGGGACGGAGAGACGGCGGACCGCGTGGCCGGCCTGCTTAAGAAGAGCGGCATCGAGGACGCTTTCGTCGTGTCCGACCAAGGCGAGCTCGTCAAGCGGGCCAGAACGCTTTATCCGGCCGTGCGCGGCATCGTGGATTTCAGCTCGGCCGGGAATTTGTCGGCGGACGATCTGCTGAACATCCGCCGCAAAACGACGGCCAGTCTGGCCAAGATCGCCATTCTGCCCGGGGCCTCGGCCTCCCGTTCCTCCGTCGCGTACCTTCAGCAAAGGCTGATCGTCGTCTGGACGAAGGAGGCGGGGACGAAGGCCAGCCCGGAGCTGGGTCTGCACACGCTGATTACGGCGGGGGTTAACGGGATTGTGACCGATTCGCCCAAAGCGGCCTACAAAGCCCTGAAAGTGTATTCCCACGGGAATACGCTGATCCGCAAGCCGTACATTATCGGTCACCGGGGAATGCCGTCGAAGGCCCCCGAGAACACGATCGTTTCCAACCGTCTCGGCCTGGAGGCGGGAGCGGATTTTATCGAGAACGATATGTACCTGACAAAAGACGGTCGGCTCGTGATCATTCACGATCCTTTGCTCGAAAGCACGACCAACGGCAAAGGCAAGGTCGAGGACTTTACCCTGGCCCAGCTGAAAAAGCTGAACGCCAACAAACCGCATCCGGCCGGATTCCCGTACGTCCAGATACCGACGCTCGAAGAGCAGATCGATCTCGCCCGCAGCCAGGGCAAGATGATTATGGCCGAGATGAAATCGAAGAACCCGGCGGCGATGGATGCTTTTGTTAAGGTGGTTAAAGATAAAGGCGCCGAAGATCTGATCAACACGATGGCTTTCAATCCGGACCAGCTGCAACGTCTCTCCGAGTTGATGCCCGAAATGCCGATGGGGCTGCTGACCGGGGAAACCGCCAATGAGGCGAATATCGACGGATCGCTGACCAACACGCTGCGGCTGATGCAGCTGAGAAATACCACGTTCAATACCACTTACAAAGGGCTGGGGCCGAACTTTATGGAAGCCGCCAAGCACCGGGGAGTTCTGATCTCTCCTTGGACGTTTAACGACAAAAGCAATTTTGCGAAATTTTTCTGTTACGGCGCGTTCGGCATTACGACGGACTACGCGTTCTGGGCTTCGGATTGGGCGGCTTACGTTAAACCGGTACAGGACCATATCGTCATCGGCAACTACGAAAGCAAGGACCTGTCCGTGCTTGTGGAAACGTTCAAAGGCGAACGGCTGGAGAAGGCGGCCGATGTGATTCTGCTCGACGGCGAAAGCAGCGTGGAAGCTTACGGAAGCCGGATCACGGCGAAAAGACCGGGCAAAGCTCACGCTCTTCTGAGATATACGGCGGTCATCGACGGCGGCAGCAAGTACGATTTGTACACGCAGCCCATTACGCTGGAAGTTCGGGAAATTAAAGAACCGAGCTGACCGAAACATGTTCTTTCGAACCACGCGTTGGAAGCTTACGCTAGGGGGAAAAGCGCACGATCCTGCGGGATTTGTGCGCTTTTTTTCATGGAGAAGACGGAAGCGCGAAAAAAGCCCCGGTTTCCTCGGGAGGAAACGCGGGACTCGGGTCGTTCGGCCGTTACTTGTTTTTGACGAGATCGTTGGAGCTTATGCCGAGGAAATCGAAAGCTTCTTTAAGCATAGCCTGATCTTCTTTGTTCCAGAAGCTTTTTTGAATATCGGAAATGTTCGAGTTTCTGGAGATGCGGTCCATCTGCATCTTCATAATCGAACCGCTGCACAGCACGGCAATGTGGGAAACATGAGGGAATACGGTTCTTTGCGCTTCTTCCCAAATGCTGTTGACCTCCGGTGTGAACACGATCGGACGTCCGTCGCGCTCCATAAAACGGTTGTCGACGAGCAGCTTGACTTTGCCCGCTTTGGCGCTGTTTGCCACAGTTTCGGTAATGATGCGAGCCGCTTCCCGGGCTTCCTCGACCGTCAGGTTATCGACGACCTGCCAGGCAAAAACCAGGTTGGCTTTATCCATGTTGGAGCTGAATTTATCTTTCAGTAGAACGCTCATTTTGTTACCCCTTCGCTAATTATTTAAACCAAGATGCGAGCATGACGTCCAGCGTGTTGCAGGTATACTTAACGAGATGCTCGGCTTCCTGCAGCTGTTTTTCGGTCATGTTCTGGATGAGATGATACACTTGGCTGTGTTCCTCGTCCGCCTCGCAGTGAATCGCCCAGTATTCAAGATCCGTAAATCCGGTTTCCTGCAAAATTTTGTAGGCGTGAAGATAGACGGCGTGAGCGAAGCCTTCGCTCGTGCTGTTGATGATCAGCAGCGACATATTTTCATCCATGGCCGCAACGGCACGGTATTGGAGAGAGATGAAGTGTTCCGTCTCGTAATTGGCTGTATGGTTTTCCGGATCGTCCAAGCCGATGCCGATCATCCATTTGCGGAGCATCTCGGCATGGTCTTTCTCTTCGTCATAGTGAGTGGAGAAAACATCGTGGTCCACATCCGGGAACCGTTCCCATCTGAGCTTCAGCAGCTCGCCAAAATGTTTGGATAAATGATAGAGGTTGTTGCACCAGACAAAATACTGCGGATCTTTCTCCGCCGGGAAATTCAAAAAGAACGGATTTTCGGTTTTAACACGCGCAAGCTCCGATGAAATAATCCCGCTGATTCTTTCGATAACTTCTTCTTTGGTGGTTGTTACGTTTGTCATTCAGGAATTCTCCCCTTTCTACATGTATATCGGTAAAATAATGTAAATTTTTAAGACAAATAACGACAAATTTCTATTAAATTATGTTCACTTGAAAGTTCGGGTGAAGTTTGGGAAGATAGGACTGAAATCGTGGACGGGACAGGCAGGATATGCATGATAAAATTAGGAAGTGCGGCACTCGTTAACGATCAGGATGCTGTATGCCAAACGTTCTCCGGTTCAGCCGGAGGAAGCATCCAAGCTCAGGAGGTGCGGCGTCATGCGTGAATTTACGCTGGATTTTTCGGCCAGCAAAAAACCGATTTTTCACCAGTTATATACCTATTTCAAAAACGGGATCCGGGAAGGAAGGCTGCGCAGCGGAGACTATCTTCCTTCGCTCCGCAGCAGTGCCCGGTCTTTCGGCGTCAGTAAAAATAGCGTGGAAAACGCCTATCAGCTGCTGATATCGGAAGGGTATCTGCGGAATATCCCCAAAAAAGGCTACTGCGTGACGTACGAGCCGGATGCATCCTCTCGCGAGGTTATCCGGGCGGAAGCGGCAAATATCTCCGAACGGACAGTCGCGACGGATTTCCGCTACGGCAATATTGAGCTGGGGACGTTCCCCTTCCGGCATTGGAACAAGGTGCGGAATCTCCTGGTCGCGCAGTATCAGAGCCGTTATGCCGTCGAAGGAACGAATCAGGGGGAATATCCGCTCCGCAAGGAGCTTTCCAGGCTTTTGTATGAATCGAGGGGCGTTCTGTCTACCCCGAACCAGATCGTCGTGGGAGCGGCCCCCCAGCAGCTCGTGATGCTGTTAAGCCAGCTTCTCGACGTGAAGAAGCACAGGATCGGCGTCGAGAATCCCGGATACGACGGGGCCCGGAATACGTTTTTGAATCTGGGGTTTCGTGTCCATCCGATTCCACTGATCGGCAGCGGCGTCTCGCTTCGGGAGCTGACGGGTAGCGGCGCGAACGTGATGTATGTAAGCCCCTCCCAGCAGTTCAGGAACCGGATGACGATGCCTGCCGATAAAAGAACGGAGCTGGCGGATTGGGCCCGCTCCCGCGAATATCTCATCGAAGACGATTACGAATGGGAGTTCAAATACGAGGAAGGGATTCTTCCCGCGATTCAGAGCGTGGTTCCGGACAAGACGGTTTACATCGGCCGGATCTCCAAGGCGCTGCTGCCGGTGTTCAATCTCAGCTACATGGTGCTGCCCTCCGGACTTCTTTCCGAGTTTCACTCGAAAGTCCCGGAGTACGACCAGCCGGTTTCCAGACTGGACCAGCTCACCTTCGCGCGGTACTTGTCCGACGGCTACTGGTACAAGCATCTGCAGCAGATGCGGAGGCTTTACGAGGAGAAGCAGCGGTATTTTGCGGAGGCCCTTGAACGGTATATGCCGGGAAAAGCGCAGGCCGAGGGAAAAGATACGGGGCTTCACGCTTTTCTGACCGTACGGACGGACCGGTCGGAGGACGAGCTGATCGAAGCGGCCCTGGAAAAGGGCGTGCGGGTGTACGGCACCGCCCGGTACTGGCTGCGGCCCGGAGACGAGTATCCGACCGTGCTGCTCGGATACGGGGCGCTGGGCCGGGAGGAAATTTCCGCCGGCGTGAAGGCGCTGGCGGAAGCGTGGTTCTGAGCCGCCGGATTGTGACGGCGGCGGACGCTTGTTCCCGCTGCGCAGGCTGCTCTGAGCGGGAAGGCGGGGCTGCGCCACGCTCGGCTGTGCCCGCATAGCCGGCCTCGGACCGCATTATCGGAGGGCGCGGTTGTGCCCGCATGCCCGTTCTCGCGCCGCATTGCGGGAGGGCTCAGCTGTCCACGGTACGTCCGGCCTCGGACCACATTACTGGAAGGCTCAGCTGTGCCGTACTGCCCGAAGCCTGTAACGCCCCTTACGGCTCACAGGCCTGAGCGGTCATTACATGGCGGGCGTAACCTGCCGCTAGCTTGCCGGACGCCTGCCGGGTGTCCTGCTCACTTTGCGCGTTCTGTCCCTTTAACGGACGGACCGTACCCGTTACGATTAGGTACATCAACCGAGTAAGGTGGGCGTGAACATGAACTTTATTTTTGACCTGGATGGAACGATTTGCTTCAAAGGACAGCCGATTTCGAAGCGCATTCTGGATGTTTTGCTGGAGTTGGAAGATGCCGGGCACTTTGTGGGCTTCGCATCGGCGCGGCCCTGCCGGGATATGCTTCCCGTCCTGGACGAAAGATTCGGCGGACATCTGCTGATCGGGGCGAACGGCGCGATGACGTTTTACCGCAAGCAGCCGCTGGCGTACCAGCCGATTCCCGGGCCGTTAGCCGGGCAAATCGTTAACCTGCTGAATGATTATGAGGCCGAATATCTTATCGACGATACATGGAACTATGCTTACCGTCTGAGTCCCGGGCACCCGTTCCTGGCTAATGTGGACCCCCATGGGCTGGCGAGACGCGTGGAGCTGGACGACATTCAATCGTTTGTCAAAATCGTTGTGCTCTCCTGCAGCCGATTTGAGGAGTTGTCCGCGAAGCTGAGAGCCCTGGACGTTACGATCCATCATCACTCCTCGGAGGGCATTCTGGATGTGACCAGCCAAGGCGTCAATAAGATGGCGGCCTTGAGCGGCTGCGGGCTCCCGCTGGAGGAGTTCATTTGTTTCGGCAACGACAACAACGATCTGCCGCTTTTCCGGAAAGCGAAGCATTCGGTGCTGATCGGGGACCATGACGCGCTGGCTGAACTCGCCAAGGAGAAAATCGCCGTCGACGACCGGACAGAGGAGAATATCCTGCAAAAATTAAAGGAGCTCGGCACGGTACTCGTTTGAGTGCCGGGCAGGCTCCTTTTTTTTGCGGATGATTAGTCCACAGTCAGCAGCTGCTCGAAAAAGCCGCCGATCTCGCGCTCGCGGTCCACAAAATGGATCTCCAGGATCCAGTCGCGGGGCAGGCCGTTTTTATCGTTATCCCTCATCTTGATGTGATTGTCGGGATGGATATAATTCTCGACCTCTTCGCCTTGTACGATCTCGTGAGGGAATTCCCCGATAAGATGACCGGCGTGAGGGCCGCCATACTCCCAGCCGTAATCGCGGGCCAAAGCGGTCATAAAATCGTAAAGCTCGCTGCCCGTTATGTCCGGACGAGATTCGAAGAAGGCTTTGCCGTCATGCCAGGCGAGTTCGACGTCCCGCCGCAGTTTATTTTTAAGAGGATCGTCTCCAAACACGTACGTGCGCCCGAAATCGGCTTCCCAATCTTCGAAGATCGGGCCGAAGTCGATAAAGAGAATGTCTCCCGGCTCCACCATTCTGTCGGGCGGATTTTCCCGGTACGGATGAAGCGTATTGCTTCCCGCACGGACGATCCGCTTGTGCCAGTACTTTTTGATCCCGTAAAGCTCGAAGGCGAACTGATAAATTTCCCGGTTCAATTCTTTCTCCGTAACGCCGCTGCGCAGAATTCCTTTCGCTTCGGCCAATTCGAAAAGCGCAAGGGCTTTCTTTTCCGCCTCGCGTAAATTTGTATGACGCTCCTGTCGGGTTGCTGCCATTGTTGTATGTCTCCTCTCTCTCTAACAGGTATCCAATTATCTCCTTCTCTATTGTACGGGCCGAGGGACGAGTTGGAAAGTTACAGATTCGGCAAGAAAGTAAGGACAGATCGCCGGTATTTTTGCATAATCAAACAAAAAAATGCATAAAATAAGCGCCGGACTGTTTCGAAATCGCGCAAAATGTGTTATCATAGTTGTAACAGATTACAAAAGGGGGGAGACGATGAAGCAACGGAACGCGATCATTCGCTGGTGTCTGTTTCTTGCGCTGTCCTTCCTGCTGAGCTTCTCCGCGCCCGTGCCTCTGACTCAGGAGGCCGCGGCCAGCCAGTCATCCTCTACGTATGAGTCTGTCCCTCCGCTTAGCGAACACAAATCCAAGTATGTGATCCGCAAAGCCGTTACCCATCATTTTGCCAAAATGATGAAGGCGGCCAACACCCTCGTGGTTTTATTCGTGCTGTGCTTGTTTACCCTCTTTAAAGCTCCCATCCCGGGGCTCCGGTACAAACCCTTCTTCTGCCTGTTAAGGCGCAAACAACTTCTTCTACCCATCAAATTCACGTCGAATTACGTGGTTTAAGTTCTCAGCCGTTATCCGGCAAAACGTATAGTCCCATTCATCCGAATGTTAAACGAAAGCACCTGCTGTCAAATTTTTCGGCCGCTTGTTAAGGGTTTCTTTGAGTCTGTCTAAAACTACCTAAATGTATAAATAATGCATAAACATGTATAAAAATAACGTGGATGATATTGGAAACGATGATGAGCCTCGGCGAAAAAATAAGCCGGGCGGCAAGGCCCCCGTCTGCCCGAATTCCTGGACTCCTTACGGCCGGGAAGGGCGCGGGCGGTTTGAAGCAGGACCGAACGGTCCCTAATTACACTCATTTATAGGAGGCTATTCCGCTATGTACGTAAGAGAATCCGATTTGCCGGGGATAGGAAAGAAGTTTCTGATGAATACCCGCGGCGGAGATAAGATCGTCGTTATCCTTCATGACGACGGCAGACGTGAAATGTACCATTTTCACTATGACGATCCCGACGAGAGCTTGTCCATGGTCACCCTTGACGACGATGAAGCCCGTCAACTTGCCGCAATCGTAGGCGGATTGACGTATAAACCGAAGGCGCTGGAGTCGATCGAAGTGGCTCTGGACGATTTGATCATCGAATGGTACAAGATGGACCCGGAGTATGCGTGCATCGGCCAATCAATCGGCGAGCTGGACGTCCGGCAAAATTCGGGAGCGACCATCATTGCGGTGGTCGACAAAAATCACGGCAAGCAGATCAATCCGGGACCGGATTATGTCTTGTCCGCCGACTCGACTCTGATCGTGGTCGGGGAAAGACAGCAGCAAAAATTGTTCCGGCACATTTTAAAGAATGGAAGTGGTTGAATAGATGAATCACATGGTTTTTGAGGTAGGTCTGGCTATCGCGCTTATTGCGGCGGCCGGGTTGTTGTCGGCCAAACTCCGCTTTTCGGTCATTCCTTTCTATATTCTGATCGGGATGGCCGTAGGTCCGCACGCGCTGGAGTTCTGGCATTTTGATTTCCGGTTCATTGAAAGCGCGCCGCTGATCGAGTTTATGGGCCGGATCGGGGTCCTGTTCCTTCTGTTCTATCTGGGACTGGAGTTCTCGGTAGGCCGGCTTATCAAGTCGGGGCGTTCCATCGCCGTGGGCGGTACGATTTATATCCTCATTAATTTTACGCTGGGCGTCTTATTCGCTTGGGCGCTCGGTTTTCCTCTAGCCGAAATTCTGGTGATTGCCGGAATTACGACGATTTCCTCCAGTGCCATCGTGGCCAAAGTGCTGGTCGATCTGAAAAGAACGGCCAATCCCGAAACCGAAATGATCCTCGGTATTATCATGTTCGAAGATGTTTTCCTCGCCGTCTATATCTCTATCCTATCAGGACTCGTCCTAAGCGGTTCCACAACACTGGGAGGCGTGCTGCTCTCCGCGCTCATCGCGCTCGGATTTATGCTGGTGCTGCTCGTAGCGGGCAGAAAAGCCGTTCCACTCCTGAACCGGCTGCTGAACATCCGCTCCAACGAGCTGTTCGCGCTCGTGATTTTCGCGGCGCTGTTCCTCGTAGCGGGATTCTCCGAAACGATTCATGTCGCGGAAGCGATCGGAGCTCTGCTCGTCGGGCTTGTCCTGGCGGAGACGGAGCACGCCAAGCGGATCGAGCATCTGATCATGCCGTTCCGGGACTTCTTCGGCGCTATTTTCTTCTTCAGCTTCGGACTGACCATCGATCCCCTGGCGCTCGGCGGAGCCGTCTGGATGTCGCTGGGAGCCGTCGCGATTACCCTGATCGGCAACTTGGCCGCCGGGATGCTGGCGGGACGAAGCGCCGGTCTGCCTTCGAAGGCTTCGGCCAACATCGGCCTGACCATTGTATCGCGCGGCGAATTTTCCATTATTATGGCCAATCTCGGCAAAGCGGGCGGACTGCTGGCGGTTTTACAGCCCTTCGCGGCTCTGTACGTACTTATCATGGCGATTCTCGGGCCGCTGCTTACCAAGGAAAGCAAAACCATTTACAAGTGGATGAATAAAGTGATTCCTTTCAAAGACGCGTCCGGCAAAAAGGAGGGCAAAACCGTTCTGCAAAAGGAAGGAAGCGGGTAATGCCGCCGGATATTCGCACTCGGACGCTGGCTGATTGTACGGTCCTGTAAGGACGGAATCTAAGCGATGAGGAGGAATTCCGATGAAACTTTTGCAAAATGTCCGCATCGGTCCGGCCGGAGAAACAATGGGCGGCTGGTCCTTGGCACAGTGGTGTTTCAAGCTCTTGATGGTGATTTGCGGGAGCGTGCTGGCCGCAGTCGGGCTGGAGCTGTTCCTGATTCCGAACCGCATGCTGGTCGGGGGAATGACGGGCCTTTCCGCTTTGGCGGCCCATTTTACGGAGATGAAGCTCGGCCTGTTTCTGTTCGTGCTGAACCTGCCGCTTATTCTGCTTTCGTACCGGCAGGTCCGGCGAAATTTCGCGGTGCTCACGGTTCTCGGCTTGCTCGTATTTTCGCTCAGCGCCCTTATCTTGCATCCGGTACCGGCTCTGATCGAAAATCCGATGTCGGCGGCTTTTCTCGGAGGAGTATCTCTGGGGCTGGGAATCGGTCTGGTCATCCGCTACGGGGGTACCCTGGATACGCTGGAAACGCGGGACCACACTGAGAAACTGGTGAAATTCGGTTTCAAAGATCAAGATTTTATGCTGCTGAACTGCTTTATTTTGGCGGGAGCGGGCTTTATTTACGGCTGGGAGCAGGCGATGTACTCCATTCTCGCTTACCTGCTCGCATATGAAACGGTGCATTTCAGCCTGCGGGGGTTTTCCGTGCACCGCCGGATTACGATTGTAAGCGGGCACTGCGCCGAAATCGAGAAAGAGATGGAGGCCAGGCTTGGACGGAAGGCATTTGACTGCGAAGCTGAAGAGGCGGAAAAACGTGGGGCGGCTGCAAAAAGAGAGTTCCCGGAGGAGCGTCAAGCTTACGGGCTGGAGCGGGCCGCGGAACGTTTTTTCAGCAGGCGATCCAGGCGGGTCATGGCAAACTTCCGGCCTATCGAGCCTCGTGAGCCTACGGGGGGAGGGGCGAAAGGGAGCGGCCCGGGGCCGGACGAAGGAGCGCCGAATGAAGCGATGAGCGAAGGCTTCAGCCGCAGCAGAGGCCGCAGCCTTTCTTACACCATTCATTTTATGGAGGAAGCCCGCTTGAAAGCCATTGTGAAAGCGATCGACCCGGCCGCCGGTATCGTGACGGATTCGCGGGGGCGAAGAAGGGACGGAAGCTTGGCGGAATAGCGGATTGTATAAGCGGGAAAAGAGCAAGAGCAAGAGCAAGAACAAACCCTTTGCCGGGGAGGTTTACCCGCCGGAACAAGAAGGCACCGCAGCAAGTAACTGCGGTGCCTTCTTGTATTTTAACGCGAAGCAGACCCTAAACGGCACCTCACTCCTTCGGATAGGTGTTCAGCACCTGTTTGCGGTATTCGTCCGCCGTCAGGCCGGTAAACTTTTTAAACGTCTGACTGAAGTGCGACAAATGCTTGAAGCCGACCTCATAGGCGGTCTCGGTGATGCTTTTTTCGGGTTCCAGGGTGAAAAGAACTTTCGCCTGGTTGATACGGCGCCGGTACAAATAATGAAACAAGGTGATACCGGTCGTTTCCTTAAACATTTTGACGAGGTAGTGCTTGTTCAAGTGGACGGCGGCGGCGATGTCATCCAGGCACAAATCCTCGGTGTAATGCGCCTCCACAAAAGAAATGAGCTGCTGCACATGCTGCTGTCTGGGTCCGGCGGGCTCGTGGCTCCGGTTACGGGGTTTGTCGGCGATTTCATACACTTGAAGCAGGATCCGCATAAAAGAAGCGAGGAACCGGTCGCGACATAAAGAATCGCTTTCTCCGGACAGGGAGCACAATTCTTCCAGCATGGGTTCCAAAATCGCCCGTTCGCCAGGCTCCAGAGAAATCAGCCGGTTATCCGTTCTTTTATACGGGTTCAGCACCGGAGTGTGAAAGGGCGCGCGGAACAGCCCCTCGGCATAGGCCGGATCGAAGTGCACAATGGTGCGGCAGTACTCGAAAGCCGGATTGATTTTGGGATAATGCAAAGTCATACCGTTCATCAGAAGAAGATCGCCCGGGGAAAGGGTATAAATCCGGTCCCCGACCAGGTAGCTGCATTGCCCGCTGTGAAAATAATAAAGTTCATAATAAAGATGGGAATGGAAGCCGGCGGGAATGCGGGATGTGTTATACAGGGCTTCTATCGGCCTCGTAAAGGTTTCCATCAGGCTCATAAGGCTGTCCTCCGGGTTTGCGGGTATCTGTTCAGTCAGTTAATTAATCAACCTAATCTTATACACAGTTTAGCATGCCCTCTCCGACAATCACACCAATCAGATATAAATAAGTGAAGGTAGGTGCATAACGAGAAGAAAGCGCTCTACAGCAGCTCATGGTACGGTAGAAGTAGATCAATAAAGCGAATCCGTTTGTCTCACTAAAAGGCCCGGCTTATGCGTGGGAGAAGATAGTTAATGTCCTTATTATATGTAATCGGACAATCCGTCATAGCCGGAGCACCCCAAAGGAGTCACACTCATATGAACTTATTCGATTTAACGGGCAAAACGGCTGTCGTCATCGGCGGCAACAGCACGCTGGGCGGGGAGATGGCGGCCGGACTGGCGGGACACGGAGCGCAGGTGGCCGTTGTGGGCCGCAATCCGGATACCTCCGTTGCGGTCCGCGACCGCATAGAGCAAGGGGGCGACGAGGCCCGCTGCTTCCAGGCGGACGCAACGTCCTCGGCGGATTTGCGGCGTGTCCTGGATGAAGTGCTGGACTGGACGGGCAGAGTGGATATCCTGCTCAACTGTCCGGGCAAAAACAGCGCGACTCCTTTTTTCCAGATCACGGAAGAGGAGTGGGACAGCATCATGAACGTCAATCTGAAAAGCGTCATGCTGGCCTGCCAGGTCTTCGGCAAATATATGGTGGAAAGCGGTCACGGCGGCAGCATCATCAACATTTCGAGCGTATCGGCCGATCCGCCGTTGTCGAAGGTGTTCACCTATTCCGCCTCAAAGGCCGGTGTGAACAGCGTGACCCAATATTTGGCAAGGGAGTTCGCTCCGGCCGGAGTGCGCGTGAATGCGATCGTACCGGGATTTTTCCCGGCGGAACAGAACCGCAAAATTCTTTCGGAGGAGCGGATTTCCTCCATTATGAGCCATACGCCGATGAACCGGTTCGGTGAAGCGCGCGAGCTTCAAGGCGCCGCCGTGTACTTGGCCTCATCCGCGGCCTCAGGTTTCGTAACCGGCTCTATCCTGCGGGTCGACGGGGGATTCGGGGCAATGACGATTTAGAACATAGCACTTCTTGTCGGGACTTTTTTTGCATCTACCCCTATCAAAAGGATGTGGAACCATGAAGGCACAAACGATCCAAAACGCGGCGGAACTGAGGAAAATCGTCGGGAGGCTGGCCGCCTCCACCCCGGTCACCGATATGCATACCCATCTGTATTCCGCTGATTTTGAAGACTCTCTGCTCTGGGGAATCGATGAATTGCTGACTTATCACTATCTGATCTCGGAATCTTTCCGTTGGTCGGAGGACTCTTATGAGGCTTTCTGGGAGATGCCGAAAAGGGAGCAGGCGGATACCATCTGGAAAAAGCTGTTCGTCGATCATTCCCCGGTGAGCGAGGCCGCAAGCGGACTGATCACGATTTTGAACCGGCTCGGACTGGATGTTTCCAGCCGTAACCTGGAAGAGTACCGCCGCAACCTGGCAGGTCGGGATTTGCGCGGACAGCTCGACACGGTCATGAAGCTCGCCAAGGTGGAGCGCATTGTCATGACGAACGACCCGTTCGATGCGGCCGAGCGAACGGTGTGGCTGGACCGCGGAGGCAATACGGATCCGCGTTTCTCCGCGGCTCTGCGTGTAGATGCGCTGCTGAACAACTGGCCGCAGGCAGCGGGCGAGTTGAAGCAGCTCGGATACCGCGTGGAGGAGGCATGGACGGAGGAGACGCGCGGGGAAGTCCGCCGCTTCCTGTCGGAATGGACCCGGCGGATGGATGCGCTCTATCTGGCGGTCTCCATGCCGGGGGATTTCGTGTATCCGTCGGACGATCACCGCAGCCGGATGATCGACGAAGCGATGATCCCGGTGTGCCGCGAGCACGGCATTCCTTTTGCTCTCATGATCGGAGTGCGGCGCTCGGTCAATCCGGGCCTCCGTCTGGCGGGCGACATGAGCATGTACTCGGACGTGACCGCGGTGGAAGCCCTCTGCCGGCGCTATCCGGACCAGAAATTCCTGGTCACGATGCTGGCCCGCGAAAATCAGCATGAGCTTGCGGTGCTTGCGCGCAAATTCCGCAACCTGATGATTTTCGGCTGCTGGTGGTTCCTTCACGTGGAATCCATCGTGGAGGAGATGACCCGCTTCCGGGTGGAGCTTCTCGGAACCTCCGTCATTCCGCAGCACTCGGACTGCCGCGTTCTAGAGCAGCTAATTTACAAGTGGGAGCATTCCCGCTCCATCATCGGCCGGGTGCTTGCGGACAAGTACGAAAAGCTGCACGGCAGCGGCTGGTACGTGACGGAGGAAGAGATCCAGCGTGATTTCGATGACCTGTATCATCGCAATTTCTGGCGGTTTTTGGGCAGAGAGGCGAGGTAGGCGCTGAGAGGTGGCGCGCGGATTTGGCGCTGAAAAATGAAGAAAAGGCGGTCTTCCTTGTTAGCTCAGATAACAAAGGGGACGCCTTTTTTTAAAATTTTAGGATTCGAACAAACTCTTAAGCAGATGATAAAGCTGTTCTGAAGGAAGTATATATGCGTTCCCGATGTGGCTATCCGTAAAGCCGAACTTTAGCTGATCGCCTTCATATAAGTTTGCTGAATATCTAAAACCTGTTCTCGCTTCCTGATTTGGATCGGGGGTTATCTCTATAATGCGGGCTTCATTGATCCATTTTCGGAGAATATCGTTCTCCTTGAATGTTTTTAGTTCGCCGGTGGCGCCGTTGCGGATATCGATCCGATCGATTTTGCCCCAATCGGTTTGGTAAAAATCTGCTAATGGTTTTGGAGCCGGTTCGGCTTCCGGTCGGCTTTCGCATCCTGCCGCGGATAAAATCAGCACGATTAATATAAAAATTTTCTTCACGGACGTCCTCCCTAGTAAAATTTTGAATGGCACTGAATTGTACGGGGATGACATCAAAAGAGGAACCGATGTATCTCTATTGTACATGGATAATAATGGAATTTAAATAGCGTGGATAAATAGAGGGAGGCGGTCTGCAAGAAAAAGAGTCGCATGTTTTCCCGCTCCCCCCGAAACAGCAAAACCAGCCGGAAAACCCGGCTGGTTTTTTTTATCGCTCGAACGGTTCCTCTACGCCTCGGAAGGCTGCATCAGCCCGTTCATAAAAGCGCTGAACTTCTTCAGCATCTCCGGGCCCGGCAGCTCGCCGCTGAAATCTTCGACGCCCAGCCAGCCCGTATAGCCGACCGCCCGGAGATCCGCGACGACCTGCCGCCAGTCGGCCATTCCCCGGTTCATGGGGCGGGCGGCGGAAACCCAGCGGGTCATGCCGTTCTCATCGGCACCCGGCGCCCAGCCCCCGTTCTTGACGTGCACGTGGGCGAGATAAGGGCCGAGAATTTCCATCCCCATCCGGTAATTCTCGAAGCCTTCGTAGACCATGTTGCCGGGGTCGTACAGCACGCCGATATGCTCGGACTGCAGCCCCTCCACGAGGCGATAGGCGGCGGAGGCGCTCGGCGCAATCGTGACGTGGTGCGTCTCGACGAGCCCCTTCACGCCGTACTGCCGGCACAAGGCTTCCGCCTCGCGCAGATAGGCTCGCTGCAGCCCGAACAGCTCGCGGAAGTTCCGCGTCCGGTCATAGCGGTGCACGCCGAGCCGGATGAAGGAAGCGCCGAGCCGGCGGGCGGCGCCCAGCACGCGCTCCGTGCCTTCCAGATCGCCGGCGTCGAGGTAAGGCGTCACGCTGAGGGAACGCAGCCCGTGACGCGCGGCGGCGTCTCGAAAGCGGCTCAGCTCGGCATCGTCCCACTCCGGCGAGATGGAGCAGAGATTGTTGCGCCAGAAGGACGGCGCTTCACCGGCCATCTCGGGCGGAATCTCTTTGTATCGCCATTCGATGCCGGAGATTCCGGCTTCTTTGGCAGCGGCGGCAAGCTGCTCCGGGGACAGCTCGGGTGTAGCGACGGTAAACACGGACAGTTTCATTCGGTAGGACACCTCCGGTCGGATAGGTTGGTTATGTGTAAATCGCTATACTGCGTGCCGTTCACAGCGCTCGACGAGGTATCTCGACTGTGATCGGTAGTTTAGGGCTGAGGATTACCTAGTCCAGTCAATCTTTGAATGCCCAAGACACTAACCGGGGAATCAGACAGCGAGTGCTAAATCCATTGTCATGCAGCCCAGATCATCAGTTAAGGTCCCCAAGTGTTTGAAGTGGGAAACTCGGCCCTGACCGCGTCCCGCTGGGCAAACAGGCAGAGCTCGGCCGCTTTGAAAATATGCTCCTGGGTCATCGCATGCTCCGTGCGGTTCAGGCAGTCAAGAATCAGCTCCCCGAAGAACGGATAGCCGACTTTCCCGCTCAGCTCAAGCCGGCGCTCGCCCTCGCCGTTCACGAGGTACAGGTTATCGCCCTGCGCGCTGCGGGCGATATCGACGTATTTCCTCAGCTCGATGTAGCCGTCCGTGCCGAGGAGAACGGTGCGGCCGTCACCCCATGTGGACAGGCCGTCCGGCGTCAGCCAATCGACGCGGAAATACTGGGTCGCCCCGTTGTCTCCGAGCAGGGTCGCGTCGCCGAAATCCTCCAGCTCCGGATACTGCCGGTTGTTGTAGTTGGCGACCTTGCTGTGCAGTACCTGTGCATCCCGGCAGCCGGCAAAGAACAGAAACTGTTCGATCTGGTGGCTGCCGATATCGCACAGGATGCCGCCGTACTTGGCCCGCTCGAAGAACCAGCCGGGCCGCGAAGCGGCGTTAAGCCGGTGCGGGCCGAGGCCGAGCACCTGCACGACACGCCCGATCGCTCCGTCGCGAATGAGCTGTCCCGCGAAGACGGCGCTCTCGACATGCAGCCGCTCGCTGAAATAGACCGCGTATTTGCGGCCGGTCTCGGCTTCCGTTCTTTTGGCCGATTGAAGCTGGTCCAGCGCGGTAAACGGCGTTTTGTCGGTGAAGTAGTCTTTACCGCTGCGCATGACTTTCTCGCCGAGGGGCCCGCGGTCGCACGGAATGGCGGCGGCAGCTACGAGCTTTACTTCTTCATCCTGCAAAATCTCTTCCAGCGACGTGGCGGGGCGTACGCCGGGATAGGCCGCGAGGAAAGCTTTTACTTTTACCGGGTCGGGGTCGTAGACCCATTTCAGCTCGCCCCCGGCTTCGCGCAGTCCGTTGCACATGCCGTAAATATGGCCGTGCTCCAATCCCGCAGCGGCGAAAATAAAGTCGCCCCGCGCGACGACCGGCGCCGGTTTTCCTTCGGGAGCGTAGTTCATGCCGTCTTTTTTGTGCAAAAGAAACCCTTCCTTTCATGGCTATGGCCTATGCTGGCGCAGACCAAGTCCGGTTCCCGGTTTATTTGCGGAACCGGTTGGTGTGAATCCCCCGACTGTGTGAACCCTTCTCAAATGATGCCAATCCGGAGGCCGGCCGTTAAGAAGAAAGCTGCTCGCGGACGGTTTTCTTGTATTTTTCCGGCGTCAGTCCGACCTGCTGCTTGAACAAGCGGCTGAAATGAGCGAGATGCTTGAAGCCGACCTGCAGGCACACATCGGTAACGGAGTGGCCGGGATTGTGCAGGAACAACGTTTTGGCCTCGTTGATTCTGCGGCGGTACACGAACTGAAAAATAGTCAGTCCCGTGATTTCCTTAAATATTTTAGATAAATAAAATTTACTGAAGTTTAGGTGCTCCTGAAGATGCTCCAAGTGCAGATCGTCCGCAAAGTGCTCTTCGAGAAAGCTGACGA
Organism: Paenibacillus sp. RC84; assembly: GCF_041260495.1. Classification (NCBI taxonomy): domain Bacteria; kingdom Bacillati; phylum Bacillota; class Bacilli; order Caryophanales; family Paenibacillaceae; genus Paenibacillus; species Paenibacillus sp. RC84. The sequence goes on from NZ_JBGBYL010000008.1 coordinate 156,435, forward strand.
TACGCTGGACGTGTTTTTCTTTCTCGGAAGAGAATTCACGCCCCGTACGCAGCGTCCGCTGACACTGCTCGTGAATGAAATACAGCAGGTCCAGGAATGCGAGGTGGAGGCGGTTGTAGGCGGTCAAACCGTCCTTCTTGCAGTGGACGCTCATTTCGTGCAGGATGCGCTCCGCTTCCTCCTTTTCGGGGCCGCGAAGAGTGAGGCGGCAGTTTTTTAATTCCTGAAAAGGCTGGAGAACATTGACCGCATGAGGCAGCTCAAGATACGGCTTAAGCCCCGCCGGCTCAAAATGCACGGTCGTCCGGATATAAGGGACGGCGGTGTCGACCTTGGGGCAGTGAAGCGTCATGCCGTTCATGAGGATGAGATCCCCGGGCTGGAGCATATAGATGTTGCCGCCGATCAGATAATTGCAGCTTCCGCTGTGGAAGTAATAAATTTCGTAATACGCATGGGAATGAAAAACGGAATCGACCTTCCCCTCGTTGCGGTAGCTCAGGCCGAGCATATCTTCGCGGTCGTGCAGGTTCATGAACATGCGGGAGAGCACCACGCTTTATCGGGATGTAAGGGCCGCCCGGAAGCGGCCTTTCTGTCTTCAGTGTAGCATGGAAGCGCTTCCCTTTTCTATTTGAATAAAGTGTTTTTTTATATACATAAAATGAAATATATGGCATATTTGTTAATGAAATTAGATGACCTCGACTTAATGTTACTTACTTTGATGAGCTGACCACTATCAATAAAATCAAATAGGAGGCTTTACTAATGAAAAAAAATGTTTTAGTAGCAATGAGTATAGTCCTATCTTTATCCTTTTCTTCCTCTTCTTTTGCTGACAATAGTTCCAAAAAGGCTGACATCATTTTCTTAGATAATGAAGTTGAGAAGGCGGTAAAAGAATTAAGATCTCGATCCTCAGATGAAGAAGCGACAAAATTATTAAAGAAATTCAACCCGCAAGGTTCATCTTCAGAAAACAATACCAACCAAATAGCCGTTAATTTTGATGATATTTCCTCAAATCCTTCTTACAGTAAACGAGCTATTCAACATTTTAAAAAAGGTGGTATTATTTATTTTTATGGTTCGGATATAAAACTTTCAGATGTTGAATCTCTGTTAGGAATAGTAGTTGAAGAAAGACCTAATCATAAATCCAGTGATAAAGGAGCCATAATATCTTCCGAAGAAGAAAAATGGCAAATTGTTGGAATTGACCCTAATAATCCGAGAAAACCATACTTACGACAAATCAAAAATGTAGTAAGTGATAAAGCAGAACCATCTATAAATCTAAAAAACCATAGAGACATTTTTGTTCAAGAAGTCATGAGTATCGTTAATGAAGCTCCTTTTAAATCCAATGATATTAGTATATTAGATTATTCATCGGATCCGAACGTAGCTTCAAAATACAATATTACAAAAACTATATATCAGAATTCCACAAAAGTTTTTTATCAAAATGTATTCTGGATTTTGCACCAAAACAAAGAAAGTGATAGTGACCCCAATTATGATTATTTTTACATTGAACATTCCGTAGAGACTAATTTCTACAATGGAGCAAGAGTATTCAGCACAAGCTCAGGTGGCTCAGGCAACACATATGATATTATTCATTCTCTACCATATTCAACTGACATACAAAGGGATTTTGCTCCTAAATCAACTTCTTCAAGTTCTGTATTTACTGTTGCTTTACCGTGGGCTGTACAATGGCAATTTTCACTCAACTCCTCAGCCTCTCTTACCTCAACTGGTTCTCAGTCAACCGGCATATCGAAGTTTTCGTGGAAACCAACATGGTCGCAGTCGTGGCTACAGTATCCTGCAACCTATAAACCTGGAACTGCCTGGGCTTCTAAGGGTAGTTCAACAGCAGCAATTAATCTCGAAGAATATATCGTTTATACGTACGATTCAAAAACCTATAGTGATACTTCTACCCAAGAAGTAAGATATTATTATTGATTTTATCTGCCAGTAACATTAGTTCAGTAAATATAATAACGCAGAAGAGAGACCTTTACCGGTCTTTTATCTGCGTTATTATATTTTCAACGCAATTTCAGTCTAAATTTTGGTGAAATGCCAGAATGTATTTCCTCTATTCTTTTTTACTTATTAGTAACACACCAAGTAACAAAGTTATTATTACTAAACAAAATGCTATTATAGGGACTTCTTCAAAGAAATTTCCGTAAGAAACTGCTCCCGTACCTGCCATTTTAATTGATACTGACATCTGACCTACAACTAACAGTAAACTACAAGTTAACAGTGACAAGGTAATTATTAAGAAGCCAATTGAGCGCACGATATAACTCCTTTCACATATAATCTTAAGTTTATATTTAAGTATAAATCAAAGATTAATTTTTGAGGGGCAGTTTAGAATATTTCTCTGGGCACTAATGTTTGTTTAAGCTAAGATAACATGACCATAACCTCAAGTCAAAAATTGGTTAATATGATAATGAAAGTGTTATTTTGCGTTATCGGGAGGATTGATCCGTTCAAGAATTCATTGCTGCGCTTACTAAAACACTGCATAAAAATAAAGAGAAAATTATTATGAAGAACGGCGAAGAGATTAAATGTACGGTTGTATATCCTTTTTCACGGCTCCGGAAGCCTGTATTTTCTGCTGGAGCAGCCCGTAGAACCGGTCTTCGTCCAGCGGCAGCTCCGCCCATTCGTCCGTCCACGCGGACAGCAGCATGGCGTTCGAGAGCGTGAGCCCCTTCAGGCCCTCTTCGCCCGGAGCGATCAGGGGAGTGCCGTGAAGAATGCCGTTCACCCAATCCTGGGTGATGAGGTGGTGCTGCCCGCGTTCGCCTCCGACGGGGATGTCGATTTTCCACACCTCCGGCTCACCGAAGCCGCCCTTATAGGTGCGGTTGAATTCCGTCTCCGACTGCCGCAGTCGGTAGAAGGTCAGCTTGTCGTTTTCGATGACCATTCTGCCCAGGTTACCTGCCACTTCAAGCCGGTTCGTACCCGGCGTTTCGCAGGCGGACGTGATAAATACGCCCGTCGCTCCGTTCTCGTACTCCGCGTAGGCGGTCACTTCGTTCTCGACCTCGATGTCCCGGTGCTTGCCGAAAGCGCAGAAGGCGCGCAGCCGCTTGGGCATCATGCCGGTCACCCACTGCCACAGGTCGAGCTGATGAGGCGACTGGTTGATGAGCACCCCGCCGCCTTCTCCGGCCCATGTGGCGCGCCATCCGCCGGAATCATAGTAGCTCTGGGACCGGTACCAGAGGGTGATGATCCAATTGATCCGGCGGATTTCCCCGAGCTCGCCCTGCCTGATCAGCTCCCGGAGCTTCTTGTAAAGCGGCTGCGTGCGCTGGTTGTACATAATGCCGAACACTTTGCCGGCCGCCGCGGCCGCTTCGTTCATTTCGCGGACCTGCTTCGTGTAGACGCCGGCCGGCTTCTCCGTCAGCACGTGCAGACCGTGCCGGAAAGCCGCGACGGCTTCCGCGGGGTGGCCGTAATGCGGCGTGCAGATGATCACGCCGTCGATCGTGCCGGAGGCGTACATCTCTTCGATCCCGGTGAAGCGCGCCACGACGTTCCCGAATTCCCGGGCCGCCCATTCCAGCCGCTCGGTACGCGGGTCGCACACGGCGGCCAACACCCCGCCTTTTACTTTGTTCTCAATCAAATATTTCGCATGCGCCGATCCCATATTACCTAACCCGATGATTCCGATACGGACAACTTCCATCTGTACAACCATCCTCCCCGGCATAGATCAAGGCCGTTTTGTATTAGTTTAGCACGGCTGTGACGGGGAACGTTTTACTGCGCTTTGCCAGTTGGCCGGAGGATTTGACTCTGGTTGTTCAGTTGAAAAAGTTAACAATCTTGAAAAAGTAAACCACAAACCTTAATTTCTTGCATTGTTGAAAGCGCTCCAAACGATGATAATAAACTTACATTTCGAACTTAATGGGGGTCAGGAAAAATGGGCAGAAAAACAGCTCGCATCTCCGCCGCGGCTCTGGCCGGTGTCTTGGCGGTCGGCTTGGCGGCTTGCGGACGCGCCGATCAATCCGCGGGTACGAACACGCAGGATACGAATACGGGGTCAAAGGGAGGGGATAAGAAAGTCACCATCACATTCCAGAACATTTACCCCGATCCGACGACACCTACGTACAAAATGCTTCATAAAATCGTGGAACAGTATGAGAAGGAAAACCCCAATATTCATATCGAGCTTGATTCCATGAACACCGACCAGCAGAAAATGAAGCTGAAAACCCAGGCCGCTTCCAAAGAGATTCCGGACATCACGATCGTGAACCCGGCGGCCCAGATGAAGCCTTTCGTCGATGCCGGGCTGCTCGCCCCGCTGAACGACATGCTGGACAAGAACGGTCTGAAAGGGACTTACCAGGACGGGCTGCTCGATTACTACAGCTTTAACAACAACGTGTACGCCCTGCCGGACGGCAATAACATTCAGGTCGTTTACTATAACAAGGACTTGTTCGCCCAGGCAGGCATCAAAGATACGCCGAAGACGTTCGAGGAACTGCTGGAAGACGTGAAGCTGCTGAAATCCAAAGGCATCACGCCGATCGCCATCGGGGAGAAAGATTCCTGGACGGGTTCGTTCCTGTTTATGAATATGCTGCTCCGCACAAACGGCGGTCCGGGCTTCCTCCAGGACGTGCTCGACAAGAAGAAGACGTTCAACGATCCGGCGTTCACGGAGGCCGTTTCGAAGTTCCAGGAGCTGGTGCAGGCCGGCGCGTTTAACGAAGGCGCGACGTCCGTCGATTACAACGCGGGCGGCAACATTTTCAAAACGGGCAAAGCGGCCATGCACATCATAGGCACATGGGAAACGGGCGCCATCGACGCTTCTTCCGTGGGCGGCAAGGTCGGCGTGTTCCAGTTCCCGACGGTAGGCGGCAAGGGCGACGTGAACCAGTACATGATCGCACCGGGCAGCGCCTTCGCCATTTCGGCCAACAGCAAGCACCTGCAGGAGACGAAGGACTTCCTGAACTACTTCACGCTGAATCTGCCGAAAGTCCAGTTCGAACTGAAGAACGCCGTGGGTATCGGGCAGAAGGTAGAGGGGGATTTTAAAGCCGCGGGTTACTCCGATCTGGCGATTTCCATCCTCGATCTGTTCAAAAACGTCAAAGGCGGCGACCTCGCGTTCGACAACACGATGAACCCGGCCACCGCTCAAGTCCACCTGGGCAGCATCCAGAACCTGTTCATCCAGAAGGCCGATCCGAAACAGGTCGCGCAGGAACATCAGAGCGCTTTCGAGGCCAACATCAAATAAAACGAGGCATTGCGATGGAGGGGTTCGGACCGGACCCCTTTTTCATCGACATTTTTTTGCAAGGGCCGCAGCGGAGAGAGAAAGAGCAAGCGGCCGTTTGTCTACTGGAGGCGTACTAGAATGAATGTGTTAAAAGTACCTGCGCGAACCGTCGCCGTCTTCGTGCTTCCAAGCCTGCTGCTGTACGTCTGCATGGTGTTCGTCCCTATCCTGGTCTCGTTCTATACCGGTCTGCTGGACTGGAACGGCATATCCGGCTCCAAATTCGTGGGCCTGGCCAACTTCAAGACGATGTTTTTCGACGACCCGGTCTTCTGGCCGTCCGTCCGCCGGACGCTGCTTTACGCGGTCTTTTCCATGATCGAGATTCCGATTTGCCTGATGGTGGCGATTCTGCTGAACCGGTACGTGAAGAAAGCCAACTCACTCGTATCGATCTACTTTTTGCCGGTTATTTTGTCGGTCGTCATTATCGGGCAGCTCTGGAAAACCGTCTACAACCCGGCTTCGATGGGCGGGATGATCAACGGGATGCTGACCGCGTTCGGCTTGACCGAATGGACGCACAGCTGGCTGACCGAGCCCAACATTGCCATGTTCTGTCTGTACATCGTGTCTCTGTGGCAGTATTTCGGCTACCATCTGCTGATCCAGTTCACCGGGGTGCAGAACATTCCGGCCGAGATCTACGAGGCGGCCCGCATCGACGGCGCGGAAGGCTTCACGGCCGACCGCTACATCACGTTCCCGATGATCGTGCCCATCCTGAAAATCTCGCTCGTGCTCGCTTTTATCGGCTCCCTGCAGGCGTTCGATCTCGTGATGGTCATGACGGGCGGAGGGCCCGCACACTCTACGGACGTCATCTCGACGCATATGTACAACATGTCGTTCCTGTCTCAGAAATACGGGTACGGCAGCGCGATTGCCACCTTCCTAGTCATCCTGTGCCTGGCGTTTACGGTGCTGATTAACGTAGTTTTCAAACGTCTGGAAAATAAGGTAAGCTAGGAGGAGGACCGCCTGTGAAATCCGTCAAAAAAGGAATCGTCTATGCGCTTTTCGCGATTCTGATCGTCACTCAGATGTATCCTCTTCTCTGGCTGCTTACGTACTCCCTGAAGACCAACGAAGAGATTCTCGGCAGCAGCTTTTTCTCCCTGCCCGCATCGCCGAGGTGGGGTAACTACAAAGAAGCGTACGAAGCGGGACACTATCTGCAGTATTTGTTCAACAGCGTGTTCGTCACCGTCGTTACGATGGTTTGCGTCATTCTGCTGAGCTCCATGGCGGCCTATGCCATTTCACGGTTCCGCTGGAAGCTGGCCCCCGCGGTCATGCTCGTTTTCCTGATCGGGCTGATGATTCCGCTGCAGGCTACGCTGCTGCCTTTAATGATTATTTTCAAAAACATGAGCATACTCAACACGCACTTGTCCCTGATTCTGCCCTACATCGCGTTCCAGACGCCGGTTGCCGTCTTTATCCTGAGCGGCTTTATGAGATCCGTTCCGCACGAAATCGAAGAGTCCGCTTACATGGACGGGGCGAGCGTGTATCGCATTTTCCGGAGCATCATCCTCCCGATTTCCGTTCCGCCGGTCATGACGGTCTGCATTCTGACGTTCATCAACATCTGGAACGAATACATCCTGGCGGCGACTTTCATCTCCTCGGAGAAGTTGAAGACGCTTCCGTTCGGCGTGTACACCTTTGTGAGCCAGTATTCCGTCAACTACGGCAACATCGGGGCTTTTCTCGTCATGGGGGCGGTGCCCGTCATACTCCTTTATTTCATTCTTTCGGAAAAAATCACGAAGGGTATGGTTGCCGGGGCGGTAAAAGGGTAGGCGCCGCACGGACGGCATGGGGAACCGGGCGAAACAACGAAAGGGGACGAATCCTTGAGACGCGGCTTCCAATCCATCCACCACCGGTTGTTTTTTCTGTTCCTGTTCTGCATGTCCGGCATTCTGATCATCATCTCCCTACTGTTCTACAGCCGCACGACCGAGCAGTTTCAGACGAAGATCAGCGACCTTTCCCGGAAAAACGTCTCGCAGACCGTCGACCTCTTCGACCTGCTGCTCAAAGGCTACGACAGCTTGTCCAAAACGATCGGCAACAATTTCGATCTGGTCCGTCTGCTGACGGAATCGCCGCAAGAGCCTGCGCTCGATTATATTAACACTCGCTCCGTCACTAACATGATCGGGGCGATTTTCTACTCTCGGGAAGATTTGATCGGCATCCACGTCATCATGGACAAAGGAAAGATCTACAACTACGGCAACTACATGAATGTGGTCGATCCCGAATACCGCAGTTCCGACTGGTACCGGGACGTCCGTCAATCTTCGGGCAAAATGGTCTGGCTGGGCGTGTTTCCGCACTCCCTGATCGACCAGAACGAGAAACGGACCGTGTTTGCCTTCGGCCGCCAGATTTACGATCTCAACGAGCATAAGCCGATCGGGATTGTGCTTTACGAAGCGAATCCGCAGGCGATTTTGTCCGCATTGAATAATTTGAAGCTCAGCGAACACAGCGAGGTGTATCTCGTCTCGGACAAGGGGCGTTTCGTGTCTTCCACGGCTTCGGCCGAATCGCTGCCTTCTCTCCAAGATGTCCCTCTGCCGGACGATTCCCAGGAAATGACCGTCGATCAGAAGAACGGGCGGCTGGCGGTAGCTTCCAAGCTGCCTTTTGCCGACTGGCTGGTGGTCAGCCTTACGCCCTACAAAGACCTGAACGTCGAACTCGTGCAGATGCAGCGTTATATTATTCTGATCGGAACGATTCTCGTTCTTGTCTCGGCTTTTATCGCGTCCATCGTATCCAAACGGATTTCGATGCCGCTCATCCGGCTGATCCGGCAGATGAAGCAGGTGGAGCAGGGCAACTTCAAAGGAATCGTGAATGTGACGTCCTACCGGGAGATCAACATTCTGGTCGGATCGTTCAATCATATGGTGAACCGGATCGAGGAGCTTATCGAACGGGTGAAGATTTCATCGGTCAGCGAAAAGAACGCGGAACTTCATGCACTCCAGTCCCAGGTCAATCCCCACTTCCTGTACAATACGCTGGATATGATTTATTGGATGCTGGACGAGAAAGGCAACGACAAGCTGGGTGAAGTCGTGCTTTCGCTCTCTCATATGTTCCGCTACAGCAGCCAATGGGAAGAAGGGGCGGAGGTTACGCTGCGGGAAGAATTCCGACAGATTCACCACTATCTGACCATTATTCTCGTCCGGCTCGAAGGCCGTCTGGAGGTGGAGCTGAAGACGGATGAACGGTACATGGACATCCGTATCCCGAAGATGACGCTCCAGCCCATTATCGAGAATGCCGTGAAGCACGGCCTGGAGCCGCTTAACCGTCGGGGGATGCTCACCATCTCGACGTTTGCGGACGGCCGGGAGCTGGCGATCCGAATCGAGGACAACGGTGTCGGCATCGAAGAGGAGAAGCTGCGCCGGCTGCGCGAATCGCTGTACGGCGAGTGCACCGCAGGAGGCAGGCGGAGCGGGGGAGGAGCGCCGGGCGCTGGTGAGAGCGCGGACCGTCCGGGCGCAGGCGGCGGTGCAGCGCAAGCGGACGCGTCCGCTGCGGCAGGTGAGCCGGGAGGCCGGGAAGACGCCGAAGCCGGAGCCGGAGCAGCCGGAGGTCACGGCCCGACCGCCCCGAGTGCCCGTACCGACGGCACTGGTGCCGGGAGCGGCGCTAGGGCTGCCTTCGATGCATCCCTTGCCCGGGATGCCGGAGCGAACTACGGTGCGGGTACCGTCGATGGCGTGTCCTTCGGAGCATCCGCCACCTCAGGTGCCGGTGCGTCCGCCTGCGGAACTGTCGCTGCCGCTGGTGTTTCCTCCGGCCCGGCGCAGGCTTCGGCACATGCCGGCCCCCCGGTTCTCGCGCCCGTTGCGGGCTTTCCTCCCCGGCCGGACATAAGCCGGAGTGAGGAAGATGCGTCGTCCCAGGGGGGCATCGGACTGCAAAATCTGCACCGGCGCGTGCAGCACATGTACGGCGAAGCATACGGCGTCACCGTTGAAAGTTCAGCGGGCGAGGGGACGACCGTCATCGTGCGGGTCCCGCTTCCGAAGGAGGAGAGAAACGTATGAATATTCTGGTTGCGGACGATGAAAGCGTCATCCGGGAAGGGGTCAAGCGCACCATCGAGCACGCCTACCCCGGGTACGGCGTTTTCTTGGCGGCTTCTACCGAGGAAGCGGTTAAGATCCTCAGCGGACAGCACGTAGACATCGTGCTTACCGATATTATTATGCCGGGCATGACCGGCCTCGAATTTATGCGGATTTCGAAGCGGAAGCATCCGGCCATCAAGTGGGTCGTCATTTCCGCCCATTCCGAATTCGCTTATGCGCAGGAGGCGGTCCGGCTCGGCGCCCGCGACTATCTTCTGAAACCGATCGGCAAGCCTAAGCTGATCGAGTTGATCGAGAGCCTCACCGGCGAGATCAGACGCGAAAACCTCCAAAGCAAAGAGAGCGTAAGACTGAAGTCGAGCCTGAAATATTTGCGCGAAGCGGTTTTTCTCCGGCTGGCGGCGGGGCTGGATACCGGCAACCTCGATATCCAGTCGTTCGTGGAGGATTTCCCGGACTATTACCTCGTGTTCGTCCAGATGGATGCCGGGAGCAAGAGCGTTCATCTGGAGCATTTTATCGTGGAAAATGTCCTCTCCGAGATGATCGAGACGCATGGCCAGGGGTTTGTCGTCAGCTACGACCGCCAGAGCCTGCTCGGCCTCGTGGCGCTGAACGACGGAATCCGGATCGATACCCTGCTGGATGCGCTGAAAAGTCATCTCAAGCACTATCTGAAGGTACCGTTCCAGATTTTGAACTCGGGACTGCATCATGATTTTAAAAGCGTACCGCAAACCGTCACACGGCTGAGGCAGGCTTCCGCTGCGGTCGAGTACGACAGCATCAAAGTAAGCGGGGACAAATCCATCGAGGTTGCGCTTCAATACATCAAGGCGCATTATTCCGAGGACTTGTCCCTGGAGAAGATGGCTTCCGTCGTCTTCCTGAACCCGGTCTATTTCAGCCAGTTGTTCAAGCAGAAGACCGGCCAGGGCTATAAGGAGTATGTAACGGGCCTGCGGCTGGATCAGGCCAAGCAGCTTTTGTGCAACCCGCAGCTGAAACTGGCGGAAATCGCCGAGCGAGTGGGCTACCAGGATGTGCGGCATTTTACGCAGGTGTTCCGCAAGAAATTTATGCAGACGCCTACGGAATACCGGCAGGAGCATCATGTGACGGTGGTATGAGCGGGGATTGGCTGGGTTGAACGCAGCTCCGGACTTTACACGATCTAACGGGTTCCCTTCTTCCGGAGGGAGCCTTTTTATGTAGATAGCTCTTTTAACAAAATTAGTATTATCCAGATGGTGGGCTATATGTTAATATGAGCATATTATTTGAGACTTTATGGAATCGATTAGAATGCCGCCGTTTTGGCAGGGGAGCGAGGAAGCGGGGAGTATGTCGGTAAGAATTGATTGCGGGCTGGCGTCGAAGACATTCCTTCACGACGGAGCCTACCGGATTGGTAGGGTACTTGCTTGCAGCGAGTTGTCCATTGTCTATGCGGCACGAGAAACCGGAAAAGGCGAAGCGTGCGTCGTAAAAGAATTTTTCCCTAAAAGTTTGGCTTTGAGGGATGTGGACGGAAGGTCCGTACTGTGCCGGACTCCTTCTCTAAGAAGCAAGTACGAGACATTGAAGTCCGTCTTTTTAAATGAAGCGTTGATTCTGGAACAATTGCGGCACCCGAACGTTGTGAGGCTTACCGGACATGTGGAGGAAAACGGGACGGCCTATATCATTCTCGAACGCTGCCGCGGAATGTCATTGGAACGCTGTATCCGTAAAAACCGTTTACGCTCGAAAAGCCGATTTTATGCAACGACGGTGCCCAGTCTCCTAGATGCTCTTGAGTATATTCACGAGCAGGGCGTGCTGCACCGCGATATCAAACCTTCCAATATTATCGTCGGCCCGGACGGTCAGGCTAAACTGCTTGATTTCGGATCGGCCGTCCACTCGCTGAGTGAGGACAAGCCTATTTTTACATCGGCGGGATATTCTCCTTTGGAGTTTTATTCGGCCGCATCCCGCCAAGGTCCTTTCTCCGACCTGTACAGCACGGGTGCAACCCTGTATTACTGCCTGTGCGGAGAAGCACCGGTCGAGGCTAGCCGGAGATTGTTCCATGACCCGGTTGAACAAGTTTTACGTAAGCGGGGCGGGAGAGTGACACCTTTGCTGTCCCGCCGCATTATGAACTGCTTGTCCATGGATGCCGGACAGAGGGGGAGCTTGCAGCGTTTGAGAACCGCGTTAAAAGCGGAGTCGCTTTTGTGGAAAGCGGTAGAGGGCTTACGTGCAAACTTTCGCCCCGGGCGAAAGTCCCCGCCGGCGGATGCTGCCGCCTCCGGTAAGAAGAAGGATCTGGTTAAGTCAGAAATCTAGTTCTTCTTAACACCCGCCTGGCTTCATCAATGCAAGCCGATTCTCGTGACTCGCAGCCTGCTCCCGAATTTATAGAAGCGCAAACCGTCCGTTTATGTCCGGACGGTCTGCGCTTCTTGTGTTTGCGGCCGGTAACTGGCCTTGACGGCTTTATAACGAAGCTCGATCTCCGTGACACCGTCTTCGAAAGTGATGTAGAGTTTATCCCCGTATTCCAGCTTGTCTTTCTGTTTCTTGCCTAGCGGAGACGAGCCTTTCTGCACCGCACAGCGTGTGCTGTGACGGAACAGGAGGCTGCCGTCCTTACGCGCCTCGAAGAAGATGCGGTCAGCCTCGGGCAGCGATTCGTTCACATTCAGGCTGCGGAACAGCTCTTGGAGACTGATGCTCCGCGTATCAAAAGAAGTCAGCGGCCAGTATTTTACCGGGATGTCATTGCCGCTGGCGGTTTGCAGAAAATAACCTTCCAGGCGTCCCGTGAATTTAGGTTTCGGACGGAGGGTGAAGTAAAGAATCGCGCCTAAGGCTACCGCGGCCGCAACTCCGAGCAGGACTTTCGTAATAAGCGTCCATATCGAAACGACGGTTACAGCCAGGGTTGCTGTTGCGCTCGCGCCCTCTTCATCGGTTGCCGTAACCCGCAGTTCGCTGTTTCCGGTATTCAGCGGGTTTAGGAACAGGAAGCCGTCTTGGAATTTTGCTTCCACAGAATTCCGGCCGTCGTCAGCGGTAACGGAATACGTAAGTTTATCCCCGTTCGCGTCATGGAAGTATTCCCCGAGGTCAATTTTCTGTTCGCCGTCCTCCCGGCTGATTTTGATCGTTCCGGGTTTCGCTTCAGGCGGGGTATTGAGCACTTTCAGCTCGGCCGTCGTGGTTTCCCGGTAAAAATCGGGAGCGGTCATGACGATTTTCCACGGATAAGTACCTGTCGCCGGGAAAATATGCGCAAGCTCGAAGCCGTTTCCTTCCTGCTTAAGCGGAAAACGCTCCTCTGTTTTCTTTTGCGGATTTGTCACGACTAGTTCCGTTTTCATAGAACCGTATAGGTCTGAATCCCCAAGAGGCTTGCCGTCGGTATGATACAGGCGCGCTGTGAAGGGGAAGGCGACTCCCTTTTGCGCTTCCTCCGGTAGTTCAATCCCCGCTTGGAGCTTATAGCCGGCGAGGAGATTCACCTTCACCAGATCGCCCGGTTTCCCCCGGAAAATGACCCTCATACTGCCTTTCTGGGGTTCGATCACTTTCATAAGCGTATAATTGTCCGACTTGTAAAGCCTCACATTTTTGGAGGTGGAATAGACTTGCGCCTCTGTTAGAGGATTCGGAGACAAAAGAATAAGGTTTGCCTCGCTTATGCTCGAGTTCGCAACGGGTACCGTTACTTCCTGAAGCTCGCCTGTTGCCGAGACGGCAGATACGGAAATAAGGGACGATTGCAGTTGTTTGGCGAAGATGAGATTGAAAATCTCCGGCAAATCATCCGCACTGCCCGCCATGAAGGAGGTGCCTCCGGTTTCGGCGGCTATGTTTTCCAGTTCCGATTTACGGGCGGACCCGTCCCGGTTTAATCCGACGGTATAAATCGGGATGCCGAGCTTTCTGGCGATGCCGATAGAGTCTTCAACGTCCCGGCCCGAAATGTCCGCGTTTCTCCCGCCCGCGTGCTTGCCGAAGTCGGTCCCCCCGTCGGACAGCAGAATAAGGAACGGTTTCCGGGCGGGATCGTAACCGTTTTCCATTAGCTCGGCCGCTTTGCGCAGACCAAGGCCCATATCGGAGTACCCGCGGCGTTTGATTCCGTCCAGTGTCGATTTCCAGGCGTTGGAGCGTTCGCTCGATCCGAGGTCCGAAAGCGGAAGCGAAGAGACAATTTTATCGTTGTAGGCCACGTAGCCGACCCGGGAATGGCCGGTTCCCTCGAGATCCATGAACATTTTGACGACTTCGGCGGCAATGCCGTCTTTGTCTGTTTCATTCATGGAAAAGCTCGTGTCCAGCACAAACATGGCATCGAGTCCTTGAGGGGTTTCCACTTTTGCGGCGGAAAGCGGCCGGGGATAAATCAACAGACCTGCAACCAGAGAAACAAGTAGTGCGGCCTGGAGCCATTTTTTAGAGTGAATAAGCTTGCGGACGAGAGACATGACATCACCTTTTTGTAGAAATATCGGACTATACTACTAATAATATACAAATAAATGGTAAATTTTCTTTTATTCCACAGAATAGTTCATCGGCTTTAAAAATCAAAAATGTTAGATCGTGGATAAAAAAAGTAAATTTTTATTTTTAATCTACGTTTTTACTTATATAAAAGGTGTTCTATCCCTATTTTCATAAATATTGACAAAATCAAACACAGATCATTATGATACTCCTAAAGTCACAAACCGGATATTTTTCCATTCTCGGTTTGTGAAGTCATGTTTTTACATAAATAGTTCTTTATAACTACTTAATTAGAAGAAACTAGTTCTAAACTCACAGGAAGGAGGGGGCGGCAGGTTTACTGTTTCGCCATTAAACAAGCCTTGCCTAAGGTCTTGATCAGGTAAACTTTCCGCTGACCGCTATGGACATTATCAATCAAACGAACCGAACGATGCTTTTTGAGGAAATTAATCCTGAGAAATTAGACCTAGTGACCATCGTAGGAGATGTCAAAGCCATTGACAGCTTGAGCGATGACAAAATCAAGGATATTAACAGGCATTTGCTTGTACGTAATTTCGATGAGTTTCTCGACAAATTTTCTCCCACGGTCTACTCCTTCTACAATGCGGCTAATCAGAAAGTGATGTACACGTTAAAGAAGCCGGAAGGATTGGCGGATGACGCCATTTCTGAAATCAGGATCGACCAGAACAACGACTTTCTTAAAATGCTCTTCACCCTGATCGACACCAAACGCAGCCAGGGTATCCCCAATGTGGATTTTAAATTCGAGAATTTGCTCGATATGATTTCCCCCAAAAAAGTGATGGACGATATCCGGCAGGTCCGGAAAGAAATCCATTATTTATACGGGCAGTACGAAAAGCTGGATGAAGGAGATCCGAAAAAATTCGATCTGGGTGACAAGCTCAACGGGATGTTCGAAGATGCGAGCAAGAATTACAACAACGTCATGGCGATGCTTCCGCTTGCTATCGAGGATATCAAAACCCGGCTTCTGCTCGGCAGCGCGCAGGAAGAGAACAAGTCGGAGGCGTTCCAGATCGGCATGCTGACGATCGGCAATAACGGCGAGCTCAAAATTATCGAGGCGCCGAAGAGCGGAAGCACGGAGCTTATGCTGCTCGACGATAACAGCTCTAACGAGCTCGTTTCCGTGTTCGAGGAAGATTATGAGTCAATCACGGAAACGCCGTCGGGATATGTGAAAGATCTGGTTGTCCGCACGTTCTGCCCGCTTCCCGCTGTGCAGAGCACCGTGGATGTGGAGACGGAAGTCCAGAACTACAACACCTATCTGGAATTTTATAAAAACGCCAAGGACGACTTCGTCAAAACGGTAAAGCCTCTCGTTGAGAAAATACTGGGCGTCAAAATGTTTTTCGAACAGTACGCCACGAAGAACAAAGGCATGCAGCCTACTTTGCTCGTGACGAACAGTAAGCTGGACATGACGGTGAAGAGCAGCAATATTCCGCGTCTGGAGACCTATCTCAACACCGTCAACTCCAAGAACGATTTCAGCGATACGATCTGGTTCGGTATCGTACCTTCCGTTGAACTCGAAACGGCCGGCAAAGTCAAAGTCAGCCGGGAGCGTTTCAAAGGCAACGAGAAGGTCATGAAGCCTGACGGAAACACGATGGAATCGCTGTCCATGCTGCTCCAAGTCCTCAAGGAGTATAAAGTGCAGCTGTTCTTCAGCTTCGAATCGGGCGAAGACACCACCTTCAACAGCATGGCGACAGCGGGAATCGATAAATATATCGATAAATGCGGTGTGCTTGTCCGCAAAGAGTACAGCGAGTTTGCTGTCCCGTGCGTACCGAACTTTACCATTATCCCGAAAGACAAATCGGGTGTGGTGATCGACAGCCGTATGCTGCATACCGAAGACGGAGCGCGTCTGTCCCAGGAGAAAGAAGACATTCTGAAGCTGTGGATCGAAGGCGTTTATATCGGCGCGAGTTACGTGGCGGCCGGTCTGGTATCCGCTTACCAGTGCCCGGAATATTTGCGGGAGCAGTTTAAGAGCGTCAGCAGAGACTATCCGGGCGTACGCTTCGATATCGAGGCGGGGGACCACAGTCTGCGGGCCGTGTCCACTATGGCCAAGGAAATATCCGGCTTCACCAACAACATCAAGGATGCCATTAACCGCAAAAACTTCGGATTCATTTTCTCTTCGGAGAATGCCCAGCTTCAGGACCGGGATATCAAACGAATTACCGTGTATAAGGCCCGCAGTCTTGCGATGGCGGAAGACGGATTCGATTCCATTTATAAAACATTGGTCAGCACTTACATAGAGCGGATTCTTCGTTTCCAGACCGGTGATTTCAAACATGAAAATATCGTTAAATTTTTCAGCAACAATCCAAGCAGCCAGAAGAGCAAATGGCTCGGCACCCGGGGATTCGTAAACTCGATCATTCAGGATGGAGACGATATGAGCTACATCATCGACGACAAGAGCAACTTGTGCCATATCGATCTTGTATTTAACGGCAACGTGAAGAACCTGGAAGTGACGATTACGAAGGGTACGTCGCCGGTCAAAGTATGATCGGTGCACTAAAGCGTATGTTAAAGGCATGGTTTCCCATACCTGCTTTTATACATAAATCCCGTAAGCAACCCTTGCCTGCGGGAACCTTATCAACCAATTTCAAGGAGGTAATACAAATGGGTTTCAGACTTAAAGTAGAAGGCGCAGAAACATTCGAATTGGGCATGGATAACATTCAAACGGTAACTTACGATACCGACACGCCAAACGATTCCAATGCAAGATCGACCGATGTAGGGGCAACACTCCGAATTTCGGGCAAAATTATTACGGCTACGGACGGCGACAGCGCGGATGACACGCTGAAGCTGGGTCTGTGGTCGCTGGTTCCGGCCGAGAAAGCGGACTGCTACAGAAAAGTGACGCTTGAAGTCATTGCGGCTGACCAAGTTGTCCGTAAGATTTATTTCCCGAATGCTTTCGTAGTGGACTACACCGAGAATTTCGGAGACACCGAAGGCGTTGGAAGTTTCAGCCTGTTTATTAAGCAGAAAAAGGACAAAACCGAATTCGCGAAAGTCGAAGGCGGCTACTCCGTATAAATCCCGGCCGTTCATCGGAACAGAATTTAAGAGGCGTTATGCCTCTTGAATTCTGTTCCGGAATTTTCCGGCGTCTATGCATCGGAAAGCGATCCTGATTGGCGAATAAACCTACCTCTACACCGCGGTCGTTTATTTTCGGAAGACCTTGGCAGAGGTTTATCTCATATGTGCAGGGACGAGGACAGAATGGATTATTACCAGGTGCTTGGCGTGGCAAGGAACGCTCCGCAAGCGGAGATCAAGAAGGCGTACAGGCTGCTGGCCAAGAAGCACCATCCGGATCTTAATCCAGGCAATCCGGATGCGGAGCGCAAGTTCAAGCAGATCTATGAAGCGTACCAGACGCTGGAAGATGAATCGTCGCGAAACGCTTACGATCATAAGCTTGACGGGCAGGATCGGCGAGGGAGCAGCGGCAAGGGCTCGCATGAAAAAGCGGCAGGCAGCCGTGCCGGAGCGCAGCAGGCTGAATTTGATCCAAGCGACGTAAGAAAGAATTTTGAACGCTTTTTCGGTTTTGCCGGCAAAGCCGGAGGCGGGGAAGCCAAACCATCTCAGAAAAATCCGATGGATACGACAGACCTCTTTAACCGGTTCTTCGATGCGAAGAAGAAGTAGTCTGCTTCGGTAACAACGCGTAAGCAAAGTCGGCTTGCGGGATGCCCCTCTGGTGAAGAAGCTGGCGGGTGCCAATGAAGCAGTAGGTTCCACTTCTACGGTGTAAGGGATGTGTCGGAGCATCTTGCCGTCAGGAAGGGAACTTTTTTTGCGTTCCCGATGGCGCGAATGTTGTTACGCAATAATGCGAAGGACATGGGGGAAACCGGCGTGAAAGGCAGAAAATCCGGATGGATTACTCTACTAGACGTTCTTATTGCAGGGCTGGCGGCAGCCGTCTTGATTTATGTCTATTTTATCAATACCGACAATACGCTGAAAATGTTCGTCAGCCTTCTAATGGCGATAGGGCTGTCCGTTCTGGGGTTCGTATACTACCGTATGCCGGTAGAAAGGCCGGAACGGGAGGCGATCGCGAAGCTTGTTCTGCTTAATGAGGACGGGGAAAGCGTGAAGGAGTGGTATATCCAGGGGGAAACATCCTTGCTGATCGGCAAAAGCTCCGGTCAAAACGAGGTTGATATAGATCTGGCCGATGCCGAATACGCATCGCTGATCCATAGCGAACATGCCGTGTTAAACCGCAGCGGCAGAGAGTGGTTTATCGAGGACGTCGATTCCGAAAGCGGTGTGGGCATCCAGAAAAGCGGCAGGGGTCCCAGAGACAAGCAAGAAGTCGAGGAGCCTCACAAGCTGGATGTCGGAGATATTGTATACATAGCCAATACGAGGCTTTTGGTCAAATAAGGAGCAAGCGGAGAAGAAGCCGACAGCCGATCCGATAGGACAAACGGAGGAATGAACAGGATGAGTTTGACAAGATGCGCCAATGGACACATGTTCAGCACCAGAAAACATGGCAATACGTGCCCTTACTGCAGCGTTGTGGTCGAGCCGCCGGCTTCACGAGCCGAAGAATCAAGGCCGCAGAGAGTGCAGGAAGACGATAAGACGATGCCGTTTCTGGGGGAGACGACCGGCATTGAACCGGTTGCGGGATGGCTGGTTTGCATCGAAGGGCCTCAAATGGGACAAGATTACCGCATCATGGCCGAGAAAAATTTTATTGGCCGCTCGGAAGAAATGCACATCCGGATTATCGGAGACAACGCGATTTCCAGGCGGAACCACGCGGTCATTGTCTATGACCCGAAGAAGCGGAATTTTTATCTGCTGCCCGGAGACGCATCGGGATTGGCGTACCACAATAACGAGGCGGTCTATACGCCGGTGGAATTAACCGCTTACGATCTGCTCCAGCTCGGGCGGAGCAAATTTGTTTTCATTCCGCTGTGCGGAGCCCATTTCGAGTGGAATAATACGGCCGCTGCGGGGATCGGCTAATGCCGGCGGGATCAGATGGAACACCGTATCTGATTGTCGGAGTTGCCATTCTCCTCATTCTGCTGATGCTGTATGTACGGAGCCGGCTGAATAAGCGGAAGCCTGAAGTGCCCGCGGTACGGATAGGGAACGGACAGACCATCGGAGCCAGGAACGAGCAGGATGATTATTTCGCCAGCACCACAACGGACATCGGAACTTTGGCCGTACTGGCAGATGGAATCAGCGGACTGGCGAACGGCAGAATGTGCAGTACACTTGCGGTGTCCGCGTTCTTGAAGAATTTCTTGAATGTGGAGCATGTGCGGCATATCCCTCATTTTTTAAGCGAAACGGCTCGCAGGGTGAATTCCGAGATAGTCGAACAACTGAGAGGGGCTCAGGGCGGTACGACTCTTGTGGCGGGAGTTATCAACGGGGATAACCTGTATTGGGGCGCTGTAGGTGACAGCGTGATTCTGATCTACCGGCAGGGGGAGTTTCTTCCTGTTAATCCTAAACATACGTATGAGAACGTACTGGAACAGAAATATTTGTCGGGTGAAATTACAAAGGATGAAATGGCCGCCAATCCCAAGAGAAGACAACTGGTTAACTACCTCGGGTATGAGCAGTTTCAGAACATGGAAATCAGTGAGACGCCGTTCCGGCTAAAGACAGGGGACAAAATCATTTTTTGCAGCGACGGGGTGTATAACACGTTAACAGAGGTTGAAATGGAGCAAATCTTGACAGGCAGCAGCTCGCCGGAGGAATCCGCACAGGGCATGATCGATGCGATTGAAGCCAAGGGGCTTCATAAGCAGGATAATGCGACGGTCATCATCCTGGAGAAGGGCTGATAGTGCCGGATGAAGGAAACCGGTTTTGACCAAAGGGAGCGGGGGGACGAATGAGAAAAGAAAACAGCGATTTCAAGACCGGTTTCGTTACCGAAGCGGGGACCTTTGTGCAGAACAGGGACTACTTTGCCTTTGTCGAGCTTGAAGATATGGCTTGCTGGGTGCTGGCGGACGGTCTTGATTCGGACAGCGAGGTAAACAGTGCGGAAATGGTTGTCCGCAGTATTTTGTCCCGCTTTTTGAATAAGCCCGCTTTGTCGGCCGCCCGGCTTAAACGCTACATGCAGGAAGCCAGCGAATGGCTGAATGAGGAAAGCCGCCGGGTCCGCCTTAAGGCGAGCGTGCTGATCGTCGTGACGGACTACACAAGAATCATGTGGGCCGTTGCGGGCAGCGCGCGATTGTATGTGATCCGGGGAGGCAGGCTCGTGGAACGGAGCCGCGACCAGAGCCTGGCCCAATCCTGGGCGGATGAAGAACGTATTCCGCTTGAAGCCGTGGACCGGCATGAAGAAAGGCATAACCTGCTGAATTATGCAGGCAAACCGGATGTGTTCGAACCGTATGTCTCTCCGAAATTCATGCTGGAAGACGGGGATGTGCTCTTGATGAGCACTCCGGGCATGTGGGAAAACGTCGCATCCGCCGAGATGGTGGACGCCGTCGAGGAAGCGAAAGGGCCTGCGGAGCTTGCGGATCTGCTGGAAGAAGTTCTTCTGAGCAGGCAAAAGCGGATGGTTCCTAACTATACGGCGGCGGCTGTTTATGCCAATAAAGTCTACAAAGAAGTCAAGGGAAAAAAGCGGAAGTGGGCCAAACGGATCGCGTTGATTCTCATTCCTCTGCTGCTGGTCGGGGGCGGAGCTTATGTGTACGCGGCCAAAGAAGCCGCACGTAAAGCGGAAGCGGCCCAGGGCATGCTGGAGCACGGCAAGAGCGGGGACGACTATGCGGCTGAGGGGGATTATGCCAAGGCGCTCAAGGAATACAGCGAAGCGCGCAGCGATTCCCAGAAGATCAAAGATAAGGTGCACACCGTGCTCTTTACCAAAAAACAGCGTGCCGCCCAGTATATCGTGGACGGGGACACCTTCCTTAAGGAAGGGGAATACGATAAAGCCGCGGCGAGTTTTACTAAAGCCCAGTCCGAGATCAAAAATCAGGCTGATTTTAACCCTCAGCATCTGGAAGAGCGCATAGGGCGTGTCCAGGCTTATTCGGCTGTCATGAATACGGTCAAAGAAGGGGACCGGAAGTTTACCGCTCTCGATTACATAGGCGCTCTTGAGATTTACCGGAAAGCGAAGCAGGCATCCGCGGAAGCTTCGTTCCCGGACGGGGACAAGCTCATTAAGGGAAAGCTGGATGAGACTCAGGAAAAGATCGCCGGCCTCGAGAAAGAGACGAAGCTTCTTGAAGCGGACAAGCTGGACAAGAAGGGAGACCGCAGCATGGCCGCCCAAGACTACGCCGGGGCGATCACGGCTTTTGCCTCGGCCCAGGAGATTTATCAGGAAATCAAGATGCTGGAACGGGTGCTTGGGATGGAGAGGAAGATTACGAAAGCAGAGGAAAAGCAAAATCCCGTCCCGGCGGCACCGCCCGCAGCTCCTGCGGCTCAAGGGGGACAAGCTCTTCCGGGTCAAGGACCAGGGGATCATCCATCCGGACCGAATCAGCCGGCTCAGCCGCAGACACCTTCCGCAGGAGGACAATCTTCTCCTTCTTCGGCGGGAGCATCCGGGTCACCGGCCGGCGGAGAAGAGCAGTCTCGGCCCGCTAAGGGCGAAGGAGGGAATTCTCCCGCATGAAGGATATTATTTTGGACCGGCTGAACAAAATGGAGGATTTGGAGCAGCGCCGTATGCTCAAGCAGTTGATGACGGGGCTTTTTCTGAATCTGGTGGACTATCAGGAGCAAATGAACCGGCAGCTGGAAAAGCGGGTATTTGACGAGATTGAAGATTGGGAAGGCCGGTTTGATATTTATGCCAGCTTATGTTCGCGGGATGAATGGGACCCTCTCCATGAATTTTTGTATCCGATGTGCCCGGAGGATGTGGAGAACACTTTGATTGATATGCTTCACGTCATCGAAGGGCTGAGGGACGGCAGGGAAGCGCGGCTGATCTCTCTGTTCCTGGAATGTGATTCCGTGCGTATCCGGGAACTGACGAAGAGCGGCAGACTGTTCGACGGGCATCTCAAGACGCTTTCGGGAACCTATCCGATTAAAGTAGCGCTTCGGCCTTGCGAGAAGTACATCAAAGAGATCGAGAATCTGTATCAGATATTCCTGAAAAACGGAATTCCATGGCGGACAATCAACCATCCGTTTGCCTATAAATTTATCGACGTCGTCCTGACGGAATGCGCCGGAATACCCGGGGAAGATGAGACCATTACGGAAATTTCAGTGAATCTGGAAGAGTTTGAAGCTTACAAGCGGACGGATCGGATTCCCCTTTGGAATATGGAACGGCTTGAGATCAAGAACAGCGGATTTCCGGTTCCCGCTTCAGACAAGGTTAATTTTGAACATGTTCTGTCATTGAGGAAAACGGGGATGGAGCATGGGTATCTGGTGGATGGGCACACGGACGATATCCGGTACATCAAACGATCCGGGGAAGAGCTGACGATCGTTTCGCCGCAAGAGAAAGCCGGGGTCTGGAACGTGTTGAAGGTTGTCCAACCGGTTGATATCCAGATCGGGAGACTTCAATACGCACTTGTCTCGAACCGCTGCGCCAGCAGTTTTGTCGGCAAGTATGCACGAAAGCAGGCCACGATTGTTCGCTCCAGAGGGGAAGTGGCACGGATTGTGCATTCCCTTGAAGCTTCCGAATATTTGACGCTGGAGGATATTCGGATCGTGGACAAAGCGGATTCAACGGCAGTTACGTACGAAATGAACCCTTTCATCAGTGACCAGGTGCGGGCGTCGAGCGGCAGGGCCGCGCTGTGTATGAGCTTTCGGCCCGGCCGTTCGTTCGGAAGGGATGAGTTTATAAGAAACGACTTCATGAGCTTTGTCGTGTCGGAGGTTCAAATGTACCTGCCCGAATACACATGCGAAGGGGTATGGGTTTGAATTACATATGGGATCTATTGATCCGGGCCGAGCAGTGCGGTCTGGACAAGAAAGACATTCAATTCTCCGCCGCTTCCGTGTACTCCCCGTATATGGAGCTGAGCCTGGAACATATGAACGCAAGTCACGTCGAGAAACAGGTTGAAATTAATCCGTTCTATCGTTTTGACGAGATGTTCCGGGGGATGCTTGATATTAATTACACGGAGTACCCGGAATTCAGACGTGCCTTGTTCGATATTCTCATTCATTTTCTGGGTGAGATCGATCTGCTCCAGGGAATGAACAAAAGGGAATTTTACATCCGGTTTGTCCGCCGTGATATAGAAGCCGGGATTTTCGGGGACAAGGTGCGGCGGAACTTCCAGAGATGCGGCAAGGAGGAGCAGGATATTGTGGCGGCAAGCGTTCTGCAGACGCTTCAGACCGGGGATGCGCTCTTTACCTTGAAGCGGACAGCCCGCCTTTTGTTTCCCGGGTCCACTATTTATGCAAATTGCGAGGAGAAGAATGAGCTTCTCTTCTATATCAACCAGGAGGAGAGCGAGTCCGGCCGGGCTAAGATCAGCTTGCTGCTGGATCTGCTGCTCCCCGTCCGTTTTCATACCGAGCTGTATTGGAACCGGCATTTCGGCATATTGGGCGTAGAAGAGACTATGCGGCTGGACCGCATTGCGATGTATTGACCAGCCGTGAAGGAGGACAACGATGAACGGATACTCATACAGGCTGTATCAGCATCCGGAGGATAGAATGGCCGATCCGGGCGTCGTACGCTACAGCCGTGAGGAGCTGACGGAAATGACGACGTATCAGCTCCGGACCATTTGCAGTAAAGAGAAACTGATTGAAGGGTTCGCTAATACGCTGGACCGTGAAGGCTTCATCGCCACCATCCTCAAATACAGGGGGACGGAAGAATGCCTGTTGATCGGAAGCCCGGTTCCGGGCGGCGAAGAACGGCTGCAAACGGCGATCCGGCGCTATTTGCGTACGCCTCTAGGAGAGAGGGGCACCAAAGTCCCGGCCAGAATCACGCTCTACGAGGGATTTCGTCTCGATGAGCGGGACGGCTGCAGGCTGGAGGGGGCTGCCGCTTTCTCGGGAACGAACGCCCTCCTTGTAAATGAGCAGATGGAGCTGTGCGGCATACTGAATGTGGTCCAAAGTGTATCGAGGCCGGGTACATTCTGTCTGACGAGGAACCGGGACGCCTACCTGAAGCGCTCGGCCAACCGCAACTACAGCTTGCTCTTCTTCAGCAGGCACGATTCCGATTATTTGTACCGGATTTACCACCAGAACAAGCCCCTTCCCCCGGTTAATCTGCATTACTGCCGCCTGCCGGCGGCCGATCTGGAAATCCGGGAGCCGGAGCTGACCGAGGCCGTATTGGCCATAGACTTCGGCACCTCCAATACGACGGCGGGGGCTTATCTCGACGGCGCCTATGTTCAAACGCCCTGCAGCCAGGACCTCTTGAACGGAACGGTCCGGCTCGATGCGATTAACTACGCGGCGTTCCCCGATCCGGCCGCCCCGGACGGTCAATGGATCGAGCTTCTGCCGACGGTCGTCCGCGTGGCGGATTGTTCCGATCCTTTGAATCCCCGGTACCAGTTCGGACACGAAGCCCTTCTATACCGGAAGAAACTCGGATCCGGCACGCAGGCGACCGTATTTCACGGGATCAAACGGTGGGTGAACGATTACGCGAGATCCGAGGAAGTAAGCGATGCGAACGGCAACAGCACGCATGTGCGCAGAAGCGATATTATCCGCGCCTACCTCGCGTATATTATCGAGACCGCCGAGCATCAGTTCAAATGCCGCTTCCGGAATCTGCACATGTCCAGCCCGGTCAAGCTCAAAGCCCAGTTCCTGGACATGTATACGGATATTTTGCCGGAATACCGACTGGAAACGGAAGATTCGCTGGATGAAGGGATGGCTGTCCTTTATAACACGATCGCGGACCGCTTCCGGCAGAACCGTTTTGAAGACGGAGAAACCTACAAAGCTCTTGTGATCGATTGCGGCGGAGGCACGACGGACCTGTCTTCCTGCCGGTTCCGTATCGAGGACGGCCATATGTCTTACAGGCTTGACGTCCAGACTACGTATGAGAACGGCGACACCAACTTCGGGGGCAATAACCTGACTTACCGCATCATGCAGTACATGAAAATCGTGTTCGCCGAGTATTACAGCTGCGGAGAAACAGTGACGGACATCGACAGTCTTATCGGGATTCCGAGCGGAGATGTTTTTCGGCATGTCGATGAGGTTGGGGTGGCGTCGGTATACGAACGGCTGGAAGAACGGTACAGGGAAGCGGAACTGCTGCTTCCTACCCGTTTTCGGGAGTATGGCAGCCATACCCGGGAGGACTATAACCGGGTTCGTAACAATTTTCATTTCCTGTGGGAAATGGCGGAGAACATGAAGACGGAGTTTTTCCGCAAAACCGGCATCTTGAGGAACCGGTTTCACTCCGGCAGCGGAGATGTCCGCGAGCACGACCTCAAAATCACGGGAGTGGACCGGTGGTATTTGTCCGTGCGTGAGCAGGGAAGGTTCAAGGACCGGTATGAATTCCCCGATGTGGTGTTCACCATTCAGGAAATTAACCATTTGATCAAAGCGGATATTTATGAAATTGTACGCAAATTTCTGGAAGATTTCTACCAGAGCGGCGAGCTGCAGACTTACTCCATCATCAAGCTGACGGGTCAGTCCTGCCGGATCGATGTTTTCCGGGAAGCGCTGAAAGAATTTGTCCCCGGCAGAACCATTCAATTTACGCAAAAGGCAGGCGAAACCGATCGGGTGCCGGATTTGAAGCTGGCTTGTCTGAGAGGCGCTATCCGTTATCTGGGGGACAAGAAGGCCGGAATCATCCAGACTCACGTGACGCATCAGGCCGCCGTTATCCCTTACGCGGTCACGGCTTATACACACAGCCGCAGCGAAAAGGTGCTGATCAGCACACTGGATCGCGTCAATACCGCGCAAGGCTCGATTTCGAGACCTTGGGGAGCCGCAGAGATCGAGTTCTGCCTCAAAGATATGAACGGGAAGCTCCGGCAGAAATACAGCTACCCGAGCCGGCCTGACAGTTTCCAACCCGTGCTCTACGAAGACATCGAGGAGACTTACGGCCGCAACATACCTCAGGACGAGACGGATTCCATCGTCAATGAAGAAGTGAAATTTTTCGTCTTCGGAGGGGGCCAAAATTGGGGGTTCCACGTCGTGCCGGTAGCGCGCCGCCAGGAACGGCTGTATGTGGGAACCAAACGATTTTTTGCCTTTGAAAATGATCTGTCGGAAATTGATTTCTTCGACGGATTGAAGTAAGAAGCGCGGACGAAAGGGGGGTGTTTATGTTTACCCGTACCTATCCGAATTTCGCCAAAGGGCGGATTTTGAAAACAGAGATGCTCGAAAATTTGAGGGATTTCCCTCACGAGCTGACGGATTTGTTTCTCAGGGATTATTCAGACGGTATTGTGGCGGGGACCGAAATCCGGGTTGGTGAAGACAGCCTGTGCATCGGACCCGGAATTGTTAAGCACGGAGGGCTTATCTACACGCTGATTCGTGAGGTTGAGCTTCCCTACGAGGCTTCGGGGCGGGAGACCGTATTGAAAATCCGGTTCTATCCTGCCGAAACCGAGGGCGATTTTACCGTCTGCCGGGCCGAGCCCTTGCTGGACGAGCACGTATCCGTCTCTGCCGGAGAACTGGAGCTGGCGCGGTTCAAGTTGAAGGAAGGAGCGAGGCTGCGCTCGGACTACCGCAATTTCGCGGACTTGGCGACCGAGTACAACACGCTTAACCGGCTTCGTGCACAATATGCGGGCTTCCGGCAGAGTACGCTTCATCCGGAAATCATGCGGCATTTTGCGGCGGAGATGTTGAAAAGCCGGGCAGCCGGCACCCAGGATTTCGCCTTCGCCATGCAGTGCCTGAGTATGCAGCCCGTTGACCGGGAAGCGATTCTTCATTACTTGGCGGTACGGCTGGGCAGGGAATACAAGCCTTATACCAATGAACAGATCCACGCCCATTTGTCCCGCATTCTGGAGGAAGCGGGGAACGGAAGCCGGCCGGTACCCGGGGGAAGATTCGGGGCGCCTCAACGGATGATCGTGGATTAATCCAGAAAGAAGAAAGGGCGGGAAGTGCCGTGGCGTTTTCGGACGAGAAGATTATTGCGATGCTGAACAAGATGGAAGAATCCCAGAAAGCAAACACCATTGGCGAAGGGCCTGTGCGGATCGGACAACGTTATTACGAGTTTGAGCAGCAGGCTTTTTACGATGACAAGCTTCTGGTCTTTATTCCGAAAGATTTCACAGACATGCCCGAAGCATTAAGTGCCATCAAATATCCTCATTCCCAGCGGCCGGAAACGATCAAAACCAATGAAGACGGCAGCATCAATATTACGCTTAACCGGATCGATCAAGACCTGGAAGAGGGATGGGTCGAAGAATTGACTCAGGGAATGAAAACAATTCTGAAAAAAGTGAATCCCTCCAACGTGTTTTTTACGGATGGTGTCGAGGAAATCCACGGAAAACAGGTCGGCTATTTCGAGTTCAAGAGTCCGGCGCTGGATGCTTTTCTCTATAATCTGATGTTTTTTCTGGAGCTGGAGGGCAAGACCCTCATGGGAACTTTCAGCTGCAAATACGATGAGTATGAGGTTTGGAGGGACGTAGCTTTTCAGATCGTGCGGGCCGTCCGGGTCGTTCAAGTGGAGGAAGGGGCGGAGCCAGCATGAGCCAAACGGTGTTTTCATTTGCCGACATTTCCGTTGCGCCGTACAAATTCGAGAAGATTATGGACCTCCATCTGGAGAAAGCAGTCAATGAGCATGCCAAGCTGACGATCAGCGGGATCGTTCCGGAAGAGATGCTGGACCGATACGTGGAGCAGGCCGATGAGAATGAACAGATTGCCGTTTCGGTGCGCGACGGAGAGCGTACGACGGTCATTTTCCAAGGAATCGTAACGAACATGGCCGTAAAGGCGGTACACAATGTCCGCACTCTAACCATCGAAGCCCAGAGCTCGACACTGCTGATGGATATCCGGAAAGTCACCCGGTCTTTTCAAAATAAGCAGCTGACCTATCGCGGGTTGTTAGATCGCATCGCGGGTTCGTATCCGAATTCGGACGTTGTCGTGGAAGCTGCCGGAGGAACAAACATTGGCGGACTGGTCGTCCAATACAAGGAAACAGACTGGGAATTCGCCAGGAGACTGGCTTCCCGTCTGCATCTGCCTCTGATTCCGCTCTGTTCGCAGAAGGGCATGAAATGCTATATCGGCGTGCCGGACCTGGGAGAGCCCCATAAGCTCGACGCCTACAACTACAGCATCCGCAAAAATTTGAAGGACTTCAAGCGGAAGTCGGAAAACGGCGTCTCCGGCATCGACGAACAGAACAGCATCAGCTACGAGGTCAGCAGCAGCATGATTTTGGAGCTGGGCAGTCCGGTTACGTTTCAGCGGAGGAAGCTGTATGTATACCGGGCGAGCACGCGGATGGAAGGCGGCACGCTGACCAACCGGTATGAATTAAGAGACAAGCAGGGCTTCAGCTGCCCGACATTGTATGCTTATAAGCTGGCCGGGACCTCACTGTTCGGGTCTATCAAGGACGTATCCAAAGACAAGGTGAAGGTCAAGCTTCATATCGACGGGAAATCATCTTCCGACGAAGCCTTGTGGTTCCCGTACTCGACGGTCTATTCGTCTCCCGACGGCAGCGGCTGGTACTGCATGCCCGAGGTCGGGGACGAGGTCCGTCTGTATTTCCCGGACGAGCAGGAGAAGAACGCCTATGCCGCCAGTTCCGTGGATACCGATTCCTCCGACCCCCAGAAGCGCAGCGATCCCTCCGTTAAGAGCATCAGCACCAAATACGGTAAGCAAATTGTATTCAAACCCGGATCCGTTGAGATTATCGGCAGCGGCAGCCTCTTGATGCGGCTTACCGACGACGGCGGGATCGAGATCAACAGCCACAAAAAAATATCCATATCGGCGATGGAAGACATCGAGATTACCGGGGGCGGCAAGGTGCTCATTCAAGGGGAAGAAGGCATTGACCTGAAGCAGGCCGATGCAAGCCTGAGCATCATGGATGAAGTCAAAATCAGCGGCGCCAAGGTCAATATCGAATGAGCAGACGGATCGATAAAGAGGCGGTGCTGGAGGACTTCCTGGAGAAGCATATATTCGGCAAATGGCAGGAAGATTTGATGACGGTTGATGCCGTCTATCAAGAACACCGGCAGCGCATAGAAGAGGAGTTTCTTGCCGCTTTCGAGGCGGTTTGCGGACAAGCGGCCGAGCTTCAAGCCAAAGGATGTAAGGGAGCTATCCGGTACATCTACTTTTCCCTGATGCGGACAAGCGTAATGGAGAACAGCCCTTGTTACCGGATTGAAGCTTACGATGAGAACTGGCTGACGGATACGGCGGATTGCCGGTCGGAGTGGAGGGCGGATTTTATATTTGCTCCGTTATTCCGGCGCATGGAAGAGCTGGAGGAGACGAAGAAATCTTATGCAAGGCGAATTACTTCCCCAGATCTGGACCGTATCAAGCAGATCGAGGCCGTGAAATATCATCTGCTGACCGTGGAATTTATGAGAAATATGGTGCCGCAGCTTCTTGCCTGCAAGAACTATCAACAGATGAATAAGTTTCCGGAAATCGCCTTGCTGGCCGGGGAATACCGGGATGAATGCCAGCTTCTGCACGGTTCGCTGGAATCGCAAAGCGGCGCAAGCGGGGAGGCTCTAAGCGGATGATGGATTACTTTGTGCTGAAGCAGGACGAGCGCTGCACGGACGCGCCGGTTCTTCTTGATGTGAGAAGCCGGATCGATCTCCGGGATATTCGTCCGGATAGAGCGCACCGGATTGCCGACACGGTTGTAATGCAGGTAAGGTCGACCCCGGAAACGGAGTACCCGGATGTACTGGACGGGCAGTTGTATCTGATCTCCGACCGGCTGAAACGAATCGCGGCCGCCTATGAGCCGGATCTGCCGGTCAAGCTCATTCCCCTGATGGACAGAGTCCAGCGGAAGCAGAGCAATTACTATCTGCCTCTTTTTGAAGAGGCGGAGGTATTGAGCCCCTCCAGCGAGCTCAACCGGGACGGAACCGTGGTCAAAAAGCTGGTCCTTCAGAGAAGCAAGCTGGCGGGACGCAAAATTTTCAAGATCAAAGAAAGCGCCAAGCCGCTGATCATCGTCCGTCTGGATGTCGCCGAAAGCCTGCTGCGAAGAGATTTCGCCGGAATCCGGCTGGAGCGCGCGGCGGTTGAAGAAGATACGGAAAACTTGGGATAACCGAAAATTATTCATAGAAAGAGGGATTATTTGGGACCATGTATATCTCAATTGTAAGAAAAATGACAGAAAAAATGCTCAATCCCATGTTCGGACCCGCGAAAAGAAATTCCGCAGGAGACCTGAAACTGGTCAGATTGGGAACGTTTCGCTGGCTGGTGATCGTTGGTTTCTTATGTGCGGTAAGTGCTCTGCTTCTGGTGCCGTCTATGGAGATGGATGTGGAAGAGAGCGGGCAGTTCATAGCGATTATCGGGGCGTGTGCGTTCGTTCTCGGATTCCTTTCTATTTTCCTGCTGTTGTCTAAAACGATCGTGACCGATCATGAAGTACGTTCTCATATTTGGTTTGCAAGTAAAACGATCTCCTTTTCGGATATTGAGAAGGTCGATTTCTCCCGTTTTTTCGGCGGCCGGTTTATTCTGCAGGGGACGCGCCAAGCCGTCAAGGTTCCCCTAATGAGCGTGGGATCCGCGGAATTTGTGGACAAGCTGAGCGAGAAGCTCGGCAGGGAACGGGCCGGGGCGGCTGTAGAGGCCTTAGCCAAGCAAAAGCAACAGATAGAACGGTTATAAATCATTTGACCGAGGAGGCGGCACGTCATGACAGGACCCCGGTATGTGGTCAGGGGAGCGTACATTCAATGCCAGTGCGGAACCCATAAAAGGCACATCAATCTGCCTAACAGCCACGGCTCTTACGTGAACGAGAAACCTATGATGAATGAAGAGGACTATAAGCCGGATAATATTTCCCATTTCGGCATTTGTATAAGTCCGCTCAATCAGAGCGGGGAAACGATTTATTTGATCAGCGAGAGCGGGGAGACCATTTCCGGGAAACCGTGTCTGCCGTCTATTTTGGCCAAATGGACCCATTCCAAAGAAACTACAAAGGTGGCCGGCAAACCGGCCTTAACGACAGATTCCGAGCTGCACTGCGAGTTGCAGGGGGTCATTAAATTCTTAAACGACGGACAGCATGACAATTAATCCGATCGGAGGCTGACGGAGTATGATAGGGTACGACCAAATCAGAGTAACATCTCCCTACCGGATGAAGCGGATTGATCATGTGGAGATTACCTGGAAGCCGGGCGAGCATGGGCGGATGAAACTGCGCGGCATCGTGGATGATGCGGATCATGTCGGCGCGGTACTCGAAGCTTCCTTAAAGGATGAAATACAAGTAGTTGAAAACGGCGAAGATGGGGAAGAGCCTATCTTCAAAGGTTTAATCACGGACGTTGAGGCCACGTTTACCCAGGGTGTGTACACCCTTGAAATCGAGGCGATGGCCGGCAGCTATCTGCTGGATGTCCGCAGGAAACGGCGTTCTTTTCAGCAGGCGGATATGGATTATCCCGCTCTGATTGCCGCCATCCTGGCGGATTATCCCGGCCACGATGTCATTTGCGAAGCGGGCGCAGGCGTGCCTATCGGCGCTCCGGTTATCCAGTATGATGAAACGGACTGGGAGCTGCTTAAGCGGCTGGCGAGCCGTTTTCACACGGTGCTTATCAGCGACATCTGGAGTGTGCAGCCCAAATTCAGTTTCGGTATCCCGAAGCTCAAAAGCCGTACGCTGCCTTCCGATACATCCTATAAAGCCTTTAAGGATTTGCTGGCGTATCAGAAAGCGGGCGGCAGCGGAGCGGGGCTGCACGATACGGATTTTTTCGGCTATGAGTTCGAAAACGGCAGCCGCTATGCCATCGGGGAAGAGCTTCGCTTCAAGGACAAGCCGATGCGAGTCAGTGAGGCAGCCGGCCGAATGGAAGCGGGACAGTTGAAATACACGTACCGCCTTTCGCGTCTGGAGGGCATGTACCAGCCGAGCCTGCATAACGACAAGCTGACCGGTATCTCTCTGGAAGGCAAGGTGCTCGACGTGAAAGGGGAGCTCGTCAAGCTTCACCTGACGATCGACAAGGAGCAGCCGAAAGCCTCGGCGCACTGGTTCGCTTTTGCGCCGCCGACAGGCAATGCGATGTACTGCATGCCAAAGGCCGGCACCGATGCGAGCCTGTATTTGCCCGACGACAGCTGCGGCAATGCGAAGGTGCTCGACTGCGTGCGCAAGAACGGAGACAGCTGCGCCAAGACGGGCAATCCGAGCAACCGGTATTTCGGCACGGAGCACGGAAGCGAAGTCGAGCTGACGCCGACGGCCGTCAACGTGGCGGGCGGCAGCAAAGAGCCGCTGAAGCTGAGCTTCGACGATGCGAGCGGCGTCACCATTACGAGCCACAAGAAGCTGACGCTGAATGCCGGAGAGGACATCTCGCTGTATACGCCCAAACGGATCGTGATCAAGGCGACGAGCCAGTTGATGGCGAAGAAGCTGGCGGCGCAGAGCGGGTTTGCCATTGAAGGCGAGTACCACTTCCTCAGCGAGAACGTACTTGCGGAGGGAAGGGACCAGACTTCGTACTCGCCGTACAACGATGAGCCGCAGAAGGGGACGCCGCCACCTCCGCCTGAACCGCCGCCGGAGAAGAAGTTCAGTTGGGGGAAGCTGCTTGGAAATGTTGTCGGCGCCCTAGCCATTGTAGCGGTCGTAGCTGTTGTAGCGGCCGTAACGGTAGCGACATTAGGGGCAGGTACCGTTGTCATTGCCGCCGTGGCTGCCGGAGCGGCGGCGGCCGGAACAGCGGCAGTGGCGGCAAAGGCCATCTCGGATATCTCGCGCGGGGAAGTCAGTGACTTTGGAGATTATGCGGCGGATGCTTTCCGAGAATCCGTTATTGGAGCCGTATCCGGAGCCGTTTTCGGACCGTTGGGCGCAGGCGCCCCGATACTGGGCAAGATGGTTGTTGGGGGCGTCTCAGGCGCCGCCGAAAGTATCGTCAGTCAACTTACGGACAGCGATCCGGGATTCAGCTGGGGACAAGTGCTGTTCACTGCAGGGGTCGGGTTTGGAACGGCAGGTCTGTTGGATGCTAAGATAGCCCAGAAGACGATAGGCGAATATATCTCACAGGGAGCCACTAAAATAGCCCCTAAGTGGATAGCGGACGGATTTGGCAAAATAGGAGAAGGTTTTGGAAAATTTGTAGGGAATTTAAATGATTGGGGTACGAGTTTGGGCAAGGGCTACATGAAGGAAACCCAGCAATTTGCTCAAAGTATAGCGGGGGCGGTAACCGGAACACTGAATAAATCCGTAAACAGATTAACCAAGGACATTTCCGATTTAGGCCAAATGGGCAAAGAACTGGGCCAGAAAATTCAGAATAGCGTCCAGATGCCAAGGTTCGGTTACGAATTCGCTTTTGATGGACCACCGTTGCCTGCCAATCAAATAGGCAATCATTTTGGTAAATCCACTACAAACACTGCGAACGTCCTACAAAGTTCTTCTAAGGCTGTGACTCGTGCGGTTGGCGGCGGGGGAACTGGGGGGACGGGTAATAGAGTTGCTGATATTCCGCCAGCCTTCAAGCAAGAGGAATTTGCCAGTACATATGAATCAAGATTTAAGCAAACACCCGCAGAAACGAATTCAAAGGTCGTTTTTGAAGGGGCTAGAGGTGAGTCTTTATGTACCCTAAAACCACCACCAGATCCTAAGTTACAGAAAATTTTGAATGAAGCTGGTATTAATGGAATTGAGTATAAAAATGGAGTGCCTGATTTTTCACCTGTAGCAAAGGCACAGTTGGAAATCGATTATATGCTAGGTGGAAAAGGGACTAAAGGAAATGCTGCTAGAGATTATAATTTTAAGCAAGCAAATGAAAGGTTAGCAGATCAGCTTAATAATTCATCAGAATTGGCACACCAATTTGGAATGGAATCTGGTGGAATTACGGCAAAAGATATAGAAAAATACCGAGTACAAAATAAATTAACATGGCATGAGTTAAATGATGGAGCTACTATGCAACTTGTGCCAACAGAAATAAACGCCCAATTTGGACACCTTGGTGGAGTTGGTGAAATAAACGCAGGAGCTTTTGAACCTGGAGGGTTTGCAAATAAATAATAAGGAGATTATAAAATGACAATAAATGATAAAGTTTTTGGAGAACTTGATTATCAGTATACATGGGTAGGATACAGAACCATAGAGTTTTTAGGAAAGGACACGGAGATAGCATTATTAATTGGAGGAGAAGATGATGGTAAATTTGATGAAGGTCAATATGTGGCATACAATTCGTTAATGAATAATTGGGAGAAAATCCAACATAACATATTACAATCAATTTTAAATTATTATAAACAAAAAAGGCATGAGCTTGGTTATGATGTTGCATTTAATGAAGACTACCCATTAATTAAAACAGTTGATCAATTAATAGAACATATAACATTAGTAGGTATTTCTGTTCCGTATGATTTCCTTCGCGATGGACGTGATGTAGGGATCTCGTTTGATTGTTCATGGGATGAGGAAAATGGTTTAGGAATTCGTCTTATAAATGAAATGGTAGATGAAGTAGGTTATCAAGATGTCGCTATTTAAAATAGGCTGTTAAAAAGTACAGACTAATGATGGTTGTGCCATCATGGAGTATAATGTGCAATCAGGTCTGTTGATTATCCATTCAATGGTAGAAAAAAGATCGCCTTTTCTGTAGAATCGTTTGTACCACCAAACCGATTCAAGAAGGAGACGATCTCATGAAAAATTGTATCACGATCCCATCCGTCCTTCAATCCATTCTGAGTCCTGAAGAAGTCAAAGCAATTGTGCAAATGATCGGCTATATGGAGTTAGCTGTTTTGAGAATGCCCTTCTAGCTTTAAAATATAATCTCAATGATTGGAAGATAGTTTTGAACTACTTATGGGAATTCACTAATTCCAACAACTTAGAAGAATCTCATACAATTGCAAATGAATTAATTCCTGAGAATTTGCTAGAGTTTAAAACATATGAAAAGCATGAGTTTGAACGATTGGGCAAAGAGGAATTTCTGCACTTGTACAAATTGTATCAAGATATTGATGAATCCATTAACTCATTACTGTATGGTATTCATGAGCTTGGTGCTAGCCACGCATACGGTACGGTTAGTGGGTATGGTGAAAGTAGCTTGAAATCTTTGGAGAGACTTATAAATTTAATATTAAATAACAAATATCCATTGCCAAGCGTAGAAAATGGGTGGGGAAATAAGTTCGATGGTACAAAATTATCCAAAATTCTGTAACTTAGAAATTGAGGTGCTACCCAGTGTCGAATGAACCCATCATTCAACCAGTAACACATCTAACCGACGTAAAACCCATATAAAGATTTCCTCATTTTGTCTGTACACACAGTAATGCTATCCAATCAACAATTTTTGAAATGGAGAAATCATATTGGAACACAATTTGGTTCAGAAACTTTCACATAAGATGAAAATAAGAATGTGGGCGTCCTGCCTAAAACCGGCCAAAATCAATCAAAATGGGGAGATGGTGATTTCCCCTCACTGGTTTATCAAATGGGGAGTCTTTCTATTAGCTTTAGTCTTTGTTGCCGTTACAGTTGTATTACTTTTTGACTCCAAGATAAAAGAAGAAGCAGTTGCCGCATGTGGAATGTTTGCGCTGATTCTTGGATTCTGTTCGATTGGAGCGGCCATCTCTAAGATGGTTATAAATGAAGAGGCAATTCGTACGTACAAATGGTATGGAAAGAAAACAATACGTTTTGCCGATATTACTAGAGTTGAGAGCACTACGCTTTACGGTGGAGCCATTGTTATCAGATCGAACAAAAAGTCTATAACAGTCACGCTTGAGAATCGAGGTATTCATGATTTCGTAAAGCATTTATCTCGAAAATTAGGTTCGGAGAGGGTTGCTCATGCGTCGGCAATAATCTCTGAACGAATACGTGTAATAAATTCTTACCAGTAATCTCTTCATTAAAAATATACAGGTCGGTTATGGTGAGTTGCTACTATGATTGACCTGTTTTTTCTTTGTTTCCACCTAGTCTTCAGCGAACAGGTAAGAAGTTTTTGAAGGGGCTACTGTTTGGTGGAGCGTTAAATAACGCTATTTCGTTGCATCGAACAGATTGATTATGGTCGTATATTATCATGATTGCCCCTTTTTAATGAATGCAGACTATTTAGACTGAGGTGTAAATATGAAAGCAAACGAAGCGTTTGATAACGTATGCAGTTTAATATCTGAAAAGTATACGGCCAGTGGATGGAAATATTCTAAGTCAGGTCATTGGATGACGAAAAAAGATAAGAATTTCATGCACAAGGTGTTTTTTTATACAAGTTGGAATAATATATCTGATACAAATGTAGCATTTTATGGTGAATGTGCAATTATCCCATTAAAATCGAAAGACAAAATATTTCATATTAATACCCGTCAATGCAATGTTCCGAGTGGTCAATTATATTGGAATATCGCAAATGAGGAAAATTGGGAACGTACCGTTAAAGAATTCACTACTTGGTTAGATAGTGTATTAATACCGATTGTAGAATGCTGTATGAATGATCTGGATAACTTTGTTAAACAAGTTGCTGTGAGAGGATTTTATCCTCCGAATGGTTATGTGGTTGATATTAGTTTTATCTTAACGTATGGTTCACGTAAGTTAGCCGAAGAAGCCACTAAAAGATACTATGCTAGTTTAGACGAATCGATAAAAAAAGAGTTTAAAGAAAATTATGAGAGTATGATAAATGGCAATAAGGCTGTAAGTGCATACGGTAATAATATGATGAGAAATTATTCGAATTTTAGAACCATCGTTGAAAATAAAATAATTGTGATAATATAGTACACCAATTGTTTGGCATCGCTATGCGGTAATTGGTAACCCAGTTACTGCTTTTTTGTTGTCTAATATAGCTTTACAACTTAGGGGATGGGACAAGGTAACAGTGGTACTAAACCAGCTTATTTAAAAAACGTTGATGATTTCTTGTCAGGTAATAAGAAATTTGATGAATGAAAATGGTTGACAACGGAATGTATACATGGCATCACACTGAAGTACCGGGGAAAATGCAGTTAGTGTCCTAGGGTATTCACAATATTACAACTCCTAATGGTGGTAAGTACTTCAATTCATAGATAGGTTGGAGCGAGAAGCGTGCGTAAATTAAAGGCAAAGGAATTTTTGAGAAAACGATAAAAAATCAATCGGGAGGCTGAAATAATTGGAGAAAATACTAAATGATTTATATCGGCAGATAGCTGAAACAGTCAATGAAATGATACCGGAAAGTTGGGGGAAGTTTTATTTTTATGCTCAAATTTCTGATGATGGTGGAGGTACGTATTTTTTCTACCAGCCAGAAACGAGCCCGGAAAGGTATGAATACAGTCTTGAGATTCCTTTTAAATATCAAGTTAACGAGAGGGAATTCAAATTAAATAAAAGAAAACTTCTGTCATTATCAGAAAAAGTGAGAGAAATATTTAAAGATGAAGGACAGGAATTATGGTATTCTTTCACTTTAAGTTTAGAAAGAACAGGTAAATTTAAAGTTCACTTTGATTATACAAAATGGTTTGCTACCAATTATAGTTTTAGTGACCAACTTATTATCTGGCAATACAAGTACTTAAACGAAATTCCTCAAGATATAGCTCTACAAAATCTAATAACTAAGTACTCCGAGGAATTCCCGGATAATCCAATTTAAGTAAGCAAAAAGCAAGGTGAGAGGGAGAATTGCAGGTGTGGTTGAGGAAACAGTTCTACCCATATGAAATTTTGTTCCTTATATTTGTAAGAAATAAGATGGGCTTACCGGTCCCCGAGCATTTTGACAATCTGTTAATGAATACGCCGGAAGCAAAAATGGCTGTTCAAGATCCCGAACCTTATCCGAATGGGCCCCTTTACTACGTCTTATCGATAACTTCTATCGCAAGAACTATCCCGAATATATTCCCAATAAACACGGGGAATTGTTCTAATAATTTTTACGGAGGAAATTAGCATGTCAGATAAAGATATCGTGCGGCTTATATTTGATGATAGGAAAGATGTAGAAGCGATTTTAGGCGACCCGGAAGCATTCGATGTACACGAGTGTATATTAAATTATGGGCTGTCTACGAAGAAATTTCTCTATGTTGATTATAAAGGCGAGGATGATCGCGAGATCGTGAATTATATTTTAGATTATGAATTTGCTCGTAACATTGAATTAGCTTTACAAGAAGAACTTGAGGAGCTTGGAGAGTTTGAATATGAATTGTTACCTGACAAGATAAAGGAAGCTAATAAAATTATA
The DNA here is from genome assembly GCF_041260495.1 of Paenibacillus sp. RC84. NCBI lineage: Bacteria > Bacillati > Bacillota > Bacilli > Caryophanales > Paenibacillaceae > Paenibacillus > Paenibacillus sp. RC84. Next base: position 195,056 of record NZ_JBGBYL010000008.1, read on the forward strand.
TCGAAAAGGGGATACGGGTTATTTTCCTATCCGACCTCTGGTGACTTTTATGCGCTTTTCATTGCCAAGCTAGAAAATAAAACAAAATTGCTGCAAGTAGATCTGCTGTATGATGAAAGAATTCCTTCGAAAGAAAGATATGTACAGTATTATTTATAGGATGAGAGAAACGCTGTTGATTGGGCAAATGGCATCCGGGAGGTTAGTAGGAAACAACAGATGAATGATTTATATAGAGAGATAGCAGAAACAATCAATCAATTGATACCGGAAGACTGGGAAGATTTTTATTTTAATGGTGAGGTAGAAAATGGAGAAGGAGGGGTTTTCTTTTTCTTCAAACCAATAAATAAGCATGGGTATGTTTATTGTCGAGATATTTTAAAGAAATACAATGTTGATTCAGAGATCTATAAAAAAACGATGAGAAGGCTATTTAAAGTTACCAATGATCTGAAAAATATATTTTTAGAAGATGGACAAGAACCGTGGTTCTCAATAACCATGAAACTCACTTCCGAGGGCAAACTGAATATAGAATACGATTATACCAAATGGGGAGAATCCAATTTCGGCCCGTCAGACAGGTTAGAATATTGGGAAAGTAAATACTTGAATGCTGTTCCACAAGATGAAACGGATAGAATTAAAATGGATAAAATGAGGGAATTTGAAGGCTCCGTTTGTTAAATGAACAAGTAACGGAAGTCGGTTATCAGGATGTCGCGATTTAAAAAAGGTACATCTCCCTTTAAACGAAGGGAAATGTACCTTTTTACACGGCAGCCCTTGTTCCGGTGACGGAGCTCGGGGTTTACACAGCCCCCTTTCTCACCGGGATTTTAATAATCGAACCGGCTCGTAATATAAGCCGAGACATGCCACTGCTGGGTCGTGTCGTAGAACTTGAAATAGTTTCCGACCGGCTGGCTCAATCCGTAAGCGGTTCCGGCCACAGAGGCGACTAGGGTGGAATTTTTGTAAATGTCGAATTTGCCTACAATCTCATCGTTTGTGCTGGAGCCGAACGACACGAGCCGGAACTCATACTGGCTGCCGTTGGCTTGAACGATAGCGTTGAAGAAACCGCTGTCACCCGAGGACAGGGGTTCATTCGTCCAACTGATGATGACGTTCCCCGCTTTAGCTTTGTAAGCCGTACCATTGTCTATGACCTGAATAGGTTTCGTAGACCAGATACTGTGTACACTCGTTACCGGCGCTGCGGCTGCTCCGCTGATTAACAGCGTTAACGACAGCAGGGCGGCTGTCATTAAACCAAGCACCCATTTTTTTACTCTCATCAACTCATCTCCTCTGTTTTTAGTGGGATTTAAAATCAGGTTGCGTTTACACTATATGGCAATAAGGTGGGCGGTATTCTACGGGGATACGCGTGATGGTCTCAAATAGAGAAATAATTTTTCTTCTGCTCGGAAAACCAACTGGCAAAAAGGTATATCCTCCTCCATGGGGGATATACCTTTTGCGGTTTCGTACAGAGGGCTGGTATCTTTCTTGAGCCCCGTTTGAAGGGATTAGTTTATGGAAATAGTGCGGGAACGAATGGAATCGAAAGCAGCCCCGGCTAGTTCATGTTGATGCTGACTGTCTCCTCACCCGCGTTGACATAGTTCACGCTGACCTGGGTGGAGTTCGGATAGGTGCAGTAGCCGCCCGTATCTGACGCGAGCCATTGATGATTGCTGGTCGAGCTGGTGCCGATCATGGAATTCGACCATTTGACGTTTTTCAGGTAGGTACCGGTGCTGTAAGGCTTAGGGGCATTGCTCGCGATGGCCGTGATCCGTTTGAGCTCGTTGCCGGCACCGCTTTTTTTCCAGCCGGCCACATTGGTTACAACGGTGTAGTTGTCCGCCGTATTCGTGTCATACCGGATACCTGCGGCATATAGAGCGACTTGTCCGTCTGCCGGTACGTAGAATTTAAACGTAAGATTTTGTCCGGCCTTGAAGCGGAACGAGTTGTTATGGTAGTAGACACCGCCGGTAAAGATCGAGTGGGCCCAGTTGTTGTAAGTTTTGCTGTACTGGAATCCGGCATCGACTTCGGAGGCTCCGCTGCTGGCGTGTCCACCCGTATAAATGTAAGGAGTATCGTTGGAAGAAGCGTTGTTCACGTAGACTTCATTGTTGGCGCTGGAGGGCAGGTATACATTGCCGGACCACCAGGAATAACCGGGATTCGAGAAAACGCGTCTGTACGGGCCGCCCGCTTCTCCGCAGGCATAACCCGCCAGCGGGGTAACGGAAGCGCTCTTGTTCAGTGTCGGCGAGTCGGTGCTTTTCGGCAGGGTGAAGGTTTCATTGTTGCTGCCGGCTATGGTATTCTCTTCGGATACCGTTACTTTGCCGAAGACATCTTTCAACTCTGTCTTGTTTGCATGAATTTGCCCGTTGTCGTCGATGTAAATAACATTTTCGCGCTCTTCTTTGGGAAGGTTCTTCATGACGTCGATCATGATCTGACGCTCCTGACCGGTAATTCCGGCGGCGACTTCTTTCTCCAGGTCCCGGTTTGACGAAGCGGACACAGGGGCGAGAGAGACTACAAGGGACAGCAGAGTGAGACTGGAAGCGAGGGCGGTCTTCATTTTCTTCAAACGGCACACATCCTTTATAGTTTTATGGGTTCTTTCAAAAAAAGCTTAACACTTCTAGTAAAAATGTAAATAATTTCATGAAATTAATTAAAAAGTTATAATCAAGATACCAGAAAATGTAATCAAATTACCAGGAAATGGGTCGTCCCCTTTGGATGTTCCCACTTGATTACCATGCAAAAAAACCGCAAGCGGTGGGGTCCGTTTGCGGCTTCTGTTTATGCGGGACTATCCGTTCGGATGCTGCCGGCTTTGTTTCCTAAGCTCGGAAGGCGTAAGCCCGTACGTTTTTTTGAACGTTTTGCTGAAATGGGAGTAGTCGGAGAAGCCGACCTGGTACGCGGCATCCGTCGTCGGACAATCCGTATGCTCCAGAAGGTCCCTGGCTTTCTCCATCCGCAGCCGGATGAGGTATTTCACGAAGTTCACGTTCGTCTCCTCCTTGAACGTGCGGCTCAAATACGCATCGGACATGCCGATGGCCTCCGCCACCTCGCTCAGCGAGAGATCTTCGCGGGCAAAGTGCTCCTGCATGTACTGCATCGCCCTGTGGATGTTCTGCCGGGACCCGAGGTTGCGGGTCCCTTTGATTTCACGGATCATGGCGCTCAAGACATCGCGCAGGGCCTCTCCGAGATCCGCCGCACGGCCCGGCCATTCACGGTCTGCGTAAGGGCGGGCAAACCGGAAATCCCGTTTGCCCAGCTCCGTCTCCAACATGCCCGTGAAATGGTGGGCAAACTGCGGGGGGCTGAGCTCGGCCGGGCCCGAGCTCATGTAATGCCGGAGCGCCTCCCCGGCCAGAAGCTGCGCTTTGTCCTCGCAGGCGGCCCAGATCTGCTCCAGCAGTTCCTCGCTCAGCCCCTGCAGCGTCAGCAGCCATTCATGCTGGCGGGACAGCTTCGTCTCGCTGCTCGCGAGCTGATCGTACACCCGTCCGAGCGCTTCGCGGAACTGGTCGGGATCGACGGGCTTCAGCAGAAAATCCGAAACGCCGAAGCGGATTGCCTGCCGGGCGTACTCGAAATCGCTGTAGCCCGACAAAATAATGAACTGGGTCCGTTCATTCCGTTTTTTCGCCGCTTCGATGAAGGAGAGCCCGTCCAGTTCGGGCATGCGGATATCCGTCAGGACGATGTCCGGGGAACAGCTCCCGAGCAGCCGGAGCGCTTCCTCTCCGTCTTCCGCTTCGCCCGCGATGATAATGTCCAGTCCGGACGTTTCCACCATTTTGCGGACGCTCAAATGGATCATGTATTCGTCGTCGACAATCATCATCCGATACATGGCAAGACCTCCTTGATTTAGTTGGTATACGGCAGGCGGATCTCGAAACAGGTTCCGGCGCCGGGAGAGGAAGAGAGGAGGAAGACTCCGTACTCCTTCCCGAACGTAAGCCGGATGCGCTGATGCACATTGAGCAGGCCGATTCCGCCTTGGGGCGCCCCGTCGTCCGGCTGCGTCCCGGCTGCCTCCGGCCATGTCCTTCCGGCGGCAGGCTGCTGCGGCGTCCCCGGGCCGCTCAAGGTCTCCGAAGCCGGGTCGTTCCCGGCGATAGGTCTCTGCGGCGCATCCGGATCGTTCACGGGTGCGGGGGCTGCTCCGGAGCCGTTCCCGGCAGCTTCCCCCGCTGCCCGGCCAGCGGAAGACGCTGCCGCTTCCCGGGCTGCCTCAGAGGCATGGCCGGGAGCGGCCGCCGGAGCTTCGCGCGGGCCAACCGGAGCAGCGCCGCCCGATTCCGGGTACGTCGGCCCTTCCCCGGTGACACCGGCAAGCAGCGAGGTCAGCCTCCCCGCGGCCTCCGCGCTCATGCCCCTGCCGTGGTCGGATATTTCGACGGCGTAGTACGTTTCGCGGGGCTTGCCGACAATGCCGATATACGTAGGCTTTTTGTCGCGGTAGCCGTGAATAAACGCGTTTTCCACCAGGGGCTGCAGCGTCAGCCGGACGGCCGGGACGGTACGGACCCACGGTTCCTCGACGTCAATCTCCACCTGGAGATTGCGGAAGCGGGAAGTCTGGATCTCCAGATAGGAGCGGATATGCGCCGTTTCCTCGCCGAGCGATACGAGAGGTCCGGCGTTTCCCGTGTTGTAGCGGAAAATATGCGCCAGAGCCGCCGTCATTTTGCTGATGCTGCGGTTATTTTCGAGGATCGCATGAGAATTGATGATTTCCAGCGAATTATACAGAAAATGAGGGTTGATATGCGCTTGCATGGATTGCAGGGCCGATTCCTTCTGCTTGATAATAAGCTCCTGCTCTTTCAGCTTGGAAGAATGAACCTCCCTCACAAGCCGGTTCAGCTCACTGACCATCTTGGAAAAGCTGCGGAACACAAGTCCGATCTCGTCTTTGCGCTCCCGCGTGGAGGTAAGCCGGACATTAAAATCGCCGTTCTCGACCTTTGCCATCAATCGCTGCAAATAAGTCAGGGAGCGTGTGATGGAGAGCGAGTAGCCGCCCACGATTGAAAGCGCAATCATGAACAGCAGCAGCGCAGCCGCAAGAGAGATGTTCCGCAGGCGGATCAGATTCCCGATAATGGTCTCCATCGGAATGTTGGCCCCGACGATCCAATCGGTCACCCGGGAGGTTTCATAAATGACGAGTTCCTCTCCCTGAGGCGTATCCGTCCGGAAGGAAAAGGAAGCGGAGGCGTGTTCCCCTCCCTGAAACCGAAGCAGCTGCTCCCCGGAAATGCGCGTGCCGATTTTCCAGGCGTCCGGATGGTAGACAAGCTCTCCGTCTGCGGAGGAGATCCAGGCGCTGAAGCTTCCCTGCGATTCGTCTTTGCATATATTTTCGATCTGCTCCAGATTAAGGTCGACGATCAGAAGTCCCTCGTACAAATAGGTCGAGCTGCTGTGCAGCTTGCGCGCAACGGTCAGAACGGGGCTGGAGCCGACCCGGTTTAAACCGAGGATCTCGAAATTGCCGAGGGTGTCCAGCCTTTTCAGCAGGTCCGCATTGCGGCTGCGGATCGTGTTCATATCCAGAATTTCTTTCGCCTCGCTGAAATCGTTGATCTGCAGGCTGTTTTTTCCGACCAGGGAAATGCCGACAATATCGGAGCGTCCGTAGATCATTTGCGCGAACAGATCGTTTTCGACTTTTTCCGTAAGCTGGTAATACGGGTAAGCGGAGGGCAGAGCTGGCGCCAGAAACTGCTGGGTCAAGGGACTGGTTACGATGGGGTAGGTGGAGTTTTCCAGGTTCTTGATATACAAGTCCAGGTTTTTACCGGTTTGTTCGATAAAGCGCCGGTTCGTTTCGATGGCGGACTGCTCGATCGTGCGGGTGGAGGATTCGTACCAGAGCCAGCCCATCACCAAGACGGGCAGAGCGATGAAGAAAATGATCAGAATAAACAGCCGCCGGTGGATCGAAATGATTTTGCGTTGGGAATTCCGGGTCCTCATCGTCACACCCCTTTTCCGTTTTTCATTGTCCAAGTTAAAAATAGTGTAGCAAAAAAACACCAATTGTAAATAAAAAACCATGCGGGGCCGCTTTTTCATCTCGTATACTACAACTACACATTGAAAACGCTTTATTTTTATGAGCCCGTTAAAAAAGCGCCTGTCGGTAAGCGCAAAATAAGATAGACGCCTGCCGGGGCCGTAAAACGAACATGAATCCGACAAGGAGGTTGATCCCGTGACATCCGTATGGAACGGCTGGAAAAAAGGTTCTCTTATCGCACTGGTTCTTCTGCTTGGTTTAATGACGTTTCCGGTGTCCAGGGGGAATGCGGCTTCCCTGCTGACGATCGATTCCCACAGGGACGGAGGCCGGCTGGAGGTCGGTACGGTAAGAATCGGCGGCTCTTATGCGGGAGCTTACGAGGTCGAACTGGTGATCAACGGGCAAAAAGTGGCGGATGCGCACATGGACGACCCCGACGGAGACGATGCGGGTACCTGGTATTATGACCTGGATACGACCGCATACGACGGGGAAGTCGAGCTGATCGCCAGGGCGAAGGATAATGCGACCCGGTACAACGCCTGGTCGGCCTTCACCCGGCTGACGGTGCATAATCCGGCCGCAGGCGTCCCGCAGGTAACGATCTTGAGCCCTGCGGATCGTGACAAGGTGAGCGGCAGTGCCGACGTAGCAGTGAATGTGTACGGCGCGAGTCCGGTTAAATCCGTGGAGGTTCGCATAAACGGGGGGGACTGGAAGCGGGCCGAGAAGAAGGGAAGCGGCTATATCTACAAATGGGACACGAAGAAAGCGGGGAGCCGCACGAACAGCATCGAGGCTCGGGCAACGGACGTCCGCGGCCATACGGGCCGGAGCCTGACGACCTACGTTCAGACGGGCGGAGGGGAAGGGACGAAGCCGGTCACCGTGCTGCCCCGCCAGGACCGCTCCATGTGGATCTGGGAGAACGCGTCCTACAACCTCATCCGGACGCCGGGTTCCCGCCAAGTGCTTGATGCGATGGCGAAGGATACGAAGACGTTCGGGCAGGACCCCGTTACGACGCTTTATCTCGGGGTCGACAAATTAGGAGGCACGGACATGCTGGAGGACGAGAGGCCCAAGGTGCGGGATTTCGTGCGATGGGCTCATGCCCAAGGCTACCGCGTGCAGGCGCTGATAGCGGGAGGCACGGTTCCGCCGTACTTCGGAACTTATCCGAGATATAGGGAAGACGCGCTCCGGGAATTCGAGAAAGTGCTGAATTATAACCTGGCTTCCGAGTCTGCGGAACAGTTTGACGGAGTGAACGTGGACACGGAGCCGTATTCGCTGCCGGATTTTAAAACGGGCTACCCGGACGTTCAGATTCAATACCTCGATATGCTTGCCGCGCTGATGGAGCGCAAAGAGGCGTCGGGCCTGGCTCTGCCGGTCGGTCCCGCTATACCGAGATGGTACGATTCGTCGGATACGGCGAAAAGCATTACGTGGAACGGCTCGACGAAATGGCTGTCCGAGCATATCCAGGATACGGCGGACTATATCGCCATCATGGATTACCGGGATCAGGCCGAGGGCAGCGTCGGCATCATCCAGCAGGCGCAGGGAGAGATTGACTATGCCAATAAAATCGGGAAGCCGAACTCCGTCATCCTCGGCGTAGAGACCAAAGATATCGCGGACGGAGGCGATCCGGAAACGATCTCCTTCAGCGAGGAAGGGCGCTCCTATATGGAGCGGGAGCTGGATAAAGTGTACGCCGCGTTCGAGGGGAACGCCGCATTCGGCGGAATCGCGCTGCATCACTACGATACGCTGCGCGCGCTGCCTTCCGCCTGGGGCCCCGGCGCCCGCTTCTGGCAGCCGCCTGCCGACAACCGGCCTCCTTCGGGAGTGAAAGGCAAGCCCCAAGCGGCCGCTTTCGACTACCAGCGGATCGATCTGGCCTACGGCCGGGCTTCCGATAACATGGAAGTCGAGGGCTACAAGATCTACCGGAGCACGGTCCGGGGATTCAAGCCTGCGGAGGAGCTGCTGGCCGGCACCGCGCGCGGGCTGACGTTCAAGGACGACGGTCTCCTGCCGGACACGGTGTACTACTACCGTGTAGCGGCGGTCGACGTGTCGGGGAACGAAGGTCCGGCCTCGCCGGAAGTATCCGCGAAGACGGGCGTCACCGGCCTGAAGCCGATGATCGTGGATGGCATGCAGGTGACATACGACGGCACGAAAGCCACGGTCCGGCTGAAGACGGCGGACATGCGGACGGGCGAACCCGTCGCGGCCGCGGTCCACGGGCGATTCACGCGGATGGGCGGCAAGTACGTGGACGGCCGGTCCGCTGGCGACGGGACTTTCACCGCGGTGTCGGAGCTTGTCCAGGCCGCGTCCGGCGAGATCGGCTTCGCGCCCCGGCGGGTGATGGCGGGCGGCTATTACTGGGCGCATGCCTACGATAAGCCGCGTGAAGCTTCGGCCGTCTGGGGCGGCGCGGGGGAGTAGGGGCGGACATTCCGGGCTTCCGGCGTTAAGCGGCGTGCGCGAATCGCAGGCGCGCGCTGCGGCATTCCGCGGCGGCCGGCCGGAACCGAAGGCCGGTCGAACCGGCGTACCGCGAACCGCATCCGCGAGGACGGCGGACTTTATAAGACATGCTTTCAACGCGCGGATGACACGCCGCGCGCGGCTCCCGGCGGGCGATGCTTGGCGTCGCATGACGGTGGTCAACCACCAAACGAACAACCTCATTTTGAAGAGACAAGGGGCTGAACGAGAGATGAGAAGAAAGACTTGGACGACCGTGCTTCTATCGGCATTGACACTGGCTGTAGTAGGTGCCGGCTGCTCGAAAGGGACGGCGGAAACGACGGGAACGGGCGGCGATTCCAAAGACAACGGCGGCAAGCCGGTCGAAATTCTGCTCGGTTATTATTCCGACGGGAAGTCGGATGCGAAGATGAAAGAACTGATCGATAAGTTTATGAAGAAGCACCCGGACATCAAAGTGAACACCCAGAGTGCGCCTTACGGGCAGTTTTACCAGAAACTCGATACGCAGATCGCGGCCGGCCAGGCCCCGGACGTGTGGCTCTCGGACGGAGTCTATGTCATGAAATACGCCGAGCGGGGCGCGGTTAAAGACCTCACCGAATGGATCGGCAAAGATTTGAAGAAGGACGACTACTACGGGCTGGATTTCAACAAAGACGCCAAAGGGAAGTACTGGGCCGTGCCGCAGGGCATTCAGGTGGGAGCGCTTTTCTACAACAAGGACTTGTTCGACAAAGCCGGAGTGGCCTACCCCAATGAGAATTGGACGTGGGAAGACTTGAAGAAGAATGCGGCCCTCCTTACGCTTGACGCCAAGGGCAAGAAGGCGGACGAATCCGGCTTCGATCCGAAGAACGTCAACCAGTTCGGGCTGACCTTCTTCAGCATTACGGAAGGCTGGTTCTCCGTAATGAAATCCTACGGGGGCGGCGTTCTGGACGAGACGGCACAGAAGTCGATCATCAACACCCCGCAGAACAAGCAGGCGTTCGAGTGGATGGTGGACGGCATGAAGAAGGGCATTATTACCGATCCGGTGGATCTGAAAAGCTTCCAGAGCTCCATGGCGGTATTCCCGAGCGGTTCCGCGGCGATGCGCATCGGCATCTACGCCCGCGTGCTGGCCGCCAACGAAGCGAAGCTGAACTACGATGTCACGCTGCTGCCCAAAGGGCCCGACGGCAAGCGGGTGTCACCGGTTATCGCGAACTCCTGGGTCGTGAACCAGAAGTCGGCGGACGCAAAGGCGCAGGCAGCCTGGGAATGGATCAAATACTGGGCCACGGAGGACGACGTCCAGAAAGAATGGGCGGCGCTCGGCGAAGCGATTCCGGTGAAGAAATCCGTCGCGAATTCCGACGTATTCCTGAAAGCGGGCGAGAAGCCGGCTAACCGCAAGGCGTTCCTCGAGAGCCTGGACTTCGCCAAGACGCTCGACAACAACGCCGTATGGGAAGAGTGGGTCGGGAAGTTCAACGAGAACGCGCAGCGGGCTTTCCTCGGAGACGCCCCTATAGACGCCGCCCTGGCGGATGCCGACAAGGCGGTGCAGAAGGTGCTGGATGATTTTTATAAGAAGTAAACCGCAATTTACGGAAGGGAGGTCGGGCTTTCTATGAACGATACCGTAAGCGGCAAAGCCTATGCGAAAGCTCAGACCCCGGCAAGAAAGCTTGGAAAACTTGATCAGGAGGGGAAGTGGGGACTGCTGCTCGTCTCCCCTTACCTGCTTCACTTTATCGTATTCGTCGCCGGGCCTCTTATCGCTTCGCTCTATTTCAGCTTCTCGCAGTACGACATGATGAACCCTCCGAAATGGACGGGACTGGACAACTACGGGCGTCTGTTCGGAGACGCTCTCTTCTGGAAATCGCTGTGGAACACGCTGTATTTCGCGGTTCTGTTCGTGCCGGCCCAGACGATTCTGGCGCTGATCCTGGCCGTCGTGCTGAATCAGAAGCTCAAGGGGCTGAAGCTGTTCCGGATGGCCCATTTCATCCCCGTGATCTCTTCGTGGACGGTCATTTTGTATGTGTCTGACGCCATCTTCAATCCCCGATTCGGCTTCGCCAACTCGATTCTGGCTTCGCTGGGTCTCGATCCGCAGCGCTGGCTGCAGGACGGGAAGCTCGTTATCCCGCTGCTGGTTCTGATCGCCGTCTGGAAGGGGATCGGCTACATCATGGTCATTTATCTGGCCGGTCTGCAGAGCGTGCCCCAGGATTTGTACGAGGCGGCTGAAATAGACGGAGCGGGTACACTGCGTAAATTTCTGTCGATTACGTTTCCGCTCATTTCCCCGACCACGTTCCTGGTCGTCATTCTGAGCACGATCAGCACGTTCCAGGCTTTCGAGCAGGTGTACGTCCTGACGGGAGGCGGAGATATCAGTTCCGCAGGCGGTCCGAACAATTCGAGCCTCGTCCTGATGCTGTATCTGTACCGCGAGGGCTTCACCTTCATGCGGATGGGCTATGCCTCGGCTATCGCCTGGGTGCTGTTCATGATCCTGTTCACGCTTACCCTGATTCAAATGAAGGTGCAGAAAAAATGGGTCCACTACGATTGACCCGTATCCTCCGGAATGGACCCTGGTGCGGTTCCGCCGCCGGAAAGGAGAACCCTGTATGAAACATAAAAGGCTGCCGACGATTCTCCGTTACACGGCCATTATTTTGTCGTCGCTGGTGATGATCGTCCCGTTTGCGACGGCCCTGATGAACTCGCTCAAAACGTATAAAGAGTACACAACCGTACCTCCGAAATGGATACCGGAAATTTTCCAATGGTCGAATTATGCGGAGGTGCTGAAGCTAGGCAATATCGGCGGGTATACGCTGAACAGCTTTACCGTTGCCCTGCTGTCGGTGATAGGGGCGCTGCTCTCGTGCTCCATGGTCGGCTATGCATTCGCCAGACTCCGGTTTCCGCTTAAGAACGCGCTGTTCGTCATGGTGCTCGGAACGATGATGATCCCGCCGGTCGTCATCATCATCCCGCATTTTATTATTTTCAATAAGCTGCAACTGCTCGATACATTGACGCCTCTATGGGTGATCGAATGGCTCGCGCAGCCGTTCGGCATTTTCCTGATGAGGCAGGCGTTCATGAACATTCCGAAGGAGTACGAGGAGTCCGCGAAGCTGGAGGGCTGCAACCCGATCCAGGTGTACTGGCGGATCTTCATGCCGATGGCGAGGCCGACCCTGGCCACGCTGGCGATCTTTACGTTTATGGGCAAATGGAACGAAATTTTAACGCCGGTCATTTATTTGACCTCGAACGATAAGTTTACGCTTCCGATCGGGATTCTTTCCCTCGGGGGCCAGTGGTTCGGCAACGAGCAGCTGATGGTTGCGGCCGCTCTGCTAAGCCTCGTGCCGATTCTGATTGTTTTCCTGTTCGCGGAAAAATATTTCGTGCAGAACCACAGTGCCTCGGGCATTAAGTGAAAGGAGACGGCTCCCTTATGAAAATCGCGGCATTTAGCGGGGCTCTCATGGAGTACAGTATTCAGGAAGCGATGAAAATCACGGCGAATCTCGGTTTCGACGGGATCGAAATCGCGTGCCGGGAGCCCCATCTTTCGCCTCAGACCTCTCTTCCGAGGGTTAAAGAGATCCGCAGGCTCGCCGATGAGCATGTGCTGGATATCCCCGTGCTCGGCGGCTACATGGGGCGGTTTTCCGAATCGGGCGATCCCGAATGCGCAGCCGCTTACGACGAGTTTCTCGGCTTGCTGGAGCGGGCGGATTATCTGGAAACGGATATGATCCGGATTTTTCCGGGAGGGCCCAACGCTTTCCTGGCTGCCGATTACCATTATGAGAAGGCGGCCCACTGGCTGAAAAAATGTGCGGCGGAAGCCCGCAAGCACGAGAAGAAAATTTTGCTGGAGATTCACAATGTGAGCCTGATCGAGACCGTGGAGAGTTCCCTGCGTCTGCTGGAGATGATCGGTGAAGACAACGTCGGACTGATTCACGACGCGGGCAACATGTACATCAGCGACACCGATTTCGGCCGCGCTTCCGTTACGGGGCTGGGCAGCCGCTTGCTCCATGTCCATGTGAAGGACGAGAAAAGAATCCCCGAGGCGGGCGGGCCGGGGACGTTCCGCAACGTCACCCGCCACGGGGAAGAGCATTTCCTCCAGTGCCGCCTCGGCGAGGGGGAAGTGGACCACCGGGAGCTCTTCGAGGCGCTGGCGGAGACGGGATACGGGGGCTGGGTGACGCTCGAATGCTTCGCCCCGTATCCGCCTCCGGAGCAGCTTGCCCATGACCGCGACGCGGTCCGGCAGCTGCTCCGGGAGACGGCGTCGGCAGCGGTACCGAGGACGGTACCGACAACAGCACCGACAACGACAGCACCGGCATCGCCAACAGCGCCGACACCGGCATCTCCATCCTCTTCATCCGTGTCCGCTCCGGCGGAAATTAGCCTACCATCGAAAGGGAAGTGACTTTCTTATGACAACACCGGTTACGGCGCAGCCAGTCCGGTTCGGCCTTATCGGATGCGGCATCATCGCCGACATTCACGCCAAGGGAATCCAGGAGACCCCGGAAGCGGAATTGACCGCCGTGTACGACTTCGTGCCGGAAACCGCGGCCCGTTTCGGACAGACCTACTCGGCCGCGGTCTACGAGAGCCTCGAAGAGATGCTGGCCCGCGACGATCTGGACGTGGTCTGCATCTGTACGCCGAGCGGGCTTCATGCCGGGCAGGCCGTGCAGGCCGCCAAAGCGGGCAAGCATGTCTTCGTCGAAAAGCCGATGGCCATTACGATGGCCGACCTCGACGACATGATCCGGGTAAGCCGCGAGAACGGTGTTCTCCTCTCGACGGTATTCCCACGCCGGATGTCCCCGGCGGCCCGGTATGCCCGGGAGCTGATCCGGGAGGGCCGGCTGGGCAAACTCAGCCTATGCTCGGGCTATGTGAATATTTACCGCAGCCAGGATTATTACGACAGCGCGGGCTGGCGCGGAACCTGGGCGATGGACGGGGGCGGGGCCATGATGAATCAGGGGATTCATACGGTGGACCTCCTCCAGTGGCTGGCGGGCCCCGTCGCTTCCCTGTACGGCAAAGCCAAAGCCGTTCTGAGAGATATCGAGGTGGAAGATACCGCGGTATCGGTGCTTCAGTTCGAGAACGGCGCGCTGGGACTGCTTGAAATTACGACCACCGCGCATCTGGGGCCTGTGCACCGGATCGAAATTCACGGGGAAAGGGGCTCCCTGGTGATCGAAGACGACGACATCGTGGCGCTTAAAATCGACGGGGTGCCTGTGGAACTCCCGGAATTCGAACCGTTCAAGGTCATTCCCGACGGTCATCGGATCCAGATCCGGGACATGGCGCTCGCTGTCCGGGAGGGCAGAGAGTCCATCGTGCCCGGAACGGAGGGAAGGCATTCGCTGGAGATCATACTCGGAACCTACGAATCCGCCCGGACCGGCAAGGAAATAGCGTTTCAGAGCGCTCCGGCCCGGTATTTTGCCGGAAGCCCGATTCAGCCCTAAAACACTTGAAATAAGGGAAAAAGACCATAAAGAGGATAGAGGCAAACAGAAATTTTGTTTGTCCTATCCTTTTTTTGTGCGGCAAATGACAAGAAGAAGGTTATATAAAATAGAAGAATCGGATTTCACGAAATCAAAAACCTGACAGCAGCCATACTCACTATTCCGACTATAACCGTAACGGATAAACTCTTCGTCCATACGGCCGCAGCAAGAGTCGGTATAATAGCCGTAAGAACACTCCAATCAATCGCCGGTAATGATTCATCTTCCTTAATGAAACTCTCGACGATAAGCGCAGTAAAAATACAAACGGGAACATAGGAGAGCCATTTGACCGCAACTTTCGGAAGATTAATATTTCGTATAACGATAAACGGGATAATTCTTGGCAGGAAGGTTACGGCGGTACACCCTAAAATGATGAGTAAAAAGGATAACCGGATACTCATTTGTCTTTTACCACCCCGATAGTTGCAGCAATAATCGTTGATAAAATGATGGCCACATAAGAAGGAACAAACGTACACAGAACCAGCATCAATATAACGACATAAACAATTAAGGATAAATAAAACTTCAACTTTCCGTTATTAATAGTTTGTAATTGCAGAACAAGCAGCGCCAAAAACATAGCGGTCAAAGAGAAGTCTAAACCGAATACTTCCGGATTTGAAATCCATTTGCCAAAGAAAGCCCCCGACATACAAGATAAAATCCAGAAGATATACGCGGTTACATTCAGTCCGTTCATCCATTGGACATTGATCGGTTCTCTTTTGGCTATCTTGTTCATGGCTACACCGAACGATTCATCCGTTACGAACGCTCCAACCCCGATATTTTTTAATAAAGAATATTTCGCAAAGCGGGGAGCCAATGTCATACTCAATAAAAAATTCCGCAGATTCACAACGAAAGTTGTGAATATAATGACGGACACAGGACTTCCCGAAACGAATAAGGCACAAATAATGAATTGAGACGCTCCGGCGTAAACTAATGCCGATAAAAGGGTAACTTCTATTATACTTAGATTGGACGATACCCCGACAATGCCCATGGCAATCCCAACACTGATATAACCGAATAAAGTCGGAATGCAATCTTTTACGCCTTGGGAGAAGGTAGAGAGATTTTCTTCATCCGTCATTTCATGAGATAATTCATGCATCGTTTCCCCACCTTTTTGTATGTTATATTGTATATTTGTATGCTATATTAAACGAATAAGAGAGTCAAGGAGATGTTGTATGGAGTTTATTCAAGAGGTTATCGCCCATAATCTTGCCCAGTTGAGAAAAAAGAGAGGATTGAGCTTAGATAACGTAGCGGAATTGACGGGAGTCAGTAAAGCGATGCTGGCTCAAATCGAAAACGGAAAATCAAATCCGACTGTCACGACTCTCTGGAAAATTGCCAATGGGTTGCACGTATCTTTTTCCGCTTTTTTAAAGGAAACGGATAAGCCGCAAATCGAAAAAATAAACATCAACCAATTGAACCCGTTGATCGATGACGATGGGAATTATCTTGTATATTCCATGTTCCCTTTTAATCCGGAAAAAAAGTTTGAAGTTTTCACTGTAGACCTGAAACCCGGTTTTAATCATATCTCCGAAAAACATTTAGGCGAGGAATATGTACTTATACAACGGGGGGTTCTTACACTGGATGTTCAAGGTGAGAAGTTTGAGTTAACCCCCGACGAAACGATTAAATTTAACGCGAATACCGAACACATTTATGTTAATTCTACGGATGAACTGGTTAGATTTTATATCATTATCTCTTATCCCGATTAATCGCCTGGCACGAGTTCTTCATATAGCCCTTTATTAAAAAGACAATTCATAATAAGCTACATAATGAATGGAAAATATGAACAACTGGTGCAGTCGCCGGGAAGGGAGAGACCGGATTATGGAAGTACAGCCGCTGCTGCAGGTAGAGAAGCTGGCTATGAAAAAAATGAAAATTTATAAGCAGAGCAAGCTCCGCTATTTATCCCGTTCCGCGCTGGCGAGCATGTTTATCGGATTCGGGGTGATCGTCGCGTTCAAGACGGGAAGTTTCTTCTATTTGGAGCATTCCCCGTTCACCTATCCGATGGCCGCGATCACTTTCGGCGCCGCGATCATTCTGATCTCGTACGGCGGCGGGGATCTTTTCACGGGAAATACGTTCTACTATACGTTTGCCGCATTAAGGCGGAAGCTCCGCTGGCCGGAGGTCATCCGGTTATGGCTGACCAGTTACGGAGGCAATATTCTCGGAGCCGTGGCGTTCGCGCTGCTGATTCTGGCAACGGGGCTTTTCAGGGAGCATGACGTGAACGGATTCCTGCTGAGCGTGGCGGCCAAAAAGATGAACGCGCCTTCGCTAGAGCTTTTTTTCAGGGCCATTCTTTGTAACTGGCTCGTGTGTCTGGCCTTTTTTATTCCGATGTCGCTCAAAGGGGACGGGGCGAAGCTGTTCGCCATGATGCTGTTTGTGTTCTGTTTTTTCATTTCCGGTTACGAGCACAGCATTGCCAATATGTGTACGTTCGCGATTGCGCTGGTGGTGGAGCATCCGGATACGATTTCGTGGGGCGGGGTTCTCCATAATTTGATCCCGGTGACGTTCGGCAATCTTATCGGGGGCGGGGTTCTGATGGCGGTTATGTATCATTACGTGAACAAACCGTTTATGGACGAGCACGAAGAAGCTTAGCGGTGAAAACAGGCTATGGGGCGGCCCGCCTTCATGCGCAGGCTCGTCGGAGCCCGGGCCCGTCACCGTCATGCGGCACCTTGTCGCGGGTTGGGGCCTGCCGCCTCGTCGCAAGCCGGGGCGGGTGTCCGGAGCAGACGGCTCATCGCAAGCCCGGGGCTGATGCCCGGGCTCTTATACGTCGGCTGTCTCCGGCGCTTTACCGGGGCTCATCCCGTTTTGGCGGGAGAGAGCCCTTTTTGGCGCGGCTGTACGGGCCGCGCCGGAGAGCCTGCACGAGCCGGGAGGACGGACTCGGCCCGCCCGCGCAAAAACCTCCTTAACCGGCTAAACGGTTAAGGAGGTTGAAGGTTAACTGAGCCGGATTGATATTTCCCGTCGGGAAATATCAATCCGGTTAATAAGTGCGGCGCGTTACTGAGCGGTGTATCCGCCGTCCACGAGCAGCGTCGTGCCGGTCACGAAGGAGGCGTCGTCGCTGGCGAGGAACAGCACGGCTTTCGCGACCTCTTCCGGCTTGCCGAGACGACCCATCGGATGCAGGGCCGTGAGGTGGTCCGTGATGGCCTGGGTGCGTCCGGCGATCAGCGGCGTGTCGATGTAGCCGGGACATACGGCGTTCACGCGGATGCTGTGCTGCGCATAGTCGATGCCCAGCGTTTGCGTGAGCAGCTTCACGCCGCCTTTCGCGGAAGCGTACGCGGTGACGCCGGCTTTGCCGACGTGGCTGTGGATGGAGCCGCAGTTGACGATCGCGCCGCCGGTTCCTTGGGCGAGCATCTGCTCCAGCGCGTATTTGTCGCTGAGGAACACGCCCGACAGGTTGATGTCGATGGTCTTCTGCCAGGCTTCCCAGCTCAGCTTGTCGGCCGGGCCGTCTTTGGCAATGCCCGCATTGGCAAATAAAATATCCAGCTTGCCGTATTGTTTGACCGTTTCGGCAACCATATGTTTAACGTCGTCTTCCTTGGTGACGTCGGTTTTGACGAACAGGGCTTCGCGGCCCTCGGCTTTCAACTCGTCCGCTACGGTCTGACCGCGGTCGGAAAAGTCCGCGATTACGACTTTGGCGCCTTCCTGGGCGAACAGGCGGACCGTGGCTTCCCCGATTCCGCTGGCGCCGCCGGTTACGATGGCTACTTTGTCCGTAAATCTCATGAGGCATCTCTCCGTTTCTCAAGTAGGGTGAACGGTCGTTACGGCCGTTATGGCTCTGTAATCCAGGTCCTGCCATAGGGCAAGTCCTCATCATCTTGCTTTTATTGTATCGCTTTTATTCCTATAGAACTATTTAAACTTAGTAAGCTATACTTAAGCTGTGCTTAAGGAAGGGGGCGGAATTTTGCATCTGGAGCAGCTGGAATACATCGTCGAAGTGGCAAAAACGGGATCGATCACTAGCGCCGCACGCAATCTGCACGTGTCCTTGTCCGCGGTCAGCCAGTCCATCGCTCATCTGGAAGGCGAACTCGGAGTCGTTCTGTTCGTGCGCTCGCGGATGGGCGCGGTTCCGACAGCCGAAGGCAAGGTAATCATCCGCAAGGCGTTCGAAGTGCTTGGCAAGCTGGACGAGCTCAAAGAAGCCGCGCGGGGCTGGGGCGAGACGCTGAGCGGGGAACTGCGCATTGGCACTATTCCGGGGCCGATGTCCCTTCTGGTCGACACCGTCGCGGGGTTCAAGAAAGATTACCCGCTGGTGCGGATGGAAATCGCGGAGAAAGGCTCGCAGGAAATTCTCGATGACATCCACCATAACCGGCTGGACATCGGGTTTATCATTTTGTTCGAGAGTCTGCTCAAAAAAAGCGAGGGCTTGACCTTCGAACGGCTGCTGGAAGGAAAGATGGTCGTGGGCATGAGCGATAAGTCTCCGCTGGCTTACCGGGGGGCCGTCACGCCCGAAATGCTCCGCACCCAGCCTGTCGTGCTGTATAACGACGAGTACGTGCGGTGGTTTATGAACCGGTTCGCCGCGGAGCACGGCGAGATGGACATTTTATTCACGACCAACAACACGGACGCCATCCGCAAGGCGGTGGAAGAGCAGAATGCGGTAACCGTGGGGATGGATTATTCCTTCCGGCGGGAATGGGCTTCCTTGTCCACGGAAGTCAACATGATGACGGCGGAACTGGAGTTCAAGGCGGGGCAGCCGGTTTACCTGGGCTGGGTACGTTCGGAAGGACGTCATTTCCCGCGGGTTTCCAAGACGTTTGTGGAGCGGCTGAGAAGCGGACTCCAGTAGGTTTACGGCTCGCCTTGCGTCCGTACCCGCGGGATTCTCGGCAGGATAGGGGAGGATACCGGAGGATGTTTCCGAACGTCACGGCTCAGTAAGGCTCTTCGGGGGTGAGCGCGGGTGAGCCTCCGTCAGCGGGGCTGAGTCCGTTTTCCAAAACCGGCTTCCTTCTTTATACTTATAAGAGTGTTTTACACACGAAATAAACGAACCGGGAGTTGACTTGGATTGACGTATGCGGAAATGTTGGGACGGCGCAGTGAGATTTTAAAGCGTACCATCGGAGACATGATTGCAAAAGACAATACGAAAGGTCTCGGTATGCAGGAAAGCAGCTTTCTGAGAAACATGATTAAAGAGCTGCATCAGAACGAATATGAACTTCAAAGAAACTCGTAAATCTTGGCTAATGAAAATAGGTGAACAGAGTGTCGTTTGACACTCTGTTCACCTATTTATATGAATAAATATATTTCATATGACTATTTAATGCTTCTTAATGCCTCATTAAAACTTTTCATATACAGAAATACCGCCGCTGATGGTATCAGGATCCCCAGATTGCAGTCGTATATTTACTCTGTAAGTTCCTGTGCCTACTCCTGACCATGTCCCCACATAAGTAGCATTATTGGTAGTGATAGGATAATAGGATGTTGCTAAACTGCTATAACCCCAAAAGCCCTTTTTTTGTAAGGTGATTAGATAATCGCCTGAATTTGAACCGGAATCCCGGCTTGCATAAGAATTGATTTGGATATCTTTTGCATTTGGGGCGTCGAATGAATCTGTATTAACTCCTATTGAATTAATCCCCCTAAAACCATTATCGCCATATATTTTGTTTTCTGATAAAAATGTAGTAATAGGTTTTAATAAGCTTGTTTGTATCAAATTACCTTTAGTAATATTGTTTTCTACTTGTATTGTATCTTCTTGAGAGGCTGAATTTTTCTCTTGTGTTAATAGACTCTTATTTACAAAATCATTTGAAGCTGATGCAGGCACTGATGATAAGATACTTAGTGAAATTGTGGTGCATAATACAATAAAACGCTTAGATAATTTCATTTAACTCACTCCTTTTTTGTTTACCATTTTCCTTAAATGGTATATATTAGATATAATAACATGTTTAAGGAGATTGGTCTATTGAAAAAAAAGGTTATATTCATTAGTGCATTTTCTTTTCTTTGCTTTTTTATTGGAGTAGTTATTTTGGAGATGAAAAAATCTTCGGATAATCCGGAAGATACCCTTGTCTCCTATTTTTATAACTTGAAAGAAGAGAATATCGATAAAGCGATTTTGTATGTTGACGATAAGAGATTTAAAAATTCTTATGAACTCCGCTCTTTCTATTTGAATGAATTTAGCAGAGTAAATTTATTAGACTTTAGAATATTGAATATTTCAAAAATTGATCAAGCAAATACTGTTATTGAAGCTACATTTAAACTTGACGACGAAGGAAATATAAAGAATATAAATAATACCTTCAAATTAAAAAAAAAGAACGGAAAATGGAAAATATATATTGATGAAAACTCATGAATCTACTTCAGCTGTATCAACATAAATAGCTGGTGCTCAAGAAAGAGCACCAGCTATTTATGTTGATAGCAATTTTTATGGGGTGAGAAGGCTTGCTTTGAAAGTTTTACCTTCTTTTATATTTTTCTCAACAGATTCAATGTCTGATTTTGATGAAGCATTATCAATTTGATTTAAAGGTTTTGCTCCAGAGTTAGCGTAAGTAGAATTACTCAAGTTGATTAAAAAGATTACTACAGCAAGCAAGAAAAAAGAACTGAACAATAATTTTTTCAATGTTTTCACCTCCTCAACAGGTACTAATTGTAGTATACACCACTAAAAAGAAAAATATCTATAAAATGCTTTTATTAGCGAGATAATACCTATCAAGTGTTTAGTGGTACTCTTTTCGGAGAAAAATTTTTAAGTTCCCTATTTACAGAACCGAAAAATCCTCCTATAATGGCGATAAGATTAATTCCTACTTTACCAATGGGATATTAAGAATTTGGCATTCGGATGGGATGCAGCTGAAAAACGGGGAGGAACTATCATGAAAAAAAGAGCTTCATACGCGGTTAGTCTGATTTTGGCAGCTTCACTGGCCTTGTCGGCTTGCAGCAGCTCCGGGACACCCGGCGCATCGGAAGCGCCGAAAACGGACGAGCAGGCCAAACAGCAGACGGGTGCGGATCAATTTATTGCCGCAACCGACAAATCCAAGTCGCCGGCCGCCGCTACCGCAAGGAAGGATACGGTCGTGGTTACGCTCACGGAACCCGGCGGAGTGTTCAATCCTTATTTCTATCACAACGGCTATGACGGCAATGTAACCTCGGTCATGTTCTCGCCGCTGGTCGACATCGACGAAACCGGTAAGCCGATCCCGGCTCTGGCCGAGAAATGGGACATCTCCCAGGACGGGCTGAAGTATACGTTCCATCTTAGAAAAGACCTTAAATTCAGCGACGGTTCCCCGCTGACCGCGGATGACGTAGCGTTCACCCTGAGCGTGCTCTACGACAAAGCTTACGACGGCGAAACGGATATTACGGAAACGGCCGTTAAAGGCGGTCAGGCTTATAAAGAGGGCAAAGCCTCCACAATCGAAGGCATCAAGGTTATCGATCCGCAAACGATCGAAATCACGACGGAGAAAGCTAACGCCAGAGCGCTTCAACTGCTGGGCGGCCAGGTTCTTTCCAAAGCCTACTACGGCAAAAACTACACGCCGGGCAATCTCGAATATATAAAAACGCTCCATACCAAGCCGGTAGGAACGGGCCCGTACAAACTGGAGAAATTCATTCCGGGACAGGAAGTCCGCTTTATCGCGAACGAAAACTACTTCGGCGGCAAGCCGTCCGTGGAACATTTTATTTATAAAACGACCTCCGGTGACGCGACGCAATTCTTCCAGACTGGAGAAGTGGATTACAGCGCTTATCCGGCCAACGACGACAGCCTGGAGCTTCTCAAAGGTCTCGGCTACGCGAACGTAAACATTTATACTTCTACGGCTTACAGCTTTATCAAGTTCAACCACAGCAAGCCGATTTTTAAAGACAAAAACGTCCGTCAGGCGTTTATTTACGGCCTCGACCGCGAGAAAATCGTCGCAGCCGCCTACCAGGGCTACGGTCAGGTAGCGAACGTGCCGATTTCTCCCGCTTCCTGGGCTTATACCGAAGAAGGCGTCAATACGTTCAAGTTCAATCAGGAAAAAGCGAAGAAGCTTCTCGATGATGCGGGCTGGAAACCGGGAGCTGACGGCATTCGGGAGAAAGACGGAGCGAAGCTGGTCGTCCATTACTTCACGACGAAAGGCCCGCTCAGCGACGTGCTCGTTCCGATTGCCAAAGAAAATTACAAGGACATCGGCATCCAGCTCGAAACGGAACTGATGGACTACAACGCCCTGCTGGCGAGAACAAGCAAAGGCGATCACGATCTGGCTTCCTTCTCGACCACGCTGCTGCCCGATCCGTCCGACGGTGTTATCAGCTTCTATTCCAAGAACAAAAGCAGCTTCACCGATACGAACGGCTATGCGAATCCGAAAGTGGATGAGCTGATCGAGAAAGGAATCTCTTCCTTTGACATCGAGCAGAGAAAAGCGACTTATAAAGAGCTGTACAAGGAACTGTCCGACGATCCGCCGTACATTCTGCTGACGTACCGGAAAATCATTTCCGCGCATAACGCGAGAATCGAAGGCTTCAAACCGAACGGCTACACGGGCATTTCCTCCAGCCTGCCTAAGCTGAAGATCGAGTAGTCTTTTCTATCCTATCAATAGCGGAAAGAGTCATGCCCAGCTTACAGGCTGGGCATCTTTCTTGGGAGGTACACAATGAAGTCTTACGTAATCAAACGATTGATTTATATGCTGATCACCCTGATCGGGGCATCCATGCTCATTTTTATGCTGTATGCGCTGACGCCCGGGGACTTCGTCGATTCCAATCCGAAGCTGTCCATGGAGCGCAAAATCGAGCTGAAAGAGCTGTACGGGCTGGATAAGCCGGTCGTCGAGCGTTATTTTATTTGGCTGGGCAATCTGCTCAAGGGCGATCTGGGCTTCTCGCTGCAGTACCAGCAGTCGGTGACCTCGCTGGTCGTCAACTTTATCGGCAACTCCTTTCTGATCGCGTTCACCTCCATGATTTTCACGTGGCTGATCGCGATAGCGATCGGGGTTTTCTCGGCTACGAAGCAGTATTCCTGGTTTGACGCCCTGATTACGTTTCTGGTCTTCGCCGCCATGTCGCTTCCGGCCTTCTTCGTGGGGCTACTCATTATTAAGCTGCTTGCGGTCGACCTCGGCTGGTTTCCGCCGGGAGGCAAAACCACAACCGGCAGCACGTCGACCGGTCTGGCTTACGCATGGGAGGTCGTTCGACACATGGCTCTGCCGGTTGCCGTATTGACGATGCTGAGCGTCGGATCGCTGACCCGGTATTTCCGGACGAATCTGCTGGAGGTCATCAAGCAGGATTTTATCCGGACCGCAAGAGCCAAGGGGCTCAAGGAGAAGACGGTCGTATACAAGCACGCGCTGCGCAATGCGCTGCTGCCCGCCATCACCCTGCTCGGCTTCGAGATCCCTTCCTTGTTCGGAGGAGCGATCATCACGGAGAAAATCTTTAACTGGCCGGGGATCGGGCAGGTGTACATGCAGGCTTTTTCCGTACGGGATTATCCGGTCCTGATGGGGTTCACGATCTTTATCGCGACCTTGACCGTGATCAGCAACCTGATCGCCGATCTGCTCTACCGCGTGGCGGACCCGCGCGTAAGATTGAAATAGGAGGGCTCTTGCATGCCAGTCAGCGCTCAACATACGATAAACCCGGCGGCAGGACAGCCGTCGGCTCCTAAGTCTTCTTTGTGGAAACAGTCGTTTCTGAGGCTCAGGAAGAACAAGATGGCCATGCTCGGTCTGGGCGTTCTTATTTTTATATTTCTGCTCTGCTTCATCGGCCCGTTTTTCTCGCCGTACAGCTCCGGCAAAGTGGATGCCGCTCTGATTAAGGCGCCGCCAAGCCTGAAGCATTGGCTCGGTACGGACCAGCTGGGCCGCGACATTCTGACCCGGCTTATGCAGGCGGGCCGGATTTCGCTTACGGTCGGCCTCGCGTCCATGGTGCTGTCCGTCCTGATCGGATCGGTGCTCGGCATCCTCGCGGGCTTTTACCGGGGAGTCGTCGATCAAGTCATTATGCGCGTCGCCGACGTGCTGATGACGATTCCCGAACTGCCGATGCTGTTCATTATGGGCGCCGTCTTGTCCGAATGGAAAGTGCCGTCCGATTACCGGTTGTATATCGTCATGATCATGCTCAGCCTGGTGGGTTGGCCGGGACTCGCCCGGATGGTGCGCAGCCAGATTCTGGGTCTGCGCGAACGCGAATTCATCCAGGCCGCCGATGCCCTCGGCCTGAGGGACCGGCGCAAACTGTTCCATCATTTGCTGCCGAATACGGTTCCGCTGCTGATTGTCGTCGCGACGCTGCGGGTTGGGGGGGCCATCATCGGCGAGTCGACGCTGAGCTACTTCGGGCTCGGCGTCGTGCCTCCGACGGCCTCCTGGGGGAACATGATCGACGCGGCCAATTCGCTGATCGATTTCCAGAAGCGGCCGTGGTTGTGGGCGCCTCCGGGTTTCGCCATCTTTATCACGGTCATTGCCGTGAATTTGCTGGGTGACGGACTGAGAGACGCCATGGATCCGAAAATGAAAAGCAGGTGAGCGCAATGAACAAACCATTGCTTGAAATTAAACAGATGAGTACACATTTCTATACCGATGAAGGAACGGTGAAAGCCGTAGACAACGTCAGTCTGAGCCTGAAGGAAGGAGAGACGCTGTGCATCGTGGGAGAATCCGGCTGCGGCAAAAGCGTCACCGCCATGTCACTGATGAGGCTCGTTCAGGAGCCGGGCGGGAAGACGGTCGCGGGAGAGGTCTGGTTCGACGACAAGGACCTGCTGAAGGCGGGGCCCAAAGACATCCGCCATCTGCGCGGCAATGAGATCGCGATGATCTTCCAGGAGCCGATGACGTCGCTCAACCCGGTGCTCACAGTAGGCGAGCAGATGATCGAGCCTATTATCGAGCACCAGCTCGTCTCCCGGAAGCAGGCGAAGAAGCAGGCGCTGGAGCTGATCACGATGGTCGGCATCGCACGCGCCGAGTCCATCTACGAGAGCTACCCGCACGAGCTGAGCGGCGGCATGCTGCAGCGCATCATGATCGCCATCGCGCTCTCCTGCAATCCGCGGCTGCTCGTCGCCGACGAACCGACAACGGCGCTCGATGTGACGATCCAAGCGCAGATTCTCGATCTGCTGCGCAAGATCAAGGAAGAACGCCGCACCTCGATCCTGCTGATCACGCACGATCTGGGGGTCGTGGCGGAGATGGCCGACCATGTCGTCGTCATGTACGCCGGTCAGGTCATCGAGGAGTCGCCGGTGCTGGATCTGTTCCGCAATCCGAAGCACCCGTATACGCAGGGGCTTCTGCGGGCCAAGCCCGTCGTCAACCAGCGCAAGGAACGGCTGTACACGATTCCGGGGCAGGTGCCGAAGCTGGTGGATCTGCAGGAATCGTGCTATTTCAGCGACCGCTGCGAGCACTGCATGGAGATTTGCCGCACGAAACAGCCTCCGATGCTCGAGACGGGCACGGGCCACAGAACGGCCTGCTGGTTATACGAGGAGGGAGTCCGGTGAGCACGAAACTGCTTGAAGTGAAAGGCTTAAAAAAATATTTCCCGGTTTCCGGCGGCTTTCTGAACCGGACGGTGAATCACGTCAAGGCGGTCGACGATATCAGCTTCACGATCAACAAGGGTGACGCCTTCGGCCTGGTCGGAGAATCCGGAAGCGGCAAAAGCACCACCGGCAGGGCCATCCTCCGTCTGACGGACAAAACCGCCGGTGAAGTGATCTACAAGGACCGCGATATCTTCTCGCTGTCCAAGCCGGAGCTGCGCACGCTCCGCACCGACATGCAGATCATTTTCCAGGACCCGTACAGTTCCCTGAATCCCCGCATCCGGGTAGGGGACGCCATCGGGGAAGCCGTGCTTGACCACGGGCTCGCCTCCAAGGCGGAGATCCGGGAACGGGTGCTGGAGATCATGTCGGTATGCGGACTGGCTCCGCATCATATCGACCGGTTTCCGCACGAGTTCTCGGGCGGGCAGAGACAGCGGATCGGTATTGCGAGGGCGCTTATTCTAAACCCGGATTTCATCGTCGCCGATGAGCCGGTATCCGCCCTGGACGTGTCCATTCAGGCCCAGATTATTAATCTGTTCAGCGATTTGCGGGATCAGAAGGATCTGACTTATCTCTTTATTTCCCACGACCTCAGTGTCGTGGAGCATTTGTGCAACCGGATCGGCGTCATGTACCTCGGCTCCCTGATGGAGCTGGCTCCGCGCGACGAGCTGTTTGCGAATCCGCTTCACCCGTATACGCGGGCACTGCTTTCGGCCATTCCCATTCCCGATCCGGAGATCCGCCGGGAGAGAATCGTGCTGACCGGAGATATTCCAAGCCCGGTAGATCCGCCCTCCGGCTGCAAATTCCATACCCGGTGTCCGTTCGCGAAGGCGGTATGCAAGGAGGCCGTTCCGGAATACCGCAACGTGGGGGGCGAGCATTATGTCGCTTGCCATTTGGTTTGACGCCATGTACACTTCTTCTAGCAGTCCGTATACTTGAGTGGAATTCGAGTGGATTATCCGCCGGGTATCTCGTGCAAGCTGTCTGACCGCCCTCCTCTGAACGGGCGCATACAGTACAGGCGACCAGACAGCTACAGCCTGGGTTCGAAGGGAAGCGTGAACGGCATTGGCATATGAAGTTGAATTTTCGTTTCAGCCTGCGAACGAACTGATCGTCAGCCTGCATACGTATTTGTGCAAGATTTGGTATAAAAGAATCGATCTCGGCCCGGACTGGGCCCCCGAAATCCGTACGGGACTCACGGACGATTTCCGGCAGGAGCTCGATTCGACGGATTTATCGCCGGAGTGGCGGCTGATCTTTCTTTTCGCCTATTTGTCTCCCGAAAAGAAAAGCGTGCCCGGCTTCCTGCGGTGGCTTGAAAGCTTGTCCCTCGGGGATCTGTACGTCCTCCTGTCGCCGTACATCCAGAACTTTCCAGCCGACATGCAGGCGGTGCGGGACAAGTTTGTCCACCTCCTGTCGGAGTGGAACAGCCAGTACTTCGCCAAGGTTGAGCCCGGCATCGTAACCGCTCTCGAAGAGGACGCGGAGAAGAACCGCGCCCTCATCGGACGGATGCCTGCCGTCGAACTGGCGGAGCAGACGACAAGCGGCATGTATTTCGAGCCGGGAGGCAGCCTGGAGAAGGTCGTGTTGACCCCGCAGGTTCACTTTGTGCCGGGGAATGTGTTTTACAGCTTCGGGCCCGTTACGCTCTGCCAGTACCCGGCCAGTTTGCCCGGACACGACCACGAGGAAGGGCCGTCGCCGAAATTGTACCGGATGCTCCGCAGCCTGAGCGAGAAAAGCCGTCTGCGGATTCTCCGCTTTTTGCGCAGCGAACCCCATAGCTTTATCGAGGTGGTGCGTTACTTGGGTATATCCAAAGGGATCACCCATGAGCATCTGTTCAGCCTGCGGTGCGCGGGTCTGCTCAAAGCCCATGTGACGGGGGAAACCGTCACGGGTTACAGCCTGCGGACATCGGCCGTGGGCGAGCTGCAGGAGCTGCTGCTGGAGTACCTTGAAGACTAGCCGAAGCTGCGGGAGACCGCTTGCCGGTTACCGGGCGTGCTGAAAGGCGGGGGAGCACACGGCAAAACCCGCTAGAGGCGAAGGCATAAAGCACGGAAAGAAGCCGAGCCCGAAGCCCAAAGCCCAAAGCCCAAAGCCCGAAGCCGGGAAGTAAGCAAAAAGCCGGATTTTCTCTTTTACGGAGATCCGGCTTTTTTGCGTTTTCGGCGTCAGCAGTGTACTTAACGTTTATTTTTTTCCAGAATATCTTCGGCGATTTGCCCGATCAGATTTTCTTTGCCGAGTGCGAAGAACGCCTCGTTGTAACTTTGCCGGCTCGTCACCCGGTAGACATGGCCCGCTTTTACGGCGCGCAGCCCGCTCCACAGCCGGCTCTGCTCCAGCGCGTTTTGCTCGTTGTCCGCCAAGAGGACGATATGATCCGCATCGATGACGGGCAGTGCTTCCAGGCTCAGCACCTTCCCGCCCCAAGGATCGGGATCGGGCGTCCCCGGAGGCTTGGGCAGCCTGAGATCGCGGTACAGCATATCGGCGATGCCTGTCTCGGCATAGACGCGGATTTCTTTCTGTGTCGCTTCGATCACGGCAAAGGTCTCACGCCCCGTAAGCTTCGTGATCCGCTCTTGTATTTTTCGGCTTTCCGCTTCATACCGGCTGCTCCAGTCCTCCATTTCCTTTTTCTTGTCCAAGGTTTCCGCCAAGAAGGAAAAGCGTTCCCGGAATGCGTTAAACCCGTATGGGACCCGAACGGTAGGGGCTATTGTCCGGAGCTGGTCGTAAATCTTCGACTGTGCCGGTCCGGCCAGGATCAAGTCCGGGTTAGCTGCCGCAATGGCTTCCAGGCTGACTTCGCTCTGGAACCAGCCTGCCTTCACGATGTCGTCTCCCAGCTTCTTCTGCAGGATCGGCGTCAGTTGAGTCGGCGCGCTCATCTCCGTGTTGCCCGTGACGACGGGGGTGAAACCGAGGACAAGCAGCTCCTCTGTGGAACCGGAAACATCCGCTATGCGCAGAGGTTTAGCCGGGATAGCGACTTCGCCGCCGGCGTCCCGTACTGTCCGGACGGCGGCTTGGCCGGAGGCGCCGTCCGCCCCTTCCGCAGCCGATTGACCGCTCCCTGACTGCTGTCCGGCGGTTCCGCAAGCCGCTGAGAACAACAGCAGGAGCAGGGCGCCGCCTAATCGAAAATCTTTTCCGGTAAACCGCATGAGGTAAATTCCTCTCTTTCATCAAATGATAATCATTCTCACTTAAACTCAGAATGATCATACAACGGGTGAGGAGGAGCGGCTACCCTGCGGCGGATGAAACGGCCCTTCCGCGGATTTTATCGCGGTTCTTTTCTATAAACGGACGGATTCATACCGAATTTGCGCCGGAAAGCCTCGGCAAAATGGCTGAAATTCATATAACCGACCCGGGCCGCCGCTTCACTGACGGACATATCGCCCGTGCGGAGAAGTTCGCCGGCCTTATGAAGCCGCTGTTCGCGCAGATAGGCGAATACGCTGGTTCCGTATAGCTCTTTAAAGCCCAGCTTCAGTTTGTAGTCGTTAATCCCGACGATCCGGGAGAGCTCAAGCAAGGAGGGCGGGGCATCCATCCGTTTGACGATTTCTTCCCTCGCTTCACGGATTTTCTGCCGGTCGGTACGGCTTAGCGTGCCGGATACGGGGGCTTGCGAATCGCTTTCATACAAAAACCGGTTTGTATAAACGGCAAAAAGCTCCAACGCTTTGGCTTCCAGATACATGTCCTTCATCGCTCCGGTATACGGACAGTCCTCCAATTCCTGGAGCAGCCTCCTCGTAGCGGGCAGAATGGGGCAGCGGAACTGCCGGAAAGAATCCGTGCCCAGCAGGCGGTCAAACGCACTGGCGGAAGCCGCGGCAACGGGTCCGTGGTACGCATTAAACAGCCACACGGGCATCCCGAACGCCAGAGTCCGCACCCGCGCCCCCTGCTCATATCGGAAGGATGCGCTGAAATCGCGCATAAGCTGCAGGGAACACGAGCCTTCCTGCAAGTCGTGGGCGCTGCCCGAAACCTCTACCTGTCCGCAGCCTTCGAAACAGAAGCTGAGTTCGACCATGGCGGCTTCAGAGGCGCAGCGGATTTCGCCTTCGCGGCGGATGGTCCAGTCGGTCCGGACGATTTCCAGCCGGGACAACGTGTGCCCGGACTTGCCGTCAGTCCGTTCAGTCCCGTTAGTTCCGTGATGACGGATCATAGCTTCAAAGTAGGTGTCAAAAATCGAAAAAGACTCCGGCCTCGTCACCTTGTTCATATCCGATACGCCTCCACTTGTTGAGAATGATTATCAACATTGTAGTGGAATCGGAGGAATTGAACAACGGTTTTCTTGGCGGGAGTCTTTCTGCAACACGGAAAAAACGGCACACACGGCTCCGGGCATGGGGTCTGTCACGGTACAGGTATGCTTTTAAAAAGAGGAGTTTATGTTTCATCGGGTCCCTGTGCTTCCAAGGGCGGACAAGCGGAAAACGGAATTTTCACGCGTCCGGCTCCTGAGTCTCCAATGGCAGCTCCACTAAGAAAACGGTGCCTTCGCCAGGCCGGCTTTCTACCGAAATCTCGCCGCCGTGCATCTCAATGATCTTCTGCACGATCGACAAGCCCAGTCCGCTTCCTCCGCCGGAAGCGGTCCTGGATTTGTCCGCTTTGTAAAAGCGCTCGAACACATGCTGCCGGTCTTCCTCCGTCAGCCCGATCCCGGTGTCGGCAACGGTCACGCGGGCACGGCCTTCCCAGACGGAAAGCCCGATACGGATCGTACCGCCCTCCGGCGTAAATTTGATGGCGTTGGACAGGAGGTTGATCCACACCTGGCTCATCAGATCCCGGTCGGCCCGGCACACTATCGGCTCCAGCTCGACCTCCATG
Source organism: Paenibacillus sp. RC84 (assembly GCF_041260495.1). Taxonomy (NCBI): domain Bacteria; kingdom Bacillati; phylum Bacillota; class Bacilli; order Caryophanales; family Paenibacillaceae; genus Paenibacillus; species Paenibacillus sp. RC84. The sequence goes on from NZ_JBGBYL010000008.1 coordinate 225,864, forward strand.
TCGAGCTTCTTTTCCAGCCATTTCGGTTCATTGGCCAGCACGACGCTGCGAAGCTGCTTATCCAGCCTGTACGTAACCTGTTCGAAGGGGTGATGCTTCGATTCCAGCGAAGTCAGCTTGAGCAGATTGTCGCTGATTTTGGATAAGCGCTCGCTCTCCGCCTCGATGATGGTAATATAGCGCAGCCGCGCTTCGGGCGACAGATCTTCCCGTTTGATCGCCTTGGCGAAGCCCTGGATGGAAGTCAGAGGAGACTGAATTTCGTGAGAGACGTTCGAAATAAATTCCTGGCGCATTTTTTCCAGCGCTCCGAGCTCTACGGCCATCTGATTCACGTTGGATACGATCGTGCCGAGCCGATCCTTCTCGTCCATCGGCAAATCGATGCTGACGGAGAAATCGCCCTTGGCGATGCGCCGCATGGCATCCTGGATCATATCCCAGACGAGCATGTGCCTTTTGCTCATTAAGGAAGAAATCGCTCCGACACAGCCGATGAAGAGAATGAAGACGACGGCGGTGAAAACCGCCTGCTTCCAGTACGGGCCCGGCTCCGCGCCGAGGAGGGAATACAGGAAAGGCAAGCCGGTGTACGCCACGTAGGTGCACAGCAGCATAATGGCTGCGGCGGCAAGCAGAACGAGGACAGTCCCACGGACCCGGGCCGCGAAGCTTCTCCTCATTCCGCCGTTTCCAGGCGGTAGCCCAGCCCCCGTATCGTGCGGATTCTAAAGCCGCAGTCCTCCTCGGGAAACCGCTCCCGGAGCCGGCGGATATGCACATCTACGGTTCGCTCGTCGCCCGCGTAATCGTAGCCCCAAATCTCCTCGATAAGCTGGTCGCGCGAGAAGGTTTTGCCCGGATAGCTTCCCAATTTGAACAGCAGCTCGAATTCTTTCAAGGGCAGCGTCAGGCTCTCGTTATTCCATAGAAGCTCGTAGGTACTGCGCCTCATGGTCACCGATCCGACTTCCACCGCCTGCGAGACCGAAATCCGGTACCGTTTCAGCAGCGATTTTACCCGGACCACCAGCTCGGCCGGCTCGAACGGCTTGACGAGATAGTCGTCGGTCCCCAGATTGAAGCCTTTGACCTTCTGGCTCGTTTCGCCCTTGGCGGTCAGCATAAGCAGGGGAAGATCGCCGTGATGGGAACGGATTTCACGGCACAGCTGCCATCCGTCCATCTTCGGCATCATAATATCGAGAATGACCATGTCGATCTTGTGATTCTCCAGCTTGGAGAGGGCGTCGATCCCGTCGACAGCCTCGAACACCTGCAGTCCCTCCGCCTGCAAAAAGATCAGCACAAGCTCCCGGATATGCGCATCATCGTCGACCACCAGAATGTTCGCCATCGGCTGTGCCTCCTTTAGAATAGTCTGTCATCGTCTTAGCTTTGCGAAATTTACGCTTCTTGAAGCCTCAGCTGCTGCGAAGCGAACTCCTTGTACATCGAGTGGGTCTGGAACAACTGCTCATGCGTGCCGCTTCCGGTAATATGTCCTTTTTCGATAAAAAGGATATTGTCGGCGTCCACGACGGTGGAGAGTCGGTGGGCGATGACGAGTGTCGTCCGGCCCTTCATCAGATTGTCCAGCGCTTTCTGGACATAAATCTCGGACTGGCTGTCCAGGCTGGATGTCGCTTCGTCCAGCATCAGAATCTGCGGGTCCCGGAGCAGCGCGCGGGCGATGGCGATCCGCTGGCGCTGGCCGCCGGACAGCTTGATGCCCCGTTCGCCGACTTCGGTGTCGAATTTCTGCGGCAGTTCGGCGATGAATTCGCCCGCATATGCCATCTCCACGACCTTGTTCAGCTCGGCGTCGGTCACTTCCCGCTCGACCCCGTAGCAGATATTATCGCGGATCGTTCCCGAGATCAGGGCGCTTTCTTGGGCGACGTAGCCGATATGGCTTCTCCAGGAGTTCAGCGAGAACTGCTCGATCGGCGTGTCTCCCAGCGTAATGGCGCCGCCCGTCGGTTTATAGTAGCGCTCCAGCAGCGAGAACGTCGTCGTTTTGCCGCCGCCGCTCGGACCGACGATGGCCGTTACTTTGCCCGGCTCGATCGTAAAGTTCAGCCCGGTTAAAATGCGCTCGTCTCCGTAAGCGAAATCGACGTCCTTGACATGAATCGGCCGGGAGACATCCTTCAAAACCGCTCCGTCGTAAAGTTTCTCTTCGTCCTGCTCCAGGACGGACATCATTCTCTCCGTAGCGCCCATCGCTTTCTGAAGATGGGTAAAGAACATGGTCAGCTGGGTGACCGGAATAATGATCTGGATCAGATACAGAATGAAGGCGACCATATCACCCGCAGTCAGCGCTCCGGACGATACGCGGACGCCGCCGTATCCGATAATGGCGACAAGCACGGCCATCAGGACGAAAGAAATGAGCGGACTGATCAGCGCATGGATTTTCGCTTCGCGCAGGCCGAACTGGAACAGATTCGTGATGCCCGTTTTTCCACGCTCGTATTCGATTTCCTCGGCATTGGACGCTTTGACCAGACGCGTTTCGGGCAGAACCTGGTTGAGCACCGCCGTAAACTTGGCGGTTTCTTCCTGCATACCGCGGGAAATGGTGAACATTTTTTTGCCGAGCAGCATGAGCACGACCATGGCCAGCGGCACCGCCAGCAGCATGACCAGCGTCATTTTCCAATCGAGGAAAAGCAGGATGATAATCGAGCCGATAATGGATAAAATGCCGGTGATACAGTTGGCGAGATGCTCCGTGATGACTTCTTTGACGACAGCGGTATCGTTCGTTACCCGGCTTAACATTTCGCCGGATTCATTCGTGTCGTAAAACGAGATCGGCAGGTGGAGCAGCTTCTTCCACAAACGGTCGCGCAAGTTCGCCACCACATGATGACCGACCCGGTTGAGCAGGTAAATGGACAGGCCGCTGGCCACCGCCTGCAGAACGAATGCCAGCACAAGCAGGCCGATCTGCCACGGATCGAGCGATTGAATCGAGAAGCCGTCCACGAGCTTCTTCGTAAACAGGGGAACGATAAAGCCGACCCCGGTCGTTGCCACGCTCATCACGAGAGCGGCGATCAAAAGCAGCTTCGAAGGATGGGTATCCTGAATCATGCGGAGAAACAGCCGCCAATTCCCCAGTTTTTTCTTGTCTTGTATAGTTTCTTTCATCTCAAATGTTCTCCTCCCGCAAAACTGTGTGGCCACACAATCTTTTTCTGTGGTTTGTATTCCATGCCGTAAATTTATCATGCATTTATGAACTCCATATTAACTGGGAATTCAATAGGAGACTCCTTCTCAACTACATGAAAGATTAAAACCCGGCTAACACGGGGGTAACAATAAGTCCATATACTGGTAAAAACAAGAAAAAACACGTAATTCCATTAAAAAACCGGAAAATGATATGTTTTTCCGGTCGGGTTGTCCCAGTAAGAACGGCTCAAGCAGTGAAGTGAAGCGGTCGAGAACCGGGATGAGGAACAAGATGCAGAAGCAAGGTCGGGGAGGAATCCCCGATCTTTTTGATGTCCGCGGACATCTGCGCAAAGAACGGAAATTTTATTATTTTCTACCGCTTTATCATTTTCCACATCGTCTCGATCCCTTGTCTGTCAAGGACTTTGATCATTTTTTGGGGAGCAGGAGAGAAAAATCCGCAGATTTATGAAAACGCTTTATTTACGAAATCTCTCCCGGCTTTCTATACTGGGGATGTGCTGAGGGCGCCAGAAGCAAAACACCGGAAAGCCGGAGAGCCGGAACGCCTCAAGCGCAAATCCATCATTGAGGTCAAGGAGGCACAAGTATGACCCGTAAGCTTCTATCGACGTTTTTATCCCTGACGCTGTTTGCATCGATCGCATCGGCGTGCGCCGGGGGCAAGCAGGAGGGGGCATCTTCTGCAAGTACGAAACCGAGTAGCGCCGCCGCGGCAGACTACGGGGACACGGGCGGGCTCAAGCTTCCGCTGGTAGACGAACCCGTTACCTTGAACTGGATGCTGGTCAGCGACAATCCGGATTTGAGCAACAAGCTCATCGTGAAGGAAATCGAGAAAAGGACCGGCATCAAGCTGAACATCCAGGCCTATTCCACCGCCAACTACAAAGATAAATTAAAAGTAGTGATGGCATCGGGCAAGCTGCCGGACGTGTTTCACGGACTTACACCGGCGGAAGCCAACAAATTAGGTTCGCAAGGGGCTTTGACTCCGATCAATTCCTACCTCGACAAGCTGCCTAACTTCAAAAGCCTTTATGTAGATAACAAAGACAGCAGTTGGGTGATGAAGTCCTGGTCCGACGACAAAGACAACCTCTATACGTGGCCGATTTACAACATCAACCGGGATGTCAATCACGGCTTCCTGTACCGTAAAGATATTTTCGACAAGCTGGGCATCCCGGAATGGAACACCACCGAGGAATTTTATCAGGCGCTGAAAAAATTGAAAGAAGCGTACCCGACTTCTTATACGTACGCGTCCAAAACGAAAGATTATATTTTCCGGGACTGGGCGCCGGGCTGGGGGATCGGCGGAGCGAGTTATCCGGCCGCCTACGACGAGAATGCGAAGACGTGGAAGCTTGCTTTTATCCAGCCGGAATATAAGCAAATGCTCGATTTCATGAAGAAGCTGTACAACGAGGGACTTCTCGATCCCGAATTCGTCACCGACACCGATGCGTCCTGGACCGCCAAAATGACGACGAACAACAAGTCTTTCGTCACGTTCGACTGGATCGGCCGTCTGGATCTGTTCCATAACCAGGTCAAGTCCCAGAACCCGGACTACAACCTGCGCTACGGGAATCCGGTAGGACCGACAGGCAAAATCAAGCAGCTCTCCAAGATCGACAATTACGGCATCGTCGTATCCAACAACAAGAACAAGGAAGTGGCGCTCAAGCTGCTCGATTACTTGTCCAGCCCGTCCGGGGCGGCATTGGTCACGATGGGCGTCGAAGGAGAGACCTTCAAGATGGAAGGCGGCAAGGCCGTCTATCCCGAGCTGAAAGACGTGCCGAACGTCGACATCGGCGTCCTCAAGGACCGCTACGGACTCTGGCTGGAAGGGATGTACGTCCGCGCGGACAGCCGCAGCGTGTATTACAACTTTACGGAGAAGGAGCAAGAGGCCCAGGACAAGATGGTCAAAAACAACAAGATCGACGCGCTGGACCCCGTCCTGAAATTTACCGATCCCGAAACGAAGAAAATCGCCGATGTCCTGACATCTCTGCAGAAATCCGCCAATGAGTTCAGCACCAAGTACATTCTGAACAAGAGCTACGGCGACGCGCAGTGGAATGAATGGCTGCAAACCGCCGAGAAAATGGGCGCTTCCGCCTATATCGAAGCCTACAACAACGCGCAGAAACGGTTCGACAGCAAGTAAGCACGCTCTACCGCAAGAAACAGAGCAAAGACGGACGGCATCCGCAGCAAGGCGGGTGCCCCTTCCGCCTTGAAGGAGGTTCCCTGCATGCAACCGGCACAGTCCGAGCTGGCCCCAACGGCGGTCAGCCAACCGAAGCGTTCCAAAGGAGCGGAAATTTTGCGGCACATCAAGAGGGACCGCCAGCTCCTGCTTTTGTTCATTCCCTGTATCGTCTTCTTCATCCTGTTCCGCTACGGCCCCCTGTACGGGCTGATTATCGCGTTTAAAAATTACAACGTCTATGAAGGCATCCTGGGCAGCGAATGGGTGGGACTGGAGCATTTCAAAGCGTTTTTCTCCAGCCAAGATTTCTGGATGCTGTTCCGCAACACGATCCTGCTCGGCTTGTTTACTCTCTTGTGGGGCTTTCCGTTCCCGATCCTGTTCGCCCTGCTGCTCAACGAAGTGCGCCTGCAATTTTTCAAAAAGACGGTGCAGACGTTAAGCTATCTGCCTGCGTTCCTGTCCGTCGTCATTATCTCCTCCATGATTATTGATTTCCTGTCGCCGACCCGGGGGCTGCTCAATACGATTATCGAGGCGCTCGGCTTTACCCGGACCTATTTCCTGATCGACCCGGAATGGTTCCGTACGATTTACGTGTCCTCGGAAATCTGGGCGACGATCGGATACGACGCCATTATTTATTTGGCCGCAATCGCCGGCGTCAGTCCGACCTTGTACGAAGCGGCGCGCGTGGATGGCTGTACGCGATTCCAAATGATGCGCTATATCACGATTCCGAGTATTTTGCCGACCCTTACGATCATGTTCATCCTGAAAACGGGCGCGATGTTCCGGATCGGCTACGAGAAGGTGCTTCTGCTCTACAACCCGATGACCTACGATATGGCGGACGTGTTCTCCACGTATGTCTACCGCAAAGGTCTGCTTGAAACGAACTACAGCTATGCCGCTGCCGTAGGATTGTTCGAGGCGCTAGTCGCGCTCGTGATGCTGCTGGTCAGCAATATGATCAGCCGAAGAGCAGGAGGCAGCAGCTTATGGTAACCGCAAAGGGAAGCAAACTCCGCAAATTCGGTCTTTTCGATCTGATGAATGTGATCATTCTCAGCCTGGTCGCGGCCGCAACCGTCTATCCGGTGCTCTACATCATCGCGATTTCGTTCAGCGATTCGGCTTACATCGTGCAGAACAAAGTGTTCCTGTGGCCCCGTGGATTCAACCTGGACGCTTACAAGGAGATTTTGCAAAATCCGCGTATTCCGCGCGCCTACCTCAATACGATTCTGTACACGGGCGTGGGCACTTTCATCAACCTGCTGATGACGGCGGTGGCCGCTTATCCGCTTTCCCGGAAGACGTTCTTCGGACGGAAATATTTTATGATCGCGATTGTGATCACGATGTTCCTGAACGGCGGCATTATCCCGACCTACATCGTCGTGCAGAAGCTCCACCTGCTGGATTCCATCTGGGCCCTCGTGCTGCCCAACGCGATCTGGACGATCGAACTGCTGATTCTCAAAAGCTTTTACGAGTCGATGTCCTCGTCCTTGCGTGAATCCGCTCTGATCGACGGCGCCTCGGAGTACCGGATTCTGTTCAGCATCATTATCCCGCTGTCCAAGCCGGCGCTCGCTTCCATCGGCCTGTTCTACTTCATGGGCCATTGGAACAGCTTTTTCCTGCCGCTTATTTATCTCAACGACGCCAACCTCTATCCGCTGCAGGTGGTGCTCCGGGATATGCTTATCTTCGATCAGGCCAAGGAATCGGGGCTGGTGGACCAAGCCGCGCTGACACCGGAGGCGATGAAAAACGCCACCATCTTCATTTCGATGATTCCTGTGCTGCTGATTTATCCGTTCGCCCAGAAATATTTCGCCAAGGGCATTATGCTTGGCTCCGAAAAAGGCTAGAAGGGATGCCCGGCCGGATGTCGAAGATTAAGGGAACTAACAGCGTCATTTCCGTTAAAGAGCGAGGGGGACGGAATATGCCGAGGATCCGCTGGAAAGTGAACATGGGGCTGCTGAAGATTTTCTTTTCGCTTCTGCTCGTGGCCGTTGTCATGTTCGCATCCAATTACTTGGTCTTCGAGAATTCGATCTCGGGTATTTATCGTCAAGTCAGCGAGAATAACAAACTGGTTGTGAAGCACGTCATCCGGTCGTTCGATCAGGCTTTCAAAGAAATGAACGACCTCATCTATTCGATCCACGCCCTGCCCTACAAGTCTTGGGAGGTGATGGAGGATGACCGGATCAACATGAACGACGTGTATCTGATGCAGAAAAACATGACGACCCTGGTGTCATCGATGGATTATCTGGAAGAAGTCGTTCTGTTCGAGAAAGGTTCCTCCTTTGCGATTACTTCACAAGGGACGACGAATCTGCAGGCGCTCTTCAACGAGCAGTACCGGCACGATACGTACAACGCGGAGTACTGGAAGTCTTTTGCCGAGACGAACCGGACGCAGAAAGTGATTCCTGCAAGCGTATTCAAGGTGAAAGTGGCGGATCGGCTAGTCCAGAACCGCAATCTCATCGTGCTGATGGGAAGCAATCAGATTTCGACGTACAACATTATGCTGCTGATCGACGTGGATAAGCTGCTGAAACATGTCAACCAGACCGCGATGATGCAGGGCACTTCCCTGATGGTGATGGATTCCGAGCGCAACCGTATTCTGAGTACGGACCCGGAGTGGGATCTCGTGGAAATGCTGAACGAGGTGTATTTTAACCCGGGGCAGGAAGCGACGGTCAAAAGCCGGGATTACGAGTATCTGTTTTATAAATCCGACTATAACGATTTTATTTATATTGATAAAATGCCGGTGGAACTGGCGGGCACCGCGCCGGTAGTCGCCTGGAACCGGATGATCATGATTATCGCCATTCTGGCGGCGGTAGGTCTTTCCATCCTGCTCAGTCACTACCTGTACCGGCCGATCCGGGATCTGGTCCGCCTGCTGGGCGGCAAAAACTCGGAACCGCAGGCGGATTACAGCCGTATCCGCAGCGGCATCGAGCAGATTCAGCTGGAGAATGCCTCCGTCAAAATCCAGATGGAGACGGTGCATTCCGAAATCCGGCGCGGCGTGTTCCTGCATGCCCTCGACGAATTCTCGCATTCGCGCGAATTCGAGAACCGGATGCAGCACATCTTCGCGGATTTCTTCCAGACGGGCCAATTCATGATGGCCGCCATTCATCTGCGGCCGAAGGAACGCCCGGAAGCCGGAAGCGAACCGCCGGCGCCGCTGCGGGCCGCTTCCCTGGAGCAGGCGCTGCAGGCCGTGCTGCGTGAAGCGGCCGGAGGGGCCGGGGGCCACTGCGCCGTTTTCCACGCGGGAAGCCTGCAGTTCTTGGCGCTGATCGGCCTCGACCGGCCTTCGGACCGTGAGCCGGTCATCCGGCGCATGGGGCAGATGCTGAAGCAGGCCGGGAGCGGACCGCTGAAGGACGTCGCCGTCATGGCGGCCGTCAGCAGGCTTTACGCCTCCAAGATCCAGTACTGCCAGGACGCTTACCGCGAGGTTAAGCGGGGCCTGATGTACCGGGATCTCTCGGAGGCAAGCCCCGTCACGGACACGCAGGCGATCCGGTATACGTGGAAGGTGTATTTCCCGCTGCATGAAATCGAGAAGCTCTCCAACCATCTCGCGGGCGGGAACGTGGAGGCATGCCTTGCGATGATCCGCGACATTCTGGCGAAGAATGCGGAGCGGCATGTCCACCATCACCAGCTCGTTCCCGTCGCCGAGTGCATGTATTATCACATGCAGCAGTACGTGGAGCCGGGCAAAGTCGACCAGCAGGAGCTGATCCGAATGCAGGACGGCTTCATCCGGTCGGTTCATCACGCGGTGGACTACCTGGAGATCGAAACCGCGCTGGAATACGCCGCGCGCCGCTTTGCGGAATGGCGGAAACCGGCGGGAGACACGAAGCTGGAAGCGGAATTCATCGCCCAGTATATCAACATGCATTACAAGGAAAATCTGCACCTGGATCATATGGCCGAGCTGCTGGGCACGACCCCGAAATATTTCTCGAACTACTTCAAGAAAGCGTTCGGCGTCAATTTCGTGGAATATCTCAACAAGGTCCGGATGGCGCACGCCAAGGAATGGCTGAAAACGACCGACTGGTCGGTTGCGGAAATCGGCGAGAAGTCGGGGTATCTCAATTCGTCGACCTTTACAAGCACGTTTAAAAAATACAACGGCATTTCGCCCAGCGAGTACCGCAGGAAGTCCTTTCCTGACGGGGATGCGTCCCCGGGATACCCCGCCCGAATACCACTCTCTCCATAAGCGGGCTGCAATCGGGCGGACATACGGGAAGCTGACGAAGGGTATGGAGGAAAAAGCAAATGAAATGCGTTGCGGCACAACATGGAAAAATTGTTCTGCGTGAACTGGAGGAACCGCAGCTCCTTCCGGGGCATATTCTGATCCGGACGGAGTATTCCGCGATCAGCCCCGGAACGGAGCTGTCGATGCTCCGCCGGTCCGGCGATACGCCGGTCGAGCTGGGCTACAGCGCGGTCGGCATCGTCGCGCAGACCGGCGAGGGCGTCCGCGGCCTGGAGCCGGGACAGCGCGTCGCCTGTTACGGCGCCCCTTACGTCCGGCACGCCGAGACGCTGGCCGTTCCGGCGAACCTGGCCGCCCCGGTGCCGGATCACGTCCGGCCGGAGGAGGCGGCGTTCGCCGGGCTGGGGGCCATCGCGATCCACGCGCTGCGTACGGCCGACCTGCGGTTCGGCGAGTCCGTCGTCGTGGTCGGGCTCGGCATCCTCGGCAACCTGACGGCGCAGATCGCCTCCGCCGCCGCTATCCGGACGGCGGGCCTGGACCTTGACGCCGGACGCGCGGAGCGGCTGCGCACCGGCGGCGTGGAAGCGTTCGCGGGCGCCGATGAGCTGGAAGCGCAGCTCGCGCGGGTGACCGGCGGCCTCGGCGCCGACAGCGTCCTGCTCTGCGTGGGCGGCGACGGCGAGCCGCTGATCAACCGCGCGTTCGGCTGGCTGCGGGACCGCGGCTCGGTCGTCCTTGTCGGCGACGTGAGCGCGAATTTCTCGCGCGGCCAGATGTTCGGCAAGGAGGCCCGCGTGCTGATCTCCCGGGCGGGAGGCCCCGGACGCTACGATCCTATGTACGAGCGCGACAACCGGGATTACCCCGTCGGTTACGTCCGCTGGACGGAAGGCCGCAATACCGCGGAGTACATCCGTCTGCTCGCGGAAGGCCGCATCTCGGCGGCCCCGCTGTTGACCTCGCTTCCGTTCGGCCGGGCCGCGGAAGCGTACGAAAACTTCCGCGGCAGTGAACCGGCGCTCGGTATGCTGCTCCGGTACGGAGCGGACTAAGGGTGAGGCCGCTTAGCCGCCGCTAGGGGCTCGGACCGACCCCTTGACCGGCGGCCCGGGCCTGTTCATGCGGACCGACCCCTTGACCGGAAGCTTGAGGCTTTTACACGCGGAATGAACGGCTGCGGCGGCATGAGACGGCCAATGCGGAACCGTCCGGACGTTCTCTCGTGAAAGCGCCGCTTCCAGTTAAATCATAACGTCAACAAAGCGAAACCGATCCTTGTCCTAAGGTGACGTTTCGCTTATTTGTATCCTTTTTTTTGCAGGCACCGGTATTCCCGGTATTTCTCAGGTCCTCCATCAAAAAAACGTAACAATTTTAGATTAAGATTGGAGTCATAAAGGTACCTAATAGATACACGAAGGGGGTCGGAGGGCGATGGGGGATCTCATCCTGGAGCTGGTGGACCAGTACGGATATACGTTTTTTTATGCGGCCCTGGCGCTGGGGCCTTTCGGCATTCCGGTACCCAATGAAGTGACCGTGATGACAGGCGGAGCTATCGGAGCCGAAGGGCTGCTTAATCCCTGGCTCGTTTATCTGTGTATTTTTCTGGGGCTGATCACGGCAGTTACGATCGGATTTGCGATCGGCCGGGTATTCGGCAAACGTCTGATTAACCGGCTGCGCGGAAAGGAAAGATTCGCCCGGTATTTCGCGTCTTCCGAGCAGCTTCTCGATAAGTACGGCACGGCAGCGCTCTGCATCAGTTGTTTTATCCCGTGTGTCCGGTATATCGTGCCGATTTTTATGGGCGCATACGGCACACGCTATGCCAAATTCGCTCTGTACGCATATAGCGGAGCCTGGGTATGGACGCTCATTTTTTACGGAATCGGGCGGCAGTGGGGCTACAATTTGTCCCAGCTTCTGATCGTCCCGGAAATGAAGCTCGTCCTGGTTATCGGCTGCGCCGCGGCGGTTTTAATCCTCTTCTGGAGAAATAGAGCCAAAAAGTCGCAAACCTAAAGCTGCCCCCGGAAGGGCGGCTTTTTTGCATAAATCGGGCCTTCAGCTTCTAATTAGCTAAAGGCGCATGATCCGGCGTCCGCCGCGTCAGGACGGATTCTTCTGCCGGCCCAGTCCCAGCTTGACGACAAGGGGCCTGATGGTCAGTCCCTGGACGAGAAGAGAGAAGAGGACGATACTGAAAGTAAGCACGAGCACGTCTTCCCCTCCTTCGAAGTCTTGCGGGAGACTTAAGGCGAGCGCGATGGACAAGCTTCCTTTTAATCCGCCCCAGTTCAGCACGGTTTTCCAGGCTCTTGGAAAATCTTTGAGGAAGAAGACGCTGGCATAGAGGGCAACCGTTCGGCCGAGAAGGACGAGGATAATCGCGGCGGCAATCATGCCCCATTTATCGGCGAAATTTATGTTCCGGATTTCGAGTCCGATCATGAGGAAAATAAGCGAGTTCGCGATGAGCGTGATCACATCCCAGAAGGAATGGATGTTCATGAACGTCTTGTCCGACATGCCGATTTTGGCTCCATAGCTTCCGAAAATAAGGCCGCTGACAACGACCGCGATCACCCCGGATACATGGAAATGTTCCGCGATGAAATAACTTCCGAAGAAAAGCAGCATGGAGAAGGCAATTTCCAGCGGGTAGTCGTCGTAAAACCGGATAAGCTGGGAGAATACGACGCCGAGTATCGCGCCTACAGCCATGCCGCCGAGTGCAAACTGAAGGAACAGAAGCAGACCGCTCCCCGCACCGGCCCAGCCCATTTCGAGGTAGGACAGCAGGTACACCGAAGAGATTTGAAACAGCACGACGGCGATTCCGTCGTTAAACAGCGATTCCCCTTCGATAATCGTCACGACCTGCTTGGGAACCCCCAGAGACTTGAAAATCGAGATGACGCTGATTGGGTCCGTCGCGCTCATTAAAGCGCCGAAAGTAAACGCCACGACCAGGGGAAGCCCGAGCAGGTAATAAGAAGCGAAAGCGATCAGCAGAAACGACAGCAGCGTACCGCCGAAAGCCAGAGCGAGAACGGGGCTGCTTTGTTCTTTTAAATGGGAGAAGGGCAGCTTAAGAGTCGCGTCTCCCAGCAGAATCGGCAGGAACAGGGAGATGATAATCGCCTGGAACATATGAGATTGCGTAATAAAAGCTTCTGCGGCTTCCAGGAACGGAACGCGGACAAGGCCGAGCAGCAGGCCCGTAAGGACTAGCGCGATCGAATAGGGCTGGTTTATTTTTTTTGCGATGGCAATGACAGCCATGGAAACCGCAAGCAGGATAAGAATTTGAATGAAAATTTCGTTAAAATGGTGCATGGGACGGTGCGACTCCCTTTCCTTTTTGAACAGTATCCCCTACTAATACCCGCTTACCGGTAAAATGTATAAATTTTTTTGCGGATTCATCTTGACCCTCCTCTTGGAGGAGCCTTTAGACTTTGACAGGAAAGGAGGAATACCATGCTCAGCGACAAGCTCTTGACCGTCAAGGAAACCGCGCGAGTGTCGGGTGTAACGGTAAAGACCCTGCATCATTACCACAAAATCGGTCTTCTTCCGCCCCGGGAGATCAGTGAAGCGGGCTACCGGCTGTACGGGATGGAGGAGCTTCAGCGCCTGCAGGAGATTTTGTTTTATCGGGAACTGGATGTACCGCTGGAAAAAATCAGGAGGGTGCTGGAAGAAAAGCCGCAGCGGACGGCTGTTTTATCGGAGCAGGAGGAGCTGCTTACGGCGCGGAAGGTAAGGCTGGAACAGCTTCTCCTCACGCTGCGGCAGTCCATCCGGTACGCCTCGGAGGGAGAAAGAATGGAAATGGCAGACATGTTCAAGGGATTCGGAAGAGAAGAGGAATGGAAAGAGGCGCTGACGGAGCAGAACGAGTATTTGAAAGAAACGTACGGGTACGATCTTCTGGAGAAAGAAACGATCGACGTGGAGGCGTTGAATGAACAGGCTGCGGAGGCAAAGCGGTTTACGGACGGGATGGCCGATGCCCTCAAAAACGGGGTGAAGTTCGATCACGAAGACGTGCGGACGCTGCTCCGGGACCATCTGGAGTTCCTGAACAAAGCGGGGCACGCATTCGGGCCTCAAGACTACGTCAACCAGGCGAAGTTTTTTATGGAAGACGATTTTCACCGGCAGATGCTGGAGAGCCAGCAGACCGGTTTGGCTTATTATTTGCGCGCCGCCGCCGAATCATGGGCGGCGGCCCAATAACGGCGCAACGTATTGCCAACAACCGCCGGGCGTATGTTGCCCGGCGGTTTTTTGCGGTATAATTAGTTTCTTGGTTGGCGGCACGCGCCCGGCGCTTATAGCCGCTTTAAACGCATGACATCATCCTACCCGGAAAGGGGGAGAACCGGTGGCTTTTGGAGTGAAAAGAGAGGAACTGCAGCGCTGGAAAGCGGCGGTTTCCCGGGGAGACATCGCTTACCTGACGCATTACTGGCTGGAGCCGCGCTTTCCCGGAATCACGACGGTCACGAAAGTCGGCTGTTCCGACCTCGACCGCTTGTCCGACTGGTGCATCTCCCACGGGCTGAATCCCCGGTATATTCATAACCGGGCCCCGTTTCCGCATTTTGACCTGATCGGCCCCAAGCAGAAAGAAATCTTACTGAAAGAAGGTATTCACGACCAGTTGGAGCGGTTTAGGCTCCTTGATTAAAGCGCCATACCCACAGTCTCAACCTCTCCGTATTAACGCTTCTATGAGCTCTGCGACACTGATGTTCTCAAGCTCCTCCGCAACCCGGTCCGCTTCGGTTTTTCTCCGGATCGAGCCCTCCAGCACGATTTCAATTCTCTGATCCTTGTCTATCAGCACGGATAACACGTCGAGGGAATTCGTAAGCAGTCCGACCACGACCGCAAGCTGCTGCGGGGTAAGCCTGCGTTCTTTTTTCTTCTTGCCGCTGCCGGCTTGGCTGCCGTTTTTATTGCCGTTTCCGTTTCTGCTGCCGAGTACGCTGGCGTTCCCGCCGTTAGCCCCATTCCCTCTTTTCATGGATCGTCACCATCCGTTTTATACTATAACCGTGCTGGGCACACCTCCACCCTCTCCTTTTCCGAACCCCGCTATAAAGGCGGAGACTATAATAATCACGACTATAAACGTGACAATACGTTTACCGTCTTCATTGTCCATTTTTTTCACCCTTATCCCGCAAGCCATTATTTTATAGCATATGTTCCCCAGGCGCAGGTGTTCCAAAATCGGACGGGTTGGCGGGGTTCCCGACCTAATAGCCGGACGGAATGTGCGCGCCGTACATGAACCGTGTAAAAAGAAGCTCTGCCGCAGAGCTTCTTTTGGCTGCCTCGAAAACAAGTAAAAAAAGTGCAGACATCGGTCATTTCTGTTCATGTTCAAGCGGGGGGATATTCAGTATGGTAAAAGGGAACGGAGGTGAGTGTTTATGCTGCTAATTACGTGGCCTTGTCCTTAATTAGCGATAAATGGATGAGCCACGATTCGGTTCAATATTAGGGGGGCGGCTGACATGAAACTGAAAACATTTCTTTCCAATGTGCCTGCGCGGGTGGTAGTGTTAATTTAAAGCGTCATCGTTCTGTATCCGCTTGTGTGGACGGTGCCCACTTCTTTCAAATCGACGAACGAATTTTACGACAATCCCTGGTCTTTGCCGAAAAGCTTCAAGTGGGACAATTATGTGAACGCCTTCAAAGAAGCGAGTATCGGCTCCTATTTTCTCAATTCGGTGATCGTAACCGTTCTGTCGATGGCGATCTGCATTACGCTGTCTTTTATGGCCGCTTATGTGATCGCACGCTGCGATTTCAAAATGTTCCGCCGGATGAAAAAGCTGTACATGGTCGCTCTGTTCTTCCAGTGGCGTTTAAAATCGTTCCGCTGTTTATGCTGCTGGGCAAAATTCATCTGCTCGACAGCCTGCTCGGACTCGTGCTCGCTTATTCGGCTACGACCACCCCATTCACGATTTTCAACTTCATGTCCTATTGGAACGAGTACATTATGGCGCTTTCGTTTATTACGACGGAAGGCAAAAGAACGCTCACGCTCGGCATCGCTTACCTGATGGAAGTGCAGCGTTATGCGACCGACTGGGGCGCTTTGTTCGCGGGCCTCGTCATTGTAATGATTCCGACGCTCGTGCTGTACGCTCTTATGCAGCGTAAAATAACCGCCGGCATCAATGTGGGCGGCTTGAAAGGATAGATAAAGCCAATGACAAGCTTTAAAGTGCAGGGCAGCCAATTTCTCTTAAACGATAAACCGCTCCGGATTATTTCCGGGGCTGTTCACTATTTCCGGGTCGTGCCGGAATATTGGCGCGACCGGCTGCTGAAGATGAAAGCCTGCGGCTGCAATACGGTCGAAACTTACGTGGCGTGGAACGTTCACGAACCGGAGGAAGGGACATTCGATTTCGGCGGAATTGCGGACGTTATCGCTTTCGTGGAGCTTGCCGGGGAACTGGGCCTCCATGTGATCGTGCGGCCGAGTCCGTATATTTGCGCCGAATGGGAGTTCGGGGGTCTGCCGGCCTGGCTTCTCAAGGACTCGGAGATGCAGCTGCGCTGCTCCGATCCGAAGTTTCTGGCGAAGGTCGACGCCTACTATGACGTGCTGCTGCCGAAGTTCGTTCCGCTTCTGTGCACGAACGGAGGCCCGATCATTGCCATGCAGGTGGAGAACGAATACGGCAGCTACGGCAATGACAAGGCGTATTTGGGCTATCTGCGGGACGGCATGATCGCCCGGGGCATCGACGTGCTTCTGTTCACCTCGGACGGGCCGACCGACGAGATGCTGCAGGGCGGAACGCTGCCGGACGTGCTCGCCACGGTGAATTTCGGCTCCAGACCGGAAGAATCGTTCGCCAAGTTCAGGGAATACCGGCCGGATGAACCGCTCATGTGCATGGAGTTCTGGAACGGTTGGTTCGATCATTGGATGGAAGAACACCATACGCGCGACGGAGAAGACGCCGCCCGGGTGCTGGACGACATGCTCGGCGCCGGCGCTTCCGTCAACTTTTATATGTTCCACGGGGGGACGAACTTCGGCTTCTACAGCGGGGCCAACCACATTAAGACGTACGAGCCTACGGTGACGAGCTACGACTATGACGCGCCCTTGACGGAGCGGGGGGATTTGACTGCGAAGTACGAAGCGTTCCGTAAAGTCATCTCCAAGCACGAAGGCGAATCGGGCAGCGCGCTGCCTGAGCCGCTTCCGGTGAGGAGCTACGGAGAGGTTAAGATGACCGGGAGCGCTGAATTGTTTGCGCAGCTGGGTAAGCTGTCGCAGCCGGTCCGGCGGGTAACGCCGGAACCGATGGAGAAGCTGGGCCAGAATTACGGCTTTATTCTGTACTCGACGCACGTGACCGGCCCGCGCCGGGGACAGGAGCTGCATATCCAGGACGTGCGCGACCGCGCCCAGGTGTTCCTGGACGGCAGCTATATCGGCGCCGTCGAGCGGTGGGACGTCCGGCCGCTCAAGCTTGATGTACCGGCCGGAGGAGCGCGCCTGGATATTCTCGTCGAGAATATGGGTCGCGTCAACTACGGCCCGCTGCTTCGCGACCATAAGGGAATTACGGAAGGCGTGCGGCTCGATAACCAGTTCCAGTACGGCTGGGACATTTATCCGCTTCCGCTGGATTCGCTGGACGGGCTTGAGTTCGGGACGGCCGCAGGGCCGGAAGACGCGGACGCGGCAGGTGAGAGGCCTGCGTTCTACCAGGGCTTCTTCGAAGCGGAGGAGGCGGCCGACACGTTCCTCCGGCTGGAGGGATGGACCAAGGGCGTTGCGTACGTCAACGGCTTCAACCTGGGACGCTACTGGGAGCGCGGCCCGCAGAAATCGCTGTATGTGCCGGGGCCTCTGCTACGCAAAGGGACGAACGAGATCGTCCTGTTCGAGCTTCACGGCACGAAGCGGCTTTCCGTCCGGCTGGAAGACAAGCCGGATTTGGGAACGGAGGCCGCCGTGGATCAGAGCATCTTGAATTTCACGGGAGAGTAAAGGAGGGGCGCGGATGAATAGTCCGCGCTCCGTTTTTAGACGCATGCATGCCATTATGCGGTGCATGCGCCGGGATATAGCTTGGCACGGAGGCTGCTCGTTTAGACGAGGTTTGGCGGCCTCCCGCACACAAACAGGTGAAGGAGCGTGTTCCTTATGCAGCAGCCGAATATTTTGTTCATCACCGTCGATCAGATGCGGGCAGACTGTCTCAGCATTCTCGGGAATCCGGTGATCGAAACGCCGAACCTGGATCAGCTCGCGCGTGGCGGCGCGCTGTTCCGCAACGCCTACACGGCGACGCCGAGCTGCGTTCCCGCCCGGGCCGCCATCATGACGGGCAAAAGCCAGGCCTCCCATGGAAGGGTCGGCTACGAGGACTGCGTGCCGTGGGACTACGAGCACACCGCAGCGGGCGAGCTGGCCAAGGCCGGTTATCACACGCAGTGCGTCGGCAAGATGCACGTGTATCCCGCCCGGAATTTGTGCGGGTTTCACAACATCGTGCTGCACGACGGCTATCTCCACCACAACCGGTACAAGGACCGGAATTTGGTGACGGAGTCGTTCGACCACTGCGACGATTATTTGCCGTGGCTGCGCCGAAGGGCGGGAGCCGATGCGGATCTGACCGATCTCGGGCTGGACTGCAACGCCTCGACGGTGGCGAGACCCTGGCATCTGCCAGAAGCGCTGCATCCGACCAACTGGGTCGTGACGCAGTCGATCGACTTTCTGCGCAGACGCGATCCGCGCAAGCCCTTCTTCCTGTGGATGTCGTTCGTGCGGCCTCACCCGCCGTTCGACCCTCCGCAGGCGTATCTGGATCTGTACGACGGCATGGATTTGCCGGGTCCCGTCGTGGGGGAATGGGCGGAACGGGATGATGAAGACCTGAGCGGTCTGAATCCCGTGACCGCCCGCGGCCGGGTGCCCGCTAACCGGCTGAAAAAGGCGCGCGCCGCTTACTACGCGCTGATCACGCATATCGATCATCAGCTCGGCCGGTTTTTCGGCGCGATGGACGAATACGGCGTGCTGAACAATACGCTGATCGTATTCACGTCGGACCACGGGGAACTGCTCGGAGACCACCACCTGTTCCGGAAGGCGCTTCCGTACGAAGGAAGCGCGAAGGTGCCGCTCATTGTCTCCGATCCCGGAGGCTTTACCGGCATCAGCCGGGGCAGCCGGGTGGACGAGGTCGTCGAGCTGCGCGATCTGATGCCGACCCTGCTTCATGCGGCGGAAGCTCCGATTCCCCCGGGCGTGGACGGCTGCAGTCTGCTTCCGCTGAGCCGGGGCCTCAAGGTCCCCTGGCGGGATGCCATTCACGGGGAGCATGAATACGGCGCGTTGTCGACGCATTACATGACCGACGGACGTGAGAAGTACATTTGGTTCTCCCAAAGCGGCCGGGAACAGCTGTTTGATCTTTGCGCCGATCCCGGCGAGATCACCGACCTGACGGGGGACGACGAGTATGCCGGGCGTCTGGAGCACTGGCGGGCCCGGCTTGCCGCCGAGCTGGAAGGCCGGGAGGAAGGCTACAGCGAAGGCGGCAGGCTGATCCCCGGCCGGACGCCGAAGACGGTGCTGGACCATTTGACCGGGGCCGGCCAAATCCCTGCGGAAGGATGACGCCGTCATCCTTCCTTTTAACCCCTGCAGCCCACTGACGTGCGGATGCAGGGGTTTTGTCGTTAGCGGATTGATTATTTACTGGACGGATGATTTACATAGTAGGTCGTTCTGGAACAGTTCTAGGGTAAAGGTTGTATTTTGTGACGGGCAAAGAGGATGTTCGTCTTTTTGTCCTAGTAACCTGAGGTCAAACCCGGCACGCACTTGGAAACATGAATGATTTCAATTCCCATATACTGGAATGATCGAAACTAGAAAGGAGTGGTCACTATTGCCAGAGAATCAACCCAACCGGCAAATCTTTAGCGATCAATCCGGTTCCTTTATTCCATGGGACCAAGTAAAAGGCAGCCAGAAAGTCAAATACTCCGCTACCTTTCGGAGGGGTGTGAACTTAAACGTGGGCGCTGCGGAAACGTTCGTCGCCAAAATGAAGAACGTGCCTGTGTTTGCTCAAGTTGGTGGTGAAGTAACCTTCCGCGCACAAGCGCAAGCACCGCTGGATTTATTCGAAGAGGCCGGATTAGCGGTACGGCTTCAAGCCATTGCCCGTCTTGCTGCGGGAATTGGACTGCGGCCAAGGATGTCTGTCAGAGATCTTACGGACGCCGTCGGAGGATTGCCCGATATGAAGGGGGCTCCGATGGAGCTGTTCCAGCTTCTTCTGGGGGAAATTACGATACAAGGAGAGATGCATGCCCAAGCGGCTGTTGCAATAATGGCCTATGCCAATCTCATAGCCTCAGGAACTTTTCTGGGCAACGACGGATTCGGCAAACCCGGGTTCCAGTATATTTTCGAAGCGGGTTACGGCTTTAAGGTGGGCGGCGGGTACCGTGCTTTCGTTGAGGTAAATTTTGATAATCCGCGCAGGCTTATTAATCGTTACGCAGAAGCCGCTGTCATCAAAATGATTGCTTTGGCCGGTCAGAGTATGTCCTCGGAACAATACGCTATGATCCGTTCTCTCGAAGCACCTGTAATCATCGGGGCGCGGCTTGCTTATGAAATCGGTGAGCTGCCAAGAGAACAGGCCGGTGAACGGAGTGTCGCGATCATTATCCTGGAAGGGCAGCGGTGGCTGCTGAAACGTTTTCTGGAAACAGGTTCGAACAGCACCGTACAATGGATCGCCAATCATCTATTAACGTCGTTAAACAAACATATGGAGAGTAAGGTGTCTCCCTATCCATTCAGCGGACCCTTGGAAGTTCAAGTGCCGCCAAACATAGCGAATGACGTAAATACTCAATTAGGCCGAAGCCCGGGCACACCGCTTTCCCAAACGGATTTGATAGCCTACTTAACCGGCAAGCCGCTTCAAACACTGCTTTCCCAATCGGAAGAAACGCGTCTCATCCTGAACATCTTCCAAACCGCTTTTCCGGGCAATCCGCAAACAAGCGCAGGAGCAATCTTTGCTTACACCGGCAGCAATACGAACCCGTCGGGCCTCTTAGCGGGACTAACCTCCGGACTCCAAGCCTATGCAGGGCAGCAGCTGAACACACCGGCTTTTAAACAAGCTATTCAGCAAGTCGCTTCGGGCAGCAGGGAAATGGGCGTTATTTTACAGAACGGTCTGATTCCCGCTCTAGAGATTGCGGCCAGTGTCGGACTTCCCTATGTTATGAATCAAGGCGGTTATGATCGGACATTCGTCCGAGAGGCGCTTTCCTCCGCGCTGCTGGCCGTTGTCGGAAGAAGTCTTGTCCGTATATTTAACGGGATTACCATGCATATCCAGGGGCAGCTCGGCGGACTGCTAAATGGCGCGGCCAATCAATTGTCCAGCCCTGCTGTCGTGAATCTGCTTGAACTGACCGGGCCAACTAACCGTTATCTCATCCGGCCTTTGCAGGCAGGATTCAGAGAGGCGGCTGTTCAGTTAGCGGATTTTATACCGCAGCGGGCATTCGATCAGATGCTTGTTATTTTTACCCCGATAGATGCCGGATCTACGGCTTCGTTTGTTCAGAATCTGCGGAAGACGGATTGGACGCCGAGAGCCGACAATCTGTCGGATGTCGCAAATACATTGCTGAACATCCTTTTGACTAGAGCAACGACATTTACTTCAAAAATTATCGCAGTCGTGCTTCAAGCTTTCCTTGAAGTTCTCCTGCAGGACCTCCGGGACCTGATCGATAAATTTGGCCGTATTCTCAACGAAGCCTGGGAAGCCCTCCGAAATTATATTCGGACCGTACTAACAGAGCCCCTCAGACGTATTATCCGCGAACTCGTCGGTCGAGCAATAAGCAATTTACCTCCACGCATTCAATCCCTTATAGCGGGCGGGATAGACGCCGCCGTCAATAGTTTGCATCCCGATGCGGTATTAGATCCGATCATGAACGGACTCAGTAAAGTAACCTTAGATCCCAAAAAGGTACTGGATACGATGACGGGTCAAGGGAACTTCCCCGCTTTCACGGATTATCTGTATCAAGAGATTTTGCAGCAGCTCCAGCGTTCAAATCTAAATCTGAACCTAAGTATTAAAGTGCCGATTAAACTTCCTGGCCCGCTCAGTGCTCCGGCTTTTACGGGTCCGGCAGGATACGGCGGTATCGGCGGCTTAGGCAACGGCGGTATAGGCGATTTGGGCGGAGGGGTCGGGAACATAGGGGGTTTAGGGGATGCAATAGGAGGGTTAGGCGATGCAATAGGCGACTTAGGCGATGCAATAGGCGACTTAGGCGGAGTCTTAAAAGGGGATGAAAGCCTTGGCGAAGCCCTGGATAAAATTCTGAATAATGCCGGTCTCGGGGGTCTTATTCTGATCCCGGGCGGTAATCCGCAAATTCCGCTCGGGATTACCCTGACACCGGAGCACATGGTTCGTGCCATTCGGGAAGCCGTGCCTGTAAGAACTTTGCAGAGTCAATACAGGAGTTTGCGTTCGCAAGCGGCCCCCGCTCTTCAAAAAATGCAGCAGGTGGCCGAATTCCAGGCTTCCATCCCGCGTATTGTCGCTGATTTTCAAATTAACCGCTCTTCTGAGAGATCACTTGGCATTGTTTATACGGATGCCCTGATTTTGCTGCGTCCTCTTCCGGGACAGGAAAATCATTCCGCTTTTGAACTTCTTGTGCACTTTTCCGGCGTAAGGAAGCCTATCCCCGGCATAATCGGGACTTATCCTCAAGTTTCAGTCGTTCTGGACAATTGTCAGCTGCCGCTAAATACCTTTCAAACGATATGGAACGATAACGGAGGGATTCAAGGAAGGCCGCCGGGCCTTGTGCTCCGGCGTACGCTTACCCTGCGGGAATTGAGCGGGGGAACGAATACGATCTACACGGCCGCCGCCGCACCTTATTTGGGGAAGGTTGAAGCTGCGACACAATTTAGAATACAGACAAATCCGCCGCTCACAAAATAGAAGGGAACAACACAAGGATCATAACGAATGGATAAGTTATGATCCTTGTGTTTGGGGCACTTTGCCTCCATGGCGCAGTAAGCCGTTTGAGGAAAACAGACAAGCTGGAGATTGTCTAAAAAGCGGTTACTGTTCCCTTACCGTCCCGCTCAGATCCGCAATGTCCCGCATGCTCCAGAATCAACTCGGCCGTCCGGTCCGGATGGGAAATCGGGAACTGGTGCCCGGCGAGGATTTGCGTTACGGGCAAATGCCGGAAAGCCTGCGGCAGGCGGTACTGCCGGTCCAGCTCTCCCCAGACGAGGCGGACTTTGCCCGTGTCCCACTTCCCGGGACTCAGGCCGAACGCTCCGGCGTTACCGAGGGCGGCGAATACGTCCGCGTTCGTTTTGCGGACCCGGGGCGAAGCCAAATCGCGGAGCACATAGCGCACGTACTCCTGCGGGATTTCCCCCTCGTCCGCAAAACTTCCGGATTCCAGCAGCTTCCGGACCAGCTTCCGCTCCGTCATCCGCTTCATATAGGTGCCCGCGATCCAGGCAGGGACGCCGGCATGAGCCGCATGAAGGGCCGGCTGCAGAAGCACCGCTCCGCGGACATAGCCGGGCAGCTGCTCCATCACCTTGGCGGCGATAAGCCCTCCGAAGGAGTGACTGGCCAGCACAACGGGCTGTCCAAGCTCCATCAGTGCGCCCGTGACCGCCTCTACATAACCGGCGATTACATCGCAGGCGTGGTGATAGGGCGAGCGCCCGAAGCCCGGCAAATCGGCGGCGTATACGGGGTGGCCGGTCAGCCGTGAAGCGGCCGGGAGCAGCGGGAACGCCCCGCTGAAGGTCCCGTGCAGGAGCACCACCGGGATGCCGGCGCCTTCCTGGCGGGACCATACGGCGAGCTTGCCCAGACGGCCCGGTTTAAAGCCCGCATCCGGGAGTCCCGCCTCCCCGTGAGAGAGCCGGTAATCCAGATCGGCTATGGTGCCGGGCAGGATATCCCTGTTCAGCCCCGTAACCAGTTTGTACTTCCGCTCCACGGCTTGCTTGGAGGCAAGAGGGAAATCGCCGTCCGCGATAAAATTCATGGACTCCGCCGGAATGCCGGTTTTACGGCCCCATTTTGTCCTCAGAGCCTTGGTCAGCAGGGGAAGAGGCATCGCGCCGAAGGGTCCCCGGACACGCACTTCTTTGGCGATGCTTCCTGCCAAGTCACGCATATCGGGGCTGCCGTTTTTTTCGTCCAGCAGAAAATAGGTGCCGTTCCCGGGCTTTTCTTCCCGGACCAGCGCTGCGATGAATGCGGCGGAATGGTCGGCGTGCACCAAGGGTAGCCAGTGCCCGGCACCGCCGGGAGAGAGGGGCATCAGGCCGCGCCGGACCGAGTCGACGAGAATGCCGAGACCTCCCGTCTGCTCGGTGACGCCGGTGGCGGAATCCCCGATCACGACGCCGGGATTTACGACGGAGAGCGGAATTCCTTCGCGGTACAGCTCCCTGCGGATATACAGGTCTGCGGCCAGCTTCCGGTTCTCGTAAGGAGGCTCGCCGGGATGCCCGATGTGCTCGGGGAGATCGGCGTTTTTTTCGTGGTAAGGGCTCTTGAAGCCCACCAGATGGATAAAATGCTTCAGTCCCCGGTTTTGATGGACCCGTTTCGCCAGGGATACCATCTCTTCGCTGGAGCGAAAAAACACACTTTCGGCCTCCTCTGGCCCGAGCCCGATATCCATGGGCCCGCCCATGTGCAAGAGAATATCCGCCTGCCCGGCAAGCTCCAAGCCGGTATCGTCCAGTCCGAGCGAAGGCAGAGACAGGTCGCCTTTCACGGGACGGATAGAAGGGGAATGCTCCAGTCCCTCCTTTTGCAGGAAAGAATGGAACCGGGTGAGAGACCGGACAAGGACGGTAAGCTGGTGGGGGGCCCACGACCCAGGAAGGGATAAAGCCCGGAGAACGTGACGGCCGATAAAGCCGGTTCCGCCGGTAATAAAGATGTGCGCCATTCATGAACACCTCTGCTTTCTGAAAATATACTACTAATTAGTACTAAAAATACTCAAAAAAATTACTTTAGCAGCTGGGCTAAAGCGGGAAGCACTTGTTGCATATAAGTAGAATCAGGGCTGGCATGCTGGAGGAAAAGCGCGCCTTCTATACCGGAAACGATCAGTGCGGCCGCAGGACCCGGCTCCAGACTTGCTCTTAGCTCTCCGCTGCGTACGCCTTCCGCGAGAAGCGCTTCAAGGTACACAGTCTGTTCCCGGAAAAAACGTCCGATCCGCTCCCTGACAAATCCGGCCTCACGGGAGGTTTGTACGTACAGCGTCAGAAACGGGCAGCCTCCGAGGAAATCGTCCTCTCCACGCATCAGCAGATCGCCGATCGCCGCAATTCTCTGCGGGATAGTCAGTCCGCTCCGGGAACCGGCTTCGCGGATAAGCTCCTCGTAACGCCCGACGAGTCTTTCCGTAACGGCCCCGAGAAGCTCCTCCTTGCTTTTAAAATGATAGTAGATATTCGTTTTGGATACTTTGCTCTCGGCTACGATTTCGTCCATACTGGTAAGAAGAAACCCTTTTGTCAGAAAAAGGTGTTCGGCGGTATTCAGGGCTTTGTCCCGGTTGGAAGTCCGTTTAGTCGTTTTCATACTACTACTGTATAGTACTAAAAGTGGGTTCGTCAATCTTTACTTTCGGAAAGAAGGGGAAAAGATGAGTCTTGCGGAAGCGCTGGGCTACCGCCCGGATGAAAAACTGCTTATCGTCAACGCGGACGATTACGGCATATGTCATGCGGCGAACGAAGGAATCGCGCAGCTTCTGACCGAAGGGGCGGTCTCGTCGGCGACCGTCATGATGCCGTGCGGCTGGGCGAAAGAAGCCGCGGATTGGGCGGCGGCCCATCCCCAGACGGATGTGGGCGTCCATCTGACGTTTACGAGCGAATGGGCGCCTTACAAATGGGGGCCGGTTACCCGGCATGGAAGCGTGGCGTCGCTCGTTACGCAGGAAGGTTACTTCCCTGCGGATTCCGCGTCATTCGAGCGGAGAGCCGACCCCGAAGAGGTGCGGACGGAAATCGTGAGCCAGATCGAGCTGGCGATGCGGATGGGCGTTATGCCGACTCATCTGGACAATCACATGGGAAGCTTGTACGGCCTCGGCACCGGCCGGGATTTTCTCGGCATCGTGTTTGACATTTGCGCGGCCTACGGGCTGCCTTTCCGGATTCCCCGGTACGTGGATATGGGACTGGAGGTGCCGGCCGAAGCGGCCAAGATGGCCGGGCTGCGCGCGGCCCAGGCCGATGCCAGAGGCGTGGTCATTCTGGATTATTTGCTGGGCCTTCCTTTTCATACGGAAAAAGGGGAGACCTACGAGAGCTTCCGGGGAACCGTCATGCGGCTTTTGAAGGCTCTTAAGCCCGGAGTCTCGGAGTTTATTCTTCATCCGGCTCTGCCTGCCGAGGAATTGAAGGCGATCAACCCTCATTGGCAAAAGCGCGAGTGGGAATTCCGCCTTTTCCGCGATCCCGAAATAAAAGGACTGCTTGCCGCCGAAGGAATCCGTCTCATCGGCTGGTCGGAGCTTCAAAGATTGCAGAGGGCGCCCCGTTAAAAAAAATTCCCCCTATCCGGAGGGCGGCCGCACTGCTTGGCCGGATGTTTCCCACTGAAGAGGGGGAGCCGTTTACGTGTTCACCGTCGTCGTTACGGTCAGGTTCGGCGTTGAAGCGGAAGCGGACGTCGTGCCGGTATAATCGTGAATTTCCACGATAACGGGCGTACCGGGAAGCAGCGCGGCCGTAGTGATGACAAGATTTGTCGCGGACAGTGTAGAAAGCTCTCCTTCCTGCAGCATTCCGTTCGCATACAGGTTATAGTAACCGCCCGCCGGCGGGACGGGGAGTGCGCCTGCGGCCACGGCAGTGCCGGAGTCGTCCCGGAAGCTTGTGTCCGGGATCGTCGTCGTGCCTGCGCCCGCGTCGATCATCGGCGCGGTTACGACCGCATCGAACCGTCTGACGCTGTCGTTCACGGCCGTCGTGGTGACGGTTCCCGTAATGACGCTGCTCGCTGCAACGAACAGTTTGATTAAAGATGGGGGCATGCGTGATCACCTCTTTGCTTGCTTACCTTACCTTATGCGGTGAACGGCAGGTTGTCGCGGTCTTTCGCCCCCGGTATCCGCGGGAGTGCTTTTCCAAAATCGTGACGAATTGCAGCATGATCGGCACACCTTTTTCCGGCAATTCAGGCGAGCGGAGTCTCAGTTTCCCCCGGCTTACCCGGTAGACGCCGGACGGCTGGAGGACCGCGTTTACGAACAGGTTCATGTAGGACACGGTGCGGGGATCCGGTATTCGTACCCGGCCGTAGGAGGGGTCCTGGTCGCGGTTTCTGTAAATGCGCCGGATTCCGTCGGAAAACGTGACAAAAACGGCCGTTTTTGCCTGAAGAACGCGCAGGGAGCCGGAATGTTTCGTCTTGCGGATTCGTTTCTTCCGTTTTAGCCGCACCGCTCCTGCCTCCTTCCCCTGAGGAAAACTCTTCTTCCTGTTTATATATGCAAAGGGGAGGCTGCCGTAAACCGGGCGTCTGCCGGGCCCCGAGCCGCAGTCGTGCAGCGGGCCTGACTTTTGCAGCGTTAAAAGAATGCCGGTCAAGTTCATAAAGTGTTGAAAGGAGGAAACTCGATGAAAGCTGGATGGGCCGCGCTCCTGATTCTCCTTGTGCTGACGGCATGCCAAGACGGCAGGGAAGTCCAGGTCCCGCGGGAACATAGTTTGGCCAAAAGCTATCTGGAGGACAAAGGCTACCGCATTTTGTCTTACGAGGGCGAAGTCCAAAGCTATGAACTGACGAGGAATATACTCAGTCAATTGCCCGGGATGATGTACTGGGGCCTTCAAACCGTAGATCCTGAACAGTATTTGGGCAAAACGATCCGTGTCCGGAAATTCGTCGTCAAAGGTCATCCTCTTTCCAAAGGAAAGGTCGACGTTTATGTGTACGAGACGGAAGGACAGCCGTTCGGCGGGACCTCGTTTCCTCAGGATCAATACGGTGCGGACGGCGGAGGCTGGTCGCTGGACGGTAAAACGCTGGAAGAAGTCCATTCCGTCTCTTATCCGGATTGGAGTACGGCGTGGCGGGAGAAATACGGCAATTAAGAGGGGGCGGAAAATTGGACGCGTCATTTCTGGAACGCGATACCGTTACGGTAGCGAAAGAGCTGCTCGGATGCGAGCTCGTCCGGCAGACAGAGGCGGGGCTTATTCGTGTGGCGATTACGGAAACGGAAGCCTACAAAGGCTCCGATGATCCGGCCAGCCATGCCAGCCGGGCCGTCACCCCGCGCAACCGGCTTATGTTCGGCGAGGTCGGCCGGCTGTACGTGTACCTCATCTACGGGATGCACCTGTGCATCAACGTCGTGGCCCACGAGCCCGGCGGAGTGGGCGCGGTGCTGCTGCGTGCGGCCAGGCCACTCGAGGGGCTGGAGCTGATCCGCGGGAACCGCGGGGGCGCCCCGGACCGGAACCTGCTGAACGGTCCCGGCAAGCTGGCGCAGGGCCTCGGGATCACCCGGGACCTGAACGGCTGCGATCTGCTTGCGGAACCGACGCAAGGACTGGCGCTGGAGCCCGGAGCCCCTCCTGCGGGCCCGATTCTCGTCACGCCGAGGATCGGCATCACCAAGGCGGTGGACTATCCGTGGCGTTTTGTCGCCGAGTGAAGCGCCCGGTGAAGACTTGGATGGAGGGACGAAGGAAGCACGGTTGCTTCACACGGATTCTTACGGCCAAGCCCCCGCTCTATCCGGCAAGCATATTTCAACGTATACGCGCCGAAATATAAAAAGCCCGTCTCGAACAAACTGAGGCGGGTTGTTTTTCGTATGCGCCAAAAGATGTAAAGCCCTTTAGAAACTAGGAAAGCCGGCTAAATTTGACTTTCGGTTCCCGGCCATTTACCATTTAGATAAATGAAATGTTTCGTGTTTAAATATTTCACAGTGAAACCAATTTCTGAGCTTCGTATCCGATTGAACCCTAGTTCCTTTTTGTCCCCCTCTATAGAGCTTCCGTTTCAAGGGGGAACGCTTAATTCGAAAGGAAGTTGTGTTATGCCGGTGGAACCGCGTATTGCCATGATGCTTAAACAGATGAATTCACACCCGCTGCCGTCTTTGGAGGCCCTGAAGCCGGAGGATCTCCGCAAAGGTACGGGGAATGCGGCCTTCACCTTCGGGGTGGAGGAGGTCAAACGGGTGGAGGACCGGAAGCTTCCGCTCAAGGGGCGGGATATTCCCGTCCGGATTTATACGCCTGAAGGTCAGGGCCCGTGGCCGGCATTCGTTTTTTTTCACGGGGGCGGCTTTGTGGTCGGAGATTTGGAATCGCATGACTCCATCTGCCGGAACTTGGCGAACTCGGTTCATGCCCGGGTGATTTCCGTGGATTACCGCTTAGCACCGGAAAATAAGTTCCCGGCGGCGGCGGACGACGCTTTCGATGCCCTTCAATGGATCGCTTCCCGTCCGGACGAGTTCGGCATCGATCCCGCACGAATCGCCGTCGGCGGCGACAGCGCCGGAGGAACGCTCGCGGCCGTAAGCTGCATCAAGTCGAAGGAAGCGGGCGGACCGGAGATCGTTTACCAGCTGCTTTGTTATCCGGCCGCAGGCTTTCTCGAAAAGGAACCGGCATCGCTGCGCGAGAACAAGGAAGGGTACCTGTTGACCGCGGAGATGATGGAATGGTTTTCGAAGCAGTATTTGAACACGGAGGAAGAAATCCGCAATCCTTATGCTTATCCCATTCACTATAAAGATTTTAGCGGACTTCCGCCCGCGATGATTGTGACTGCCCAGTACGACCCGCTGCGGGACAGCGGCAAGGCTTATGCGGACAAGCTTATCGGGGCGGGAGTCGAAGTGGTGTACAAGAATTACGAGACCCTGATTCACGGCTTCGCCAACTTTCATAAATTCGTTCCCGCAGCGCAGGAAGCGCTGGATGAAATGGCTTCGCAGCTGCGGCTTGCCTTGGGCACGGACAACCGGTAGCCAAATAGGAAGACAACAAGTGCAAGCAGACCGGCAAAGTCCGGCTGGTTCGTTCTTATTCCCGTTCGGGAGAGCGAGTGGCTCTCTTTAAACCTTATTTGGAGGCGGTATAATCATGAGTACGCTCTTTTCGCCCGATTTTTTGAGAAATCCTTATCCTCTGTACGCCCAGCTTCGTCAAAATCAGCCGGTCATGTTTATGGAACCGCTCGGAATCTGGTCCGTTTTCGATTATGAACACGTCAAGCAGGTGCTTTTCGACCATGCCCAATTTTCTTCGGAGCATCGCCCGAAGTTTGAGGAAGGGACGGAGCCGGAGAGCCGGGGAGGCGGATTCAGCCTCATTACGATGGACCCTCCCCGGCATACTCAATTGCGGACCCTGGTGAGCAAGGCGTTCACACCCAAGGCGGTCGCCGCATTGGAATCGCGTATTGCCGCGATTACTCACGAGCTGCTCGATGAGGTGTCGGAAACGGGGGCCATCGATCTGATCCGCGATTTCTCATACCCGCTTCCCGTCATTGTCATCGCGGAAATGCTCGGCATCCCGAGCGAGGACCGCGAGCAGTTCAAGCACTGGTCGGATGAGGTTGTGGCGTCGGCAGACTCCGTCGTCGGAGCGACGAATAGCGAATCCCAGCAAGCGCACGAGGAAATGAACGCTTATTTCCGTAAAATCATCGCCCTCCGCCGCGAAGAGCCCCGGGACGATCTGGTCAGCGCGCTGCTTGCCGCCGAGGAGTCCAACACGCATTTGTCCGAAGGCGATATTCTCTCCTTCTGCGCGCTTCTGCTGGTGGCCGGCAACGAAACGACGACGAACCTGATCGGCAACGCCGTGCTGTCGCTGCTGGAGAACCCGGATCAGCTGGCGAAGCTGCGTGCCCAGCCGGAGCTTCTGCCGTCCGCGATCGAGGAAGTGCTGCGCTTCCGGTCGCCGCTGCAGGCGATGTTCCGCACCGCCGCGCGGGACGTGGAGATCGGCGGCCGGGTCATCCCGGCCGGCAGCCGTGTCGTGGCCTGGATGGGCTCGGCGAATCGCGACGCCGGCAAATTCGCCGATGCCGACAAGTTCGATATCGCGCGCGAATCGAACCCGCACATCGCCTTCGGCCACGGCATGCACTTCTGCCTCGGCGCTCCGCTGGCCCGCCTGGAAGCGCGTGTAGCGCTTCAGGCTATCTTGGAGCGCCTGCCGGATCTGGCCCGGGCGGATCAAGACCCGCTGACGCCCGCCCGCGGGTTTATCGTCCACGGCGTGAGCAGCCTGCCGCTCACGTTTACGCCGACGAAGCGACTCCGCTGAGCCGGGCGGGCCGCATCAGCTAGCGGAGCCGTCTTGCAGATAAGCCGAATGAGCGCATCAACGCAAAAAAAGCCCAGACCGTGAGGTCTCGGCTTTTTTGCTGATTTTAATGAAACGGGACGGTGTTAACCCAGGGCGTTATGGTTGTGGTTTGTAAGCACAGGAAGCATCTTGACTTGCTTAACCATTTCGGATTTGCAAATCGGACAGAGAGGGACTTGATTAAACGAGAAATTTTCCCGCATCCAGCATACGCAGCTTTCTTGGCTGCACGCCCAAACGGTGATCTCTTCTTCTGGAACAGGTTCCATGTTCTTCTTGGAATAATGCATAGTGACCCTCCTTCAGATAGTCGGCCTTCTCTATAGTCTACGCAAGACCGTATAGGTTATAGAAGTTCATGAAAAAGAACTGCCTAATCCTAGGAAAGGCAGTTCCTTCTATAAGTTTGTGTAGTTGCTTACAGTTTTACAACGTTCTCGGCTTGTGGACCACGGTTGCCTTGAGCGATGTCGAATTGGACGCGTTGGCCTTCGTCAAGGGACTTGAAGCCATCGCCTTGGATCGCGGAGAAATGGACGAAAACGTCTTTGCCGCCTTCAACTTCAATGAAGCCGAAGCCTTTCTCTGCGTTAAACCACTTAACTGTTCCTGTTTCCATGCTTGTAAAACCTCCCGGAAATTTAAAGATTTACCCATATCCTTTTAGGAAAAAAGTTCACACATTACAAAGTGCACCCATTCCGTGATATCCTTTGTAATATGTGAACTAAGAACTAAAAATATACGTATAACTCATTTTACCATATATTTTCCTCTATAGCAACTTTAGGGGGACCCAAATGCTGGGTGACCAGCCTGATATTTGGCGGTCTACGGCTTGTCGGCGCCGGTTTTCCTTCCCGAAACGGTGGTCTGGATTTAGGTAGGCTGCGTATGTCGTTATAGAGACCCGCGGAAGCGGCGGCTTCCTGAACTTGAGCCTTGCTCGTGCCCTGAATCTGGACGGCTCTTATAGTGATTATGACCGCCAATAATCGGTTCTTGGAAAGATTCTTTTCTGAAAGGCATCCGGAAGGGTGTCTTTTTTTGTCTGGAATCTATATAATCATAAAAGGCACAATTTGGATGCAGGAAAGTTCGCATCCCGCGGAATAGAAGGGTTTACCTTTCATTCCGAGCGGGTAATAAAAGTTATGTTTTTCCAATTATAAGGGAGAAAAGGTCAGGCCTGACACAAGCTTAGCGGATCTGCCGCTGTTGTTTCGTAGGAGAGAGACCTTAAACAGAATGGACGAGTCGGACGGCTGGAGAGATTAATAAAGAGAAACGAACCGGGACCAGAGTCAGACAGAAAGATTGTTCACGATATAGAAGACGGCGAGGACTGTTCCAGCAAGGCTGTTCAGACGTCGTCGGCACAAAACCGGATGGGGGGCACGGTCTTTTTTGAACGTGCTTCTTTCTTTTCCGCCGTAAAACGTTTCAGCCCCTCCTGACTTGACCTTTTCTCCCCGTCCTGAGATGAAATGGAGGGAATGTGTATGAAGAATAAAGCAGGTTTGACGCTTCTGTTGTCGGCGAGTTTGCTCGTACTCTCCACCGTTCCCGCGGGTGCGATACAGGAGAGAGCGGACAAGCCGGTGCTGACTTTCCCGGTGATCAGCGATGTGCATGTCGACGCCGCCAAGCAAGATTCCCAGCGTAAGTTTACGGAAGCTCTGGAAGATCTCAACCGGGTCAATCCGGGTGCCGACGCTCTGGTGATCAACGGGGATTTGACCGGCGGTTCCGCCCGCGATTACACGCGGCTTAAGGAACTGATGAAGAGCACTCCGCATCCGCAAAAAACATTCGCCACCATCGGCAATCATGAATTTTATTCCGCCTGGCTGAACGCCAAAGGAAACTGGAGCCCGAACAGCTTCCCCAATAAAGAAACCGAAGCGGCGTCCATCGGCAGGTTTTTGTCTTTTACCGGGGAGAAGAAGGTTTACTATGAAGAGGAAGTTAAGGGATACCCGTTTATATTTCTGGGCTCGGAGCAGTATCGGCAGACCAATCCCGGCAACATGGAGGACGCGTATCTTTCCGAGGAGCAGCTGAACTGGCTGGAGCAGTCGCTCGCCAGGCACGGACAAGAGTCGGGGAAGCCGATTTTCGTCTTCCTGCATCAGCCGCTTCCCGGAACGGTAGCCGGAACGTCGGTGGCTTCCAACAAGCGTCCGGTCGTCCAGCATGAGGAGCTGAGAAGCATTTTGTCGAAGTATCCGCAAGTGATCTTTTTCAGCGGTCACACGCATTGGGAGCTTAGGCAGCCGAACACCCTCGTGAGGGACAAGTTTACGATGGTCAATTCCTCTTCCGTGGAACGTCCGTGGACTTCCGACGGTCAAGGGGGAGAAAAACTTAAGGACGCCAAGGAAAGCGAAGGCTTGTACGTAGAAGTATATGAAGACCGGGTATCGATTCAAGGCCGGGATTTTTACGCCAAGAAGTGGATTCCGGAAGCGCAATTTAAAATACCCGTCCGGAAATAAAGGAAAGAGAGGACCGGAATTTTTCCGTTTTGCTCCGGCATCGGCCTATACGGCTGGTGCCGGTTTTCATTTTTTGCGTGATTTTGCGGTATAATGAAGGGGATTAGCGGCTAGATAAATTTAGCAGGGGAGTTTGACTGGAATGGGATATGTGTACTTGGCCATTGCCATCATAGGGGAAATTTTTGCGACCAGTCTGCTGAAATCTTCAGAAGGCTTTACAAAATGGCTCCCGAGCGCGGGTGTCATTCTCGGCTACGGAACGGCGTTTTATTGCTTGTCCCTGGCGCTCAAAACATTGCCGCTGGGCCTCAGCTACGCGATATGGTCGGGAGTGGGGACCGCTTTTACCGCCATCCTCGGTTTTCTGGTCTGGAGAGAGAAACTGAGCGTGGCCGGTGTCATCGGCATTATTCTCATTATTGCCGGGGTGGCGCTGCTTAACTTGACCAACAAGGGGCACGCCTGAAACCGGGCGAATCATAGTTTGATTACGAAACGGCAGGCCTGTACGGCTTTCCGTTTTTTTGTATGCCTGCGGACCGTATGCGGCCGGAAAACTTTATCCAAATTTAAGGCATGGAACTTATTGGAGAGGAGGCGTGTAGAATACTGTCGAAAATGGTGGGATAGAGAGACATAGATTATTAAACCTGTCAAGGAGTGAAATTGATGAAACCCGGTTTAACCTTAAAATTCCGCGATTTGTCTTTGCGGATCAAGATTTCCCTGCTTTTGCTCGTGATTACCTCGGTTCCCTTAATAGCGGCGACCCTGATCCTGATGTCGAACTCCAATGGCTACATCTCCAAGCAAACGGAAGAAAACATGAGAATACGGGCGGAAATGGGGGCTGGCGATATCGATTTGTGGATGGGACAGAAAATAAACGCCGTGGAAGGACTCGTAAAGGCCCATCCTGAATTTGCGACCGTGTCTTCGGAGAAAGAAGTGCTGCCTTATCTGAAATATTTGCAGGACAGCGATCCGGAGATGTTCTTTTTTGCCTACATCGACCGCAAAGGCGTTTCCCACGATACAAAAGGCGGGGTAACGGACGTGTCCGCTTTCCAGAACATTAAAAACGCGAAATCGTCCAAAAAGCTAGCCGTCACGGATATTCTGAAAGATGTCGGCTCCAAAGAAGATATTATCATTATCGACCAGCCGATTCTGGACAAGACGGGAGAATATGCCGGGGTTATTCAAGCGATTGTGAGTCCGAAGCAGATCGTTTCGCTCGTATCGCGGATTCATTTCGGGGAAAAAGGCTATGCCTTCCTGCTGTCCGGCAACCGCAATATTCTTCTGCACCCGGATGCGGCGGATATCGGAAAGTCCGCCAAGGATATCGCGCCGTTGCTGGACAGCAAGCTGGAAGCTTCTTCGGACAAAACGGGCTATTTATACGCCGACGACGGGACGGTAGGAGAGGCGGCCGTCGCTTACTCCGAAGTGCAGAAGACCGGCTGGAAGCTGTTCATAAGCGCTCCGAAAACCGAGGTCTACAGCACGGTGTCCAAAGCGAAAACATTGGCGGGCATCATCATCGCGGTTTCCGTCCTTCTCGTTATTCTGATTTCGATCCTCGCTTCCCGCACCATCTTGCGCCCGCTGATGAATATTTCGGGGATGATGCGCAAAGCCGCTGACGGCGATCTGACCGGAAGGCTCGACGTGAAAGGGAAAGACGAAATGGGCCTGCTCAACGCGGACATCAACGGCATGATGGATTCCTTCAGTTCCATTCTGGACCGGATGAAAAACGCGATCGACCATATGGCGTCGTCCAGCGAAGAGCTGACGGCCATTTCCGCCGAGTCGGCGGGAGTCGCATCCCGCACGTCCCAGACGGCCAATTCCACCGCCGTGGGAGCCGAGACTCAGCATGACGCGGCGCAGCAGACCGCACAAGCGATGGAGGAGATGGCGATCGGTATCCAGAAGATCGCGGCTTCCTCCACGCAGGTGGCCGAAACGACGGACAGCGTACGCTCCGAGGTAAACCGGGGCAGCGAGACGGTTCAACAGACGCTGAACCAGATGAAGGTGGTAGGCAGCAACGTGCGGGATTCGGCGGGTACGATTTATTCGCTGCAGGAGAAATCCGCGGAAATCCAGAGGATTGCGAGCACGATTTCCGATATTGCCCGCCAGACGAATCTGCTTGCCCTTAACGCGTCCATCGAAGCGGCCAGAGCCGGCGAACATGGCCGGGGTTTTGCGGTCGTGGCGGGTGAGGTCAAGAAGCTCGCGGAACAAACGAGCCATTCTACCATAGAGATCCAGGAGATACTGGATGAAATCGTCGCCGCAACGGGCAAAAGCACGCAGTCCATCGAAAGCAGCCTGGAAGAGGTGGCCCAGGGCGAGGACCTGATGAACGCGATGGAGCAGTCGTTCCGTTCCATTCAGACGGCCATCCTGGATGTGTCCGCTCAGATCGAGGAAGTGTCCGCAGCCACCCAGGAAATCTCGGCAGGCACGGAAGAAGTGTCCGCTTCTTCGCAGGAAATGGTCGATATTTCGAAGCAGACGCTGAATCAGATGCGGCAGGTCGCCCAGAGCATGAACGGGCAGCTTCATTCGATGAACGACATTTCCTCGTCGGCCGAATCGCTGAGCTCCATGGCGGAAGAGATGCAGAAGCTGGCTTCCGCTTTTACAATCAAATAGACCCTTACAAAAAAAAGCAGGCCGAAACGGCCTGCCGAAATTACCGCGCGAGCTTCTACGGTGGCCGGGCGGTTTTTTGCGTGTGATTGACCGCTGTCATGCGACGCCAAACAGTGCGTACCGGGAGCTGTGCGATCTTTTATAGAACGGGGCTTCACCGTTTCTTCCCTCCATAAGCTGCCGCTTCAAATAAAAATAAGGCCCCGATTAAGGGGCCTGCGTTGTTTGTCCGTTTGTCGCGATGATTAGGCCAGGGTTCACAAGGTGCCGCAAGAGCTTATCCAGCATTTCCGGATATGAACTGGAGAGCCGAGTAGAGCCCCAGCACTACGATGGCCGCCGCGGCGAATGCTTCGGCGGGCTCGTACATCGCCCGGATGCCTTTTTCCCTTCCGGAGAAGGAATAGAAGGCAAGACCCAGCGTGTACAGCATGCACACATAGAGCAGATTCGTCAGTCCTGCCGCGTAGAGCAGGAACAGCGAGTAGAGCGTAGCTGCCGCCCCGTAAGCCAGCTCGCGCTTGCGCGGTCCGTTCCAGAGGGGGGATTCGCCGGTCGAATCCTGCGGAGCGTAGGCTTTTCCGCCTATCGCCGTTTTAACGAGGAAGAGCGAAGACAGCAGGTAAGGCATAAGCGCCGCCGTTGTCGCGACAAGGTAAAGCGCATGGTAGGTGGACGAGGCGGTGACGACCAGAATCAGAAAAAGCTGCACCGCCCCCGTCGTCATCCAGAGGGCACCTTTGGGGGCGCCGTTCTTGTTTTCACCGGAAAGCCAGGCCGGCATGAGCTTCTGCTTCCCGGCTACGTAGAGCGTTTCCGCGGAAAGCAGAGACATGCCGAGCAGAAGCCCGAGCAGAGAGACGATGAGGCCGGCGTTGATCAGGACGGCGCCCCACTTGCCGACAGCCGCTTCCAGTACGTAGGCGGCCGACGGGGTAGGAAGGGAGGCGAGAGCCGCCCTGCTCATCGCCCCGTAAGAAAGCAGCGACACGAGCATATACAGGACAAGCGTACCGATGAGGCCGATGACCGTTGCTTTGCCGACGTCCGATTTGCGCTTGGCGCGGCCGGAAAGCACGACGGCGCCTTCTACGCCGAGGAACGCCCAGACGGTAATAAACATGGCCTGTTTGACCTGGCTTCCAATATCCGATAGCCCGATGGGAGACCCGGCGGTTTCGGTTGCGGCTTTCCACAGGTCCGCAATAAAAGTCGGCGAATGAAAGACGGTCGCCAGCGCCGCTATAAAGACCAGGATCGGGATAAGCTTGGCCATCGTCGTTACGATATGGACGAGAGTCGCTTCCCGGATTCCCGAGAGCTGTAAACTGTGGAGCAGCCATACGAGCAGCGAAGCGCATACGATGGCAAGCACATTATTGCCTCCGTCGAATACGGGAATGAAATAATCAAGGGCGCCGAACAGCAGAACCGAGCTTGCCACGATCGTAATCATATTGGCGAGCCAGTAGCCCCAGGCGCTGATAAAACCGACGAAGCGGCCGAAGCCGGTTTCGGCGTAACGGACGATGCCGTTGTCCAGGCTTGGCAGCCGGTTGGCGAGACTCTGGAAGGTCAGGGCGAGCATGATGACTCCGATGCCGGTCAGCGCCCAGCCGATCAGGGCGGCGCCGCTTCCCGCATCCTGCGCCATATCGGCAGGCATGCTGAAAATCCCTCCGCCGATCATGGAACCTACGACAAGGGAAATGAGAGGGAGCAAACCGAGTTTGCGCGGCTCGTTAGACATAAATGAGGACTCCTTTATTGCTTATGTGCATGAAATTTAGTGTAGGGAAGTATTATAGATCTTTTACTCTGATAAAGCAATAAAGGATTCCTGGATTATTTAGGAGCGGTCGCGTCGCTATACAGGGTGCGGCGGCTTTACCGGCCTACGATGTGATCATGCCTCCGCCGTTGACGTGAATGGTCTGCCCGGTCACGTAGCTCGAGTCGTCGCTGGCCAGATACACGTAGGCGGGAGCCAGTTCGAAAGGCTGCCCGGCCCGCTTCATCGGCACTTCCGTCCCGAAAGTCCGGACTTCATCCGCCGAGAAGCTGGAGGGAATGAGGGGCGTCCAGATAGGACCCGGGGCGACCGCATTTACCCGGATGCCATCGTCCACGAGCGACAGGGCCAGGGAGCGCGTGAAGGAGACGACGGCGCCTTTGGTGGACGAGTAGTCGATAAGGTCCTTCTGGCCTCTGTAAGCCGTAATGGAGGCGGTGTTGATGATGGAAGACCCGCAGCGCAGATAGGGCAGAGCCGCCTGGGTCATGAAGAAGAACGGGAAAATATTGGTCCGGTACGTATCGTAAAGCTGCTCCTCGGAAATATCCAGGATGCTTTGCTGCGGGAATTGAACTCCATGATTGTTCACCAGGATATCCAATCTGCCGAACGCCGACAACGTTCTGGCGACGACCTCGCAGCTTGCCGCTTTCGCGCGCAGATCCGCTTGTATCAGGAGACAGCGGCCGCCCAACTGCTCAATCCGGGCGCGTGTCTCTTCGGCATCGCTCCATTCGTACAGAAACACGATAGCCACGGCTGCGCCTTCTTTGGCGAAAGAAATGGCCGTCGCACGGCCGATGCCGCTGTCTCCGCCCGTAATGAGGGCCACGCGGTCCAGCAGCTTGCCGCTGCCGGTGTAATAAGGATTTTCGGCGATCGGCCGGGGAATCATTTCGGATTCGATGCCTGGCTGGCGGGGCTGATGCTGCGCGGGAAACGGGATCGGCTGTTCCTCGCATTTCGTTTCTTTGCCTATATAAGGATAGATGGGATACATGCTGAACCTCCTGAATAATAAGGGTAGGCGATTATCATGCTCCATCGTATTCCTCCGTGCCCGTTCGAGTGCCTAGATCTTCCCGAGCAGCTCAAACACGCGCAGGTAGTAGTCGTCCGGATGGGGGACGAAGTCTTTCTTGGCGACGGTGCGTACCGATTCGGGGGTTAGAGCGGAGCGGGATGAGCTGCTGTCTGTGTGCCCGTCCTCATGCTGCGCCAGAACGCCGCGGACTTCCAGGGAGTCGGCCGTGCCTTCGAAAAGAGCGGCAAGTTCGTGGAGCTCGGCCTCGTACAGCCCGGAGACTTCTTCCTCCTGAAGCGTGTACGCATCCAGGGGCCAATCGCTTGCATAGCCGAATACATGGCTGATTTCGCGGTCGATAAACGTTCTGCCGCGCACGGTTCCCCGCTCATCGGTGCGCACGGTAAACAGAAGGGAAAGCCTGTCGAACGGAACGCAGAGGCCCAGCTCTTCCTGAAGCTCGCGGGACGCTCCCTGGATCGTTTCGCCTGCGGTCAAATGGCCCGCCGCCGTAATGTCGAACCGGTCCGGGAACGTATCCTTGGAAGACGAGCGGAGCTGAAACAGCACCATGCGACGGTCTCCCTCGGGCCGGACGAGCCAGCAGTGAAAAGTCTGATGCCAGTATCCCGCCGTATGGACCTCCTCGCGTGAAGCGGTCCCGATCCGGTTGGCGTCTTTGTCGTAAATATCGAACATTTCGGGAGTCATGGAATTCCCTCTTTCTATTGTGTTGGTCCGGAATGCGGCTCCACCCGGTGTCTTATCTTGAAGCGTAAACGAAAAAAGAGCCCGGAGCAACCCGGGCTCTTCTTAATGAAGTGCCGACAAAGGAGACGCTTCTTATGAGCGCAGCCGTTCAAAAGGAGAAGACGAGCTGCGCCGGAGGCGAGTCGGGCGCAAGCGGCAAGAGCGTCTCCCCCTCGGCTGCCGTGCCGGTCGCGGTCGCGCCTGCCTGGGCTGCGCCGGGTGTTCCGGCGCCCTGCCGCGCCGTGCCTGAGCCGTCGGCGAATTCCCTGCGGCCTGCGCTGTCTCCGGCAGGGCCGGTGAATCCGCCGTCCCCTGCAGCACAAGCGCCCGCCTCAGCGCAGCCGCCGCAGGCACCGCCGGGACTGTCCGCGGGCGGCTCCCAGGCGATTTCAAGCGGCTTCCCGCTTGAACGGCCGGAGGCTGCAGCGCCGGCGGCAGCCCGCTCCCCCGGACGAGGCGCCTCTTCCTCCTCGTCCATGTCGCGCAGCCCGTGCCGCTCCAGCAGTTCGTCGACGTACCGGCGGACGGGATCGCGGTACTCGCGAGGCGCGTATGCGGAGGCCGCATACAGGCCGGCGTACTTGCCGACGAGCTGCGGGTAGTGCCGCCGGATCGTCTCGAAAAACCACACCTTGACGTCCGAGGCGCTCAGGCGCAGGTGCGACGCCATCACAAACTGCGCGCCATGCTCCGCCGCGGCGGCAATAAGCTCTTCGAGCTCATCCCGGCCGTCCGTAATGTAAGGGAGCATGGGAGCCATGAAGATGCCGGTCGGTATCCCGGCATCGGTCAATGCGCGCACCGTCTCCAGCCGCTTCGCCGGGGAAGGGGCGCCCGGCTCGAAGTTGCGCCAGGTCGTCCGGTTCAGCGTGTTCAGGCTGATGTTCACGGCGTAAACGGGCAGCTTCCGGAGCAGATCCAGATCCCGCAGAATCAGCGGAGATCGGGTCGTAATCGTCAGCGGCACGGGGTACTCCGTGAGCGCCTCGAGGCAGCCGCGCGTCAGCTTGGCGCGGCCTTCCGCCTGCTGGTACGGATCGGTCGCCGTTCCGATGGCGACGCGGCCGATCCCGGCCAGGCCTTTGCGGGAGCGCGCGGCTTTGCGGAGCTGCTCCCGCAGCGCCTCGGGCGCGTTCTCTTTCATCAGGATATTCGTCTGAAAGGTATCATCGCCGTTCAGCCCGAGGAAGGCGTGCATCGCCCGTGCGTAACAGAAGCTGCACCCGTGCTGGCAGCCGCGGTACGGATTAATGGAATGTTCGAAAGGCATCGCCGGAGTTTTTACCGGATTCAGCACTTGTTTGGCCGTAATCTTTTCATAGCGGACAGGGTTCATAGCAGGTTACCTTCCCGTTTTAGAATAGCAATATAGAACATATGTTTGTATTTAGTATAGCATACCTGAACCGGTCTTCATACAGGGAGGAACAGGGCTGTTTTTTCCTTGTTTTACCGGTGCGGGACAAGCTTTGTCGGATCTTGTTTTTGTCAGCCGAAAGAGGTCGGAAAGAGTCTTGACAATTTTTGCGGGCGGGTATATTCTTATACATGTCGGTTTTGCCCGGCACGATTCGCTTCGGAATATGCTGGTGTAGCTCAGGGGTAGAGCAACGCACTCGTAATGCGTAGGCCGGGGGTTCAATTCCCTTCACCAGCATCTTTATACAACCATTGGAATAACGCGGTTTCTCGCTTTCGAGGGGTCGCGTTTTTATATTGTCCGGATACTTGTCGGTTTCACGGGCCGTACGGCCTCAGTCAGCCGGATTTCCACGATCAGCCGGAAGGAGACATGATCACGATGCCAGAAGACAAGAACAACATGACCCTGCCCGGTTTCGCCCGGAAAATCATAGCGGCCACCGTCTTCATTAATATGGGCCGGTTTTCCGTATTCACGTTTCTGGCCGTCTACTTGACTCATACGCTGCAATTCCCCGCCTGGCAGTCCGGAACCGTCCTGACGGTCGCTCTGCTGATCAACCAGGCGGTCCCGCTCTTTTCCGGCATGATCGGGGACCGGATCGGCTACAGCACGATGCTGGTAGCCGGAACGTTTCTGGCTGCGCTGGGGTATCTGGGGATTTACGCGCTGGACAGCTTCGGCGGACTTGTGCTCGCCGCTTGTTTTATCGGTATTGGCCCGGCCATGTACGAGCCGTCCATCAAATCGCTGTTCGGCAACCTGCCGCATGCTCTGAGAAGACGCGCGTTCACCTACTTCAATCAGGCGCTGAACGCGGGTGCGGTTCTGGGAGCCGTAACGGGAGGCATTCTTGTCAGTTTTCATACGTCGTACCCGATGCTTTTCGGAAGCGTCTTGTTTCTCCTGGTTTCGGTGCTGCTTCTGACCCAAGCCAAAAGCTTTCCGAAAGGCCGGCATTCGGCCAAAATGCTCGACAGCTACAAAAAAGTGCTGCGAAACCGACCGTTTCTCGCGTTTTCCGGTGCGATGGTGATGTTCTGGATTATGTTCACACAGTTATCCGTCTCGCTGCCGCTCGAAGTTTATCGGCTGAGCGAAAACGGGCGCCTGGTCAGCAGCGTCGTGTTTTTCAACGGATTGTATGCGGTTCTGTTTATGTTTCTGCTGCGGGGCGTTTTTCAGAGAAATTCCGCTGCCGTGATCGTCAAATACGGGATGCTTATTATCGGGCTCGGCCTTCTCGCGGTTCCGTGGGTTCCCTCGGTACTCTGGGTCCTGCTTTGCGTGCTGTTGTTTACCTCGGGCGAAACGCTTGTGCTGCCGGGGGTGGACATCGCAATTGCGGAGTACAGCATGAACGAGGATACGGGCGCCTTCTACGGGGCTTTCGGGCTCTCTTACGCAGTCGGCGGGACGATCGGCAACTACCTGGGCACGTGGCTCATCGGCGAGTATGGCGGCACGGTTTGGCCGTGGGTAATATACGGGCTCATCGGGCTGTGCGGATTTATCAGCCTCCAGGCGCTTCAGGCAATGGGCGGCAAAACGGCCAAGACCGTCCATACGGCATAGTGCAGGTGCTCTTCATATAAAAGAAAAAGAGGTTCCGGGTTATCCGGAACCTCTTTTTGTGTGCAGGGGGGCGGCCGTCAGCCAAGAAATATCCGGTACACCGCCGCTTCGACGAATAGCAGACCTGCCAATTACAACGCCGCCAATCTGGTCCGGAAATCGTTGTCGTCCGTTATAGAGACGACATTTTCATAGCCCCGCTCCACGGCGTTTGCCTCGAGCCTTGCCAGAAGCTCCTGATCTTTACAGTAGAGAGCGGTATAAACCGAATCCACGATAATCAGGGCAAGCTCGCAGGAACAAGCTTTAAACTGCTCGTAATTCGTAACCTCCTGCACCGTCGATCCTGCGGGGAAAGCTTTGATGTCCACGAAAATCAGGTAATGCCTGCCGGTGCCGATCCGTTCCTTGAAACGGCCGCCGTCCATCGGGCAGCAGAAAGCTGATCCCTCTTTTCATACGTTCACCTTCTTTGGAATAAAGAGATGCAGTCGGCTGTAAGAAGCCGGTATTTACTCGAGAATCGCGTGTTTCTATCTCACCGTGTAAATGGTTGAAGATGCAAGTCATCAGCCCCGCAAAACATTTGCTGCTTTAATCATACACGCCGCTGACTTTTTGTCACCTAAAAGAAGAACAGGCTTCGCTGTCCGTCCGCCGCAGCCCCGCTCACTTCACCGCTTCCAGCAAGGTGCGTGTGTCCGCGATCTCGGCGAACTCGCCGTGCAGGTTCGCCAGCGTCATCGCGTGGATGTCCTCGGCCGCATGAACGCGTCCGTCCGGGCCCGTACGATCGAAAGTCGCCGCAGCGTCGGCTGCGAGAATCGTACGGAACCCGAGGTTCCCGGACATGCGGGTGGTCGTTTCCACGCAGTGGTTGGTCGTGAGGCCGGTGACGACTACCTCGGTGCAGCCGAGCATTCGGAGACGAGCCTCCAGGTCCGTTCCGATGAAGGCGCTGTTCACCGACTTGCGGATAACGGCTTCGTAAGGCAGAGGCAGCGCCTCGGGCTTAGGCTCTACCGCAGCGCTGCCGGCTCGGAACAAGGACTGCGGCGTCATCCCGATATGCTGCACATGGATAACCGGCCGTCCGGTCTCTCTCCAGGCTTCCAGCAGAAGGGCGATGTTGCTCTCCGCTTCGGGGTTGTTTCGCCTGCCCCAGCGCGGATCGTCAAACGCCTTCTGGACATCAATAATTAGCAGAACCGCTTTATCGTTCAGTTGCATCGGTTGACAGCTCCTTTCGCAGTTGCTATTCATTTTACTTGTCGGTGCGCTCGGATTACAGGTTATACTGAAAGGAAAAGTGTTCGTTCGCCTTGACTTTGAAAGCTTTTGAACGGCCGCATTTTAAAAAAGAAAGAACTGGGGGAGAAGGAGTTGGATCAGACAGACCGCAGCATACTCGCGCTGCTTCAGGAGAACGGGAGAATGAGTATGACGGAGCTTGGCAAGCAGGTGGGTCTTACGTCGCCGGCTGCCGCCGAACGGGTTCGGCGTTTGGAGGATAAGGGAGTTTTGACGGGGTATCGCGCCGTCGTGTCCCCGGAAGCCGTAGGTAAAGCGGTCATCGCGTATATCCTGATGGAAACGGAGCACTGCCGACGGTATGTGGAATTTGTCCGTCAGGTTCCGGAAGTTGCCGAAT
The DNA here is from genome assembly GCF_041260495.1 of Paenibacillus sp. RC84. Lineage (NCBI taxonomy): Bacteria > Bacillati > Bacillota > Bacilli > Caryophanales > Paenibacillaceae > Paenibacillus > Paenibacillus sp. RC84. Next base: position 270,486 of record NZ_JBGBYL010000008.1, read on the forward strand.
GCCACCGCATTGCGGGACCGTATAGTTATTTGACCAAGCTGGTGACAAGCTCCGTCCGCGAGCTGGAGACTTTTATCGACGCGTCTATGGAGTTCGGCAAGCCGTCCACGCTCGTGGTCTTGTCCTCGCCGCTCGCTCAGGCTCCGATTCTGCCTGTGAAGGAGTCGGTCCTGTAAATCGTTCATGAAGAAATCCGGCGGGCCGTGTTCATGTTTGCAATCTTTGCTCATACGTTTATAATAGTTTGTTGAGACATTGGGAAAGGTGTGGGGATATGAAGCGGTGGAACCGGAATGTTCAGAAGCAAGCATCGTTTCCTATTTCCTATTTGGAACACTGAGGCCGTTCAGGCTTTGGTGTTTTTTATTTTTCCGGAGGTGAAGGGATGAAGTACAGACGCGTATTGATCAAGCTGAGCGGAGGAGCGGTAGCCGGCAGCGGCGATTTCGGATTCGACCCGGAGAGGCTGGAGCATATCGCCCGTGAAATTTTGTCGGTGCTGGAGCTCGGCGTGGAAGTGTCGCTGGTGATCGGCGGAGGGAATATTTTCCGCGGCAATATGGGAGAGAACTGGGGCATCGAGCGGGCGGAGGCCGATAACATCGGCACGCTGGCTACGGTCATTAACAGCCTTATGCTGCGCGGCGTGCTGAAAGCGAGAACGAATGCCGAAGTGCGCGTGATGACCGCGATTCCCGTTACGTCGGTGGCGGAGCCTTATATACGTTTGAGAGCGATTCACCATCTGGAAAAAGGTTACATCGTCATCTTCGCGGGCGGTAACGGCCAGCCTTTCGTTACGACGGACTATCCCTCGGTCCAGAGGGCCATCGAAGTTAACTGCGATGCCATTCTGGTGGCGAAGCAGGGGGCGGACGGTGTTTACGACAAGGACCCGAACGTATATGGGGATGCCCGCATGTACGAATCGCTGCATTACAACGATGTGCTTCAGAATGATTTGCGGGTAATGGACCAGTCCGCTTTTATCCTCGCAAGGGATTATGGGATGCCCATTCACGTGTTTAACTTCGATAAGCCGGGTTCCATGAAAAAGATCGTGACCGGTATTCACTCGGGCACCACGATCCATGAAGCCGCGAAGCTGACTTTCAGCGTATAGCAGACGCGTCGCCGGAACACGGCGGCAGGGGCACGCCGGCTTGTATGAACGGCACAGGTCGGGGCCTCGGTCTCCTGTCCCTGAATGAAACAGCACCCCGCGAGGAAAGGAAAGCCGGCACCCGCTCTAGGTACATCCATTCCCAAGGGGATTTGACTTTTTCTACCCGCAGACGTATATTAATTTTAGATGTTTTAATTTTGCACAATCTAATAGATGGAGCAGTCGAATGAACCCGGGAGGTTATGAAGATGGGTGTGTATGAGTTTACGGCTCAACGGATTAACGGAGAAGAACAATCGCTTGAAGACTATAAGGGCAAAGTGCTGCTCATCGTCAACACGGCGAGCAAGTGCGGCTTTACCCCGCAGTATCAAGGACTGCAGGAGCTGTATGACGCCTACAAGGACCAAGGTCTTGTCGTACTCGGTTTTCCCAGCAACCAGTTTATGGAGCAGGAACCGGGGACCGATGAGGAGATCGAGCAGTTCTGCCAGGTCAATTACGGCGTTACGTTTCCGATGTACTCTAAAATCGACGTCAAGGGAAGCGGCGCGCATCCGCTGTTCCAATATTTAACCCGCCACACGGCAGGAATTTTGTCCAAAGAGGTCAAATGGAATTTCTCCAAGTTTCTCGTTAACCGTTCGGGCGACGTGGTCAGCCGGTATGCGCCGACGACCGCACCGTCCAAAATTTCCGGAGATATCGAGAAGCTGCTGGCGGAATCAGCAGAATAAGGATTGAGGCCCTATGAATTCACCATCTAAGCCGAGGCTTGAGAATCAACTTTGCTTTGCGCTATATGCCTGTTCGCGCGAAATTACGCGGATGTACCATCCCATGCTCGAAGAGCTGGGCTTGACGTACCCTCAGTATCTGGTGATGCTCGTGCTGTGGGAGAAAGACGAATCGACCGTAAAAGAGCTCGGCGAACGGCTCTTCCTCGATTCCGGCACCCTGACTCCGATGCTCAAAAGAATGGAAGCTTCCGGCCTCCTGAAGCGTACCCGCTCCAGCCGCGACGAGCGGAGTGTCGTCATCACGCTGACGGACAAAGGACACGCGCTGGAGCAGCCCAGCACGTGCATACCGGCACAGCTTATGACCCGCGCGGGCGGAACGGAAGAACAGGCCGGCGAGCTGCTGGAGCAGGTGAAACAGCTGCTGGCGGCGGTGAACCACGCTAACCGCAACAGCGGGGAGTAGGCGGATGACGCTGAACGCCGGCAGGAGTCCGCGGTCTTATCGATCCGTTCGCCAAACGGATTGACGGACGTAGGTTCTGGAGGCAGCCGTAAACCCGAATCCACTATGAAAAACGCAAGGTTCTCGAGACGAGAACCTTGCGTTTTTTTGGATTTTACGGCTTTTTAATTTCCTTAGGACTGCCTCTGCCTCTTGCCGGGGAGGAGGGAGCCTTTTCGTTCCGGCAAACGCTCCTAAGGGACCTGCTGTCAGTTGGAAAAAGTCACATACAGGTAAGCGTTGTACGTCTGCTGGCTGGTGCGTTTCTCCGGATTGCGGCTCTGGGTTCTGACCGTAACGGAAGACATGCCCTGCACATTGATCTTGGCCGGCAGTTCCTCCTGCTTAAGGAAAGCGGTGCCTGTCCCGAGCTGTACATAGAGATCGACTTTATCCTGAGAGATCAGGTTAACATTCATGTACTTCGAGCCATTCGGGGCAAAAGTCTGATTGATCTCGCCCTGGTTCTTCAAGTCCTGCACGGCTGCCGCTCCGGGCGGTGCCGTTACGCCGCCGGTTTGTCCGCCGTTGTCTTTGCCCGGCTTGCCCGTGCCCGTTCCCGTCGAGGGAATCTCGTCGTGGAACGTCACTTTAAGCGTAGCCGGGTAGGCGGCCAGCGGCGACCGTTTCTCCGGATTGCGGCTCTGGGACTTGATCCCGATCTGGCTGACGCGGTCTACCTGGACGTACCGGGGCAGCTCTTCCTGACGAAGGAACGCAATGTCTCCGTTCATATACAGGTACAGATCGGCAGCGTCTTTGGATGTCAGCTCGAGCCGCATATATTTTTTCCCGTTCGGGTAAACGATCGTGTTGAACTCGCCGTCCCGCTGGAGATCGCGGTCGAACGATCCCGGACCTTCCGCCGCTTCGCCGGGCTTAGGGGCCGGCATCGGAACCGGACGGAGAATACCGGTCGGGTTGATGCTGGAATAATTGCCGAGCACTCCCCGCGTCTTCAGATGGTCGAGAATCCGGTGAAGCACCGTCACCGCCTCGGCTCGCGTCAGTTTGGCCGAAGGATAGAACTTTCCGGCCGCGTCGGCCGTCAGGATGCCCGTTTTGTTCATCTCAATCAGCGCTCCGGCGGCGAGTGCGCTGTAGTCGTCGTAATTGGCGCCGCACGTCCCGTCCGCTTCCTTCAGGAAAAGAATCGGGTAAATCCCGCCCGGAGGGAGCTCCGAATTGTAGCGGTTGTCCTTACTCCGGAAAGATTCCAGCTCGTTCTCGGTATTAAACAGCCGGGTCGTAATATCCTTAAACCGGTTCATGTCGCCGCATACGTTGGTGGATTCCGGTCCCCCGTCTATCCCGTAAAGTCCGTACAGCATCATGGCCAAATCCCAGCGCGTAAACGCATATTCGGGATTGAACAGAGATTTGCCGTTGCGTGCGGTTACGGTCATATCTCCTACCGCGACGAACGTATCGCTGATTTCCCGGTAAGCCCAGTGGGAAGAAGGGACATCGACGTACGACGGCCGGCTGTAATTCAATGCGTCCGATCTGAGGCTCGGCCGGTATTTGTCGAACAGCCGGTAGACCATAACCGCCCATTCCTCTTTGTTTACGTAACGTCCCGGCTTGAAGGTTCCGTCCGGATAGCCCTGCAGAATCCCGCTTTGGGCCATGAACGTGATGGACTGAACGGCCCAGCTGTATTTGGCACTGTCCACGTCCGGGAACGGAGTGGAGGTCAAGCCCGCGCGCGCAGGCCCTGCCGGAAACAACGGCAGAATGAGTAAAATAGCCAGGATGATTTTCAAAGATAAAAGTTTCGTTTTCATATCGGGTTCCTCTTCATATCGAGTGATGGGTGCGTACAAATACGTGTAAGCGTCGGACACGGCGGTCCGTTTCACTTATCGTTTATATCGGCTGAAGCACCCGCAATTATTAGAAAAGGGCGAGGCTGGCTGGACTCAATCCCCGTCGATGAGGGGCGGAGCCCGGACCGGACGCCAAAAACCGCAGCAGAGGGACGCAGCCGGGATCGGGCGCTAAAGCCGCAGCAGAGGGGCGGACGTCGGATTAAACGCCAAAAAAACCGCTTCGGCTCTGTAGAGCGAAGCGGTTTCTAAACCGATCACGCTTGGGGTTCGCGGAACCCCCGGATCGGGTTGAATTTATTCCAATCAGTTGGACGCCTTCAGGCTGAATTCATGCTTTTCCTGATCCGGAGTGCTGTGGGCTGCCTGAGCTTTGGAACGGGATTTGCCGATGGAAAAAACCAGGTTCAGCACAATCGCCGTGAAGCTTCCGGCTACAATGCCGTTGCCGGTCAGAATCTGCACGCTCTCGGGAAGGTGGCTGAACAGCGTCGGGGCTACCGTTACGCCGAGGCCCATGCCTACGGAACAGGCGACGATCAGCAGATTTTCATGCTGGTTCAGGTCTACCGAGCTAAGCAGTTTGATACCGGAGGACACGACCATGCCGAACATGGCAATCGTTGCCCCGCCGAGTACGGCGGTCGGGATAAGCATGGTGAGCGCCGCGATTTTAGGCACGGAGCCGAGCAGGATCAGAATCACGCCCGCGGCAGCGATCACGCTTCTCTTTTTGACTTTCGTCAGCTGGACAAGCCCGACGTTTTGCGAGTAAGTCGTGTAAGGGAAGGAGTTGAACAGGCCGCCGATAATGCTTGCGAGCCCTTCGGCGCGGTAGCCTCTTGCGAGGTCCCGGTCCGTCAGGTCTTTGTCGCAAATTTTGCTGAGCGCCATGAACACGCCGGTCGATTCCATGACGGAAACGATGGCCACGAGCGTCATGGTCAGAATGGACGTGAGATGGAAGGTCGGGACGCCGAAATAAAACGGCTGGACCATGTGGAACCACGAAGCGTCAAGCACGCCCTGGAAGCTGACTTTGCCCATGAAGGCGGCGGCAATCGTGCCGAAGATCAGGCCGAGCAGAATGGAAACGGCCCGGATGAAGCCGCCGAAGAAGCGGTTCATGATCAGGATGAAGAGCAGAACTCCGAAAGACAGAGCCAGATTTTGCAGGCTGCCGAAATCGGCGCTGTTCTGACCGCCGCCCATGTCTTGAATGGCGACGGGAATGAGCGTCAGGCCGATGATCGTGACGACGGACCCGGTGACGACCGGCGGGAAGAAGCGGGCGAGCTTGCCGAGCAGGCCGCCGAACACGAAGATGATCAGGCCCGACGCGATGATGGAGCCGTAAATCGCCGTCATGCCGTGCTGGCCGCCTATGGCGATCATCGGAGCGACGGCCTGGAACGCGCAGCCGAGCATTACGGGCAGCTTAATGCCGAAGAGGCGGTTGCCCCACACCTGGAGGAGAGTCGCGATCCCGCAGGTGAGCAGGTCGATCGAGATCAGGTAGGAGAGCTGCTCGGGCGGGAGATGAAGCTTGCCTGCCACGATGATCGGTACGATCACGGCGCCCGCATACATGGCGAGAACATGCTGGAGTCCCAGAGAGCCGGTCTTAAACCAGTTGAACATGAGTATCCTCCTCGGAGACGCTGCTGTTCAGAAAGGTTACTTTCCCGTTATCCAGCGAAGCTACGCGAGCAAGCGACTCGACGCGGTAGCCGGCGGCCTTGAGCTTGTCCGCGCCCGGTTGGAACGACTTTTCGATCACGATGCCGATACCCGCTACTTCGGCGCCGGCCGCTTTGACGATGTTGGCCAGACCGAGAGCGGCTTCGCCGTTGGCGAGGAAGTCGTCGATAATGAGAACGCGGTCATCGGCGGACAGGAACTTTTTGGAGACAGTGACTTCGTTCGTTTGCTGTTTGGTGAAGGAATAGACGCGCTCCACATACAGGTTGTCGGTCAGCGTGAGCGATTTCTGCTTGCGGGCGAACACGACGGGCACCTTCATTTCGAGTGCCGCCATCACGGACGGGGCAATGCCGGAGGATTCCAGCGTCAGAACCTTGGTTACGCCTTCGCCGGCGAAGAGACGGCTGAATTCTTTGCCGATTTCAAACATCAGAACCGGGTCGATCTGGTGATTCAGGAAAGCGTCCACTTTCAGAACTTGTCCGGACAGAACCGTTCCTTCATCTTCGATTTTTCTTTTTAAAAGCTCCATGCTGGCATCCCCCATAAATGAAATAATGAGTTGAAACGAAAAACGCAAAAAACCCGAATCTGCACCGGACCCCAGAGGGCCGTGTTCATCGAGTGAAAGGCAAATAACCGCAAATGCCGCGGAAGCGGGTTGTCTCCCAGAGAGGGCGCAAAGGCCTTCCTGCGGATAAAAACCGTCCGTGGATCCGGAATTTGTCATCACCCGTAGTCCGGTCATTTACGGTGACCGGGTAGAGACTGGCAGGCCTATTCCTGCCTTTATACGAGCTGGCTGATTTTCGGTTGGCTTGTTGAATGATGGCTTCATTATACTCCAGAGAGCGGAGGGTTGAAAAGAAGAAAATGTCGAAAAGCCGAACTTTTTGATGGAAACGGGATTTCTTTGTTCGCTTATATGCCAGTTCATGGCAGACGAGGAGGGAATTGACCCTTGTAATGTCCAGGGAAAAGGGAAGAGTGGTTCAGCGGCGGCAGAGACCTGTGCTATAATGGCCCAAAAGCGGAGGAGGCGTTAACGACATGGGAGAAGATTTGCGTTATCCGATCGGAACTTATACTTATGAGGGAGAGATTTCCCCGGAACAAATTCAGGATTGGCTCGAAGAACTTGCGGCCGCTCCCTCTCAGCTGCGCAGGGCCGTTTCCGGATTGACCGAGGAGCAGCTCGATGCGCCGTACCGCCCCGGCGGCTGGACCGTTCGCCAGGTTATCCACCATGTGGCGGACAGCCATATGAACAGCTATGTCCGCTTCAAGCTGGGCGCGACGGAGAATGAGCCTGTCATTAAGCCCTATGAAGAGCAGCTGTGGGCGGAACTCGAAGACGGGAAGACGGCTCCGCCGGAGATTTCGCTGGTGCTGCTGGACGCGCTGCACGACCGCTGGGTGCGGTGGCTCCGGACTCTGGATGAAGCGGGCTGGGCCCGGACGTTCCTGCATCCGGCGAACGGGCCGACTACATTGGCGCGCGGTCTCGGCTTGTATGTCTGGCACGGCAAGCATCACACCGCTCATATCACCTCGCTCAGAGAGCGGATGAACTGGCGCTGACGGTTCGGCAGGTAAGCACAGGGGCCGGCTCCCTTTTAATAGGAAATAATTGCAGGTCCCTTCACATTTCAAGAAAACGACACATTCTTCAAATAAAGTGTACAAACCCGGGCACAGCCTGCATATATAAGCCCCGGAAGCGGCGGGAAAATCCCTGCCGCTTCCGGGGCTTGTTTGATTTTTGAGCTGGTACGTACTAAAATGTTCCAATTGGGATGCTGCCCGAAGTCTTGTCCTATAAGTATTTGAGAGCGGATCGCCTCCAAATAGATTACATATGATTCCAATCGCGGGACTGCGAGTTCAGAGACGGTCCGGGCGGGATTTTAATCCCTGCTTCTGATTACGAGGAGAAGCCCCGAGCGGATGGAGATCGACCCCTGCCCGGCTTGAAGCACATTGCTGATTCCGAGCGACTGTCCGATCTGGAGAGTCGCATTTTCCAGCGGATACTGAAAGCCAGTCAGCGTAATGCCGGTTACTTCCGTCGTTAAGGGGAGAAGAGAAACCTGCCCGTAAGGTCCGGCTGTAATCGCGATGCGGTCCCGTACCAGCTCGATATCGTTGTGACCATCGATGATGCGGGAGCGGATTCCGGCCTCCGCTCCTTTGCGGAGCAGGTGGATATTCGCCAGGGTATGATCGAGACGGGTGCCCAGCGCGCCGAGAAGAATGATTTCCGACGGATTGCGGTCAAGCGCCCAGGTATAAGCCAGCTCCGTATCCGTCCAGTTTTTGTCCACGGGGTCGCAGGCCACTAATTCCTCGCTGCCGCGGCGGATTTCGGCGAGTTCCTCCGGTGTGACGGAATCGAAATCCCCGAGCGACAGCCGGGGGCGGTAACCGCTGCGGACCAGATGGAGAGCGCCGCGGTCGGCTCCGACGAGAAGATCCGTCCCGGGATTCAGCGTATTCAGATGCTCGTCCGCCCAAGGGCCGAAAGCTCCCCCGGTGACAATGAAAATCCGCTGCTGCGTATGCGTCATAACGGCACAACGGCTCCTTCCGTTCTTTGAAATGGAAGTTTTATTATACCACAGCGGCCGATAACCGGGAACGAACGTGAAGCATGTGAAGCACGTGATGGAAACAACGGCGCGGCAGCCGAATCTTTCGGTCCAGCTTAATCCTGTAGGGCAACACAATACGGACGCGGAAGCTTTGCTTGGGCCCGTATTGGGTAGAGGCGTACAAAAAAACGGGCCCGGAGGCCCGCTGTTCGGCAATTACCGGTCGCCGGTTTTGACATGTTGGCGCGGCGGCGTATTTTCTTTCTGCTGGTGATCGATTTCCGCTTCGTTCAGGGAGAAGCCTTTCATCTCCCAGGTCGTTTCGCCCAGTACAAGATCGGCGGGGAACTTGTCGCCCCGTTTCAACGTGACTTCCCGGCCGGCTTCATCCGCATAAATGCCGTCCGTTTCAACCGTTTCGTGGCTCATAGGGTCCATGGTTTTGTCTTTGGACATGACTCACACTCCTTTCTCTTCATATAATATGGTCCTTATTTCGACAAAAAAATTCGGGAGAACGCTAATCTTTTTCGAATAATATGTCGATAATTGTTGAAAATCATAAAAATTTGATAGAGGGACAGGAAACTGTCCTTCCGAATCGAAAAGTAGGTAAAGAACCACATCTACTTACAGAAAAACCAAGAAATGTCGAAAATTCGGCAATTGAGGTTGGCAAGAGGGTAGAACATGACTAAGTTCATTCAAGCTATTGCATTAGGGCTCGTATTTGCGGTTCTTTTCTTATTCATCGGGGTGAAAGACGTCCGGGCCGAAACTTCTCCGCCTATGCGCGTGAATGCCCCGCCCGTCCTGTTGGACAACTGGGAGTACTGCTGGGCGGAGGAAGAGGGGGCCGGACGAACGGAAGGGCCGCCGCACAGCAGCGGAGATTGGAAAACGGCCGGTCGACTGCTGAATCCGCAGGACCGGATGGGCCGAAGCCATTTGTGGCTGCGGGTTCCGCTCCCTTCTCATACAGCGGCTGATCCGAGCCTGCTTATCCGCGCCTTCGACAACGTCGAAGTGTATACGGAACAAGGGCTCGCCTACCGTTTCGGGGATTGGCAGGAAGGGCGGAAATACCGCTATTACGGAACGCCCAGAAGAATTGTTCCGCTGCCGGAAAATTCGCAAGGGATGTTATATGTTCATCTCCAGTCGGAGTCGCGGAATATCGGGATAGAGGACGGGGCCATGTACGGCTCCGAAAGCGGTTTTATCAAGCGGATGGTCCGGCAGGAATTTTTCCGGGCCGTGCTAGGGGTTAGCTATATACTGGCGGGAATCGTGGTTTTTTGTGTTTCTCTCGGTTTGCGGAGCCACAAAGTTTTTCTCGATTTCAGCTTATTTTCCTTCTGTTTCGGCATTTACAGCATCTGCCGTTCGTCGGTCGTCTATCTCGTTTTCGACCACCCGGCCATACTGACTTATGCGGAGCTGATCGCCCTGTTCGGAGGCGTAATCGGCATTCTGATGTTTGTGGAGCATTTGCTCGGCTCCGGCAGGGGCGCATACATAAGAAGAGCCTGGCAGCTGCATCTCGCATACAGCGCGGGGGTCCTGCTTTTGCATGCATGCCGCGTCGTCTCCGTCGTGGAAATCGTCGATTGGTACCAGCTGCTGCTGGTTCTAAGCATGCCGCTTGTGATCGTCCGGGCGGCGGTCTGCGCAATGAAGGGAAACCGGGGGGCGAAACTGCTTCTGGTCGGAATCGGGGTCATCTGCCTGACCGGCCTGATCGATATTTTCCAGAACCGGCTGAACATCATGATCCGGTTCTCGCCCATGACGTATCTGGGCGTCTCGGTCTTTATCCTGCTGTTGATCGTGCTGCTCTTCCGCCAGTTTGCGGACATCATGCTCCAGCTCAAACGCTCGGAGAAACTTTCGCTCGTCGGTCAGATGGCCGCGGGAATGGCTCACGAACTCCGCAATCCGCTGACGATTATCTCCGGCTTTCTGCAGCTTTCGCGGAAACAGGCGCCGGATGCGCCTTATCTGGGCATGATGAGCTCCGAAGTCAATCGGATGAACGAGATCATCGACGATTTTCTGCTGCTGTCCAAGCCTGTAAACAGCCGTTTCGACCGGCACGAAGTGCTGCCTCTGCTCAGGGAAACGCTCCAGCTTTTCGATAACCAGCGCAAAGAGGCGGGGGTGAGCGCCATTCTTGAGGAAGAAGGCGCGATTCCGAAGATAGATTGCGATCCGAACCAGCTTAAGCAGGTCTTCATTAATATGGTGAAAAATGCGATCGAAGCGATGCCGGAGGGCGGGCTGCTGCACATTACGGTGTCCGCGCTGCCCAAGAACAAGGTGGGTATCCGTTTCGCCGATCAGGGAAAAGGAATCGAGCCCGGCCACCTTACGAGGATCGGCGAACCGTTCTTTACGACGAAAGAGAACGGGACGGGATTGGGCCTCATGGTCAGTAATAAAATCATCGAGAACCATGCGGGCATCCTGCGGGTTTCCAGCCGTTTGGGTCTCGGGACGACCATTGATATCATACTGCCTGTCCATATCAAAACGGCGTAACCGTCCGGTTACGCCGTTTTTTTCGTGCCGCGGTGCCAGGCCGTACCGCTTTGGCGTACCGCCGTGAGCACCTTTCCGTCGTGCCGTGCCCTCCGTTAACATACCGGCGTCCGATCAGACGGGACTTCCGTTGAATTTGTAACCGACTCCGCGCACGGTAATGATATACCGGGGGTCCGACGGGTTCGGTTCGATTTTTTTGCGGAGGTTGCTGATGTGAACGATGAGAGTCCGGGGATCGCCGAAGCTCTCCAGGCTCCAGACCTGTTCGAAAAGCTGCTCAATCCGGTAGACGCGATTCGGATTTTGCGCCAGCAGGCTGAGCAGATCGAATTCTTTGGCGGACAGGGCGATAGGCCGCTCCTGAACTTTCACGATATGACTGTGCAGATCAATCTCCAGATCGGGATATTTCAGCACGTGCTGGTCCGCCGGATTACGGGATGAAGAGCATCTGCGAAGCAGCGCTTTCACGCGTGCGACAAGCTGTGCGGGACTGAACGGCTTCGTGACGTAGTCGTCTCCTCCTATGCTCAGACCGAGAATGATGTCGATGTCTTCGCTCTTCGCCGACAGGAAAATAACCGGGATGTCGCTTGTTTTCCGCAGTTGGCGGCACAGCTCTATACCGTCCATGCCGGGAAGCAGAATGTCCAAAAGAATAAGGTCGGGACGTTGTTCCGTGACCAGTTGAAGCACATGATCCCCGTGATCGGCGGTAATGACTTCGAAGCCTTCGCGCCGTAAATACAGGGAAACGATCTCCAAAATATGGTGATCATCGTCGACAACAAGAATTTTACTTGCCTGCATGAAGAAACCTCCTAGCTGCTGCCCGTGCTTAAAAAAGGAAAAAAACTCCAAGTGTGACTTGACAAGCTGTTACTTTTTTCCTAACAAAAAAGGTTTATACCCTACATTCTATCCTTTTTTTGCCTGAAATGAAAGAAAAAATCCTTGGTTTCGCAAATGAGTAGGTAGTATATATAGGCACTAAGTCCTATTTTCTAAAATCTTTATTCATAATGACATAGAACGGCATACTTATCAACAGGCTTATGAACATACAGACGCGGACGGGCTTCATCATGTATAGTAAAGAGGCAACGATTTGATGACTCCTGCTGCAACGGAAAGGAACGGATTCCCAAGTGAGAGAATCGCAATCACCGACAACACCCAAAGAGCCGCTTATATCGGCTATTGTCCCTACATATAACCGCCCTTACGTATTGGGCGAGCTGCTGGAGACGTTGGCGGCACAGAACTACCCGAACCTGGAAGTACTGGTTGTGAACGATGCCGGCGTGTCCGTGGATTTTGTGAAGGAAGCTTACCCGGAGCTGGCTGTTACGGTCATTAACCAGCCGGTTAATTTAAAGCATGTGCATGCCCGCAATGAAGCGCTCCGGATTGCCCGGGGCGAGCTGATTCTGCTTTGCGACGACGACGATCTCCTGACGCCGGGGCATATCAGGCGCATGCTTGCCGCTCTCGAAGAGACCGGAGCGGACTTTGCCTATTCCGATGCGGAGCTGTTTGATTACCGGGTGGAAGGCCGCACGCGTATTCCGGTCAGCCGCCGGTTGTTCGCTTACGAGTTCGATCTCGCGGAGATGAGGAAATTTTCGACGTATGTGCCGTCGGGCACCCTGTACCGGAGAGCCGTCCACGACACCCTGGGCGAGTACGATCCCGATGTGCATCATTATTGGGACTGGGACTTTTTCCTCCGAGCCGCCGCTTCTTATAAAATCGTCAGAGTTCCCGTCGCGAGCGTACTCTACGCTTTTTCGCTGAAAGGGGATAACGTTTCGGGAAACCGGCAGGAAGGGAATCCATACCTCGGCAGGCTATGTGCCAAGCACGGTCTGGGTGAACTGCCTTCGGAAAACTTTTTCACCCTGCTGGACAAACCGCACATGCGTCAAAGAGAAGCCCCATCCACGATTATATGGGACGGAGAGCCGGTGATCTCCCGTCTGTCGGAACAAACCGAGTCTATTTAACTGGAAGCATTCGTGTTATCCCCGTACGGTACGGACTAGGGATGGACGGCACAGAAGCTTACTCAACCAGGCGCAACCTCTTAGAACAGAAGCCTTCTGCAGCCGCTGCTGCCCGGAAGGCTTTTTGTTGTCCGGCCTTGCCGGATGTCCGAAGAGACGGTCGGGGAATTGGGCTGCCTGGGCTACCTGGACCTAAGACCAGGTATAAAAACCGTCGTGAGTCGGTTCTGATTCCCCCTCCCGACCGAGTAGAATAGTGACAAGAACAAGGTTAACGGAAAGGGTTGCGGACCATGAAAAAGAACGGACATAAAGTATTGATTCTCTCGGGAAGCTATGGAGACGGGCATAAACAGGCGGCGGAAGCGATCCGCCGCGAGATCGCTCAGAGGTATCCGGGAGCGGAGACGGTCCTGCTCGATTTTATGGAGTGGACGCATCCCTTCATGAACTCCATCGGACGGTACATGTTTTTGAAAGGACTCCAGACGTTCCCGTCGGCATACGGATATGTATACAATAAAACGAGAGAAGCCAACTTTTTCTCGTACATTTTGAAACAGTTCAACCGCTTCGGCTTAGGCCGCATGATGAAGCTGCTCCGTGAAGTGGAGCCGACGGTGGTCGTGTCCACCTTCCCTCCGGCTGCGGGAGCTATGTCCGCCGTACGGGCTTACGGACTGTACGATGTGCCTACGGCCACGGTCATTACGGACCATACGGACCACAGCTATTGGGTTTACCCGGAGACCGACAAGTACCTGGTCGGTTCCGACACCGTCCGGGACGGCCTGATCCAGGCGGGTGTGCCCGCGGGACGCATCGAAGTAACGGGCATTCCGATCCGGCCGGAGTTCCAGGGCACCTACGAGAGCGCCCAGACACGCCGCCTGCTCGGACTCGACCCCGAGCTGCCGACGATCCTGTTCATGGGAGGAGGCTGCGGGATGATGGGCGGCGAGCTGGCGAACAGGCTCGAAGCCTTCGAGGCGCTGCCGGTCCGAACGCAGCTGGTCGTCGTGTGCGGGAACAACGAGAAGCTCCGCGCGCAGATTACGGAGCTGGCGGCTCATTCCCGCCATCGGATTCTCGCTACCGGTTACGTGAACAACGTACACGAATGGATGGCCGCGGCGGATATACTCGTTACGAAGCCGGGGGGCCTTACCATCTCGGAAGCGATGGCCATGAAGCTGCCGATCGTGATCTACAAGTCCCTTCCCGGACAGGAAGAGGACAATGCCCGTTTCCTTCTGCAGGCGGGAATCGCCGTAAAAGCGAAGAACATGAACGATTTGATCGGACAGTTGGGCATTCTGCTGAGAAGTCCGTCGCTGCTGTATACCATGCGGGAGAACCTGGGCAGAACGCGCCGATCCAACGCATCGGCCGAAGCGGTGCGAATCGTGCTGGAAACCCGCAGCGAACGGCGCTATGCGGCGGCTTTACAAGAAATTTGGTAAAAGCGACAATAATGTTTACGCAAACTTCGTATAATAACCCTATTCCATAACAGGAAGCGTGGTTATGCCCATGAACCCCGATGCGAAAATACTTATCCTCTATGCCAGTTACGGAGACGGCCATCTGCAAGTATCCCGGGCCCTGCGGCAGAGCTTTGAAACTCAAGGCGTCAGCAACGTAGAGCTTGTGGACTTGTTCGCTCAGGCGCATCCCTGGTTCAATTCCTTCACCCGCTTCGTGTATCTGAAAACATCTTCCATCGGCCTGTACGGCCTCAGCTACTACCTGACGCAAGATATGCGGGCGGACGCCCTGCTTTCCAGATGGCTTCACTCCCTGGGAGACCGCAAGCTCCGCCAAATGATCCGTGAGCATCAGCCGGCGGCGGTGGTGAACACTTTCCCCCTTAAGGGGATGCCGGATACGGGACCGCACTGCGGGGAGACGATTCCGACTTTCTCGATCGTGACGGATTACGATCTTCATTCCCGGTGGATTCACCCGGATGTACAGCATTATTTCGTTCCTTCGGAGGAACTGAAAACGCTGCTGGTCGCCAAGGGCGTGCCGGCGGATAACATCAAAGTCAGCGGCATCCCGCTGCGGCCTTCCTTTCAGACCGCAGGAGACGGGAACGCCGGGTTAACAAGCGGAGAGGCCGAACAGGCGGCTCCCTTTGTGCTTATGATGGCCGGTGCGTACGGCGTGCTGAGGGGCCTGCGCGGACTTTGCGCCAAACTCCTCCGGGACGTTCCGGACGTGAGAATCGTTCTCGTATGCGGCCGCAATGAGCGCTTGAAGCGGTATTTTGAAACGGCTTTCGCCGGACAGGAGCGCGTGTGCGTGCACGGTTTTGTGGAGGACATCCACCGGTTGATGGCGGCTTCCGCCTGCATGATTACGAAAGCGGGCGGGGTTACTTTGTCCGAGGCGCTTGCGCTGGATGTACCCGTTATCGTTTACCGCCCGTTTTTGGGCCAGGAGAAAGAAAACGCCGATTATTTCGTGAAAAAGGGCGCGGCGCTGGCCGCTTTTAACCCGGATGAGCTTGTCCGGCAGGTCGGACGGGTTATGCGCGGAGAATGGCCGCCGGAGTCGGCCCGCACGTCCGCCCGCAATCTGCACAAAAAAAATGCGGGCCAGACGATTGTCTCGCATATTCTAGAAGAGATCGGGCATCATCCTGCCCGCAGCAGCGAACAAGCGAGGTGAGAACGATGGATGAGAACAAACAGCGCCGGCTTTCCGCCCGATTAATCGGGTACGCATTCATTCTATTTGTCGTGGAATTCGTCCGGGGCGCTTACCTGCTGTCTTATTTGCCCGTATATGCGGCGAATGTTCTTCATTATCCCGTGACGGTTGTCGGACTGGCGATTTCCATTCACTATGTAGTCGATATGATTGTAAAAGGGCTGGCTGGGCTTCTTCTCGACCGGTTTCCCGCCCGGGTTATCGTCGGCGGAGGGATGTTCTTCTCTCTGATCGGGCTTATTCTGCTGCAGGGACCGCACAACGTGTTTATTTTTCTCCTGTCGGCGGCTTTGTTCGGGGTCGGAATTTCCCCGATCTGGCTCGTTTGTCTGAGCCGTATAACGGCCGAACAGCGCGCTTTTCAAATGGGGGTCCTGTATACCGTCTGGCTCACCGGACTCGGTGCCGGCCCCGTCGTTATCAATTTTGTGCTGGATTACAGTCTGTCGGTCACGTATTTTATCCTGCTCGGACTGTGGGGGCTGGGCTGTCTGCTTTCTATGGGAATGGGGGGCAGGGCGGAAGGAACGCGGAGGAAAACCGTCACGTGGAAAGTTCAGGCGGGCGTACTCAAAAAACAGCTCGGTGCAGCGAAACCGCTCCTGCCTCCGATGATGCTGCAGACTCTTGCGGCGGGTCTGCTTGTCCCTGTTCTTCCGGGGTTCGCCTCCGGAGTCATGGGCCTGCAGTATGCGCAATATTCCATGGTTCTGCTGGCCGGCGGGCTGTGCACGGTCATTTGTTTAATGCCGATGGGAAAACTCTCCGACCGCTTCGGGCTCCGCGGATTTCTGATCCTCGGGTTTGCGTTTCTGGCGGCGGCCTTGTATGTCATGACGTTTATAAAAGAACTGGAGTTTGCGCTGCTGACGGCTGCGCTGCTTGGCATTTCCTACGCCTGCGTGCTGCCGGCCTGGAATGCGCTGATGGCTCTCTACGTTCCCAAAGGGCACCAGGAGATGGGCTGGGGGACGCTTTCCAGTGTCGAAGGACTTGGCGCTTTTATAGGGCCGGTTCTCGGGGGCTGGCTGGCCGACCGGTACAGCGAGGTTTTCGTGATTTCGGCAAGCGCGGTCCTGCTGGGAGCCATCGCTCTGTGGTACATATTAGTACCGCTTCAGCCTTCAGTTAAGACAGACGGCAAAGCCGCCGTAAAGGGGGTGACCTACCGTGGTTGAAGGAATGATCTGGATGGTCTTTATTTTTTACCTGATCTACACACTTGTGCCTACCTTCCTGATTCGGCGCCTCGGATACGGCGTGTTTAAAAGCAGAACCGAGAGCCCGTGCGCCGCATTGACTTTTGACGACGGCCCCGATCCGCAGTATACGCCGCAGCTGCTGGATCTGCTTGCCCGGAAAGGCACGAGAGCCACTTTTTTCGTACTGGGCGCCAAGGCGGAGCATTACCCGGATCTGATCCGGCGTATGCACGAGGAAGGACATCTGGTCGGGCTGCATAACTATATGCACCATTCCAATGCTCTCATGACACCCTGGAAGGTGCGCCGCACCTTGGAACATTCGGCAGACGTGATCGAACGCATTACCGGGATACGGCCGGTTCATTACCGTCCCCCGTGGGGCGTTTTCAACGTGTTCGACTTTTTGCTGATCCGCAAATTCCGTATCGTCTTGTGGTCCATGGCCGCTTTTGACTGGCGCAGCAGAGGGGGGACCGACAAGATCAAACGGAAGCTGATCGGCAAAGTGAAAGACGGCGCCGTCATTCTCCTGCACGACAGCGGCGACACACTGGGCGCGAACCCCGACGCGCCGGGTTATATGATCGAGGCACTCGCGGATGTGCTGGAGGATGCCCGTCGGCGGGGCATCCGTTTTGCGCGTATTGACGAGCATCTCCCGAGCCGGAGGCTTCCGGAACGGCTCGTCCGCCGCGGCGCGGAGAAGCGGACCGCTCTGCCGGCAGCGTCCTCGCCGCGCGATCAGGCATCGCAGGCTGCCGGCGATGCAGCGACGAGCGCGCAAGCGGCCGGAGAGGCGGCGGCTGCCGCGAAGGGCTCCCGGACCGCAGGCGAAGCGTCTGCGACAGCGCGGGACCCGCAGGCTGCCGGAGAGGCGGCGGCCATGCACAGCTCGCGGGCCGCGGGTGAGGCCGAGAGCGCGCAGCTCCCACAGCCCGTGATGGAAGCGGCGCCCGCCCTTGAAGCGCCGCAAAGCCAGCCGCCTCCGCCGCCGGAGAAGCACCGGGGCCTGGCCCTGCGCGCTTGGATGCTGTGGGAGCGGCTGTTCCACCAGCTGTACCGGGTACAGCCCGGAGATCCCGAGCACCGCTTCCTCCACTACCGGATCCGGGCGTACCACGGGCAGGAGCTGATTCTCGAGGACGGGGAGATCATCCGCCCGGGCGACAAAGTGGCGGAGCTTCATCTCGACAACGAATGGCTGCGCCGGGCCGGATCGCAAAGCTCGTCCATGATGAAGCTGGCCGTGCAGATGATCCGGGCCATGGGTAATTCCATGCCCAGACTGGCGCACCGCCTGCTGACGGACCCGGCCCTTGCCGATCTTAAGGGCGTGTACGGTATCTCCATGATCCACCGCGGCACCAGGCAGTTCGGATTTACCGTCCTGCCGCTGCATAACCGCCTGTGGCGCTGGTCCTCGACGCTGTACCTGCGTGTTCTGCTCGGGATGCTTCACCCCGGAGGATTCGGACGCCTTCAGAAGAACACCGCACGGCTGAATCCGCGCATTATCGCGATGTCGGTCAGCCAGATGAAGAAACGTTATGCTCCCGGATTGAGTGCGGCAGAGCCTTCCTCCGGCGCTTATTATCCGGAGGAAGCGTACGGTGCGGTTCTTCAAGAGCTTCCGGAAGGAGTGGCGGGAAAAGGCGGGTAACTCCGGGAGTCCGGGGATTGCCTGCCTGCTTTTGTTCCGGCAACTTGATGTAAGCGCCTTTTTCTAGTAATCTGGAGGAATCAACAGGGTGCACGGAAGAGGTGCGGAAGTGAAGAACAGCAGCATAGAAGTGGTCAAGGTGCTGAATAACAATGTGATCATTGCAGCGCATCCCGTCTATCGAGAAGTTGTGGTGATCGGCAAAGGCATCGGGTTTAACCGGAAGGCCAAAGATCTCATTCCTTCGGAAGCGGTTGAGAAGCTGTTCATTTTGACCAATGAAAAAGAAAAAGAACAATACCAGCAGCTGATTCCCCAAATCGACGAGAAGCTGATCGAGGTCATGAACGAGGTGATTTTGTACATCTCGGAGCATGCCGGGGCGCCGCTGAACGAACATATTCATATTGCCCTGACGGACCATATCGCGTTTGCGATTAAACGGCTGGAGCAGGGCATCGTGCTGCAGAATCCGTTTCTGCTCGAAACCCGTGAGCTCTATCCCCAGGAATACGCTATAGCCGACTATGTCATCCGTACGATTAACGATAAAATGAACGTGCACCTGCCGCCGGCGGAGGTCGGTTTCGTAACGCTTCATATTCACGGTGCGATCACGAACCGGCCGGTATCGGAGGTCAATGAATACTCCCGCCTGATCGGCGAGCTCATTAGCCTGATCGAACGGCAAATGCATATTACGATCGACCGCAGGACCATCGCGTACTCCCGGCTTCTGCGCCATCTCCGTTTTGCCATCGAACGGGTGAAGCGCAAAGAATCGGTTCACGAGCCGGACAAGCTCGGCGAACTGCTTAAGCAGCAGTACCCGGAGATTTACACTATCGCCTGGACTTTGATGAAAGTCATGCAGCGCCGGCTGCGGCAGCCGGTTTACGAAGCGGAGGCCGTTTACCTGACCATGCACCTGATTCGCCTGATGCAGAAAGACGATTCCCTGGAGAAGGAAAAACCTGCAGGGGACATTTGATTCCCGGAGCGGCTGCATTTTTCGGGCCAAATTGTTTTCCCTAAAAGACCGGAGTTATTAAAACAGGTTGGCGCGGATGCGTGCGGCCTGTTTTTTGCGGTCATTTTTATTTGAAAAACAGTCTTGACCGATCTGGGCTATAGTGATAATATTTGTCTAATCCTATAAGAATAGTATGAAATAAAAACCCGCAATTGAAACCTGCTGACTAGTCAACTAGAAGCGCCTGCGATCCGGATGCGAGATATCGTCCGTACGGCATGCGCTTTTTTTTATTTTTGTCCTAAAACGAAGGGGGATGCACGATGGGAAATCTGCTGCTCGAAGTCGGAAGGCTGAACAAGGCTTTTGAGACGAAGAAGGGGCTTGTCCATGCCTTGCACGATATCAATCTGGATATAAAAGAGGGCGAGTTTATAACGGTCATCGGCCCGAGCGGATGCGGAAAAAGCACACTTCTGAAAATCGTGGCGGGTCTGGATACCGATCACAACGGGAACGTCCGGCTTGGAGGCGAGGAAGTGACGGGGCCCGGCATTGATAAAGGGTTCATTTTTCAGGAACCGCGCCTGTTCCCGTGGCTGACGGTCGAGAAGAATATCGCGGCCGATCTTTCGCTCAAAGACCCGGAGGTACGCGCCAAGGTGGATAATCTGATCGAGCTGGTTAAGCTTCAGGGCTTCGAGAAGTCTTATCCGAGGGAGCTTTCGGGCGGGATGGCCCAGCGTGTTTCCATTGCCCGGGCCCTGCTTCGAAATCCGAAAATTTTGCTGCTGGATGAACCTTTCGGGGCGCTGGACGCTTTTACAAGAGCGCATATGCAGGAGGTGCTGCTCGATATCTGGCAGGCCAACCGGACCACTATGGTGTTCGTCACGCACGACATTGATGAAGCGATTTTCCTTGCGAACCGCGTCGTGATTCTCAAACCGCGCCCCGGCGCGATCCGGAATATCGTTCCGGTGGATCTGCCTTTTCCGAGGAAGAAAACGAGCACGTCGTTTCAGGAAATCCGCTACAAAATTTTAAACGAATTCGAGAAGCTGGATGAACTTGAGCTCGTTGAAAGCGCAGGAATCTGACGAAGGAGGTGGGGCATCGTGAGCAAGCCTTCAAATCTGCTGCAAGGTACAGGCTCGACATTATTGGCTGCTTCTCCTGAATCTGTTCCGGCAGAACCTGCTCCCACCGGTTCTTCCAAACGGAGGAAGCGGCTGGAATCGTTCTTGCTGGGAGCGATTGTGCCTGTGGCCGCGCTCATCTTGTGGCAGGTACTGGGTGACGCGGGCTATATCTCCCGGCTGCTTTTTCCGACACCCTGGACCATCGCCAAGTCGCTTCGCAGTTTGCTGGAATCCGGCGCGCTTGCGGAGAATGTGGGCATCAGTATGTTGAGGGCGGCCGCAGGCTTTGCGCTCGGAGGAGGACTCGGTCTTCTGCTGGGCATGCTGGTCGGATTTTTCCGCAGAACGGAGAAAGTGCTCGATCCCTCCGTGCAGATGATCCGGATGATTCCCCATCTGGCGATTGCGCCCTTGTTTATTCTCTGGTTCGGATTCGGCGAGCCCTCGAAAGTACTGCTGATTGCCAAAGGGGCTTTTTTTCCGCTATATATCAATACCTTTCTGGGGATACGGGGCGCGGACAAAAAGTTGTTTGAAGTGACGAGGGTGCTGGGATTCAGCACGTATCAACAACTGGTGCGTCTTATTGTGCCGTCGGCGCTCCCGAATATTTTTCTCGGCATAAGAGTTTCGCTCGGCATCGCTTGGCTCGGACTGGTCGTCGCCGAATTGATGGGGGCTTCGTCCGGGCTCGGGTATCTGATGTCGGAAGCCCGGCAGTTCAACAAAACCGCCGTGGTGTATGTGGGTATTATCCTGTTTGCCGTGATCGGCAAGGCGGTGGATTCAGGGGTCCGGCTGCTGGAAAGGCGCCTTCTGCAATGGCAGGACAGCTATGGAGGCAAGTAAAAGGAGGGAGCGACTATGAACAGTGGCGGGGAAGCGCTTCGACGGCTCACCGGAACACATGAACAGCCCGGAAGCTTGCGCAAATACGGGCAAACGCTGCTGAAAGCCAAGACGGGCGATTTTGCCCTGGGTGCCGTTCTTCCGGTGCTTGTGCTCATAGTGTGGCAGGCGGCAGGCGACCTCGGCTGGATTTCGACGTTTTTTCTGCCGACTCCGCTGATGATCGGCGCCGCACTCAAAGAATTGGCCGTGAGCGGCGAGCTGACGGAACATGTGGGAATTTCGCTGTGGAGGGCTATGACGGGCTTCCTGCTCGGCGGCAGTCTCGGGCTGTTGTTCGGCTTGTTGACCGGGTACTTCCGCAAAGCCGAGCAGTTGCTCGACCCGACGCTGCAGATGATCCGGCTCGTGCCGCATCTGGCGGCGGCTCCGCTCATTATCCTCTGGTTCGGATTCGGAGAGACGTCCAAAACGCTCATTATCGCGAACGGAGCTTTCTTCCCGCTCTATGTTCACACTTACCTCGGCATCCGGAGTGTGGATAACAAACTGTTCGACGTAGCCAAAGTGCTGCGGTTCAGTCCATACAAACAGCTGCTCCGGCTGATCATTCCCGCTTCACTGCCCAACATCCTGCTCGGGCTGCGGCTTTCGCTGGCCGTTTCGTGGCTGGGGCTCGTCGTAGCGGAGCTGATCGGCTCCCAATCGGGCATCGGCTTCCTGATTAACTTCGCGAAGCAGAATTCGGCGACGGAAATTATTTTCGTCGGAGTCATTCTGTTTGCGGTCGTCGGCAAGCTTGTGGATACGTTCGTCCGGCTGCTGGAGGCGAAGCTGCTGCAGTGGAGAGACAGTTTTGAAGGCTGATAAGTGCCGTTTGGGCTTAAAGCCGGGCGGGGCGAAAAGCATGACGGAGAGGATTTCTACATACAGAGGGGGATAAGCATGACACATACGGCATACACGAAAAAATACACGCATCTCATCGGTTTTGTTCTGCTTCTGGCGGCGCTGGTCCTGCTGGCTTCGGCCTGCGGCCGGGCGGAAGCCGATCCATCCGGAGGAGCGGACCCGGGAGGCAAGGCGCCTTCCGTGCTGCGCGTGGGCTATATCGGCGCGAACAAGCTGAACCTTCCGAGCGGCGCCGAAGGCTGGGGGTTCTACAAAGGCGGAGCGAAGGAGGAACTAAAAAAACGGGGGATCACGGACGTGCAGTTTGTCGGTTTTCCCAACGGCCCGGATTTGAGCGAATCGCTGATCAGCGGACGGATCGATATCGGCTCGCTGGGCGATACCCCGGCCATATTGGCCCGTTCCGCAGGAGCGCCGTCCAAAGTCATCACCTTGAATTCCTCCGGGAGCAATGCGTTTATTCTCGGGAAGAAGAACGGTCCCGCAACGTTGGCCGAACTGAAAGGCAAGAAAGTCTCCGTGAAAAAAGGCTCCTACATGCACCGCTATCTGGCAGGTCTGCTCAAAGAGCAGGGCATTAAAGACGTACAGCTGATCCATCTGCTGGATGAAGACGCGGATGCCGCTCTGGTCAGAGGAGAAGTGGACGCTATCGCCACCACGGAAGTACGCGGGCTCAAGATGATTCCGCAAGGCTTTCCCGTTCTGGACGAAGCGGCCAAGGATCATCCCGCTCTCGTAGGCGCGGGGGTAACGGTGGTATCGGAGAGCTATTTGAAGAAAGTGCCGGATATCGAAAAAGTGTGGAATGACCTGAGGATTAAAGCGCTGGACGATCTGAAAACGCAGGAAGACGCTTATTATGCGTTTGTCGTCGAGAATACCGGAACTCCGCTGGACTTGGTTAAAAAAACGAGCGCCGTTTCCCGTATTCAGAGAGAGTCGTTCACGGACAGCGGCATTCAGGCTCTAAAGGCGACCAAAGATTTTCTGGTCCAGGATAAATTGGCGGACACGGATTTCAACGTCGATGACTGGCTGGTGAAATAAGCCGGTCATCAAAACCGGTTGCAGCAAAATAAGCGGCAGAACAGGGAGGGAGAAACATGAGTCAGAAACAGCCGCTTCAATTAACGGCCGATGTCCTGGTGATCGGCGGCGGACCCGCAGGCGCCTGGGCGGCATGGAGCGCGGCTTCACGCGGTGCCAGGGTAGTCGTGGCCGACAAGGGCTTTCTCGGTTCCAGCGGAGCGACGGCGCCCGGAGGAACCAATCTTCTCTACCTTCCGCCCGATCCCGCTTTGAGGGAAGAAGCGGTCAGGAAGCGGATGAAGGGAGGCGGCTTCCTGTCCGAACCATCCTGGATTCACGGCGTGCTCGATCAGGTGTACGAAAGCCTGGAACTGGTGGAATCCTGGGGCTACCCGTTCCGCAGGGACGAGAACGGAGTACCCATGAGGGATCATCTCCAGGGGCCGGAGTACATGAAGCTTATGCGCCGGGCCGTCATCAAGGCGGGAGCCCGCATCTTGGACCAGTCTCCGGCCTTGGAGCTTCTCGTCGACGAGCATGGCGTCGGCGGAGCCAGAGGCGTATCCCGGCTCGATCACCGGGATTGGGAAGTGCGGGCGGGCGCCGTCGTGATCGCCACGGGAGGCTGCGCCTTTCTGAGCAAGGGCCTCGGCTGCAACGTCCTGACCGGCGACGGCCTGCTGATGGCCGCCGAGCTCGGCGTGGAGCTCTCCGGCATGGAGTTCAGCCGTCAGTACGCACCGAGCGCGGCCTTCGGCACGAACACGCGCGGCCGTCTGCTGAACTGGGCGACCTTCTATGCCGAGGACGGCACGCCTCTGCATTCCGAGGGGCCCCGGCCGCACGACTTCCTGCCGAAGATGCTGAGCAAAGGGCCCGTGTACGCCGTCATGGACAAGGCGGACACCCCGGAGAAGCGGGCAATCCTGCGCAGCTCGCACGCGATCTTCTTCCTGCCGCTCGACCGGGCCGGCATTGATCCGTTCACGCAGCCGTTCCCGCTGACCCTCCGGTACGAGGGAACCGTGCGGGGAACGGGCGGCATCCGGCTCGTCGGCGAAGACTGCTCGACGACCGTGGCCGGGCTCTATGCCGCCGGCGATGCGGCCACCCGGGAGAGAGTCACGGGCGCTCAATCTGGAGGCGGCGCTTTCAACGCCTCGTGGGCGATCTCGTCCGGGACCTGGTCCGGCAGAGCCGCCGCTGGGTATGCGCTGGCTCTGGGCAGCCGGGCCGGGCAGCGCCATCTCCGCCTGGCAGGCGGCGCCGGGCTCGCAGGGGCGCCGGGGACATCCGCACTGAGGGATGTCCCGGGGATTATCGGGGCCGTCCAGCGGGAAGTGTTCCCGCTGGAGATCAACTACTTCCGGAGCGAGCCCGTGCTCCGGGAGTCTCTTCAAAGACTGCACGGACTATGGCCCCTCGTCCAGGGCGGTGTCCCCGGCGGCGATGCGAGGGAGCGCGTCCGTGCCAGGGAAGCGGCCGCCATGGTGGCGGCGGCCCGCTGGATTCATACCGCCGGACTGGCGAGGCGGGAAACCCGCGGCATGCACACGCTCGCGGAATACCCGCATACCGATCCGGCCTACCAGCGCCGTCTGCTTGTGTCGGGGCTGGACGATATCCGGGTCAAGTTGGAGGGAGGCGGGGAAGTCCCACCCCTGACGGCGGTCGCCCCGGCGGCACATTCCGGGCAGCCTTCGCATGAACCGCTTCAGCCATCCGGCGGAGATGGCGTGCGGAAGGAGGTGACGCTGGCATGATCGAGCTGGTCAGTTCCACCCGCTGCGTAGGCTGCAGCATGTGCGTCAAGGTCTGCCCCACGAACGTGTTCGACGAAGGACCGGACCGGGTACCGGTTATTGCCCGGCAGGACGACTGTCAGACCTGCTTTATCTGCGAGGTTTACTGCCCGGTTGACGCGCTTTACGTGTCTCCATACGGCGACGAGGCGGTAAGCGTCGATGAGCGGGAGCTTGCGGAATCCGGCGTACTCGGCAGCTGGAGAGAGAAGATCGGCTGGGGACCGGGGCGCGTCAAGCTTGCCAAGCTGGATACGACTCCGTTTATCGACCGCGTGCTTCCCCGGCAGCCCCCTCTGGATGCGGAGGAGACGGCGTTTATTCTGACTCCGGACTATCCTCGGAAACCGGCCGGGTAGGCTCATGCCGCCCGAATCCGCCGAGCCGTCTAAGGCCCGGTGCCCGGATCGCCCTTTCCGAACCGAAGCTTTTGCAATTGCGGGAGTTATCTTCCACAGACGACTTAAATAGCTGCCTTTCAGATCTCTTGCAGGTATCTTATAGACCGATATCCCCTTTGGAAGGGGCGACGTTCCTTTCCCGGAACGCACCCACTTCCGTTTTATAACCGGAGATCTCCCGTGTGGGGGGTCTCCTTTTTGACGGGATGAAAGTGCGAAAAATGGTATTGTCTGTTGAGATTTGTCATGCTATAATGACGGAGCTTAGGTATTATACAACTGAACAGGCGATATGCGCGTGTGACTGATACGATCAGGCATGAGCAAGAAAGAGAATGAATGGAAACGCTCCGAGTTGGGTTATATTAACCCTTATCCGGCAGCTACTTCCGGCATTCCTTGATTGCTTATGCCTTTTTTGCTGTTTCGGCCTTGCCTGTGGGGTTGAATAATCCATAGACACTATGACCAGATAAAGGAAGTGAAGCACATGTTAAAAGGCGTTTTCGGCGCGCTCCAGCAAGTAGGTAAGGCGCTCATGCTTCCGGTTTCTATTCTTCCTGCCGCGGGCCTTCTGCTGGCGTTCGGTTCGGCCATGCAAAACCCGGATACGATTGAGCTTATGCCTTTCCTCAGCGGAAACGGGTTTCAGGTTGCGGCTCACCTCATGTCGAGCGCAGGCGACATTATTTTCGCCAACCTGGCATTGCTTTTCGCGATCGGGGTAGCGATCGGTCTGGCGGGCGGAGACGGCGTTGCCGGTATCGCAGCCACGATCGGTTACTTGATTATGAACGTGACGATGGGCGTTCTGGCGGGTGTAACCCCTTTCTCGCTGACGCTGAAAGATCCTTCTTACGCGAGCGTGCTGGGTATACCGACTCTGCAAACGGGCGTTTTCGGCGGGATTATCATGGGTGTCATAGCGGCACTCCTCTACAAGAGGTACCATAAAATCGAACTTCCGTCGTACCTCGGCTTTTTTGCGGGCAAG
This sequence comes from Paenibacillus sp. RC84, assembly GCF_041260495.1. Classification (NCBI taxonomy): domain Bacteria; kingdom Bacillati; phylum Bacillota; class Bacilli; order Caryophanales; family Paenibacillaceae; genus Paenibacillus; species Paenibacillus sp. RC84. The sequence goes on from NZ_JBGBYL010000008.1 coordinate 297,219, forward strand.
CGGTTCGTTCCGATCATTACCTCCCTTGCCGCGCTGCTGACCGGGCTTATCCTGATCTTTATCTGGCCTCCGGTACAGCACGGACTGAGCGCTTTCTCCCGTTCCGTGCTCGACGCGAATCCGGTTCTGGCTTCTTTCTTGTTCGGGGTTGGTGTCCGCTCTCTCATTCCGTTCGGTCTGCATCACATCTGGAATGCGCCGTTCTGGTACGAGTTCGGTGAATATATCGATAAATCGGGCGTTCTGGTGCGCGGGGATATGAAAATTTTCTTCGCTCAGCTGAAAGACGGCGTGCCGCTTACGGCGGGTACGTTTATGAGCGGGAACTTCCCGTTCATGATGTTCGGTCTGCCGGCCGCGTGTCTGGCCATTTACCATACGGCGCGTCCCGAGAACAAAAAGCTGATTGCCGGTATTATGGGCTCCGCCGCTTTGACGGCTTTCCTTACGGGGATTACGGAGCCGATCGAGTTCTCATTCTTGTTCGTAGCACCGCTTCTCTACGTTTTCCATGCCCTGCTCGCAGGTCTTTCCTTCGCGATTATGACGCTGCTGCAGGTTAAGCTCGGCTTTACGTTCTCCGGCGGCTCGATCGACTTCCTGCTGCTCGGTGTCCTGCCGAACCGCACGCCATGGTGGCTCGCGATTCTGGTCGGCCTTGTCTTCGCGGTCATCTACTATGTGGTGTTCCGCTTCGCGATTACCAAGTTCAATCTGAGAACGCCTGGACGCGAAGAAGTTCAAACGGAAGCCGACACGGACGATGCTCCCGTCAGCGGCGCAAGCAATGCCAGCGGTACGGGCGACCTGCCGACCAGCATTCTTGCGGCACTGGGCGGCGCGCCGAACATTTCGAACCTTGACGCTTGTATCACGCGTCTGCGTGTTCAGGTGAAAGACAAAGGCGCCGTGGATAAAGAGCGTCTCAAAAAACTGGGCGCTTCGGGCGTTCTTGAAGTCGGCAACAATGTACAAGCTATTTTCGGAACCCGTTCCGATTCCTTGAAAAATCAGATTCAAGACGTTATGGCGGGCCGCATTCCTTCCACGGCGAGCGTGCCGGTTGTGGAATCTCCCGATACGGGCGGCAGCGAGCTGATGAAAGAAGAAACGATCGTAGCTCCGGCTGACGGCGAACTGATGGATATCACGCTCGTTCCGGACGAAGTCTTTTCCCAGAAAATGACGGGCGACGGGTTTGCTATCCTGCCGAAAAACGGGACAATCGTTTCCCCGGTAAACGGCAAAATTTTCAACGTATTCCCGAGTAAGCATGCCATCGGTATCCAGTCCGACGCGGGGAAAGAACTGCTGGTTCATATCGGCGTTAACACGGTGAAACTGAAAGGACAAGGCTTTGAAGTGCTCGTTTCCGAAGGAGATATCGTGGAAGCCGGCCAGCCGATCATGAAAGTCGATCTCGATTATGTGAAAGAGCACGCTCCTTCCATCATCTCACCGGTTATTTTTACGAACCTGCCGGAAGGCACTGAAATTCGTTTGAATAAACAAGGCGACATTAAATCGGGCGACAAAAATATTATTACGATTAAGTAAAAGGACTGGGGGAGAAGGGCGGTATTTTTCTAACCCCCTCTTTTTCGGTTAAGATAGACGTATGCAACTAAATTATTGAGTGGAGATGACCAACTATGCAAAAAACATTTAAAGTGACCAGCGATACAGGTATTCACGCACGTCCGGCTACAGCACTTGTCAACACATCCAATAAATTCAAAGCGGACGTATTCGCCGAGAGCAAAGGCAAGAAAGTGACTATGAAATCGATTCTAGGCGTGCTTTCCCTGGGGCTGGAAGAAAACGATGTAATTACGTTCTCCGCAGAAGGTGAAGATGCAGCGGAAGCGATCGCGGCTTTGGAAGCAATTATGACTAAAGAAGGGCTGGGCGAGCTTAATGGCTAATATACGTGGCATTGCCGCTTCGGCGGGAATTGCCATCGCCCGGGCGTTCCGTCTGGAACACCCCGACTTGACCGTCGTCCGCAAAACCGTGGAGGACACGGAAGCCGAGGTTGCCAAATTCGAGCAGGCTCTGGAGAAATCCAGCGCCGAGCTCGAGGCTATCAAGGAACAGACGCTCCGGGAGATGGGAGAAGAGAAAGCGGAGATTTTCGAATCTCACTTGCTTGTGCTCGGTGATCCCGAGCTGGTCGATCCGGTGAAAGCGAAAATCCGCGACGAGAAGGTCAACGCGGAATTTGCGATGAACGAAGTTGCGATGACGTTCGTCGAAATGTTCGAGAACATGAACAGCGATTATCTGAAAGAACGTGCGTCGGATATGCGGGATGTGACGAAGCGGGTGCTCGCTCATCTGCTCGGCGTCAAATTCGTGAGCCCGTCGTCGATCTCGGAGGAGACTGTTGTCGTGGCGGAGGATTTGACTCCGTCGGATACGGCCCAGCTTAACCGCACGTACGTGAAAGGCTTTACGACCAACATCGGCGGACGCACGTCCCATTCCGCGATCATGGCGCGCTCGCTTGAAATCCCGGCCGTCGTCGGGACGAAGAACGTGCTGGATCTTGTCAAGGACGGCGACCTGCTGATTGTGGACGGATTGGACGGCGACGTTCTGATCAATCCGGAGCCTGCGGTGGTCGAAGAATACCGCGCGAAGCAGCAGCGCTACGCGGAGCAGCGCGCCGAATGGGCCAAGCTGCGCAACGAGCCGACGGTGACCCCGGACGGTCACCATGTCGAACTTGCGGCGAACATCGGCACACCTGCCGACGTGGCGGGCGTGCTGGAGAACGGCGGCGAGGCTGTCGGCCTGTACCGGACCGAGTTCCTGTACATGGGGCGCGATCAGCTGCCGACGGAGGAAGAGCAGTACAAGGCCTACAAGGCGGTCCTCGAGAAAATGGAGGGCAAGCCGGTTGTGGTCCGTACGCTCGACATCGGCGGCGACAAGGAGCTGCCTTACCTGCAGCTTCCGAAGGAGATGAATCCGTTCCTCGGCTTCCGCGCTATCCGCTTGTGTCTGGAACGTGAAGATATCTTCCGCACCCAGCTGCGCGCCCTGCTGCGTGCCAGCGTGCACGGCGCGCTTCGGATCATGTTCCCGATGATCGCTACGCTGGATGAGTTCCGTCAAGCGAAAGCTCTTCTACTCGAAGAGAAGGCAAAGCTTGCGGAGGAGGGAACACCGGCATCCGACGAGATTCAGCTCGGTATCATGGTGGAAATCCCGTCGACGGCTGTTATGGCCGACCAGTTTGCCAAAGAAGTCGATTTCTTCAGCATCGGGACGAATGACCTCATTCAATATACGATGGCGGCCGACCGGATGAACGAGCGTGTCTCTTATTTGTATCAGCCTTATAATCCGGCCATTCTGCGCCTGGTTAAAATGGTGATTGACGCGGCTCACCGCGAAGGCAAATGGGCCGGCATGTGCGGCGAGATGGCGGGAGATACGACCGCGATTCCGCTTCTGCTCGGACTCGGTCTCGACGAGTTCAGCATGAGCGCCACTTCCATTCTGCCTGCACGCAGCCAGATTGTGAAGCTCTCCCTGTCGGAGATGCGGCAGCTCGCCGCCCGCGCGATCGAGCTTTCGACGGCAGAGGAAGTCGTGGCGCTCGTAAACGGGTATCAGCCGAAAGCGTAATGCCAAGATCGGCAGACGGCTAACTTATAAAGGCCGCCTGCAATTTGAAATAACATCCGCAAAGATAGGATGAAAGTCGACGGCAAGAACACCCCAGACAAGTCGAAAGGCATAGGCCTAAGACGGACGAGGGGTGTTCTTTTGTTTGATCGAAAAGGAATTCCGCTTTACGAAGCGAATCCGGTGTTAAACAAAACTTTTATCGTGAAAGGGGCATTTCTGCTATGAATACAAATGAGGTTATGGAATATGCTTTATCCAAACCGGGGGCTGTCGCAGACCGTCCCTTCGACAATGAGACCGATGTGCTGCGCGTAGGAGGCAAAATGTTCGCTCTGCTGCCTTCGGGAGCGGCTCCGGGAGAGGGAAGCGTAACGTTAAAATGTCCGCCGGAGGAAGCGGAACTGCTGCGCATGCAGTATCCGGAGGCCGTAAAGCCCGGTTATCACATGAACAAACGCCACTGGAACACCGTCCGGCTGGACGGAAGCTTGGACCCGCAGGAAATCATGGATATGGTGGACGTTTCCTATCAGCTCGTACGAGGGAGTCTAAGCAAGAAAATGCAGCAGCACATTCTGCAATACGGCAGTGCCGAGTGGAATGAAAGTTAGTACGGGGGGGGAAACTAAGCTCAGCTTGCGGACGCTTAAATGCGGCCTGTAACAGGTGTTACGCATGATTCGCCTGCCCGGTGTTTCCTTCTTTTCGGAAGAATTAAAGCGGATTAGGAGAGGTTCGGTACGCTTGTCAAGGATGCTGATCGCCGTTTTTGACCGTATTTCGGTAAATTCAGTGATCCTAGGCGAATAATATGGTATAATACATGTATTCGATGTTTGTTTGCCGGTCGCTGTTCTGGAGTCTGTTGCAAACAGGCTCCTTTTTCGGATTAAGGCAGACTTTAGATACATACAAATAAAAGGGGTGTCGGCTATTGAGTGTAGAAAAATCGACTTTTCAAGGCGAAAAACCAGGTAAACGTACGGCTACTGCGGCAAAGCTTCTGCAGAGAATCGTATTTATTTCGTTAGGTGCGGCTTTATTTTCGATCGGGTTGGAAGTGTTCCTCGTTCCCAACAATATTATCGACGGCGGTATCACCGGTATTTCGATTATGCTGTCCCACTTCTTCCATCTCCCTCTCGGTATTTTCTTAACCCTTTTGAATCTTCCGTTCCTGTTTTTGGGCTACAAACAAATCGGTAAAACGTTCGCCATTTCGACGTTGTTCGGTGTTATTGCAATGTCAGTCGGCACTTCCCTTCTTCATCCGGTACCGGCTGTCACAATCGATCCGCTGCTGGCCGCCGTTTTCGGCGGGGTTATTCTCGGCGTCGGGATCGGACTCGTTATCCGTTCGGGCGGTTCCCTTGACGGTACGGAGATCGTGGCTATTCTGATCAATAAAAAATCACCGTTTTCCGTCGGTGAAATCGTCTTGTTCATCAACCTGTTCATTCTCGGCAGCGCCGGGTTCGTGTTCGGTTGGGATCATGCGATGTATTCCCTGATTGCGTATTACATTGCGATGAAAATGATTGATGTGACGATCGAAGGTCTCGATCAGTCGAAATCCGTATGGATCATCAGTGAAAAATATAAAGAAATCGGCGATGCGCTGACTCAGCGTCTGGGCCGTGGCGTGACTTACCTTCATGGGGAAGGCGCTTATACCGGCGACGACAAGAAGGTGATTTTCACCGTCATTACGCGTCTGGAAGAAGCGAAGCTGAAATCCATCGTCGAAGAATGGGACGAAAACGCCTTTATTGCCGTCGGCAATATTCACGACGTGAAGGGCGGACAATTTAAGAAAAAGGATATCCACTGATCCTTGCAAACAACTTCCCCTGCAGACGCGAGGGAAAAGGAAAAAACCAGCGGCCCATAGGGCTGCTGGTTTTTTTTGCTGCCGTAGCGTGCTACCGTAGCGTGCTCCTGTAGCGTGCTGCCGCAAACACCTAGCAGCAGCGGGAGATTTTCCCGTCCTTGGCGTCATATCGGTTGTCCTGGGCCTGCCGGAAAAACTCCGCACGGCTCATGACGGGCTGGTCCTTGTGGGCGTTTTTCATATGAGCCACATATGTCTCGTAGTGGGGGACGCCCACCATCAGATGGATAAACTGATTGCGGTAGCTCCAGATGAGTTTCAGGCGCTTAAACATATTTCGTCGCCTCGGATCTGCCCTGCCCGCTGCGCGGGATATACGGGGCTTCGTAAAGGTCCAGCGGTTTGTTCGAAATCGCCTTCAGCCAGACGCGGATGGCCGAGATAAACACGATCAGCACCACGATCATGAAAAATCCGCACAAGGCCGCGTCGATGTAATCGTTCATCACGATCTGCTTCATCTGCGCGGCCGTTTTGGCCGGAGCGACGATTTTGCCGCTGTCCAGCGCGCTCTGGAACTGCTTGGCGTGAGAAAGAAAGCCGATGTTCGCTTTCTCGTGGAACAGCTTCTGCCAGCCTGCGGACATGGTCACGATAAGCAGCCACGTTGTGGGCAGGAGCGTGACCCAAGCGTACGCCTTTTTGCCCATTTTGAACAAAATGGTCGTCCCCAGCACAAGCGCGATGCCGGCCAGCATCTGGTTGGCGATGCCGAAGAGCGCCCACAAGGAGTTGATGCCCCCCAGAGGGTCCACAACGCCTTGGTAGAGGAAATAGCCCCAGCCCGCCACGCAGAGAGCCGTAGCGATAAGATTGCCTACCGTGGACCGGGTATCCCCTAGCGACTTGCTGGCATAGCCGAGCAGATCCTGGATGAGGAAACGCCCCACGCGGGTACCGGCGTCGATCGTTGTCAGGATGAACAACGCTTCGAACAGGATGGCGAAGTGGTACCAGAACGCCATCATCGTTTTGCCGCCGATCACGCCGGACAAGATTTGCGCCATGCCGATGGCGAAGGTCGGCGCGCCGCCCGTCCGCGAGAGGATGGTGCTCTCGCCGATATCCTTGGACAGCGTAGTCAACTGCTCGGGCGTGATGGTGAAGCCCCAGCTCGTGATGGTTGCCGCCGCGGTCGCCACATCGGTACCGCCCAGGGCCGCCGCCGACGAGTTAATCGCGAAGTAGGTGCCGGGCGTGATGATGCAGGCGGCGATCAGCGCCATGATGGCGACGAACGATTCGACCAGCATCGCGCCGTAGCCGATCGGGCGCGCGTGGGATTCGCGCTCCAGCATTTTGGGCGTCGTCCCGGAGGAGATCAGCGCATGGAAGCCCGATACGGAGCCGCAGGCGATGGTGATGAACAGGAACGGGAACAAATTTCCGGCGAAAACGGGACCGGTTCCGTCGATGAACCGGGTCGTGGCCGGCATGGACAGATCCGGCAGAACGAATATAATACCCAGCGCCAGTCCGATGATCGTTCCGACTTTCAGGAACGTGCTGAGATAGTCGCGGGGCGCCAGAAGCAGCCAAACCGGCATGACCGAAGCGAAAAAGCCGTAGGCGATCATCATCAGAGCGATGGTTTCCCCGCTGAAGGAGAAGAGCGGCGCGAGCGACGCGCTCTCGGCGACGAACTTGCCTCCGATCAGCGACAGAACGAGCAGCACGACGCCTATGAGCGATGCTTCCCCGACCCGGCCGGGCCGTATGTAGCGCATGTACACGCCCATCAGGAGGGCGATCGGAATGGTGGCGGCAATCGTGAACATGCCCCACGGACTGCCGATCAGCGCTTTGACGACGACGAGGCCGAGCACGGCGAGAAGAATGATCATAATGCCCAGAATGCCGAGCATGGCAATCGTGCCCGTCACCTTGCCGATTTCGTCCTTGATCATATCGCCCAGCGATTTACCGTTTCTACGAGTTGAAGCGAAAAGAATCACGAAGTCCTGGACGGCGCCTCCCAGAATAACGCCGAGAATAATCCACAGCGTTCCGGGCAGATAGCCCATTTGGGCGGCAAGTACGGGGCCTACGAGAGGACCCGCGCCGGCGATGGCCGCGAAATGGTGCCCGAACAGCACCCATTTGTTCGTCGGCACATAGTCCTTGCCGTCGTTATTCAGCTCTGCGGGTGTTTTCCGGTTGTCGTCGAGCACGAAGACTTTGCGGGCGAGAAAACGGCTGTAGAACCGGTAGGCGACCGCATAGCAGCTGACGGCTGCGATAACGAGCCAGGCGGCATTGATCGTTTCCCCGCGATTAAGTGCGACAAGCCCGAAAGCGAACGCGCCGACAATGGAAATCACCCCCCAGAGCAAGATTGATTTCCATCCGATTTTCATAAACATGCCTCCTTACTGGTTAATATGGGAACGTTTACAAGTAGTATAGCAGGTTTTTCCGGTGTGGGAAGAGGCTGGATGTCCAAACCGTTTTCAAAAACGTGAGATTTTCGACGTATTAACAAGCTAGCGCACAAAAAGTAGAAATGTAAGCGCATTAGGGGATTTCTTTGGCTTAAATCGGTTTAAAACCAATCTCCCCATATCTTTACAAAGCACGTGCGGAGGTGTAACATTCATTCCATCAATTGAAAAAAACAGTTTCTTGCTTTCGCTGAATTTCCCCATCCGGGGGAAGCGGGGGAACCATCGCAGCATTGATCCGGTGTGAGAGCCGGAGCCTTGTCTGCAGGGGTGAATCCTGAAGCGCCGGAACCCATGGACCCGGCAATCAGGTAGGGCGACTCTCACCGCCCGAATCCGACAGCTAACCTCGTAAGCGCATGAGTTCGGGAGGGGTTGAAGAAGCTTGTGATCGGCATCGACCACAGGGACTTCGTTTCGCTGTGGTTTTGTTATGTTCAAAAACATCCGAAAATGAAAAATGTGCCAAACAAATGAACATGCGTTTTTATCGCTGAGTTTCCGTGTGAAGCGGAAAACGGGGGAACCAACGAGGACTTGCAGGCCTGACGGCCAGTCCTCATGGGGTGAATCCAGAAGCGGCATCCGTGCCGTCATGGTAGGGCGACTCTCACGCCCGAATCCGACAGCTAACCTCGTAAGCGTACCGAGAGAGGCGACTGCTATCGCGCTTCGGCTATAGTCTTTTTAGGCTGTGACCGTCAAGAAGCCGCGTGAAGAGTTCCTCTTCCGCAGGCTTCTTTTTTTGCTGCCCAAAACATGAAAGAGGGATAAAAAGTGGACGAGAGAAAGATCCAAACCTATACGTTGGTTTCCGCACCGAATGTCACCGGCGAGAACTTTATTAAACTGCTGAATATTTACCGCAGACCCTTCGCGGCGCTTGTGAACAACCCCGCAGAAGGACAGCGGATGAAGAAGCTGGGAGTCCGGCACATCGTGGAAGTGGACACCGTTCGCCACGAAGCCTGGGAAGTCCCCGAGCTTCCGATCGGTGACGTTTATCTTTTCGAAGACAGCCTGCCGCTCTGCTGCCGGTATCTTCAGATGGTCCGCAGCTGGACAACCGGAACGATTTTCGTGGTGAAAACGAATGCCACACCGCGGTTGATTTATAAAGCGCTCGGCGCCGACCATGTGGTGCATACGAATACCCGTCAGGTCTCTTTCCTGCTTGGAGCAGCACCGGGCCAAGTGCCCGAGGAAGTTTTGCGCTGACGTTTAAATTCACTGTCCGAACGATCATGAATGAACCTATAAAACGAACCTATAAATAGGAAAGAAAGGAGCCGACACACATGACGGACCTTTATATGATTCTGCTGCTGGCAGTCATTTATCTCATCTTTTACGGTTTTCTGACCTGGTGTGACCATGTCGTGGAAGGCTCGGAAGGCGGCCGTACATGATGATCATCGCGCTTTTTACGGCAGGGCTTTTCCTGTATCTGATATACGCGCTCATACATCCCGAAAAATTTTAGGGCGCCTTCGGGCAGCCGGTGAACGACTAGCGCGGAGTTGGTTGAGGAGGATAGGAATCCATGGAGATTGTGCAAATCGTAATCGTAATCGCGGCGCTTTGCCTGCTGGTGAAACCGCTTGGGACTTATATTTATCATGTTTTTTCGAATGAGAGAAACCGGACGGACAAATGGTTCGGCTGGCTGGAACGGCCCATTTACAAGCTTGCGGGTATCCGCAGCGAGAACGGCATGACGTGGAAGAAGTATGCGGGCAGCCTTGTGCTGACCAACATTGTGCTTGTGGCGGTCGGGTATCTGATCCTCCGTCTGCAGCGTGTTCTTCCTTTGAACCCGAACGGGATCGACAATATGGAAGCGACGCTGTCGTTTAATACGATCATCAGCTTTATGACGAACACCAACTTGCAGCACTACAGCGGGGAAACGGGCTTGTCCTATTTCTCGCAGATGGCGGTCATCATGATGATGATGTTCACGTCCGCCGTAACGGGCATCGTTGTAGCGATTGCGTTTATCCGCGGACTGACGTCCAAAGGCAATACCATCGGCAACTTTTTTACGGATTTTGTAAAAGGACACACCCGCCTGCTGCTGCCGCTGGCTATCGTGGTCGCGCTGGTGCTTGTCGGCCTGAAGGTGCCGCAGACGCTGGATCCGACCGTGGCCGCGAAGACGCTTGAAGGCGGGGAGCAGCAAATCGCCATCGGTCCGGTAGCTTCGCTTGTGTCCATCAAGCATCTGGGTACGAACGGCGGCGGTTTCTTCGGGGTGAACTCTTCCCATCCGTTTGAAAATCCGTCTCCGCTGACTAACGTGATCGAAATGCTGTCCATGTGGTGCATTCCGGCCTCATTAACCTATACCTTCGGGCGGTTTGCGAAGAACCGGAAGCAGGGATGGGTCATTTTCACCGCGATGATGACCTTGTTCCTGGTCTTTCTGTCGGTCGCTTTCTTCTCGGAAAAGGCCGGTAACCCTGCCTTGAACGCCCTTGGCGCGGATTCGTCCATCGGCAGTATGGAAGGCAAAGAGGTGCGGTTCGGCATTGCCCAGTCCGCGCTGTTCACTACGGTAACGACGGCGGCGACGACGGGAACCGTCAACAATATGCACGACACGCTCACCCCGCTGGGCGGAATGGTTCCGCTCGCTCAAATGATGCTGAACTGCGTATTCGGCGGGGACGGAGTCGGGCTGGTCAATATGCTCATGTACGCGATTTTGGCGGTCTTTCTGGCGGGCCTCATGGTCGGCCGGACCCCGGAGTTTCTGGGACGCAAAATCGAGTCCCGCGAGATGAAACTGATCGCCGTTGCAATTCTGGCGCATCCGCTTATCATCCTGGCTCCGACGGCGATCGCCTTCATGACGGAGCTTGGCAAAGGAGCCGTCACCAATCCGGGATTCCACGGAATCTCACAGGTGCTGTACGAGTTCACGTCGTCGGCGGCCAATAACGGCTCCGGCTTCGAGGGGCTGGCAGACAATACGCCGTTCTGGAACATTTCCACGGGAATTGTGATGCTGCTAGGCCGTTACGTGTCGATCATTGCCCTTCTGGGTGTGGCCGGCTCCCTGGGCCGTAAACAGTGGGTCCCGGAAACAATCGGTACGTTCCGTACGGACAATGCCTTGTTTACCGGAATCGTGGTAGGTACGGTCGTCATCATTGGGGCGCTCACCTTCCTGCCGGTAATCGCGCTCGGTCCGGTGGCCGAATATTTGACATTGCGTTAAAAACGATGGGGTGAAAACGGATGAGTTCAAATGCTTCTCAAGCGAAACGAAAATCGATGCTGAGCGGAGATATCGTCAGACAGGCGGTCGCGCAAAGCTTTCTTAAATTAAATCCGGTTACGATGATGAAAAATCCCGTTATGTTCGTGGTAGAAATCGGAACCTTCATTGTCCTTCTGATGACGGTACTTCCCGGCTACTTCGGAACGCAGGACCGGATCGGATTCAACCTGACGGTGTTTCTGATTCTGCTCTTCACGGTGCTGTTCGCCAACTTTGCCGAGGCGCTGGCGGAAGGCAGGGGGAAAGCCCAGGCGGACTCGCTTAAGAAGTCCAAGCAGGAAATCCAGGCTAACAAAGTGGTCGGCAGCGGCATTAAAGTCGTTCCGTCCACGGAGCTTCGCAAGGGCGATATCGTTACCGTCGCCCAAGGAGAAATGATTCCCGGCGACGGCGAAGTGATTGAGGGTCTGGCCTCTGTCGATGAATCGGCGATCACGGGGGAATCCGCGCCGGTCATTAAAGAAGCAGGCGGAGACTTCAGCTCGGTTACGGGCGGCACACGGGTCGTGAGCGACGCGATCCGGGTACGGATTACGAGCGATCCCGGCGAATCTTTCATCGACCGGATGATTTCCCTCGTCGAGGGAGCGTCCCGCCAGAAGACGCCGAACGAAATCGCGCTGAACACGCTGCTGATCACGCTGACGCTTATTTTTCTGATCGTGGTCGTTACGCTGAAGCCCATTGCGGGGTTCGTGAATGTCGAGCTGGATACGGCCGTACTGATCGCCCTGCTCGTCTGCCTCATTCCGACGACGATCGGCGCCCTGTTGTCCGCAATCGGGATCGCGGGGATGGACCGGGTCACCCAGTTCAACGTCCTGGCGATGTCGGGGAAAGCGGTCGAAGCGGCCGGTGACATCAATACGATCATTCTGGATAAAACGGGGACCATCACGTTCGGAAACCGGATGGCCAGCGAATTTATCCCGGTAGGCGGCGCTTCCGCGGGTGAAGCGGCTGCCTGGGCGGCCGTCAGCTCGATTAAAGACGAAACGCCGGAAGGACGCTCCGTGCTGGAGCTGATGAAGAAGCAGAACCTGGTTTACGAGGCCTCTCTTGCGGAGGGCGGGGAGTTCATCGACTTTAAAGCGGAAACCCGGATGAGCGGCATCGACCTGAAAGACGGCAGAAAAGTGCGCAAAGGCGCCGTAGACGCCGTCGTCCGCTGGGTGCAGGAGCAGGGCGGGACGGTTCCCGCCGATCTTAAGGCTAACGGGGACGCGATCGCCACGGAAGGCGGGACCCCGCTTGCCGTTGCCGTGGATGGAAGAGTGTACGGCCTGATTTACTTGAAGGATACCGTGAAGCCCGGCATGAAGGAACGGTTCGATACCTTGCGCCAAATGGGCATCAAAACGATCATGTGCACCGGCGACAACCCGCTGACGGCGGCTACTATCGCCAAGGAAGCCGGTGTGGACGGCTTTATCGCCGAGAGCAAGCCGGAGGATAAGATTGCCGTGATCCGCAAAGAGCAGGCGGAGGGCAAGCTGGTCGCGATGACCGGCGACGGCACGAACGACGCTCCGGCGCTTGCCCAGGCCGACGTGGGTCTGGCGATGAACAGCGGAACCATCGCCGCCAAAGAGGCGGCCAACATGGTCGATCTGGACTCCGATCCGTCCAAGATCATTGAAGTGGTCGGCATCGGCAAGCAGCTGCTGATGACACGCGGGGCGCTCACGACCTTCTCGATCGCCAACGATATCGCCAAATATTTCGCGATCATTCCGGCGATGTTCATGCTGGCGATCCCGCAGATGGAAGCCCTCAATATCATGAAGCTGGGGTCGCCCCTGTCGGCGGTACTGTCCGCTCTCATCTTCAACGCGGTCATCATTCCGCTGCTCATTCCACTTGCGATGAAGGGCGTCAAATACCGCCCGATGAGCTCGACAAAGCTGCTCAGCCGCAATCTTTTTGTTTACGGGCTGGGCGGGGTCGTCGTTCCTTTTATCGGAATCAAAATGATCGATCTGGTCGTTCATGTCTGGATCTAGGGACCCGTTTCGTGGAAACGGAAGCACATAAACGCTTAAGTAAATGGCATGAAAATGCCCTGTAAACCAAGCAACCACATGCCGGGAATGCCTCTCGCAGGCTTCCCCCGGTATAAGAGAGAGGATTGAAAAAGGATGAATCCAGGCGCTTCGGTACCTAAAGAAAACGGCGAGTGGAACGGGTCCGTCTTGTCTATCGCCGTCCGTGTCAGCGTATTGTTAATCGTCCTGTGCGGGATTATATATCCGCTCGTATCGACAGGGCTGGCGCAGGTCATTTTCCCCAAACAGGCCAACGGCAGCGTCATCCAGAACGAACAGGGTGAAGTCGTCGGTTCGGAGCTGATCGGGCAATTGTTTGCGGATCCGAAGTATTTCCACGGCCGCGTTTCTTCCATTGAATATAAAGCGGAAGCTTCGGGCTCTAACAACTATGCCCCGTCCAACCCGGAACTGGTAAAACGCACGCAGGAATCCATCGAGTCATGGAAAAAGGAAAATCCGGACGTACCCGTCAATCAGGTGCCGATTTCCTTGCTCACGAATTCCGCTTCGGGTCTCGATCCTCATATTACGCCGGAATCGGCTCAAGTCCAGATTCCCCGCATTGCCAAAGTGACGGGAGTATCCACAGCCCAGCTCCAGGAACTGGTGAAAAAGAACACGGACGGCCGCGATCTGGGCATATTCGGAGAACCTCGTGTGAATGTACTGGAATTGAACCTGGATGTGAAGAAATTAGCCGGGAAATAACCGGTAACCGCTAAATCGGGAGCCATTTATACAGTAACTCTAAAAGCGCCTGACCGGGCAGGATTCCAGAAGCCGGCAGCTACTCATAAACGCATGCTCGTTCCGGTAAGGAGGGCATGCGTTTTGCGGGTTTTCGGAATGCGGAAAAGCGGGTTTTGCTCTTATGAAAAATTGCGTTTCTACTATTATATATACCTCCTTTGGGGCAGAGGATTCGGATCAAGTTTCTGTCTCTCTAAAAGATGGCATGATGCTTACAAAACAACGGGAATTCTGTGGGACAATAATGTGAGGTATAAGGGACAAGGAACGGGAAAGGAGCCGGAGGATGGATAATTTCCGGAGAAAAACCCCCGAAGAAATTTTGCTGTCGATTTCGGAAATCCACCGGGGCCGGCTGAAAATTTATATCGGGGCCGTCAGCGGTTCGGGGAAAACGTATCACATGCTGCGGGAAGGGCAGACACTCCGAGAACAAGGAATCGATGTCGTGCTTTGCGCGGTTTCCATGGAGGGACGTCCCGAGACGATGGAACAGGCCGGCGGGCTGGAACGGGTTGAAAGCATCGAATGGATGAAGGACGGGGTGAGGCAGCAGGATTTGCCGCTGGATGACCTTGCTGCCCGCAATCCGGAAGTGGTGCTGACCGATGGACTTGCTCATCGCAACCGGCCGGGGGCTCTCTACCCGACGAGGCTGGAGGATATCAAATTTCTGCTAAGCAAAGGGATCAGCGTGCTGGCAACCGTGAACGTGTATGAATTGGAGGGTGGGCGCGAGCTTGCCCGTAAAATGACAGGCATCGTAGTGGAACATACGGTGCCGGCGGATACTCTGGAGCTGGCCGATGAAGTGAGGCTTATCGATGCCACGCCCGAAACGATCCTTAACCGGCTTGAGGAGGGCGGGATGAGGGGCTGCCAGTGGTACGAGCGCAAGGTGCTGGAACGGGGGAACATCGGCGTGCTGCGTGAGCTGGCCCTTCGGCTCGTGGCGGAAGGAGTCAACGAATCTCTGGAGAAGCACCGGGGAGAAATGGGGATGACCGGACCTTCGGGGGCCGACGAACGGATTTTGGTTTCCGCCCAGTACCATTGGAACGGGTCGATTTATGTCCGGCGGGGGCAGCAGATAGCGGACCGGCTGAGCGGCGATTTGTTCGTCGTCTCTTTTACCGCCCTGGGGAAAGCTCTATCCAAGGATGCGGCTACGTTCCGCCGTTCGATCATCAAACTGGTCGAGAAAGTGGGCGGCACGTTCGAGGAGCTTCCTTTCCCGGGGAGGCGGAAACTTGCCCAGGCGCTCATCCGTTACGGAATCGACCGCAAAGTGACCCGGATCGTGCTGGGCCACTCCAAGCACAGCCGCTGGCAGGAGTTTTGGCAGGGCTCGGTGCTTAACGATGCGGTGAGCCGTCTGCAAGGGATCGATCTGTTCGTGGTTGCCGACCGGGCGGAGCGGGACGGAGAGCGGATTCTTCCGGTTAAACGAAAGAGCGATGCCCGGCCGCCGGTCGAGCTTTACCGCCGCCCGAGTCCCCAGGAGATGGAACGTCAAATCCGTAAAGCGCGGCGCGGACGTTTCAAGGTTTATATCGGGGCCGCGCCGGGCGTGGGCAAAACTTACAGCATGCTGCGGGAAGGAAACGATCTGCTGCGTAAAAATATCGATGTGGTCATCGGACTTCTCGAATTGCATGGCCGTAAAGAAACGGCGGATCAGGTCGGCGATCTGGAGCTGATTCCACGGAAAATCAGTACCTACCGGGGAACCGAACTGCAGGAAATGGATACCGAGGCGGTGATCCGCCGGATGCCGGATCTGGTTCTTGTGGATGAGCTGGCTCACACGAATGTGCCGCAGAGTGTCAACAAGAAGAGATACGAAGATATCCTGGAGATCCTCAATGCGGGCATTTCCGTCATCTCAACCGTGAACGTCCAGCATCTCGAGAGCTTGAACGATTCCGTCGAGCAGCTGACGGGCGTGCGGGTCCGGGAAACGGTCCCGGACAGCATCCTGCGGCTGGCCGATGAGGTGGAGCTCATCGACGTCACGCCGCAAACGCTGCGGCAGCGCATGAAGGAGGGCAAGATTTACGGGATGGACAAAGTGGACCAGGCGCTCGGCCACTTTTTCAAAACCGTTAATCTGATTGCCCTGCGGGAACTTGCGCTGCGCGAAATCGCCGACGACGTGGACGAACGCCTGGAGGCGTGGGAACGCGTCGGCTCCCTGCGCGGCCCCTGGCGGCGCGAGGAAGTGATCTTCGTCTGCGTGAAGCTGAACCAGCACGCGGAGCGCATCATCCGCCGCGGCTTCCGCATCGCTCACCGGCTGAAGGCGCGTTGGCACGTCGCTTACATCCGCAGCGGCTCGGCCGCCGGCGATGAGGAAGCGCGGATCGCCGCGCTGCAGACCTTGACGGAGCGGCTCGGCGGCCGCTTCGAAGTGCTGGGCGCCGCGGGGCGGAGGCGCACCGCGGACGGGCTGCTCGCGCGGGCTTTGGAGCTGAGCGCTACGCAGCTCATCATCGGCCAGGCGCGCGAGTCGCTGTGGGAGCGGCTGTTTCACGGGTCCATCGTGAAACGGATCATGCGCGGGGCGCGCAGCATGGACGTGCTCGTCGTGGCGGAGTCCGAGTCCGCCAAAGCCCGGCGGGGGTGGCAAGCCCGCGGGTAAGCGCAGCCCCGATGGCGGGGGCGGCAAGCACGCAGGTAAGCGCATCTGCCGGGCCCGCATCCGAAGCCGCGTTCAACTTTGTAGGCCCGGCGCTCAGGTTGCCTGGCGTCGTCACGGCTGCTCCGTCGAAATCCCGCCGAACTGACACGGACAGTTCCGGGGCACCACGCGAACCGGCCTATATCTTTTATATCAGCCCGAAAGCCCTTCACAAGGGCTTTTTTTATTAGAATTTTATGCAATTAAAGGTTGACAAATAACATAATTCCGATAAAATAAGTTGGTATAAGAATAGGAACGGAATATACGAAGCTTCTGCTTTCGTCCGAGCCTGAAGGAGAGATCAAGCGATGATACAAATCAAGCATGTTCGCAAAACCTTCAAGCAGCGCAGCAGCGGATCATTTACCGCTATTGACGATGTTTCGCTGACCATCAGAAAAGGCGAGTTCGTATCTCTGCTCGGCCCCTCGGGCTGCGGCAAGTCGACGGTGCTCAACATGGTGGCCGGGTTGGAAGGCTATGATGAAGGTACGATTGAAGTGAACGGGACGAAAGTGACCGGACCGGGCTCCGACCGCGTCGTCGTTTTTCAGGAGCATGCGCTGTTTCCGTGGCTGACCGTGCTCGACAATGTCGCCTTCGGCCTTAAGCAGAAGGGCATTCCGAAGAAAGAACGGTACGAGAAAGCGATGGAGCAGATCAAGACGGTCCACCTCAGCAAATTTGCGGACCGTTATCCGCACGAGCTGTCCGGAGGCATGAAGCAGCGTGCCGCTATTGCACGTGCGCTTGCCATGGACCCGGAAATCCTTCTCATGGACGAACCCTTCGCGGCGCTCGATGAGCAGACTCGTCTCATTTTGCATAAAGAACTCGAAGAAATCTGGATGAAAACCGGCAAAACGATCTTGTTTATTACCCATAACATCCGTGAAGCCGTTATCCTGTCCGACCGCGTCGTCGTGATGTCGACCCGTCCGGGAACAATCAAAAAGGAATTCGCCGTACAAGCCGCGCGCCCGCGCGATAATGCCGACTCCGTTATCCATCATGTCGAGAGTGCGATCATGGACGTTCTTGCCGAGGAGCTCGAGAAAGTGGTAAAGGAGGAGATGGGCGATGAGTACAGCCTTAAGAAGAACGATTTTTCTCGTGATTCTGCTGATAGCGTGGGAGGCGGGATATAGAATCTTCGACTGGGGATGGAAATTCCCGTCTCTATTCCAGACCCTGGATGCTTTCCGCCTCGGTTTGACGGACGGGCAGCTTGTGGAAGCGACGCTGAGATCGCTCGGACGGCTGCTGACCGGCTTCTGTATCTCCCTCGTTGTAGGGACTCTGCTCGGTTTTCTTTTTGCCCGCTTCCGGTTTCTGGACGATACGCTCGGTTTTGTCGTCGTTGCCTTGCAGACGGTTCCGAGTATCGCCTGGCTGCCGTTTGCGATCATCTGGTTCGGATTGACGGACACCTCCGTTATTTTCATTACGGCGCTCGGGGCCACCTGGACGATGGCCATGTCGAGCCGCACGGGCATTATGAACATTCCGCCGATCTATCTGAAAGCGGCCCAGACGATGGGCACGGGCAACGGACTGCGGATGTTCTGGCAGATCATGGTGCCGGCCGCCTTCCCTCATCTCATCAACGGGGTGCGGGTAGCCTGGGCGTTCGCCTGGCGGGCGCTGGTAGCCGGGGAACTGATCGCCAAAGGCGTCGGTTTGGGCCAATTGCTTCAGCAGGGCCGCGATATTGCGGATACGGCTCTTATGCTGTGCATCGTCATTATCATTGCGGTGCTCGGCACGATTTCCGACCATCTCTGCTTCAAAAAGCTCGAGGATAAAATCCTGCTCCGCTACGGTCTTGCCTCAAGCGGTAAATAAGTAAGAAACAGACGAACAGATAAAGGGGAGTTTACGATGAAAAAAACAGCTTGGCTGCTTGCACTCATTCTTCTGGTCGGTACGGTGCTCACCGCATGCGGCGGCGGGGATTCCAAAAGTTCCGGCGGAAACGGCGACGGCAAGAAGCCGGAGACAGTCCGCGTCGGTATTTTCAAAAACGTTACGCATGCCGCCGGTTATGTGGCGCTCGAAAATAAATATTTCGAGAAATATTGGGGCGAGGGCGTCAAAGTGGAAGTCACGGCTTTCGATAACGGCTCGGACTTTTCGACCGCTCTGGCTACGGATCAGATTGACCTTGGCTTCGTCGGTCCCGGACCATCCACGAACCAATACCTGAAAAGCAAAAACTTCAAAGTGATTTCCGGTTCCAACAACGGCGGCGCCGTACTGGCTGTCCGTAAAGACGCGGGGATTTCGAGCGTAAAAGATCTTGTAGGCAAAACCGTCGCCATCCCGACACGCGGCAGCACGAACGAAATTTCGCTGCGCCTGCTTCTCCAGCAGGAAGGGCTGAAAGTGACGACGGATAAATCCGGCGTGGAAATTATCGCCCGCGCTCCGGCGGATACGCTGGTTGCGATGCGCCAGAAGGAAGTCGACGCTACGCTTATCCCGGAACCGTGGGGAACCCAGATGGAGAAGGAAGGCATCGGTCAGATTCTCGTGGATTGGGACAAAATCCCGCCGAACAACGGCAACTACCCGCTGACGATCCTGGTCGCGAGCGATAAATTCTTGAAAGATCACCGCGATATGGCCAAAGGCGCGATCCAGGCGAATATCGATGCCATTAACTTCATCAAAAGCAGTCCCGATAAGTCATACGACCTGATCAACAATCAGCTTAAAAAACTGAGCGGCAAAGGTCTGGATAACGAACTGATCAAAGCGGCGCTCTCCCGCCTCAATCTGACGCCGGATGTGAGCAAGGAAGCGATTGAAGAAATGGCAAAAGTATCGATCGATGCCGGCTTCATCAAGAACGTGAAGAAAGAAGAACTGGATCTGAGCAAGTTCCTGGATCTGTCGCTTCTGGACGAAGTGAAAAAAGAGAAAAAATAATTCTTGTGAAAAAGAGTTTGGAAAAAGGACAGCCGGTTAATCGGCTGTCCTTTTTTGGTTAGAAGGCGGAGTCCGCTCCGCGACGCTGGGCCTGCCCCTTGGCTCGGCCAAGCTCAACACAGCAAGGGTACAGTACATCACGGAATAAGACGATCCAGTCAAGTTCTGCGCAGAGCAGTAAAGCTGACAACGATAGCCGGGTTCGATCACGCACGTGCAGGAAATGACTGCGGCAAAGTTCGGCCTGGCAAAGCTTAATGACAGCACCGCGAAGTGCAGCACCGCCAAACACAGCACATGAAGTGCGGCGTCGCGAAGCTCAGCCAAGCGCAGCATCACGAAGTGCGGAACCGCGTTGCTAAAGCCCGCTCAGCCCAGCTCCCGGCCCAGCACGGCTTCGGCCGCCTTGCGGCCCGACAGGACCGCGCCTTCCATCGTCGCGAACATCGGCTGGCGCGTATAGTCGCCGGCAAGGGCGAGGCCCGGCACAGGCGTGCGCTGCTCGGGGCGGAGCTTCTCGCTTCCGGGCCGGACGGAATAGAAGTGATCCGGTCTGCGGATCACCCGGTAATCCTTGGCCTTCGCGCGCAGATCGAGGCCGAGCTTGTCCGCATCCGCGCACACCCGCTCGAAAACGAGATCATCCGGCATGTCGATGAATTCGTCTGGGGGTGAGAGGATCATGGAGACGCGGCCGGGTATGTGCGGGAACGTCGTGCGCGACTGTTCGCTGAAGCTGCCGATGCACGTGCCGGGACCGAAGGTTACCCGGTCCTGCGGAAGGAGCGGCTCGCTGAGCTCCAGCTGAATCGTCACGTCGGGCATCGTCGGCAGTTCGCGGAGAGGCTGATACCATGCCTCTCCTCCGAACGGCGGCTGGAGCAGCCGCTTGGCCGCCGAGATTTCCGTGGCGATGACGACGTGAGCGGCGCTCAGGGCCCCGCCTTCCTGCAGGGAGACGCCCGTGACCCGGCCGTCTTCAAGGCTGAGTCCCTCGGCCGGAGTGCTCAGGCTGATCCGGCAGCCTCTTTTTTCAAGCGCCGCGAGCAGAGGGTTGATCATCACGTCGGTCATACCGCCGTTAAACCCGCCGATCTGCATCTTGTAAAACTTCGGCACCCCCGGCGCAAAAAGCCCGAAGAAGACGAGCGCGGAATAGTCCTCCGGCGGGAGGAACAACACGCCGGACGTAAGCGGCCCCAGCACATGACGCAGCGCCTCGTCCTTGACGCCGTGCTTGCGGGCGAATTCGGCTACGCTGTACGTATCCAGCTCCATCCGGTTCTCCGACAGCAGCTTAAGGCCCTCTGCCACAAAGGGCATCAGGGAAGCTTTGTCGGCCGGCGAAATAATATCGTTGTTGGTGAAAGCTCCCACAATCGTTTTAATGGGGGATTTCAAAGGGGCGATTCCGAATTCTCCGGCCGTTTCCCCGTCGGGGAGCCGGATTTCGAACGTTTTTTCCCAAGTCAGCATGCTGTTCGGTTTAATCCTTGCTCTTTTCAGCAGATTCGGGAGCGCTTCATAAAATCCGATAAATTTATGAAAGCCCGATTCGACTTCCATGCCGGCATCCGACCAGTTCGATGTGCGGCCTCCGGCGAAAGGCGCCGCTTCTATAATATGTACGCGTTGTCCTTGTTCGGCGAGCTCAAATGCGCAGCTGAGGCCCGCCAGGCCCGAGCCGACAATAAGCGTATCGAATTGTGAATCGTTCACTATTTCCACCGCCTCTTTTCTCTAAATAAGCGGGGGACGCTGCCAAACCCGCACCTATACCCCTTTACCCCGGGGAAGCGCGGATTAATCCTCCCGGGGCTGTGGAGGCGTAAGCTCCGGATACGGGATATTTTCGTTGGGAGCTAACGGCTTGTAGAGAAAGCAGTTGCCCGGAATCTTCAGATTAGGTTCATAGACGGCCAGTTTATTAAGGAAATAGCAGCTTTCCGGCAGATGGTGGTCCAGGAACCGCAGCGTCAGGCGGCTGAGAAGTTCTTCATCGACATACATGTCGATGACTTTCACGACAAAGTCATAGAAATTGATAATGGCTACCGCCACATCCGCCGCAAATCGGCGCTGGGCCGGGAAACCCGGAGGGGTGAAGCGGAGATAGCCGCCCATGGCGCGATTTTTGACCATATATGCCTGAAAGGTATTGGAATATCGGCGGGCTTGCTCCGACAATTCGATTTCTACGGGGTCCAGGTGGTCCCAGAGCAGAACGGCATGGCCTAGCTGATCCTCCAGCCACATATCCAGCAGTCCGTACAGCGTCAATTCTTCCGCCTCGACGCCCCGGGTCCAGAACGACAGTAACCGGAGATATTCCTCGTTCTCGATTAACGTTCCGTTAAAGTAGGAGGGGGTCAGCTCCAGTACGATTTTGTTGCTTATCCGCAGGCTTTGGATATGTCCTTCGAACTGATAGTAGCCGCTTGCGGCCGGAAGGATATCCTGGGCCAGTTTGATCATCACCGGTGAAGATACCGGCAGATCCTGCGGAGTCAGCTCGACTTGCTTGACGAGGGCGGCGAAAGCCTGACGGAATCCGTTTGCCGTCTGAATAAGGGGCTGCTCGCTCGGTGCGAGGGCCTGCCATACGAAGGTCGCATGATCATAAAGAATGCCTAGCCAGAAACGGTGCTCCGTCCATATGCTGAGCTTGGGTGTTGGGGCCACCGTAAAACCTCCCGTTCTTTGGTATGCCTGATCGGTAATCGCAGGGTCCGCACGCGACGGTGCGCTTGAGATGAAGTTCTTCTATTAGTTGGCGCTGGCGAGGGACTGCTCATCTTTGCGGTTCTTGGCCGAAGGGGCGCTGGAGAT
The DNA here is from genome assembly GCF_041260495.1 of Paenibacillus sp. RC84. Lineage (NCBI taxonomy): Bacteria > Bacillati > Bacillota > Bacilli > Caryophanales > Paenibacillaceae > Paenibacillus > Paenibacillus sp. RC84. The sequence continues at coordinate 319,717 of NZ_JBGBYL010000008.1, forward strand.
CGGGCTCGGCGCTTTGTCGTCCTGCCCGGAAGCCGTCATTGTGCTCGTTCCCTGGAAAACGCCGCCTTCCTGCATGATGAAAGCCCGGACCTGAATGTTTCCGATCAGTTCTCCGGTGCTCATCACGGTCAGCTTGCCTTTGGTCGTTACATTCCCGTTCACTTTGCCCGCGATCGTGACATCTCTCGCCTGGATGGATGAATGAACGACCGCATTTTCCCCGATGACGATATCGCCTGCGCATTCGATGTCTCCCAGCACCTGTCCTTCGATACGAAGACTGGCTTCCGAAAGAATCTTTCCTTCGCAGACCGTGCTTTCTCCGATGATCGTGTCGGTCGTTTTGTTGTCCGTATTCCGTTTTTTATCGAATACCATGTCAGTTATCATCCTTTCGATCGGAAATAAGGTAAGGAGAGGGGTTGATTTTCGTGCCGTTTTTGTGGACTTCGTAATGCAGATGAGTTCCCGTGCTTCGTCCGGTCGTTCCGACGCGTCCGATAATTTGGCCCTTGCGGACGGTGCTGCCTGCCTGTACCTCCATTTTGTTCAGATGGAGGTATTCGGTTTCGATGCCTCTCGTATGGTCGATGCGGATATGATTCCCGTGCTGGGAATCGTAACCGGCCGCAGTGACCGTGCCGTCGGCGGCGGCATAGACGGGATCGTTCAGCTCGCCGTCGATGTCGAGGCCGGTGTGCACATTAGGCTTCCCGGTGAAAGGATCCTGCCTAACCCCGAAACCCGAGGTGACCGTGCGGGAATCCGACGGCCAGATGGTGGGGGTGATTCGTTTCAGCCGGCGTGCTTCCTGCAGCTTTCGCTCGCTCTCCGTCAACTGGACAAGCAGACCGTCGATATCGCCGATCATTCCGGAGAGGCTGGACCGCGTTTGCGCCGCCAGTTCATTCATTTCGCGGGTACCGGCCGGCGCTTCCGTGCCGCCGACATCGGGGGCGAGCGAAGGCGGGGGAGCGGTGCCTTTTCCGGAAGAAGCCGCAGTACCCGGACTTATCTTATTCTCCAACTTGCGGATTTCCTCCAGCTTGCTTTTGAACTGCTCGGCCTGCTTCGATAAATCGATCAGTTCGATCTGCAGCTTTTCAAGCTCCGTATCTTTCAGCATCAACTGTTCGGTAAGCTGCTTTTCCTGACCGGTAAACGTTTCGGTAAGCTGCTCCGTTGTGCTCCGGTGGCTGGTGTTCTGGACGTAGATGGTCAGGGAGAAGCCGAGGATGACAAGGGCGGCGGCGGATGGAACGGCATACAGGCTGATGCGGGGGATCCTGAAACGGACGACCCGCTTGTCGGCGCCGGGAATGAACATAAGCGTCAGTTCTTTCTTGTCCTCTTTGGTCTTCATGCGATGAACCTTCCTTTCGCGCGAAACCGAACCCCTAACGAATTGTATTCAGGACTTTTGGCGTACATGCCGCATAAATTCGGACAAATAACGGGCGAAGAGACGGAAATGCCTGTTCTTACGCTAGAAACAGAACCTGAAAAAAAGGAAGATAAACGAAAAAAGAGCCTGACTTCTCCTTTTTGAAGGAGTGGTCATAGCTCTTCCATATGATGTGAGTATAGTGTGAATTCCAAGACAGAAGTACGTCAGCGCAGCATCTGCATGACACTTTTGGCGAACAGGCTGGACAGGCGCCGGCTGCTGCCTTTACGGGTGTTTTTATTTTTATCGCGTCTATTTTCCATAAAGCGGGTAAAATAGCCGTCCAGCTCACTCAAAGAAGTCAATTCCTCCCCGTAACCGTGCTCCGTGAAGTATTGGCAGTTCTCTTCCTCCTGGCCCGGAATCGGATTATAGAAGAGCATCGGCACGCCTTTGATCATGGCTTCCGTGCAGGTCATGCCGCCCGGCTTGGTGATCAGGAGGTCGGACACCTCCATGAGCTTGCCGATCTCCCGGGTGTACCCGAACAGATGAATGTTCGGATGCCGGTACAGCTCGCTCGACTGAAGCTGCTGGCGCGCCTTCTCGTTCGTGCCGAGGCAGAAGAGCAGCTGGACGCGGTCGCGCCACTGCACGATGCGCTTCAGCAGCTTCTCGTCGAGCAGCCCCCAGCCGCCGCCCATCAGCATCACGGTCGGCATATCCCGGAGTCCGAACTCCAGGTAAATCTCATCGACCGAATACTGTTCGCTGATGCTTGGGTGAACGGGCAGGCCCGTCACTTTGATTCTGCGGGAAGAGACGCCTTTCGCCACAAGTCTGCGTTTGACGTCGGGGGCCGAGACGAAATACCTGTCCACTTCATCGTTGATCCACGACCCGTGTGCATCATAGTCCGTCAACAGCGTGCAGAGCGGGATATTAAGCCCAAGCTGTTTTTTCAGGCGCGACACGATCAGGTTCGGAAAAGGATGGGTACAGATAATAATGTCCGGCCGCAGCTGTTCGATCACGGCTTCCGCCTTGCGGTAGAAAATCCGGTGCAGGGCATGCTGCAAAAAACCGTTCAGCGGCTTTTTCGATTGGGAGCGGTAAAGCTTCCCGTACAGCTTCGGCTGGGAAACGACTGTTTTGCGATAAGCTGTAAAGATCCAAGGTGCTATCGTCGGATGAAGAAACGCACCGAGTTCCAGCACGCGGATGATCAGCCCGGGATTCGTCCTGCGCAGAGCGGACGCTAATGCGTGAGCCGCCTGGGTATGTCCGGATCCGAATCCCTCCGAAAGGAGCAGAATTCGTTTTTTTCTCAAGAAACCTCACCTTTCCTTAATCGACAAAATAGCCGGGAAGCGCGCGTGCAGGCTCTGAATTCTGGATGGAGGTCTGGCGCCGGATCGGGCATTCTGTGTTCGGCGGTCAGTGCTGTTCCGCCTCTCTTTTCTTATCTGTGTAGCATTTCCGGCAGACGGGAATGTAGCTCTCGTTGCCGCCGATCTGGATCTGCTCCCCGTGAAAAATAGGAACGCCGTCCTTACAGCGCATGTTCATCGTAGCTTTTTTATCGCAATACCAGCACACGGTTTTGATTTCCTCGATTTTATCGGCGATGGCGAACAAGCTGGCGCTGCCTTCGAAAAGCTGTCCCATAAAATCCGCCCGCAGCCCGTAGGCGATAACCGGTATATTAAGGTCGTCCGCGATTTCGGCAAGCTGCTCGATCTGTCCGGCATGAAGAAATTGAGCTTCGTCGATCAAGATGCAGTTCGGCCGCTCTTTGGCCGCCAGTTCTTTCATATTGACCCCGTCTTGAATGACGATGGCGCTCTTCTGCATGCCGATGCGGGAGGCAACGATACCGACTCCGCTTCGGTCATCCACCGAGGGGGTGAAGAGTAATACTTTCTTACCCTGTTCTTCGTAGTTGTGAACAGTGCGGAGCACTTCAATGGATTTGCCGCTGTTCATGGTTCCGTATCGGAAATATAATTTAGCCACAGGTGTCGTCCTCTCTGTTACCAATAAACCATCAGGTATATGCTATCATAGCATGTTTTATGTGTCAGAAAAAAGGGCATGGATGGAAGCGGCATCCGAGCGCTGGAGGAAAGTGGAAAAACCTGCCTTTTTGTGTAGCTAACTTCCTCACGGCAAGTTATGATAGAAGAATAAAGACGGGGCCGCTCGGGACGGGCTTCCGTTCGGTGGAACGGTACCGGAGGAGAGAGGCAGGAAGGCGGAATGAAGGCCGTACGGGAAGGCAGACGGAAGAACAAACGGTGGAAACAATGGTTGTACGGATTTTTGTCCTGCATGGGAGCTATTCTATTATATATAGTAGGAATGAGCGGATGGATTTATTATGTGGGAGAGAATTCCCGCGGAACCGAGAGCGATACGATCATTATTCTGGGCGCGGCCGTCTGGAACGGAAAGCCCAGCAACGCAATGAAAGAGCGGCTGGATATCGCGGTCGAGGCCTACCGGAGCGGGCTGGCCAAGAATATCATCGCAACGGGCGGAACGAAGACAAGCGAACCGACGGAAGCCAGTGTGATGCGGAGCTACCTCGTCGGCAAAGGCATCCCGGAGTCGGCGGTCTTTCTGGAGGATGAGTCTACATCCACGATAGAGAATCTGGACAACAGCCGTAAGATCATGGAGAGGGAGAAGTGGGAGACGGCGATTATCGTAACGCACGGCTTTCATACGTACCGTTCCCTGCTTATGGCAAGGAGCCTAAACATGAACGTAACGGCTGAGCCGGTCCGGATCAAACCCGTGGCGATCTACTATTATACGCTGCGCGAATGCGCCGGACTTACATATTTTATGGGCGAACGCCTTCTAAAGACGATCGGAATCGGATAAATCTCCTTGTCCAAACACAAACATTTGAAGGGTAAGTCCATGTTAACTTTCGGATTTGAAAATATTGTAAACTAACATTAAATGGTAGATTTGTAGATTCGAAAAAAACGATATTTTTCCCCGGAATCTCTGAGTTTCAAGCCCTGTCCAGGGTTTCCCATTAAAATTTTTTTTCAACCCATAACCTTTTTTTAAATTGCACTCTAGAAAGTCTAATGTTAATATAATAGAAAAATATCGAGGCGAATCGCTAAAAGATTCGGTTTTTGGGCAAATACAGGCGAATTTGGCAAGTTACGCGCGTATTTCCGGACTTCACCCCTTTAATGCAGGCATGAAACGTTGCTCTACCCAAATAAACAAGAGGAAAGGTTGCACAATCATGAACAGAAACGCTTCCCCTTCCAAACAAGGTTTGTACGATCCGCGGTTCGAGCATGATGCCTGCGGCATTGGTTTTGTTGCGAATATGAAAGGCAGGCCTTCCCATGAAATCGTCGGGCAGGCGTTGAATGTGCTTTGCAATCTGGACCACCGGGGCGGCCAGGGCAGCGAAGCCAATACGGGTGACGGCGCCGGTATCCTGCTGCAGATTCCGCACGGATTTCTCAGCAAGGTTTGCGCCGAAGAAAACATATCTCTGCCGGAAGCCGGCACTTACGGCGTCGGCATGGCTTTCCTCCCGCAGGAGCTGGAAGCCAGACAGCAGTGCGAGCGCATCGCGGAGCGGATTATCAAGGAAGAAGGCCAGCAGTTCCTGGGCTGGAGAACGGTGCCTACCGACAATGCCACCCTCGGCGAATCGGCCAAAGCTTCCGAGCCTTTCGTGCGTCAGTTGTTTATCGCCCGCAGCGGAGATATTCAAGACGAACTGAACTTCGAACGCAAACTGTATGTCATCCGCAAGCGGATCGAGAATGAAACCCGCGCCCTGGATAACGCGCCGCTTTACTTCCCCAGCTTATCCAGCCGTACCATCGTATACAAAGGCATGCTCACTCCCGAGCAGGTAGACGCTTATTACACGGAATTGCAAGACCCGTCCTTCGAGACAGCTATGGCCCTCGTTCACTCCCGTTTCAGTACCAACACTTTTCCAAGCTGGGAACGCGCCCACCCTTACCGCTACGTCATCCACAACGGTGAAATCAATACCCTGCGGGGCAACGTTAACTGGATGCACGCCCGTCAAGCTATGATCCAAACGGATTTATTCGGTGAAAATTTCCAAAGTCTGCTCCCGATTGTCGATAACGACGGATCGGATTCTCAAATTCTAGATAACACGCTCGAATTCCTTACGCTTTCCGGACGTTCTTTGCCGCACGCGGCCATGATGATGGTTCCGGAGCCGTGGTCCAAGCACGAAACGATGGATCCGGCCAAACGCGCCTTTTACGAATACCACAGCACCCTGATGGAGCCTTGGGACGGTCCTGCCGCGATTTCGTTCACGGACGGCCGCATTATCGGCGCCCTGCTTGACCGCAACGGTCTTCGCCCGGCCCGTTATTATGTTACGCATGACGATCTTATCGTCCTGTCGTCCGAAGTCGGCGTGCTCAGCATCGAACCGGAGCGCATTGCTCGCAAAGAACGTCTGCAGCCGGGACGCATGCTTGTCGTCGATACGGTGACGGGACGTATTCTGACCGATGAAGAGATCAAAGGACAGATCATTAACGAGCAGCCTTACCAGGAATGGCTCAAGAAACATCTCGTTTCCATCGGGGAACTGCCGGAAGCCGCTTCCGAGCCGCAGCCGGATCACGATCTGCTCGTTCAGCGCCAGCAGGCATTCGGCTACACATTCGAGTATCTCCGCAAATTCCTGGAGCCAATGGCCAAAACCGGCGTCGATCCGATCGGTTCCATGGGCTATGACGCGCCTTTGGCTGTTCTGTCGGAACGCCCGCAGCTTCTTTACAGCTACTTCAAGCAGTTGTTCGCTCAAGTAACGAACCCGCCGATCGACTCCAACTTCGAGGAGATCGTCACGGCGCAGGAAACGACGATCGGACCGGAGCGCAACCTGATCCGTCCGGAAGCGGAAAGCTGTCGTCAGGTCCGTATTCCGACTCCGGTTATCTCCAACGAGGAACTGGCGAAGCTGCGCCACATCAAGCGTGAAGGCTTTAAATCCGTCACGCTCAAGACTCTCTTCCAGGCATCGTCGGGAAGCCAAGGGCTTGAGCAGGCGATGGAGGAGCTCTATACGGCTGCCGATGAAGCGATTACAGACGGAGCTACTTTCCTGATCCTCTCCGATAGAGGCATGGACGGGGAACAGGCGGCTATTCCGGCCCTGCTGGCCGTTGCCGGACTGCATCATCATTTGATCCGTCAGGGAACAAGAACCAAAGCGAGCCTGATCGTCGAGTCCGGGGAACCGCGCGAAGTGCATCATTTTGCTCTGCTGCTTGGCTATGGAGCGGGCGCGATCAACCCGTATCTCGCTTTCGAGACGCTTAAAGATATGATCGGCAACGGTCAAATTAGAGATATCACGGAAGAGAAAGCTTCCTATAACTATATCAAGGCATCAACCAAAGGGGTTGTCAAAGTCCTGGCGAAAATGGGGATTTCGACCATCCAGAGTTACCGGGGCGCGCAGATTTTCGAAGCGGTCGGCCTCAGCCAGGAATTCGTGGACCGTTACTTCACCTGGACCTACACGCCTGTCGAAGGCATCGGCCTCGACGGAGTGGCACAAGAGACGCTGCAGCGCCATCAGCGGGCTTATTCTCCGCGCGACGGACGCGACCGCGTTCTGGATGCCGGCGGCGAACTGCAATGGCGTCAGGACGGCGAGGATCACGTGTTCACGCCGGAGACGATCCACTCGCTGCAGACCGCGGTGCGGAACAATGACTATTCCATGTACAAAAAATTCGCCGAGCTCATCAATCGTGAGTCCAAGAAAGCGGCTTCGCTGCGCGGCCTGCTGAAGCTGAAATCGGACCGCTCGCCGGTTCCGGTGTCGGAAGTCGAGCCGATCGAAGCGATCTTCAAGCGGTTCAAGACCGGGGCCATGTCTTTCGGTTCCATCAGCAAGGAAGCGCACGAAGCGCTTGCCATCGCCATGAACCGTATCGGCGGCCGCAGCAACACCGGCGAGGGCGGGGAGCATCCGAACCGCTTCACGCCGGATGAGAACGGCGATCTGCGCAGAAGCTCCATCAAGCAGGTAGCTTCCGGCCGGTTCGGCGTAACGAGCAATTACCTCGTCAATGCCGACGAGATTCAGATCAAGATGGCCCAAGGCGCCAAGCCGGGAGAAGGCGGGCAGCTGCCGGGCAAGAAAGTATATCCTTGGGTAGCGGAAGTGCGCGGTACGACGGCCGGCGTCGGCCTGATCTCCCCGCCTCCGCACCATGACATCTATTCCATCGAGGATCTGGCGGAACTGATCCACGATCTCAAGAATGCGAACCCTCAGGCCCGCATCAGCGTGAAGCTCGTCTCCGAAGTCGGTGTCGGCACGATCGCGGCCGGCGTGGCCAAGGGCAAGGCGGACGTTATCCTGATCAGCGGCTACGACGGCGGTACGGGCGCTTCGCCGCAGACGAGTATCCGCCACGCGGGACTTCCTTGGGAGCTGGGCCTGGCCGAAGCTCACCAGACGCTCATCCTGAACAACCTGAGAAGCCGCGTCGTGCTGGAATCCGACGGCAAAATGATGACCGGCCGCGACGTGATCGTCGCAGCGCTGCTGGGAGCCGAGGAATACGGCTTCTCCACGGCTCCGCTCATCTCGCTGGGCTGCATCATGATGCGGGTGTGTCACCTTGACACATGTCCGGTCGGAGTGGCGACGCAGAATCCGGAACTTCGCAAGCATTTCATGGGCGAGCCGGAGCATGTCGTGAACTTCATGCACTTCATCGCTCAAGATGTTCGCGAAACGATGGCTGAGCTCGGCTTCCGCACGCTGGAAGAGATGATCGGCCGCACCGAATTCCTGGCCCAGGAAGAAGAAGCGGGGCACTGGAAGCTCGAAGGTCTCGACCTGAGCCCGCTGCTTCACCAGCCGGAGATGCCGGAAGAGGTCGGCCGCTACAACCAGATGCAGCAGGATCACGGACTGGAGAAATCGCTCGACATGCGCGAAATTCTTCCGCTCTGCAAACCTGCGCTGGAGTACCAGGATCACGTCCGCATCGAACTGCCGATTAACAACACGAACCGGGTTGTCGGCACGATTCTCGGCAGCGAAGTGACCCGCCGTTACGGCGCGAAAGGGCTCCCGCACGACACGATCCGCCTGCATTTCACCGGCTCCGCCGGTCAAAGCTTCGGCGCATTCGTGCCTAAGGGCGTGACGCTGTCGCTGGAAGGCGACGCCAACGATTACGTCGGCAAGGGATTGTCCGGCGGTAAAGTCGTCATCTTCCCGCCGAGCGAATCGACGTTCGTGCCGGAAGACAACATCGTCATCGGCAACGTGGGCTTCTACGGAGCTACCGACGGGGAAGCGTATATCCGCGGTATCGCGGGCGAACGCTTCGCTGTCCGCAACTCCGGCGTGCGCGTCGTTGTCGAAGGCGTGGGCGACCACGGCTGCGAGTACATGACGGGCGGACGCGTCGTCATCCTCGGCAAGACCGGCCGCAACTTCGCGGCGGGCATGTCCGGCGGCGTAGCTTACGTCCTCGACGAGGACGGTACGATGGCCAGCCGCTGCAACACCGAGATGGTGTCGCTGGAGCAGGTGGAAGAAAGCTATGAAATCAACGAACTGAAGCTGATGATTCAGCATCATGCAACCTTTACCGACAGCTCGATCGCACACCGCGTGCTGGGCCGTTGGGATGAATATATCTGGAAATTCGTGAAAGTCATTCCGAAGGATTATAAACGGATGTTCGATGCAATCGAGCGGATGAAGAGATCCGGACTGAGCCAGCAGGATGCCGTTATGAAGGCGTTCGAAGAAAACACGCGCGATCTGGCCCGTGTCGGCGGCAACTAATTCATAACGAGCAGGACAGATTCTATACGATGGAGGAAGCGCAATGGGAAAACCTACCGGATTTATTGAGTTTCAACGCGAGCTGCCCACCGAGCGCGCCCCTCTGCAGCGGATTCAGGACTGGAAGGAATTTTATAATAAAAATTCCGAAGAGAAACTGCAGGTTCAGGGAGCACGCTGTATGGACTGCGGCATTCCGTATTGTCATACAGGCAAAATTATTGCCGGATCAACGACTGGTTGTCCGGTAAACAATCTCATTCCGGAATGGAATGACCTCGTCTACCGCGGTCAATGGCGCGAAGCCCTTGACCGGCTTCACAAGACGAACAACTTCCCGGAATTCACCGGCCGGGTCTGTCCCGCTCCATGCGAAGGCTCTTGTACGGTGGGGCTGATCGATTCTCCGGTTACAATCAAGGACATCGAAAAAACGATCGTTGACCGCGGTTTCGAAGAAGGCTGGATCGTACCGGAACCGCCGAAAACGCGTACGGGCAAGAAAGTCGCCGTCATCGGCTCCGGTCCGACCGGACTCGCGGCGGCGGCACAGCTCAACAAAGCGGGTCACACCGTGACCGTTTACGAGCGTGACGACCGGATCGGCGGACTGCTGACCTACGGCATTCCGAACATGAAGCTCGAGAAGCATCTCGTGCAGCGTCGGGTTGATCTGCTGGCGGCGGAAGGTGTTAACTTCGTTACAAATGCGGAAATCGGCAAAAATGTGCCGGTCGATCAGTTGAAGGACGAGTTCGATGCCGTCATTCTGGCTATCGGCGCCACACGTCCGCGTGAACTGGACATTAAAGGGCGCGAGCTTAAAGGGATCTACCCGGCGATGGAGTTCTTGCACAAGAATACCAAGAGCCTGCTCGATTCCAACCTGGCCGACGGCGAGTATATCAACGCCGAAGGCAAAGACGTCATCGTCATCGGCGGCGGCGATACCGGTACCGACTGCGTGGCGACCGCTGTGCGCCACAAAGCGAAAAGCGTCGTGCAGTTCCAATACCGCGAGAAGCCGCCGGAAACCCGTGCGGTGAGCAACCCTTGGCCGGAATGGCCGAAGGTTTACAAGCTGGAGTATGGTCACGAGGAAGCGAAAGCCGTGCACGGCAAAGATCCGCGTGAGTACCTGACGCTGAGCGAAAACTTTGTCGGCGACGAGAACGGCAACCTGACGGGGCTCAAAACCGTCAAAGTCCGCTGGAGAAGCGACGACCAAGGCCGTCTTGTGCCTGAGGAAGTGGAAGGCAGCGAGAAGGTTTATCCGGCTCAGCTGGTCTTCCTGGCTATGGGCTTCGCGGGTCCCGAGCAGAACCTGCTTGACCAGCTTGGCATTGAAAGAGACGTGCGTTCGAATGCGAAAGCGCAGTACGGCAAGTACAAGACGAACGTGGAAGGCATCTTCGCCGCCGGTGACGTACGCCGCGGACAGAGCTTGGTCGTCTGGGCTATTAACGAAGGACGGGAAGCGGCACGTGAAGTGGACCGTTTCCTGATGGGCAGTTCGAACCTTCCGTAAGGTAAAATAAAAAAGGAGCCGAAGGGCTCCTTTTTTGCGTGCAAGAAAGGCGAATAGGCGTGAAACGGTTCGGGAACCGACAACACCCGTTTCCGTTGCCTTACCTGACGGACAGTTCCTTCCGTCTCGCGCGAAGCTCCCAAAGCGCGAGGTGTTCGGCGTCATATGACGGTGGTTAACCCAAAAGTCCCACATCCCCTAAGCGGCAAAAACGCCTGCAAGACAGCCTGGTCAGGCTGCTTTGCGGGCGTTTGCTTTTTACAGGCTAACGGCTTGTTTGCCGCTATAGTCGGATATAACCTGCGGAACTTCCGTCAGGGAAGGCAGCGTGAAGAAGGCGCCTTTCGGTGTAGCGGTAATATCGACGATGTTGTATTTCCACTCCAGCTGAGCCGGAATGTGGATCGCATTGATTCCCGCCTCGATGGCCGGGAGGACGTCGGTCCGTACGGAATTGCCGATCATCCAGGTGCGGGCGCGCTCGAACTGCTGGGTATGGATAAGAGTTTCCATAAATTCGCGGGTTTTGTGCAGCGCGACGAAAATCCGTTCGCCGAAGTAGCGGTGAAGCCCGGCTTCCTGGATTTTACGCATCTGGATCGTTGCGTCGCCGCCCGTGTACAGGTACAGCTCATGCCCCTGGTCCGTCAGGGACTGAAGAGTCGTGTCCATCATCGGATACGGTTCAATCGAATGTTCGTAGACGCTGTTGCCGAGCTGATAAAGCCACTTTTCCTCTTCTTTCCGAGGAGCTCTGTCATAAAAATCGGAATAAAAATGATACGTTTCGATAAACGACTGCGGAAAACGCTCCGCTTTGAAACCGTGGATTTCCACACCCGCCAAATCTATTTCAAGCTGTTTGTGTTTAATGTCTTCATCCGTAAGACGGTGACCCGCGAACCAGGTCAGCATCGTATCCACGAACTGCTGAATCACGACATTAAAATATTTGTTGCAGTGAATGAGGGTGTCATCCAGATCGAACAAAATGGTTTGTCTCATGTGCTTTCTCTCCTGGTCTCTGTAGATAGGTTTAACGATTATTATACCATGTCCGGTCTAGATAACCCAGCTTTACAAGACAACGTGATCGGCTTATGTTTATAGGATCCGAATAGTGGATTAAAAGTACGTAAAACCTAAAGATACGGCAATCCCGGCCGGCAAGGGCCGGCCATGGAGTAGAGAAGGGGGAGAACCGGCCGATGCTGTGGCTTGTCATTGCGCTGCTGCTATTTATTTTTCAAATCGTCACGATCGTTGTGGTGGAATTCCGAAACCCGACCAAGACGGTCGCCTGGCTTATGATATTGTTTATCCTGCCGGTCATCGGATTTATTATGTACTATTTTCTGGCCAAAGAATACTCGCAGCGGCGTCACGTGAAGCGTAAAAACCGGCGGGTGCTCGGTGAAATGCAGCGGGAAATGCGACGGGAGCTGGAGAACACGAAAAAAGGCCGGGATTATCCCGTCCCCAGCATTGTCAAAGAACCGCGTCTGTTCGGGCTGCTGAGCAACATTCCCAGCTCGCCGATCACCCGTAACAACGAGGTGGAAGTGCTGACCAACGCCGAGGCGGCTTACGAGGCTATGTTCGAGGCGATGGAGAATGCGAAGCACCATATTCATTTTGAGTTTTATATCGTTCGGCACGACGACACCGGTAAAAGGTTTCAGGAACTGCTTATCCGGAAAGCGCGCGAAGGCGTTAAAGTCCGCGTCATTTATGACGGAATCGGCAGTTACAAGCTTGCCTCTTCTTACATACGCGAATTGATCGAAGCCGGAATAGATACCTACTGTTTCCTTCCGGCCTTTATCGCTTTTTTCGATAAGCGGATGAACTACCGCAATCACCGCAAAATTATTGTGGTCGACGGGACGGTCGGTTTCGTAGGCGGCATCAACATAGGAGACGAATACCTCGGGAAGCATCCGGTCCTCGGGTTTTGGAGGGATACCCACCTGAAGCTGGTAGGGGATTCCGTGTACTATTTGCAGAGTACGTTCCTGTCCGATTGGGAATTCGTATGCCGGCAGAAGCTGGTGGACACGAACTTTTTTCCCGAGCACACGTGTGAGGGCCACAAACCCGTCCAAATCGTGGCGAGCGGACCCGACGCCCATTGGGACTCCATTTTAGAATCCTATTTCGGGGGCATTACGACGGCAAAGAAGCGGATCTATATTACGACCCCGTACTTTATCCCCGACGCGAGTCTGATCATGGGGCTCAAAACGGCAGCCATAAGCGGCGTCGATGTGAAAATCATTTTTCCGCAAATTCCCGATTCCTGGATCGTCCACTACGCTTCGCTGTCCTATATTCATGAACTCATGCAGACGGGGGTGAGGTTCTATCAGTACCAGCCCGGATTCGTGCATGCGAAGGTCACCATCATCGACGATTTGTTCGCTACCGTGGGGACGGCCAATATGGACATGCGCAGCTTCTACAGCAACTTCGAGCTGAACGCCATCCTGTACGACAAAGAATCGATCGAGCGGCTGGAGCATGATTTCCTGGAGGATCTGAAAAACAGCAAGCGGATCATCCTGTCGGAGTTCGAAAAACGCTCCCGCTTCCAGCGCGGCAAAGAAGTGCTGGGAAGATTGCTGTCGCCTTTGTTTTAAGAGGCAAGGCAAATGTAAAAAAGCCCTGTTTCGCTTGAAAAAGTGAAGCGGGGCTTTCTGGTGCATAGATCCGGAAGCATCACGATGAGAGCTTTGGGGACCGTTTGAAAAACAGAATCAGGAGGAGGTTGGGAGTCAGACACGCAAAAGCGATCAGATCCAAGAAAATCAGGGGAAGGGGAATTGGCGTCATTTCCATGAGAACAAGAACCGCAGCCGCCGCCATATAAATCAGAGTGGCAAAATAGGAATAGAAATAAGCTTTAGACCGGATCGCCTTCATCCGTTCATCCGGTTTTTTAAGGAATGGAGATAAAAAAATGTCGCATGACATGTTCATTAGAATGCATACAACGAAGATTAGGGTGGGCCAGAAGGTAGGCTGACCGGCATCCAGCAGCGGAACCATTTTAAACAAAATGAACAGCAGAAACAGCAAACCGAGCAGCATGAACGTTCTGCCCCTCCATACCTCTTTAAAGTTCATGGCAGCCATCGCCTCCAGATAAAATTTTATAAATCGGTAAACCATACTATTTGAGATCCATAATTGTCATTTAATGTATGTTATTATTTTACCCCATATATGCAGTCATTGGAAAAGAAATTTTAGAATTTTACAGAATTCATGTTAAAAAGATCTCCCACTGGAAAGTGAAAGATCTTACTTCTTACTGGGGGCCAAACGGCCCGCCATGCTACTCCAGATGAGACAAAACAGCATCGAGGTTCTGAGGAGGCACTTTCTCGATCAGATCGCCCATCTTTTTGATCCGTTCCACGATGACGTGCAGCGTAAAGTCCCTCGGATCGCAGCGACGCTCGACTTCCTCCCAAAGCAGCGGGGTGGAGACGGTCCCGTGGATTTTGGCCCTCGGCGTGTAGGGAGCGGAAAGCGTTTTGCCGTACCAGTGCTGCAGGTAGTCGAAGTAAATGAGATCGCCACGGTTCTTTTTCAGGCGCTCAATCGTAAACAGCTTCGGGTATTTTTTAACGACGAAGGAGCCGATAAAATAGCCGATTTTGCGAAGCTGCTCGAAGGTGTACCCGTGCTGGATGGGTACGTAAATTTGTACGCCGGTCGCTCCGGACGTTTTGGGCACGGACTGGATATGAAGGGAATCGAGCACCTCTCCGATCAGGTGAGCCGCTTCCATAATCCGCGGTTCGACTTCCAGGCTGGGGTCGATATCAATAAGCCACTCGGCCGGCAGTGTCTCCCCGATGCGGTGGAACGAGGGATGAAATTCCAGGCAGGCCAGGTTGCCGAGCCAGATCAGCGTCGGAAGCGAATCCAGATTGACATACCGGATGCCGTCCAGCGGAGCGAGATTCACGAAATCCGGAACGGGCTCGGGGGTATTTTTCTGGTAAAACGATTTGTCGTGAATGCCGTGAGGAAAACGGATCGTCGTCAAATGCCGGTCCCGGCAGTAGCGCAGCAAATAGGGGGACAGCTCAATCAGCTTTTGAAGGAAATCAAGTTTCGTAATTCCCGCCTCCGGCCAGAGAGGCTTCTCGGGGTTGGTAATGGTCAGTTCCTGCCCTTCGACCATGATCGTGCCTTGCGTTTTTTTGTACCCTGCGGGCATCCTGTGCACTCCTTCCGGACGTACAAGCATTTATCCCCATTGTGGGCGAAAAAGAGGCGGGCTATTCTTTGCGGCAGCGGCGTCTTTCCGGAGGAGGTCAAAGAACAAGGCCCTATGCGGGATTCCGCGTGGAGCTTTTGGCAATAATGGAACATAAAAAGTACCGGAAGCGAGGCACCTTACATGAATCTACCACCGGTTGTTCCATTCGAGCCGGTTTCCACGGATCAGGCGCCTTCGGGCGGGGAATGGATTGCCCAGTTCAAATGGGACGGAGTCCGCATGCTAACCTACTATGACGGAACGGGCGTGCAGCTGTTTAACCGGAAGCTCAACGAAAGAACGCTCCAGTACCCGGAATATCAGGCCGTCACGGATTATTGCCAAGCGAGGAATGTCATCCTGGACGGGGAAATCATCGCGTTGGAAAACGGGAAGCCTTCCTTTCATCAAGTCATGAAAAGGGACGGCCTGCGAAGCGGCAAATCCCTGGCGGGCTCGGTGCAGAAAGTTCCGGTCGTCTACATGCTGTTTGACATTTTGTATTGTAACGACGAATGGGTCGTCGACAAACCGCTTTCGGAAAGGCAGGCGCTTCTTGAAGAACTGATCATCCCGGATGACCGGGTCCAAATCGTCCAAAGCTTCACGCAGACGGAAGAACTGTTCGGCATTGCCCAGGCGCACGGTCTGGAAGGAGTCGTGTACAAGGATTTGGGAAGCACTTACGCGCTCAAAGGCAAAGATCACCGCTGGCGCAAGCATAAAAACTACCTGGACGTGAATGCAGTAATCGGGGGCGTGACTTATCGCTCGGGAATTGTGAATGCGATTCTGCTCGGTTTGTACAACGAAGAGGGGCAGTTTGTGTACATCGGACACGCAGGGACAGGCAAGCTGAGCCGCCAGGATTGGATGGACCTGACGGCTTTAACGAAACCTCTTATCGTACCGGAGAGGCCGTTTATCAACGAACCGGAACGGAGCAGGGAGGCCGCCTGGCTGCAGCCGCGGCTTACCGTTAAGATCCGGTTCATGGAATGGACCCGGTATCTGACCCTGAGGCAGCCGAGTATCCAGGCTTTTCTATCTGTTGCGCCTGAGGAATGTACGTTCCTGCGGGAAAAGTGAAGACAGTCTGAAAACAGCCCGAAAAAAACGAGCCTCCGATGCCGGCGGCTCGTTTCTGCTGTCGTTCTCTTGAGGAAGGCTTCCTCAGGATACTGTTTCCTTTGCCTTTTCCTTCGGCTTGCGCGGCTTGGCCGCGGTTTTGGGCTTCGCTTTGGCCTTGGCATCCGACTTGTCCGCCGCGACGGGCTTGACGGCTTCGAGGCTCGCTTGCAGCGCGGACATCAGATCGATCACGTTGGTGCGCTTCTGCTCCGGAGCGACCTGGACCTCTTCGCCGGCCACTTTCTGCTGGATCGCTTCCATCAGCGCTGTCCGGTAATCGTCCTGGTATTTCTCCGGCTCGAACGGCGTGGACAACTGTTCGATCAGCATTTTGGCCATCGTAAGCTCTTTGTCATTCACGTTCGAGGCTTCCGAAAGGTTGGGAACCTGATTGATCGCGCGAATCTCGTCCGGGTAGAAAATCGTTTCCAGAGCGATGCAGTTATCGATAACCCGGACGGCGGCCAGACTGCTTTTGGAACGGATGGAAATGGTGGCGATCCCGATTTTGCCGGTCTGCTTGATGGATTCCAGCAGCAGGTTATAGGCGTTGGCACCCGTATCTCCGGGGGAGAGGTAGTACGTCTTCTGAAAATAAATGGGATCGATGTCGGTCAAGTTGACGAAATCCAAGATTTTAATCTCTTTAGTCGCTTCACCGGAGATTTTCTCCAGTTCTTCTTTCTCAAAAAGAACGAAGCGGCCGGGTTCGTATTCGTAGCCCTTCGTAATTTCTCCCCACTCCACTTCCGTGTCGCAGGTGGTGCATTTTCTTACGTAAGAAAGCGGAGTGGTGCAGCGTTTATGAATGTAACGCATGGAGATGTCTTTCTCTTCCGTAGCCGAGAACATTTTGACGGGAACGTGCACCAGACCGAAGCTGATAGCGCCTTTCCAGACCGTATGCATAAGGGGAAACCTCCTAAGGGCGCCCGCGTAACGGGCTTATTTTATTGATCCGCATGGGACCGGCCGCTCAGTGACCAAACTTCTTTTTAGCATCAGTATGTCCAAAAAATTCGCCGGATATGAATGCTTTAGGGCGATTTGTGTCACGCTAACCGGAGCCAGGTTTACTCCGGAGAGTGGAGGTGAATGAAATGGGAGACGACAAGCGGCAAAAAGAAGCCAAAGACGGCAACCATCAGGGCCGGGACGACTATTACATGGACATCGACCGGATGATCAATGAAGGGCTCGGCGGCGGCCAGGTTACGGTTCATAACGGTCTGATCGAGGAATCCACCACGGATACGATGGGATATCCCGAATCCGTAAGGGATGAGGAAGCGTGAGGACGGCGCCTGCATGGAGGAAAGCACATGCAGGCGCTTTTTTTTGCTGGGCGGGAAAGGAGCCGGAAGAGCGCCCGCGCCTTGCGGGGGCACGCATATCCCGGTTGCTAGAGGGAGGATAGAGGGCTATAATAGGAGGCAAACCAAACCGGAGGAGCGGCATTTATGCAGCATGACGAATTCGGCCTGATCCGCCTGCTGACGGGGGACAGACAACAGGCGGACGGAATGCGTTCGCAAGGAGTGGTAGTCGGCATCGGAGACGATGCGGCCGTTACCGCTTTGTCTCCCGGCATGCAGCTTGTCGCCTCTTGCGACACGATGACCGAAGGGATTCATTTCCTGCCTGTGACGATGCGGGACGAGGACATCGGATTCAAGGCGATGGCTTCGAATATCAGCGACATGGCCGCGATGGGCGCGAAGGCGCGTTATGCGCTTGTCGCGCTATCTTTGCCGAAGGATGCCGACACGGAACAGATCCGGCGCATTTACGCCGGATTGTATGAGTGCGCGGACTTGTTCGGTGTGGCCGTCATCGGCGGCGACACGACGTCCACGCGCGGCGGAATCGTGCTGACCGTCACGATTCTGGGCGAAGTCCCCGCAGGCCGGGCTCTGCTGCGCAGCGGCGCGAAGCCGGGCGACGCCGTCTTCGTGACGGGGCCGCTCGGCGGCTCGGCCGCGGGGCTGAGCTATCTCCTGCACCGCGGCACGGACGCGGCGCTTTGGGGCGAGCTGCCCGCAGAGGCCGCGGAGCTCGTCCGCGCCCACACCCGGCCTCTGCCGCAGGCTGCGGCCGGGGAGCTGCTTCAGCGCACGGGCTTGTGCCGGGCGCTGAACGACATCAGCGACGGGCTCGCGAGCGAAGCCGGCGAAATCGCCGAGGCTTCGGGAGTCGGGCTCCTCATCGCGGAGGAGAAGCTGCCGCTGGCGGAAGGGCTTCGCGCCTGCGCGGAGAAGCTGGCCGCCGACCCGCTGGAGTGGGTGCTGTACGGCGGCGAGGACTACCAGCTTCTGGGCACGGCCGCAGAAGCGGATCTGGCAGCCCTGCGCGAGGCGTTCGCGGGCGAGGGGCTGCCCTTGCACGTCATCGGACGTGTGACGGCCGCGGATGAAGGGGTGCGGCTGCAGCGCCCGGACGGGACCGTGCAGCCGCTGCCGAAGCGGGGCTACAATCACTTTGCTGCGAAATGAGAGGAAGCGACGGAGATGGCTTACCAATATAAAGCCGCAGACGAACGGGACACGGAAGCATTGGCAGCCCAGCTTGCAATACTTGCGGGTCCCGGCGCCGTAATCGCGCTGGACGGCGATCTTGGCGCGGGCAAAACGCGTTTTTCGCAGGCGGTGGCTAAATCGATCGGGGTGCAGGGCGTTGTCAACTCTCCGACTTTTACGCTGATTAAAGAATACGAGGGACGAGAGTTCCCTCTCTATCATATGGATGTTTACCGGATTTCTTTGGAAGAAGCCGAGGATTTGGGGCTGGACGAATATTTTTACGGGGAAGGTCTGACTTTGATTGAATGGGCCAGTCTGGTGGAGGAGCTTTTGCCGCCGAACCGGCTTGAAATTTATATCGAGCACAGCGGGGGAGACGAGCGGGTGTTCCGCTTGAATCCGTCCGGACAGCCTTACGAGAGCTGGTGCGCAAATTTGAAAGAGAACGGATGGTTGGTATGAGCAGCGGGAACGGAAATAGTACGCAGGAGCGGGAAAAGATGAAGGACTCTCCGCTTGCCGGGGATAGTGAAGGTTGTGAAAGCAGCCGGCCCGGATTCGACGGAAACGGGTATGTGCTTGCGCTGGATACGTCCACGGCTTCGCTGGCCGTTGCCCTGCTTCAGGGCGGCCGCGTAGTCGCCGAAAAGCACACGATCGTGGAGCGCAATCATTCCATTCACCTCATGCCTCATTTGCAGGAGCTGCTTGCTTCCCGCGGCATCCGGCCGAACGATCTGACCGCGGTCGTGGCGGGCCAGGGGCCGGGTTCCTATACCGGTGTACGGATTGCGGTAACCGTTGCGAAAACTTTCGCCTGGTCGCTCGGCATTCCGGCTGCGGCCGTCTCCAGTCTGGAGGCGCTGGCGCTGGGTGCGCGGACGGCTTTGCTCGCCGATGAGGGCGGGGGCGGTACGGACGGTGCCGTGCGCTGGTTCGTGCCCCTGATGAATGCCCGGCGGGGGCAGGCATTTACCGCGCTTTATGCATCGGCCGGGAATGAACCGGCCGTTGAGCTTTTGGGCGCGGAAGACATCGCCGGTGCGTCGTCGTCGGATAACACCGGCAGCAGATGGGTCCGGCTTCAGCCGGACGGCATCCGCCTTGTGGCCGATTTTACGCGGCACATTGGGGACGCTGTGGCGGGAGCGGAAACCGCCGGGACGATCGGTGGACAATCCGCGGGCGACGCCGGAACTTTTGTCGTGCCTTCCGGATTTGCAAAACCCCAGGAGATCGTTTTCGTCGGCGAGACTTCTTTTTTCGAAGAAACGATCGGTCAGGCCGCGGCAGAGCTGAGCATCCCTGTGCGCGTTCTTCCGTACGACTTGACGGCGTCCGAAGTGGGTCTGCTTGGCTTGCCCCGGTTAAAGCGCGGGGAAACGATCGACAAGTATACGTTCGTTCCGAACTATACGCAGCTTACGGAAGCTGAAGTGAATCTGATGGCTAAGGCCAAATCCTGACGGAAAGGGGAGGGGCTCTTTGGACGAACGAAGATGGGAGCAGCCTGTTTCAACCCCGATTTTCCGTGTGATGAGGCTGGACGACATCCCCCACATTTGCGAAATCGAACAGGAAGCCTTTACGACACCCTGGTCGGCGGGAGCTTTTCACAACGAGCTGACGAGCAATCATTTTGCCCATTACACGGTAATGATGGTAGACGGGGTCATTGCGGGGTACGGGGGCATGTGGCTCATTATGGATGAGGCCCATGTAACCAACATCGCGATATCCGGCCGGTTCCGCGGCCGCAAGCTGGGCGTTTCGCTCGTCCACCAGCTGCAATCCAAGGCAAGATCGCTGGGGGCGGTCCGCATGACCCTGGAGGTCCGCGCGTCGAATTACGTGGCTCAGCGCCTCTACGACAAAATGGGCTTCCGGTACGTCGGCGTCCGCAAAGGCTATTACACCGATAATAACGAAGACGCGATCATTATGTGGGCGGATTTGCCCGACACGAATCAACCCGCCTAAAGCGGCGGCAGCGTCCTGTTCGCATTTGATAAAAGGGAATGAAAAAAACGTCATGAACACTACAAAGCCTGTGTACATTCTGGCCATTGAAACAAGCTGCGACGAGACGTCCGCAGCCGTGATAGAGAACGGGACCGTTATCCGGTCCAACGTGGTTTCCAGCCAGATCGAAACCCATCGGCGCTTCGGCGGCGTCGTGCCCGAAATCGCATCCCGCCAGCATGTCGAGAGCATTACTTGGATTTTGCAGGAAGCGCTCGATCAGGCGGGGCTTGCGATGAAAGACATGTCCGCTATTGCGGTCACCCAAGGGCCCGGTCTGGTCGGCTCGCTGCTTGTCGGCGTAGTGGCGGCCAAAGCGCTGGCTTTCTCGCTCGGCCTGCCTCTGATCGGCGTGCATCATATCGCCGGGCACATTTATGCGAATCAGCTTGTCCACAAGCTGGAATATCCGCTGATTTCGCTTGTCGTCTCCGGCGGCCACACCGAACTTGTGTATATGGAGAGCGAAGGAAGCTTCAAGATCATCGGGCAGACGCGTGACGACGCGGCCGGCGAGGCGTACGACAAAGTGGCGCGCGCCTTGAAACTGCCTTACCCGGGCGGTCCTCATATTGACCGCCTCGCCCAGGAAGCGGACGGGGAAATTCCGATGCCCCGTGCCTGGTTGGACGACTCCTACGATTTCAGCTTCAGCGGCTTGAAATCGGCGGTCCTTAACGTCCTTAACCAGTCGCGTATGCGCGGAGAGGAGCCGGTGGCGGCCCATGTCGCCAAAGGCTTCCAGTCCTCCGTGGTGGACGTGCTGGTGGAGAAAGCCGCACGGGCCGTCCGGGAATACGGCGCCAAGCAGCTTCTGCTTGCGGGAGGAGTGGCGGCTAACCGCGGACTGCGCGAAGAGCTGACGAAGCGCTGCGCAGAGCTTGGCGTGCCCCTGCTGCTGCCGCCGATGGATCTCTGCTCCGACAATGCCGCCATGATCGGCGCCGCGGCTTTCCTTAAATGGAACCGCGGGGATATCACGGGGCCGGAGTTTAAGGCGGAGCCGGTGCTGAGCCTGGAGAAGTGGGGATACTGAGCTTAATTGGAAAAACGAAAGATAAAATAGACCAATCCATAAACAACAATAAAGTTTATGGATTGGTTTTTTATTTTCATAAATATATATTAATTGGTAAATATGTAAAATGTATGTATAGTATTTAATGTAGAAGAATAATAATAGGAGTGATTTTTTTGAAAAATGTAAAAAAGCTTTTAAGACTATCTATGAAAACTACAATGATAACAAGTTGCCTCACATTGCTTAGTTCAGCTGTGGTTTTTGCAGAGAAATTTGAAATTAGGATACCTGATAAGATGCAGGCTGGTACTATTATTGAGTATGATAGCTCTAGTAATATGGTAATTTTGAAAGCGGGCAAAGAGATTGAAAAATTTAGCAATCAAACCATGGAACTAAAGGACCATCCACCTCTCGATTTAAATAAATTGAAAAATGAAGAAGAATTAATAAAGCAAATAAAAGAATTCTCTAAAAATTTAAATGTTGTTAAACTTGAGTATCCGGTTGTTCAGCCTGGAATGAAGGTATACTACGATGATGAAGGATACGTGAAAGAGATCATGTACCCTGAACACCAATCCATTGCTCCGCATATTAATTCTCAAGTGTCTCCTCCTACAAAAGTTTTAAAGATAGGTACCAGAGCAGAGCCAAATGTTTATAGTTATGGTCGAAACAACAATAAGATTACAATTACCGGTACGTCTTCTGGACAAGTTTTAGGTGAAGGTCGTTTTACTAACTTTACAGACGCAATGGGTGATAGTAGTAATTATTTAAAAAAGGGTGATGTTGCTACAAAAAATACAATAGATAATCCTTTATATAATACGGTATTAGATGCGAGAAATACTGAAAATAATATTTTTTCCAATGTATATAAAGCTGATAATGGACAGTTACCTGATGCTGTACTTGATGTTTGGAAAACAGGCGTGGAGCTTTTTGGTATGAATTGGTCTTCCTCTCTTTCATTTAGTGGTAGATATTATTATGCTTTTTAACCGATTGAACCGCGCGAAGACGTGCTTCGCATTGTTTACAATTGCCAGTGGAATAATGGTAGGTTGTACAGCTGAAAACCCGGATGCCGGCCAACCTCAACATTCACCTAAAGCTATTTCGACACCCTCAAGTAAAGAAAAAACAGCTCAGGATGACTATATCAGCCTAACAAACACGGAATACGTAAACGGTGTGGATTCGAAAGACGGGATGGTCATGAAAATTTATTCGTATGGAATTACGGATAAGAAGTTGAGCAATGCCGGCAATCTTCCTTATACGTCCCAATCACCCCTCTCTTTTCTTTCTTTGACGGACAGCTCGATCTATTACCCGGCTTCTTCAACTACGCAGAAAGGTGATCAATTAACGGTTTATCGTTTATCAACCGCTGCGACAGAACAGCTATCTTCCAATTTGTTTGCCATAAATTTTATTTTGCCGACTCCCGACAATCGATCTTTGGTACTTCTGGCCGTAAAGAACGGGGAACGAATGCTAAAAACGATGTTTTACGATAAAGAAAGTAAAAAATTAACCGTTCTGGACGATGACGATCAGAGCACCCAGAACTCGAGAATTTCTGTTAATCCGGAGACGAACAAGACCTATGTAGTCCGATTCTCGGACGAAGAGGACCGAAACAATCTTTTGTCAGCAAATGAGTCCCAAACCCCCATGACTGCATCCAAGCGAACCATCTATGAGATCGATAACGTAACAAAGGAAACGAAGAAAGTCATTGAACTGGAAAAAGAGGATGTACTCACTCTATCTGCGCGGGGAGATAAACTTTTTTTGGCTACTTCACCTTATTTCAATAAAGAACCGTTGGATTATAGTATGCTCGATTTAAAATCGGGAAAAAGAGAAAAGCTGGGTTTGCCGGTAAAAGCACGAAGTGGGGCTTTTCTTAGCCAAGAGGCGAAAGGAATTTATCTGCTCGGTTCCAGCAGTACGGACGAATCGAAATCGGCCAGAGGGATTTATTATTATGATTTTGAAAGCAAGAAAATGGATGAAATTTTCATTCAAAAGGCAGGGTTTATCAATCAATTTATGTTGATTTCCAAGTAACCCAAGGGTAGAAATTCGGAAATGAAATGAAGATGCTAAACAAACAAAGACAGCCTCCGGGCTGTTTTTGTTTATCAATCACGCCATTTCGCTGTGCGCTATGGATTAAAAGCTGACCCCAGATGCAGCATCAACTGGCTTTTAATCCGCCGACTTATGAACAGTGACTCCGAGAGCTTCGCGTGCCATGTCGGCATATTCCTCAAGGCCGGACTTAAGGGCGAACAAGCCGATGGTAACGGCGAAGGCCCCCTGCAATTGCGCGATATGCTCTTTCATCCTCGGCCAAACGCGTCCCCCTGCTTTTTCATATTCCTTCAGCAGTACCGACAAGGCTTCCTCGCCGAAAACAGTGTAAAACGCAGTAAAGTCCGTGGCCGGGTCTCCGCATTCCGCTTCCGTCCAGTCCAGCAGCCCGCAAACCCGCTCGTTTCCGTCGACCAGAATATGGCCCGGATGCAGATCGCCATGGATCAGCGACGTATGCTCCGGCCAGTAGGATGCGTCCGCAAGCCAAGCCTGCCAGCGCTCCCAAAGTTCGTCCGAAACGCCGTAGGCTTGCCGGACGACTTCCATGCGTGCCGCGGAGACCGCTCTCAGGTCACCGGCTTCTACGGCCATAAGGCCCGCCTGTTCGGCGGTACGGCCGTCTATCCGGTGCAGGGCGGCCATTGCCGCCGCAAGCGACTGAACGAACTCGGGGGAAGGCGTCTCCGGATCGATATGCCACGTGTAGGCCATTGCGGCGGTGTCTATAGTGGCCGCCGGCGTCCCGGGCAGCTTGCGGTAGGCAATGAAGTCCGGCCGGTTGATTTGCCAGCCGGGAACGGCAACGGGCAGCGAACGGCCGACAAGCTCCAGCACCTTAGCTTCGTAAGCGGCCGATTGGATAACGTCCGGTCTCCTGGGGATACGGAGTATCCAGGAGGAATCGTCTGCCGTACGGCCGGACGCCGCCAGAAAGTCCAGCCCGGAATCGTTCAGCTCCAGGGGCTTCGACGGGTCCAGTTCCAGATTATATTTTGCCGCCAACAGGCGGAAATGGTTGAGTTGTTCTTGTTCCGTTAACGGTATTGATTTTTTTACGGAGTCGTTCATATCTCCTAGCACCTCTTCATCTTTAATCAAGTAATCGAATCTCATGAAAGCATCCTTACGGGGCAGCACAAATAAGCCTGATCTCTCTTTTTGAAAAAGAACAGGTGTAGGGTATCAGTCCGCCTACATTACCTGATCCGCATGAAGTGGATAACCATGTTAAACGCCCTCCTATCGATCTTAGGGGAAAATCCCCTGTTTTAACCGTACCATAGGAGAGAAAACGCCGGCAACGGGCGAGTTTTCCTTAACGAATTTTTTCCGCTTTCGCTTAAAATTTTGAACATTTTGACATTTTGTATTGACTTTACGTTTTCGCGCATATTATAATCACAACAAGTTCAAAACGTACACGCAACGAACGGGAAAAGTAAGGTCATTCATGTCGCACAGAGAGCTGCGGGTTGGTGCAACGCAGCCGGATGAACCCTGAACTCGCCCGGGAGCGGTAAAACTGAACAACGCCGGCAAGCCGTCCCGAACCCGTGAGACAGATGTCCCATCGGTCGGGTCAGAAGTCTTCGAAGCATCCGGCGAAGTAAGTTTTAACGGCTGGCCCCCGTGATCGGGCAGCGATTGGAACGTCCCGGTATCCGGATACCGGCCGACTTGTTTCCAAGAGCATCGAGTGGATTCGCCTTACGGCGGATCAATGAGAGTGGTAACGCGGAAGGCTAACGGCCTGTCGTCTCTTAAGTTAGAGACGGCAGGTCTTTTTTGTATCCTCTCCAGCAGACAGATGTGCACAGACAGCATTGATAACCAACAGTGAGATAGATGGGCGTAGGCTAAGCAAGGCGGAACGACGGTGACCACCGGTCGATCGTACAAGCGAAGCAAGAACGCGGCGGGCACAGCCTGCGATCATCGCAAATATAAACGAGCGGACATTCAAGCAGGAGCCGGTGTCCGGGAAACATCGAACAACATGTATATCCAAAAAGGCAATGAACAAGAGTAGTACGATCCGGTAACGGTACAGAGAGCTGCGGGGAGGTGCGACGCAGTCCGTAAGGGATCGGAACTCGCTTGGGAGCCGGGAGCCGAATGTTACGAATGCCGCATGGGCGGCCGTGACTCAAGCTTACAAACGGTTGGCCTCCGTTAACGGGCGCGCAGCGAATGTTAGGCTTCAATCCCTTTTGCATTCGCTGCCGTAAGCGGACTTTCCCGTGGGGAAGGTCAACAAGAGTGGTACCGCGCCGGCACAGCCGTCGTCTCTTTCTGGAGACGGCGGCTTTTTTGCATGCTCAGGGCGGCTGAGGAAGGCATGTCACAAAAAACTCCCAACCGGAGTTTTTAATAAACCCGAAACGGGTAATCAGGAGGATAACGAAAATGACGAAACGGCAAATTAAAATTTTTGACACGACTTTGAGAGACGGCGAGCAGGCGCCGGGATGTTCCTTATATCCGGAAGAAAAGGTCCGCATCGCGCGGCAGCTTGTGAAAATGGGCGTGGATACGATCGAACCGGGCTTCCCGATCTCTAGTCCCGGCGATTTCGCCGCAGTGCAGCAGATTTCTCGGGAGCTGCAAGGGGTGGAAATCTGCGGCTTCGCGCGTGCGGTCAAGATCGACATCGACGCCGCGGTGAAGGCGACTCAGGACGCGGCTTTGCGGCGCATCCACATGTTTATCTCCTCGTCGGATATTCATCTCGACTTCCAGCTGCGCAAATCGCGCGAGCAGGTGCTGGCGGAAGCCCGGCAGATGGTTGCCTACGCGAAGCAGTTCTGCGAGCGGATCGAATTCACGGCCATGGATTCCAGCCGCACGGGCCGGGAGTATTTGTATGAGCTGGTGGAAGCGGTCATCGCCGAGGGAGCGACGATCATCAACCTGCCGGATACCGTCGGTTACGCGATGCCGGAGGATTACGGCAAAATGTTCTCCGATGTACGAAAGCATGCGAGGGGCGCCGACAAAGTGGAATTCAGCACCCACTGCCACAACGACTTGGGGCTTGCGGTTGCGAACAGCCTGGCGGCCATCCGCAACGGGGCGAACTATGTGGAAGTATCCGTGAACGGCATCGGAGAGCGGGCGGGCAACTGCTCCCTGGAAGAGATCGTTATGGCGATCGAGACGCACAAAGACACGCTGAACATGGAAACCGGTATCGTTCTGGAGGAAATCTACAATACGTCGACGATGGTCAGCCGGATGATGAATATGCCGATCGCGTTCAACAAGCCGGTCGTCGGCCGCAATGCCTTCCAGCACGAGTCGGGCATCCATCAGGACGGTTTGCTGAAAAACCGCAATACCTACGAAATCATGGAGCCTGAAAAGCTTGGAATTCCGCGTTCGATGATCATTCTGGGCAAGCATTCCGGCCGTCACGCTCTGAAGCACCGGATCGGCCAGTACGGTGTCGATCTGGACGCCCAGTCCTTAGAAGAAGTATACGCCCGCTTCAAGGACATGGCCGACGAGCAGAAGCACGTCACGGACGACGAGCTGATGAGTCTCGTCGGTGACGCGGGAGCTTCCGCGGCGGAGCGCTTCTCGCTGGTACAGCTTCAAGTCGTCAGCTCCAGCGACCGCAGCCGTGTGGCATCGGCCACCATCCGCGATAACGAGAGCGGCGCAGAGGCAACCTGGTCGGGCACCGGCGACGGACCGATCGAAGCGATCGTCAACTGCATCCGTCAAGCGGTTCCGATGGATGTGACGTTCGCCGATCTGGAGCTGTACTCCTTGTCCGCCAGCGAAAAAGCGACCGGCGAAGCGACCGTGACGGTCTCCTGCGGGACGCAGACCTACAAAAGCTCCGGCTTGGATGTCGATATTCTGTTTGCGACCGCCAAAGCTTTCCTGTCGGCCTGCAACCAGGCCGTGCGGGCCAACCCGAGTGCTTCACAAGGTGTAACCTTAATGGCTTAAATTATTAACAGGATGGGTGTGAAGAACTTATTCACACCCCCTGTGGATAATGTGCATAACTTGAAAAACTCCGTATTTTTCAGGCTTCCGCTTTTTCTTCCTTTTCCGTATAACTCTCGGATAACATTTTCAGCAGAATCTGTGGATAATGTGGATAAATCTGTTTATAAGTGCTTAAAGCGCCGAAAATCCGGCGCTTTTTTATATTTTATCTGTGGATGAAGATGTGGATAAAAAACGTGGTTCGGCCATGGAAAAAAATGTGTATATAAAAGGCAAAACTGATCCGCAGGGAGTGAGCCTGAATGAATAGAGAAGCTTTTTATCACGGGACAAGGAGCAACTGGGCTTATGCGTATGATAACAAAACGATTCATTTGAGAGTCCGTACACAAAGGGATGACGTGGAAGAAATCACGGTGATCGCCAGCGATAAATACGATTGGGACACCCTTTATCAGGAAATATCCATGGCGAAAACCGCTTCGGATTCGCTGTTCGATTACTGGGAGGCGGAAGTCGTGCCCAGCTACAAACGCCTGTCCTACTGCTTCAGGCTGAGTGCAGGAAGCGAGCGGCTGTGGATGACGGAAACGGGTATTCATTCCGAACAGCCTCATCCGCCAGGCGGCTATTACGCGTTCCCGTATATTCATGAAATCGACTTGTTCAGTCCCCCGGCCTGGGCCAAGGATGCGATCTTTTATCAAATCTTTCCGGAGCGCTTTGCCAACGGAGATCCGGGGAACGATCCCGAAGGCGTACAGCCGTGGGGCGGAAAGCCGGAGCGCGACAACTTTTTCGGCGGAGACCTGCAGGGGGTGCTTGATCATCTCGACTATCTCGTGGATCTGGGCATCAATGCGATCTATTTCACCCCGGTGTTCAAGTCTCCTTCGAACCATAAGTACGATACGCTGGACTATACGCAGGTGGACCCTCATTTCGGCGATAACGCTCTGCTGAAGAAAGTGGTCGCGACCTGCCGCGAGCGCGGAATCCGGGTCATGCTGGATGCGGTTTTCAACCACAGCGCACTGGAATTTCCGGCTTTTCAGGATGTGAAGGAGAAAGGGGAGGAGTCCGCCTTTGCCGACTGGTTCCATATCAACGAATACCCGGTTGCCGTAAAAAACGGAATTCCCACTTACGATACATTCGGTTTTTTCGAAGGGATGCCGAAGTTCAATACAGCCAACCCCGAAGTGAAAAAGTATCTGCTCGACGTAGCCAAGT
The DNA here is from genome assembly GCF_041260495.1 of Paenibacillus sp. RC84. Classification (NCBI taxonomy): domain Bacteria; kingdom Bacillati; phylum Bacillota; class Bacilli; order Caryophanales; family Paenibacillaceae; genus Paenibacillus; species Paenibacillus sp. RC84. Next base: position 348,767 of record NZ_JBGBYL010000008.1, read on the forward strand.
ACTGGATCGAGGAGATCGGAATCGACGGCTGGCGGCTGGATGTCGCCGATGAAATCGACCACCGCTTCTGGCGTGAATTCAGGCAGGTGGTCAAAGCGGCCAATCCGGAAGCTTACATCGTCGGGGAGGTATGGAACGACTCCTTGATGTGGCTGCTGGGCGACCAGTTCGATTCCGTCATGAACTATCCGTTCTCGGATAAAGTACTGGAATTCTTCTCGGGTCCGGGCATGGACGGCCACTCCTTCGCGAGCAGCATGGGCTTCCTGCTCATGCGATATCCGAAACAGGCCAACGAGGTCGTCTTCAACTTGCTGTGCAGCCATGACACTCCGCGTGTATTGACGAGAGTAGGGGGCGACAAAAGAAGACTGAAGCTGTGCGTAGTCTTCCTGATGACGTACATGGGGACGCCGTGTATTTTTTACGGGGACGAAGTGGGGCTTCAAGGAGAAGGCGACCCGGATTGCCGCCAGTGTATGGAATGGCATCCCGATATGCAGGACCGCGAGCTGCTGGATTTCTATAAACTTCTGATCCATCTTCGCAAGGGAAACCGGGCGCTGCGTGAAGGGAGTTTCCGGTTTTTGAAAGCGGACCACGGCGATCCCTGCATCATTTACGAGCGGATCGACGCCCATACGCATTTTACGATCTGGATGAACAATACCGAGGAGCGGATTACGCTGCAGCATCCTATGGTGGCGGAAGATTGGCGCGATGCGCTTTCGCAGGAAGAGGTCAGACCGGTGGACGGCGTGATGCATATCGAGCTGGAGGAACTGGGCTACAGAATTTTATATAGAACGTTAAAAAAATAGTCGAATGTTGTCGATATAGTTCCTATCTAACTATTTGGGGGGAACTATGAAATACTTAAAACGAAGCGTGACGGCGAAAATGATCACGATGATGGCGGCACTGGTGGTGGTCCTTTGCGCGTTGATCATGACCTTGACTTACTTGCAGCAGAAAAACGATTACTACAGCCGACTCAAATCGATTGAGCGGGTCGTAGAACTGGGATGGGAACAGCAGCTTCCTGTCCTTACAAAGGCAATGGATCAGATGAAAAGCACGGGGAAACCGGACGCCGCGGCAGCCGAGATGGAAGCGATTCGCACGATGATGGAGCATTATGTAAAAGACGGAGATATGTCCAACGTCGCCCTATACTATCCGGAGGAAAAAACGGCGGACGGCAAGATGGCTCTGACCGTTGTCGCGGCCAATGAGACACTGGATAAGGCGGGGCTTAAGCCTTTGACGGACTACACCTTCTCCGAGCAGTACACGAAAGCTTTCGAAACGGTTAAAAAGACCGGAGGCCAGGGCGTAACGCCGGTATATACCGATCAGGCGGGGGAATGGGTGACCATTCTGAGCCCGGTTGCGGACGAGGCCGGCAAAACAATGGCTTATGTCGGCATTGACTTTGACTATGACATGCTATCCTGGGATTTGAACAAAAGGCTGCTGATGAGCTTGGCTTTTTACGTGGGCATGGCTGTGTTGTTCGCCTTGCTTCTGGGTGTATTCACCCGCAGAATTCTTAAACCCATCGGGGAGCTTTCCCGCCTGTCGCTGGAAGTGGCGGAAGGAAATCTGGCCGTGTCCATTCCGGTCCGCAGCGAAGACGAGTTCGGGACTCTGGCCCGTAATTTCAACGCGATGACGGCGAGCATCCACAGCCTCATTCTGGGCATCCGGGAGTCTTCCGACAAGGTGAGTCATGCCGCGGAGGTGCTGGATACCAACGCGAAACAGACGACGCAGGCCACGCATCAAATCGCCACGGCGATCGAGCAGGTAGCGTCCGGAGCGGAGCGCCAGCTGCAGAGCACGCAGGAAAGCTCGAACGCCATGGAAGAGATGGCGACGGGCATTCAGCGGATTGCCGAATCCGCGGGATATGCGGCGCAATCCTCGGAATCCGCTTCCGAAGAGGCGGCCCGGGGCAACGGGATGATTCAGCACAATGTGAGGCAGATGAGCCGGATGAACGATACGGTGCAGCGTTCCGTGGAATCGATCAACCAGCTTGCGCAGCTGTCCGAGGAAATCGGCGGCATTACGGCGCTGATATCGGATATCGCGAACCAGACGAATCTGCTGGCGCTGAATGCGGCAATCGAGGCTGCACGCGCAGGGGAACACGGACGCGGCTTCTCGGTCGTATCCGATGAAATCCGTAAGCTTGCCGAGCAGTCCAGGCAGTCCTCGGACAAAATCGCCGAGCTGGTCGTCACGATCCGTACCGGCACGGGTCAGGCCGTGGGCACGATGAGCCATACGGCCGAAGAAGTGACGGAGATGACCAAGCTCGTTTCCGAGAGCGGGGAAGCCTTCCAGCGCATCGTCAATCATATGGACGAGCTTGCGAAGCAGATTCTGGAGGTTTCTTCGTCCTCCCAGCAGATGTCCGCCGGAACGGAAGAAGTAGCCGCGTCCATCTCGGAGCTGTCCCATATGAACCAGCAGACCGTGGAAAGCTCCCAGACCGTTGCCGCTTCTTCGGAAGAGCAGCTCGCTTCCATGGAGGATATTTCCGCTTCGGCCGGTGCGCTGAGCGATATGTCCCGGGAGCTTAAGCAGAGCATCAGCCGGTTTAAGCTGTAATTGGCGAAAGTCCGAACGACAGAAAGCCCTACAGGGGCCTGTCGTCCGGTTCGTCGGCTTATCACATAAAGCGGGATAACCGCACGTATAACAAAAAGAGGCCCGTCAGGCCTCTTTTTTGCATTTATTTTGTCGGGCGGGGGCTGAATTCAGCCCACAAGAGTCTCCCACTCCTCGTAGCACGCTTGCAGGCTTCCTTTTTTCTGCTCGATGAGGGCGTTCTTCTCCTGGACAAGCACATAATCGTTGTAGACCGCCGGATCGGCCAGTTCCTCCTCAAGAGCGGTCACTTCCTCTTCCAGCCGGGCGATATCCTGCTCGAGCTGCTCGATCCGCCGCTGGCGGTTGCGCTCTTCCCGCTTGGCCTGCTTGTCCGCTTCGTAAGACGAAGGTTTATCCGTCTGCTGCGCCGCGGAAGACGCCGAAGAGGCCTTGGCCTTGCTGTCGCGAGCCGCCTGTTCACGGGCGCGTTCGGCTTCCATTTCGGCGAGCTCCGCTTTTTTCTCGAGATAATCGTCGTAGTTGCCGAGATAATGAGTTACGCCGTGGCGTTCCAGTTCCAGCATGCTTTCCGCCATTTTGTTCAGGAAATAACGGTCATGGGAAATGAAGAGCAGGGTGCCTTCGTAATCGAGCAGAGCCGATTCGAGCACTTCCTTGCTGTACAAATCCAGATGGTTGGTCGGCTCATCGAGGATGAGCATATTCGCATTAAGTAGCATAAGCTTGGCGAGCGCTACACGTGCTTTCTCACCGCCGCTTAGGGACGCGATCTTTTTGAACACATCCTCGCCGCTGAAAAGAAAGTTGCCGAGCACGGAGCGGATGCGCGCTTCTTCAATAGTAGGGAACGTGTCCCAGACCTCTTCCAGGATCGTCTTCTGCGGGTTCAGGGTCGTTTGTTCCTGATCGTAGTAGCCGATCTTGACGTTGGTTCCCCAGCGGATGGCGCCGGTATCGGGGGACAGCTTGCCGATCAGGGTTTTCAGCAGGGTCGTCTTGCCGATACCGTTCGGGCCGATCAGGGCGGCCGTTTCGCCGCGCCTCAGCTCGAACGAGACGGAATCGAGAAGGCGTTTGCCTTCCCCCACGGACAGCGCCAGATCCCTTACCTGCAAAACTTCCTTGCCGGAAGTCTGATCGATCTGGAAGGAAAAGCTGGCGCGCTTGAGATCGCCGAGAGGCTTGTCGATCCGTTCCATGCGCTCCAGCGCTTTGCGGCGGCTCTGCGCGCGCTTGGTCGTCGTGGCGCGGACGATATTTTTCTGCACGAAGTCCTCCATGCGGGCAATCTCTTCCTGCTGCTTCTCAAACTGCTTCATGCGGATTTCATAGTCCGCTTCCTTCAGTTCGACGAAACGGGAATAGTTGCCCGTGTAGCGCTTGGACGACGTGCGCTCGATTTCGTAGATCGCCGTAACGAGCGAGTCGAGGAAATAGCGGTCGTGGGATACGACCAGAATAGCGCCGGGATACCCGCGCAGGTAGGACTCCAGCCACGTCAGCGTACGGATGTCCAGATGGTTGGTCGGCTCGTCGAGAAGAAGCAAGTCCGGCTCTTCCAGGAGCATTTTGGCCAGCGCGAGACGGGTTTTCTGCCCGCCGCTGAGCGTCTGGATCAGCGTATCGGGAGGGAACTCCCCAAACCCCATACCGTGCAGGATTCCGCGTATTCTGGCTTCGATCTCGTAACCGCCCCGCTCACGGAACCACTCGGATCTGGCGGAATACCGGTTCATCGTGTCCTCGTACGCCTTAGCGTTATCGATGAGCTTGGGATCCGCCATCTGCTGTTCCAGCTCGCGCAGCTCTCTCTCGACGGCATAAAGCGCCGTAAAGACCGTGCGCATTTCCTCGAGGATCGTTTTGTCCGTCTGCAGACCGCCGTTCTGGCGGAGATAGCCGATCCGGGTTTCTTTGGCTTTAAAAATGTCGCCTTCATCGTAAGAAAGGTCGCCTGCAATAATTTGCAGCAGAGTCGACTTGCCGGCCCCGTTCACACCGACCAGACCGATTCTTTCGCGGTCTTCGATTTGCAGGGATATGTTAGAAAGCACGGACGAAGTGCCGTAGCTTTTACCGATTCCGTTTACTTGGAGAAGCATCTTTCGTTATTACCTCCATGATTGCACGATTTTCTTCATTAATACGGCTGCTTCGCAAAGTCGCGGGAATTAACCTGGCGAGATTTGCAAGCAGGCTCCGCCGCGGATAAGAATGACTCTTTTTAGTGTACAGGAAAAACGCCTCGAGGAAAACTGAACACATTTTTTTCAAACTTCCCGGCAATGTGATAAAATAATGTATACTACTGTCTGCATATGCCTTCTATCTAAAATAAGGCTCTTTGCCCCGCAGGCAGACAACCATCTACGAAATCCTGCCAGTCAGTCCAAAAATAACAGCCCCAGCCGGAAAGAGGTTGCAGCTTTATACATGAACGGTTCCGATAAAAAAGAAATCCGCCGGCACGTCGAAACGCTCCGGTCGCAATTGACGCCTACGGAGAGAGCAAGCCGTGAGCGCCGGGTCAACGAAAGGCTGACCGCCTGGTTGAAAGGCATAATCGCCAGCCGGGAACTTTCACCCGATACCTCCTGCGGTACGGCGCCTTTGCCGTTGAAACAGCCGCAAGAAACGGCTCTTTCAGAAGAAAACTGTCCGAGTCGCGAGTACTCCGGCACAAGATTGTCCACGGGCCGGGAAACGGCCGGAAGCTGCGGCTCTTCCCGTCTGCCGGACACTCCGATCGTTCTGGCTTATGTCCCCTTCCGCACGGAATGCGGGATTCACAGGACCATCGAAGCCTGCTGGGAAGCGGGCATCCGCGTTTTTGTGCCTCGTTCGCTGCATGCATCGAGAGAGCTTCTTTTTCACGAAATCAGGCAGTGGAAAGACCTGCAGAAAGGAATGCACGGCATAATGGAGCCAGACCCCCTGAGCCCCGCTTTGCAGGATCCCCTCGCCGCTTTCGCTGTTCTCGTACCCGGACTTGCTTTTGATACCGCTTGCGGAAGGCTCGGATACGGGGGCGGCTATTACGACCGCTTTCTTAAAAAGCTGCTGCAAGCCGCTTGCGAGGAAGGACGGGATGCGCCGCTTTTTGCGGCGGCGGCCTTTGACGTGCAGCTTGTAGAGCGCCTTCCCGTGGAACCGCACGATATCCGTCTGGACGTGCTGATTACGGAGAGCGCCGCATATACCCGGGATCCGGAAGAGGGGAGAGTGATCGGATGGAGCAGCCGGATAAAATGACTCATTTTAATGAACAAGGGCGCGCCAAAATGGTCGACATCAGCGATAAAAAGGAGACCAAGCGGACAGCCGTTGCCCGTACCCGCATTACGATGCTGCCGGAAACGCTGCTGCGCATCCGTGAAGGGCGGCTGGCCAAAGGCGATGTGCTTGCTGTCGCCCAGGTGGCCGGCATCATGGCGGCGAAGAAAACGGCCGACTGGATTCCGATGTGCCACCCGCTCGCGCTGTCGGGGGTGGACATCCGCTTCGTATACGAGAGCGGGACGGAACTCGGCATCGAAGCCGAAGTGCGCACAACAGGACCGACCGGCGTGGAAATGGAGGCGCTGACGGCCGTATCGGCTGCGGCCCTGACCGTGTATGATATGTGCAAAGCACTCCAGAAGGACATGGTGATCGGGCCTACGATGCTCGTAACCAAAACCGGCGGTAAAAATGGAGATTTTCACAGATTTGATACCCATTCTTAATCAAATTTTGTTACAGTAGAGGAAGAGGTGAGAGGAATGCGCTGGAAAGTTGCGATTCTAACTGCCAGTGACCGCGGATCGAGGGGAGAACGGGAAGATACGAGCGCCCAAGTCATCCGCGAGCTGGTAGAGGAAGAGATTCAAGGAGATATCATTGAATACCGCGTCGTACCGGATGAAATGGACGAAATTATGGCGGCTCTTATAGAAATGACCGACTACTTTCAGGCGGATCTCATCTTGACGACAGGCGGAACGGGTCTTGCGGCCCGGGACGTTACCCCGGAAGCGACCTTGAGCGTCATCGACCGTTCGGCACCCGGTTTTGCCGAAGCCATGCGGATGAAATCGATCGAGAAGTCTCCTCGGGCTATGCTTTCGCGAGCGGTGACCGGAATCCGGGGCTCTACGCTGATCATTAACCTGCCGGGAAGCCCCAAGGGTGTCCATGAAAGTCTCATGGCCATTATTGACGTGCTTCCTCATGCCTTGTCGATCCTAACGGGCCGGGAGCAGGAACATGCGGATGAAAGCTGACTCCATGCTTCGTGAAGTAAAAGTGGAGGATGCGGTCGGTCTGGTCCTCGCTCACGACTTGACCCAGATTATCCCGGGGGAGTTCAAGGGGCGCTTGTTCCGCAAAGGCCACCAGATTTCGGAAGAGGATATTCCCGCTTTGCTAAGCATCGGCAAGGAGCATATTTACGTGCTGGAACTTGCCGAAGGCTACCTTCACGAGGATGAGGCGGCTCTTCGTCTGGCGAGCGCGGTGCGGGGAGCGAACACCGAACGGACGGAACCGCACGAAGGCAAGGTGACGCTGAAATCGGCGATTCACGGGCTGGCCAAGATCGACAAAGCGTTCGTCGATCAAGTCAACGGCATAGGCCGCATCGTGATGTCGACCATCCGCACGAATACGGTCGTTAAACCCGGGCAGCCTCTCGCGGGAACCCGGGTCATTCCGCTCGTCATCGAGGAGGAGCCTGTCGCCCGTGTGGAACGGCTGGCTGCGCAGCGAAGAAGCGGCCAAGCCTCGGACGCCGGGGGTTTGGAGCCGGAGAACGGCGGCCCGGCGGATGCGGCCGGCAAGAGCGCGGCTCCTTCCGGAGCTTCCACGGCTTCGCCGGAGGAAGCTCCGGCGGCAGCGGCGGGGCTTGTCGCCGTGAAGCCGTTCCGCAGCCTGCGGGCAGGGCTGATCACCACCGGCAGCGAAGTGTTCAAAGGCCGAATCCGGGACAAATTCGGCCCTGTCGTGCGAGCCAAAGTCGAGGCGCTTGGCTCGAAGATAATCGACCAGCGGTTCACGCCGGACGACATGGATGCGATCGTAACCGAGATCCGGCATTTCCTCGGACTCGGTGCGGATCTCATCCTGGTCACCGGCGGCATGTCGGTCGATCCCGACGACCGCACGCCCGGAGCCATATCCCGGGCGGGCGCCCGCATCGTCAGCTACGGGACGCCGATGCTGCCCGGCTCGATGCTGATGATGGCTTATATCGGCAGCGTCCCTGTCATGGGGCTGCCGGGCTGCGTGATGCACGATCCGTACACGTCCTTCGACGTGCTTCTCCCGCGTATTTGCGCCGGGGAAGAGATTTTCCGCGAAGATATTACGGAGATGGGATACGGCGGCCTGCTCGGCTGCTGATTACAGATTTGAAGGAGGAAACATTCCGGATGTTTCAAAATATAGGTTTTACCGAAATTTTGCTGGTTGCCGTCGTGTGTCTGCTGCTGTTCGGGCCGAACAAGCTCCCCGAGCTCGGGAGAGCTTTCGGACGTACCTTGAGCGAGTTCAAGAAGGGCGCGCGCGATATGATGTCCGAGCATGACCAGGCGGACAAGAAAGCGGCCGAGGTCAAGTCTGCCGCTGCGGCGCCCGAAGAAGTTCCCGCGCCGGCCTCTTTAACGCAAGCCGCTCCCGCACCGGCGGCGAGCAGTGAACGGGCGGTTTCGGACAACCCCCGCCGGCTTCCCGACTAAGGTTCCGGTTCAGTGAAGCTATACGTAGATAGGTTGGTGCTGCATGGATAAAGAACAACCTTTGGTCGAGCATCTGGCGGAGCTGCGCAAGCGGATCTTCTGGGTGCTGGGAGTCCTGATCATCGGCCTCGTCATCGGCCTTGTTTTCGCCAAGAACGTCATCCTTTTCCTGAAATCCGTGCCTCCGGCCGATAAAATCGCGTGGCATGTATTTTCACCGTGGGATGCGCTCCGTTTATACATGAACTTCGGTTTTGTCGTGGCTCTGCTCATCACACTGCCGGTGATCCTTTACCACATCTGGGCGTTTGTAAGTCCGGGGCTCCGGGAAAGCGAGCAGAAAGCGTCGATTCTCTACATTCCGGGAGCGGTTGTCCTGTTCCTGGCGGGTCTTGCTTTCGGATATTTTGTCGTGTTTCCGATGGCGTTTTACTTTACGACGGCGATCAGCCATTCCATGGGAATTACCGAGCTCTACGGGGCAGCCCAATATTTTTCGTTCATGTTTAACATTATTTTGCCGCTTTCGGTTCTGTTCGAGCTTCCGATCGTGGTGATGTTTCTGACTAAACTGCGCATTCTGAACCCCAAGCGGCTGGCCAAAATGCGGCGTTACGCTTATATGGTTCTGGTCATCCTCTCGACTATCATCACGCCGCCGGATGCGATCTCCGCTATTCTTGTGGCGCTGCCGATGATTGTGCTGTATGAGTTCAGCGTCCTGCTTTCGGGCTTTATTTATCGCAAACAGCTTGTCCAGGACGCGGCCTGGGAAGCGGAATACGGGGAACAAAAGTAACGGGCTGTCGGAAGACGGCCCCTTTTTTTTCGAATCGGGGCCAAAGAGGGTAGGGTTGGACGTTCCTTGGAATGACCGCGTTGCTGCCGGCAAAGTGCCGTATTCCTCGTCTTAAGAGAGCCGGCAGCGCATAGGATACGAAGTTGGAGTCGTTTTCTCGCCCGGGCCGTTAAAATCGGTGTACAAGACGAATGAAATTCCGGCAGTCGGGGAACAATGGGTGAGGCGTTTCCTTGGGAACAACTTCCATTCTGCTTTTTGCGGCAAAAACAATAAAATTTAACAAAACCCACTTGCAAAACGATGGCAAAATCATTATCATTAAAAGTGTTGTTAGCACTTAAGATGTTTGAGTGCTAAAGTCTTAAAATCCATTGACTACAAACTAAACTGAAGGAGGCTATTTATCCATGATCAAACCGTTGGGTGATCGCGTTATCATTGAAGCCATTGCGAAAGAGGAGACGACTGCTAGTGGCATCGTGCTTCCGGACACAGCTAAAGAAAAGCCGCAGGAAGGCAAAGTTGTAGCAGTTGGAAGCGGCACGCTGAAAGACGGCGAGCGCGTTGAGCTGGAAGTTAAAGAAGGCGACCGCGTTATTTTCTCCAAATACGCAGGGACTGAAGTGAAATACGAGGGCCGCGAGCTGTTGATTATGCGTGAGAGCGATATTCTCGCTATCTTAGCCTAATTTAGCGGATTCACATACTTAAGCCACTCATTTGAATACTTACCGCCTGACGCCTCGGCTGAAGGCCGGTTATCGGAATCGATATAGATGCACATGAACCTGTAAGCAGAATCAAACATTTCAGGGAGGGTTTTAACGATGGCAAAAGACATTATGTTTAGTGAAGACGCGCGCCGCGCAATGCTTCGTGGTGTGGACGCTCTGGCGAACGCAGTTAAAGTAACACTCGGACCTAAAGGCCGCAACGTAGTACTTGAGAAAAAATTCGGAAGCCCGCTCATCACCAATGACGGTGTGACGATCGCGAAAGAAATCGAACTCGAAGACGCTTTCGAGAACATGGGCGCACAGCTTGTCAAAGAAGTTGCGACCAAAACTAACGATGTTGCCGGTGACGGTACGACTACGGCTACGGTTCTGGCTCAAGCGATGATTCGCGAAGGTCTGAAAAACGTAACCGCGGGCGCTAACCCGATGGTTATCCGCAAAGGCATCGACAAAGCCGTTCGCGCGGCTGTCGAAGAGCTTGCAAGCATTGCGAAGCCTATCGAAGGCAAGCAAAGCATCGCTCAAGTAGCGGCTATCTCCGCTGCTGACGACGAAGTCGGCGAACTGATCGCCGAAGCGATGGAGAAAGTCGGCAAAGACGGCGTTATCACCGTTGAAGAATCCAAAGGATTCGCGACTGAGCTTGAAGTGGTTGAAGGCATGCAGTTCGACCGCGGATACATCTCCCCGTACATGATTACGGACACGGACAAAATGGAAGCCGTTCTGGAGAACCCTTACGTTCTGATCACCGACAAGAAGATCACAAACATCCAAGAAATCCTTCCGGTCCTTGAAAAAGTGGTTCAACAAGGCAAGCAGCTCCTGATCATCGCTGAAGACGTAGAAGGCGAAGCACTGGCTACGCTGGTCGTTAACCGTCTGCGCGGTACGTTCACTTGCGTGGCTGTCAAAGCTCCTGGCTTCGGCGACCGCCGCAAAGCTATGCTGCAGGACATCGCTGCCCTGACAGGCGGCCAAGTGATCACCGAGGAACTCGGCCTTGAGCTGAAATCCGCTACGGTGCAACAACTGGGTACGGCTCGTCAAATCCGTGTAACCAAAGAAAACACGATCGTTGTCGATGGCGCCGGCGCCAAAGAAGACATCGATGCGCGTGTTTCCCAAATCAAAGCGCAACTGGAAGAAACCACTTCCGAGTTCGATAAAGAAAAACTGCAAGAGCGTCTGGCTAAACTTGCCGGCGGCGTAGCCGTAATCAAAGTCGGTGCTGCTACCGAAACCGAGCTGAAAGAGCGCAAACTGCGCATCGAAGACGCACTGAACGCTACTCGCGCTGCGGTTGAAGAAGGTATCGTAGCAGGCGGCGGTACGGCTCTCGTGAGCGTGTACCATGCTGTTGCCGCTGTAGGTTCCGATGGCGACGAGAAAACAGGCGTGAACATCGTTCTGCGCGCTCTGGAAGAGCCGGTTCGCACAATCGCCGCGAACGCTGGCCAAGAGGGCTCCGTAATCGTTGAGCGTCTGAAGAAAGAAACGATCGGTATCGGCTACAACGCCGCTACTGGCGAGTGGGTGAACATGATCGAAGCCGGTATCGTCGATCCGGCGAAAGTAACGCGTTCCGCCCTGCAAAACGCGGCATCCGTTGCGGCTATGTTCCTGACAACCGAAGCGGTTATCGCCGACAAGCCTGAAAAAGACAAACCTGCTATGCCTGACATGGGCGGCATGGGCGGTATGGGCGGCATGATGTAAGAAGGGTTGCAAAAACCCTGTAATACCAATAAAAACAGGCTCCTACAAGGGGCCTGTTTTTATTATAAATCACAATAAAATCACATTTCTTGCAAAAATCAAAAATTGAGTATGCTTCCGAAATGATTTTTTATTTTTTGAGCTGCGGTCTTTTTCATTTTATCAGTGACATGAGTATATATTTTCATAGTAGTTTTCATGTCATCGTGGCCGACTCTTTTCATGATCGTGTTAATATCGACCCCTGCTTCGGCTAACATACTGATATGCGTATGTCGGAAAATATGAGGGGTTGCCTTTTTGGATATCGTCGTTTTTTTGAGTAATCGGGCCATTCTGTTTAGAATATTTTTAGGTACAAGCGGATATCCATTCTCATGGCAAAACATAAAATTCTTATCATGGTATTCAGGCAACAATAATTTATTTGCCAATCTCTCTCTCGCTTGCTGTATTTTAAGTGCTTTTAGCATATCAACTATTGTTTCATCAAGTTGAAACTTACGGATGGAGCCTTTTGTTTTTGGGGGAGTCAGTTTATATTTCCTCATATTATTATCTGGGTTATATAGAGTCTTGGTGATATTTAATTCGTACATAAAAAAATCCAAGTCTGTCCATTTCAAAGCACACATTTCACCGGATCTGATTCCAGAAAATACGAGTAAGTAGAACCTTTCCATATCTCCCGGCAAGCCATGTTCTCTCGCACAAGTCAAGAATTCGGCTATCTCGCTTTTCTCAAAATACTTGTCTTCAATGCGGGTATTCTCTATTTCTTCTACAGTCAATTTTTTAACAGGAATTTTTGCATTAGAACAAGGATTATCTTTCCTCATTTTATGCTGCTGGGCGTATTCAAAAATCATATTAGCAGTCACATGAACCCCTTCAATAGTCGTTCTGGCGTAGTCTTGGTCATCCAGATCATTTAAAATTTTTTGATAGGCTTTACTGGTTACTTTATCAATGCTTACCGCGGCGATATGCTTAAGCAAAACTTTTATTTCTTTGCTTCTTACACGTACCGTACTTTCTTTGACGGGTCCCTTTGCATAAATCTCCAGCCATTCCCACGCAATTTTTTCAAACGGCATATTTTTAGATGCTTTGGCATCAATACCAAATTCTAATTGATCCTCTAAAGCCTTATTAGCTCTATTTTCTGCTTCTTTTTTTGTGTCTCCGCGGCGTGCAATCTGTTTACGTTTTCCGGTAATTGGATCAGGTGGCGCGTCTACAGTGCAGACCCATTTATACCCCTGTTTATTTTTTGCCGCAACTTTCTGAAAACTAGGCATCAATAAATCCCCTTTCTACATGTAGAGGTGGAGTCGGATTTTCTAAACACCATTTTCGATATTCTTCATCAAGCCGACCTTGTAAAATACGAAGCCTTATTTGTTCAACTCTACGAGCTGCCATATGATAAGTGACACGAAATTCCCTCATTAATAACTCGATAATTTCTTTCTCGGTTTTAGGCAATTCCATCTCCTTAATCATGAAAAACGGCATAGCTGCATATTGCGAAAAATTATTTGCTTCTTGGTCCATCCATTTCGCCAATTCAGGTGGCAATAAGAATTGATTACCAACATGACGCAGTTTGTGGCAGACTTCATGAAGAAACTTCTTCCATTGCATTGTGGGGTCGTCTCTCTTATCTATGACAACACTATATAATCCATCACGTTCAAAAATGCTTGTCTCCATATCTCGAAAATAGACCCATATACCAAGTCTGGGGGCAATTTCTTCAATTGTTAATTGGTTAGGATTTAAAATTCCGCTGATTAAATAAATTGATTCGACTTCATCTTCGAGTGGAGTTTTTTTATAGTAGAAAAGCATGTAAGCACCTCAAATTTAGAAACGTATGTTCGTTTTTTGTGTAAAATAAAAGCCCGAATGGGCTGATATTTGTTACTTATTGTATCTCTCCTTGATTATCTCCTGGCTTACGATCCTTTTCTGCATCCTTAAGATACCGTAAAAAGTCCCTCGCTCTCTCTCTTATTTCTGGAGTAGCTTCCTTTAATTCATAAAACAAGATTCCTAGCTCAGGGTCATCTATATCAATATTCTGCTCATTCTTTATTTTTCTGCCGAGTAGGTCATCAACATCAACTCCGAAAAAATCGGCCATTTTTTCGATTATCTCAATATCGGGCTTTCTGGTTTCATTCTCATATCCTGATATTGTTGATTCTGCAAGGCTGAGTTTTTTCCCAAGCTCTTTCATTGTTAAATTCTTGGACTTTCTTAATTCTCGAATCCTTTTCCCGTACAAAGCGCCTCACCTCAATTAGATTATACCTCAGCACTTCGCAAAGGGTAAAGTTTTGTAAACAAACTTTGCATTATGCGTTGACACTTTGCGTTATGCGTTGTATTATCAAATTATACCAACTACGCGTTTTGCAAAGTATTGGAGGTGGACAAGGTGAAAAATCTTTTAAAAATGGCTCGATTGAACGTAGGGTTCAGTCTCGAAGAAGCCGCAAAAGAACTAAAGATTAACGTTGGATATCTTTCGCAGATAGAAAATGGTCATAGGCAGGTAGGAAGCGAAAGAGCTAATGAATTAGCGAAATTGTATGGGGTAAGGAAAGAAGATATTTTTTTGCCTTCTCGCTACGCGGTACGCGAAGTTGAAGATGTGACTTCTGCTTAAGTTGATTAATGGAGGGAGTTAAATGATCAAAGTTGAGTTCGACCTCGACCACTTGCAAAAAATGATATCTATGGCTGTTGAACAAGCAATTCAGAAACATGAATTTGCAAATACTTTGCCGCCATTGATGACAAAAGCTCAATTAATGGATGTACTCGAGATCGGCGGCACTAAAGCAACAGAACTCATGAATCGTGAAGACTTCCCTGTTACTCGGGAGTTTGGTCATCCGAGGGTGGTAACAAGTTTGTTTATGCAATGGATTGAAGCTCACACGGAATGGATCAACGAAAATTCAAGTCCGGATTGGTTGTCTAAAAGAAAGGGCGCATAGAGGGAGAAGCCCGCCGCGGGGAACAATGCAGCGGGCAAATGTAGGGGATATAAGAGGGAACGGTGCGGCACCAGTTATGTACAACATCATAGTAGCGCACTTCCCAGCCACAAATCGACGGCCGATTGTGCCGATTCATCCAATAAAAGGCCCTCTAGGTGCCAGATTTGGGAATGAGAAGGAAGTGTAAGAATTGAGCATTGGCGAAGCGATCAAAGAATACCGCAAGGCTAACGACTTGACCCAGAAAGATTTTACCGGGATGGTCCCGCTGGACCGGACAAGCCTTGCAAAAATTGAGGGAGCTAAAAGAAAGGCTCCGAAGGACATCATGCGTTTGACGGCAATAGCCACAGATGATCCACGGATCGGGCTGGCCGCGCAAGAGGAAGTATCGGGCGGGGCCAGCACACCCTGGCTTAACAACGCAGACTTGAATAAATCAAGTGTCCATCTTAAAACGCTTGAAGAGATCGGGGAAGCTTACGAAGCCATGAAGCTTGTCCCGATCACCAAGCGGAAAGATCAACTTGCAGAGAAGGACATACATACGATCCAGACGACAATCATGGAGTGCATAGAGGCTATAACCGCACTAACTCATTACGTAGCCGTACTCTGCCGAGAATATACGTTCAGTTGGATAGCAGTCTGGAAAGAACATCGCCGCGAATTGAAAGCTAAAAAATATTTGAACTAGGAGGAATCGAGAGTGAGCGAAGCAAGAAGGCGCATTGAGGAACTTCGGATGCTGTATCGGAGAATGCTACATTTTCAGAAGCCGGACGGGGTATGGGATTGCTACATAATTGAGGAAATAGAAGAACTCGAAAAGGAACTTACAGCGGAAAAACAAAACATGACCGCCGGCCAGGGCGATCATGTCGAGACAAGAACAAATGTTTGGTTCATTACTAGTATAACGGTTTTTTCGCCTTCTGACAAGGAGGTAGCGCGATGAAGCATAAGCTCAAAGGCTTGAAATTTTTAACGGAGCATATCTGCGATGCAGACCTATCCAGTAAAAACGTCACGGTAGCCATCCTCCGGGGAACGCTGACTATAGAAGACATCGCAAATTATAGCAAACCGGATCCTGAACCATACGCCTACTGTGCCCGAATCGGCTGTGCCAATTCGATAAGGCGAGGGCAGGAATACTATTACATTGGTCGGCTGCTGTACTGCTGCTCCGCCTGCTGGCGCAGAGCGCTTATAGGTTAGCTACGAGAGGCCGCTTGGCCTCATCGTTGGGATCGTGAGCTTGGCCTACTCCTTGGGCCTTCGGGGGCTGACGATCCGAACGATGCGATCAAGCATCAGTAATCTTGCGGAGGGGTGAAACGTGGAAACGATCATCTATGACGGCGAAGTCTTTAATATCGTCAAAAAAACGGATTATTTCACGCTGGCGTATCGAGAACTAGGTAAAGATAAAATTCAGGTGTACTGGAAGTTGGGAGACGATCTGCAGCTTCAAACATGGTACGTTTCAATCTTTACCTTATTATTTGCTCTCAGGGAATACCATCAAGCATTAAGCAAGGATCAAAAAGGGGGAGGAACGTGGCAAATCCTCAAACCGAAAACGGATTTATATCCGTAGCAAATGAGCTTTGGGACGAGATAATACGGCGGAATTTTTCGAAGAGACAGAAGGACATCCTGTATTTTATTTTACGGTTGTCTTATGGATGCCGAAACAAGTCTGCGTTTGTCCCGAAGTTGAAGGATTTTGAGCTTTGTGGAGTGGGCAAGACGCATATCACAAACGAGCTTAAATTCCTTGTTGAATGTAGGGTTATTGTCTGGGAAAAGGAAGAGTCTGCTTTTTCCATTAATAAGGACTATGAAAAATGGCAAGTCAGTCCGGTATCTGCTTGGTCCCGAGAAGAATTTAACAATTTGATCCATCAAAACCTAGCTAGAAAGTTACCGAAACAGGAACTCCAATCTACTGAAAAAGTTACTGAAATGGTAACCGCCACAGATCAAGGTTACCAAAACGGTAATCATGTAGTTACTGAAACAGTAACCGAAGAGTTACCGAAACGGGAACTTTCAAGTGGCTCAAACCCTTGCGGCTCTAAGGCGGAAGACGTGCCTAAAGACAGTATTAAAGACAGTATTAAAAACAGTATTAAAAACAATATTACTACTACTGTTATAGAGCCGCCTGAGAATGACCCGTTACTGCAACTGCAAGATGCCTACTGCTCATTACACGGCAAGATGCCTTTTAACCTCACACAACGAGACTTGGGAAGCATGAGGGAAATGATTGACTTGGAGATACCGGTCCCATTTATCGTGCAGGTAATGCAACGGAGCTATGAAGCTAAGAGGGACAGGGCCAAAAAGGAAATCACTCCTTTTAAGCAACCAAATAGTTTTGGGTATTATGAAAACGCCATTTTGGACGCTTGGCGCGGCCATCAGTCCAAGGTGAAGCCATTCCCGAAAGGAGGACAAGAAAATGCTGCGCTCAATGCGGGAGACGCTGATGCCGGAAGAACTGATCGCTCGGATCGAACACCTGAAAGCAATAAAACCGGCTGGATTCGGACCAAACGAAACGCCGAACTACAAGTGCGAGAAATGTAAGGATGAGCAAGGTTACTTTGTTAAAAAGCCTGTTCTGATGTCTTCCCAAGGAGAGGCCAAAGAATTTTTGATGGACCACTGGAAGGAATGTGATTGCATCAATGATCGTCAGATCGAAAAGGCGTTCCGGTCCAGCCAGATATCATTCGAGTTTCGTAAAAAAAACTTCGACAACTTCGATTTGGGTGTATTGGGGCCGGTGCGGGACGCTTATCACTGTACCCGATCATACACGGAGCAATTCCACAGAGTCAGTGTTTCCAGGCATAACAGCATCGCTTTATTGGGTCCGCCCGGATGCGGCAAAACGCATTTGCTGATGGCATCCGCTAACTCTTTAATCTCGCAGGGAGTCAAGGTGCAGTATTTTCCGTGGGTCGAAGGTTTTAACGAAATTAAGGACGACCTATCGGTTCTGAAAGAACGAATTTTGACCTTGCAACAGGCGGAGGTCTTGATGATCGACGATATGTTCAAGGGGCGCCGAGAGCCAACGGAATTCCAGTTAGAGCAGGCATTCGCCATTATAAATTATCGCTATATGGAAAAACTGCCGGTCATGATATCGTCCGAACGGGACATCCGTACCATGTGCAACTATGATGATGCGCTAGGCAGCCGGATTTACGACATGTGCAAGGATTATCTCGTAATCATCCAGGGCGACCGGTTCAAGCTAAATTACCGCATGAGGGAGGATTAGGGCGTGAATGAATTTGACATAGACCCTGAGCAACTGGCCGAAAAGATCCGGCAGGATATTGAATGGGAAATCAGCGATATGAGGGCCGAGGATGCGGCATGGGAGTAACGGCAAATAAATATGCCCGGTACGGCAACGCCAACAAGCTTGGCAAGGCGGTCATAGGCGGAAAAAAGCATGATCGTTACCGCGTACCTAACCGGCAGCCGCAGGACCTGGATGAGTTTGTATCCGAAATTGACCGTATCGTTAGCGATCTTGATTTTGCATTGCTGATGTTAGGTACCGAATTGGAAGCCCAGGGATTCACAGAATTAGAGATATTCCAACATACACGGGACATATTTTTCAGGGCAGCCAAGAAAACGGAGGAAGGAGCGAGAGTATGAATGAGCAAGCACAAATAGTCGTAAACCAGTTGATGAATGTTACAGGGAGAGAGCTCCGTCCGGAAGAGATTCGCTTGATCCAGTCTCTTTACGTGCAGCCCGGAGGTTTGGATACATTCCAATCTTTACTCCGCGATGTAGTCAGCAATGGTGTGCTAAATTTCGACAGGCGCTTTGGATATGGCTTCTTCGATGATTAGAGCCGCGACCTTCTGGGTCTGGACTACGGCGGCGGAGGCGGAAAGACCCGAAAGGTTTGCGGGACATCCAGTTTGGTCGGAATATAGGCAGTCTGCTCCGGCAGAATGGTTCCAATCCGGTCACATCAAAGAAGCGACAATAGAAGGGCAGATCGACATCAATGAAATTTTGGAGGCAGACAATCAATATGAATCAAGCGATGGTATCGAGCAGCATGGAAACATACCTTGCTCAGATCAAGGACGAAGAGATTATCTGGATCGGAGACCGGGCTTTTGTAATAATGCCGGCGACCGAAACGGATATCGAGCGGATCGGCAAAGGCTACTTCGTAATGGACTGAAAAATAAAAATGCCCCGGCCTATTTGGGATAGGAGCCGGGGTCATCGTCAAAATACCTTACGGCAACTATACCACGATTCAAGACGTTTATCTACGATCAGCATATCAAATATTCTGCCGGATTGATCGGGGTTAATTGCGGCAATAAACACCCACATGGAGGGATAAACGATGTCACCACATGAAATCGAAGTAGGCAAGACCTACCACAACGGTAAAGAAGGGCCGCGGTCATACAGTGCCCGGAAGGTTATGGGTATCGGTGTACGCTGGTTTGAACCTTTTAACGGACGTATGAGACATGATGGAGTCGAATACATGCAGGTAGCCGGACCCAAAAAGGGAGGCGTGTACCTTTTACCGCTGCAAACCATTTCGCGCTGGGCTAAAGGTGAAGTCACAGATTAATCCCCCTATAGGGCATCTAAATAAAGGACGGTGTATAAGGTGATAAAGTGCGAAGAAACAAAAAAATGGTGCAACTCTTGCTTGAATAAAGAAGGAAACTTGCTAATTAGTGTCGGCAATGATGAAAACCAAACGTCGTCAATCTCTTTGTGTCGTGACTGCCGAGCGGATCTGATAGGCAAAATCGTATGGCATGAGCGAATGAAAAAGCAAATCTAACACAGAAATACATGGGAGGGTACATGGTGACTGACTACAAGCTCAAAACTATGGCCGCCATAGCAGAGACGATGAAGGCTTACACATCCGGGGATGTGGATCGGCCTTGGGTACTTTCATACAGTGGTGGCAAGGATTCCACTGTAACGGCAGATATCGTTTTCCGAACACTGATTCAGCTCAAAAAACATAATCCAAACAAACTCAAACGACAGATTTACCTGTTGACTGCGCAAACTTGTTTAGACTTAGTGACCGATCCTCTAAAGCAAGAAGAGCTTATGAAGATAGGTCGAGTCATACGCGAATATATGTTGCCTGTGGAAGTTAAGGAGGTGTCTGCTCCTCCGGAAAAAAGTTTCATGTATCTCACCCTAGGTAAAGGTTATCCACTGCCAAAAAGCAGAGTTAACCGGTGGTGCACAGAGCGGCTTAAAATTGAGCCCATCCAGAAAGAAATGAAACGGCGAAACCCGGAAATACAAGTTACGGGAGTGCGGTTGAGCGAGACAACTGAGAGGCGTAGGTCCATCGAAAGTCGGCAGGTATCAGAATACTACACGGACAACGTGTTTATGCCGATCGTAAACTTCACGCTAGATGACGTTTGGTCGTATCTGCTGAAGGAAAAGACATCTTGGGGGGACGCTGAAAAGATCAGTCAACTTTACAAGGATGCGACAGGTGAATGCGGGCTGTCCAAGCGCAGGGCAGGGGCAGGGGAAAAGGTCGACGATCCATGCGGTGCTCGAACCGGCTGTATCATATGCCCTGTAGTGACTATCGACAAAAGCTCCAAGGAATTCGCCAAGACCCATCCCTGGTTGCAACCATATGTGGACCTTAGAAATACCTTTATCGCAATGTACAAGGACGAGCGCAACAAGGCAGGTAGAATGAGGGACGGAACGATCCTGGAGTATGGCAAAGGGACGTTTACCGTTAAGGCCCGAATGAAATTGTATGAGCTGGTAAAGCAGGCCGAATCAGACAATGAGTATCTTGCTCGGATGCACGGAGTAGAGCCGCAGAAGCTTATTTACTCGCAAGAGCTGGACGATCTGATTAAAAAGCAGTGGGAAGAGGATTTGAGGGAATGCCCATGGGTGGAGGATGCAATGGAAGTTGGCCGTTATTTTGAGACAAAGATCAAGGGCTTGAACGGCTTCCAGATGGTCTGGAATCATCACTACGATTCAAGAAATACTGTGTAACACAGAAATACATGGGAGGGGAAAAGAAAGAGCCGCCTCCCGGCGACTCAATCCTCTTTCATGATTTCCATGATCGTATTCACTTTTTGGGC